>NZ_CP118225.1:1345000-2005712 GCF_028768465.1 Rhodopirellula sp. P2
CGGAGGCACGAGGCTTGGAAACGTTGGGTTCAGAACCAGCCCATCAATCGCATCGCGGCAATCGCGGTGAATCCGAGAAGAATCGCGTTGAACCAAGTTTGAGAAACTCGGGTGACCAGCCATTTTCCCGACAAGATTCCGAGTGGGATCATCGGAGCCAGTGCGGCGCCCACCAACAATGTATCGGGTGTGATGAGACCCAGGTTGTAGCTCAACGGAAGCTTCAGGATGTTTAACACCAGAAACAACCAAGCGCTGGTGCCGATCAGTTCCCATTTCGGCAAGCTGACCGCCAGAAGATAGAGTGCAACCACTGGCCCTGCGGCATTGGCCAACATCGTTGTTAGACCTGCAAGCAGGCCAAGGAACACTGAGAACCAAACTTGGTGGGGGAATTTTTCAAACAACTTGGGGCGGAGCAAGCGAGCGGCTTGCACAGCGGCGAGTGCGAGAATGATGCCGCCAACGAGTGTTTTGAAGTGCTCGGGATCGAGGCGGTCCATCATCGCCCAACCAATCACGATTCCGACCAACGTCGGCGGAAGCAATCGACGGACATGGGACCAATCCGCTTTGCGGCCGAAAAAGCCAATGGCGCAGAGGTCCCCGACGACCAGCATCGGGAGAAGCACGCCAGTGGATTCCAGCGCCCCAAACACAAAGGCGAAGAGGACCACATGCAACATGCTGATGCCAGGGAACCCTGATTTCGAGAAGCCAATGCCAGTGGCGCCCACAGCCAACAGTGCAATTTGGTCGGGGGTGAGCGATGAAAGCATTGAATTTTGTGTGAGTCACGGGTGTCAGGAAGCAATGGGTGAGATCGGGAGTATCTACAATGATTCAGGGTTCACGAACCCCACCCCGCCGGCCGAACATGGCCCCTCCCTCAAAATCCCGCCTTCATCACAGGAAGAACCATGGCCAGATACTTGGCTGTTTCCGGACGTTCGATTTGGTTTGATCGGCAGCTGCCGTTTTGCTTGATCATTGGGATCCTCGTCAGTGCTTCGATGGTTGGCGGGCAGGAACCGACGCCGAGCAATTCCACGGTCGAAGCCGCTTCGGAGTCGGATTTGTTGATCGGCAGTGCTCAGCGAGAGATCACGCCGCCGACTGGGTTCCCGATGTCAGGCTATTTTCATGAGCGACTGGCCACGGAAACACGTGACCCACTGTTTGCGAAAGCGATGGTTTTTGAACAAGGCGACACAGTGGTGGTCTGGGTGGTCTGTGATTTGGTCGGCATCACCCGCGATTTGTACGAAGAGGTGATACGGAGATCCGAATCTTTGCACGGGATCCCGGCTAAAAACCACCTCGTTTCAGCGACACATTCGCACACCGCTCCGGATTATCGAGCCCACCTGGTTCGTCATCTTCGTGGTGAATTGAAAGAAGAGTCTCCCTACGCAGAAAAGCTGGTCAACGGAATTGTGGGGGCAATCGGTGACGCCATCTCGAGCAAACGTTCGGCCAAAATCTTGGCGGGCAACGCGATTCAGTCGGTTCCGGTTTCCTTCAATCGACGCTCGGTCATGAAAGACGGCAGCATTCTGACGTGGCAACGTGAATCCAACCCAGAGCGAATTCGCTCCGCCGGCCCGATCGATGACCAGTTGGGCGTGATCGCGGTGCTCGATTCCGAAACCAATCAACCGTTCACGATTTGCAGCAGTTACGCGTTGCATTTGGACACCGTCGGGGGGACTCGTTGGAGTGCGGACTACCCGGCTTTGATGCAGCGAGCGGTGGCTGAAAATTTTGGTGACGATGTGCTTTCGATCTTTGGTGCCGGCACGTGTGGCGACATCAACCACGCCGACCCGTCCCGTCAGGAACGCAATTCCTGCGAATTCATTGGGCATTCTCTGGGCGAGACTTTGGTGAAGGAGGCTCGTTCGATGTTGGAGGGTTCAATCAAAACATCGCCCAGCCCGAAATCGCGATTAAAATATCGCCAGGCGGTGGTGCCGTTGCCGCTGCAAACATTGACTGAACAGCAGATTGATCGAGCGAAAGCGTTGATTCCTCTTGCCCGTGGGGGCGAAAAGGTGGCGTTTGAAGATCTCGTCGCAGCCAACCGAGATGCTCAGCTGGATCGCCTGACCAACAATCCTTCGTGGATCGACGGCGATGATCCGGCGAATGTTTCTCCAATGATTGCCTGGCAAGGCATCGGGGATCATTTGCCAGTTGAGGTCGCGACCATCACTTTGGGGGATGAATTGGCGATCGTCTTCCTGCCCGGGGAGGTTTTTGTTGACCTGGGATTGGCGATCAAACGACATTCGCCTTTTGAAACAACGCTGGTGATTGAATTGTCCAACTGCGTCGAAACCGCCTATTTGCCGACGCATGCGGCGTATGCCCAGGGCAGCTACGAGGTCATCAATTCACGAACGCAGCCTGGGTCAGGTGAAAAATTGGTTTCCGCGGCACTCACCCTGCTTCGCAGCGCAGCCTCCGATGACACTCCCACGAAATACGAACTCCATTCCGAACTGACTTCTCGATGATTCTAACTTTGAAGATTTTCCCTATGCGAATGCGTCTGCCAGTTCTGAACTCTCTGGCCGGATTGAGTCTGGTTTTGGGGTGTGCGATTGGATTTGGATCTGTTTCCGCCCAAGAGCCCGCAGCCGGTGATCCGGACCTTGAATTGCAAGGCGAGTACATCGCGGATGAGATTGGAGTCCAGGTCGTTGCGATCGGGGACGGTGAGTTTGACGTTGTGATTTACGAAGGTGGCTTGCCCGGAGCTGGTGCCAAGCCTTCGCCACGAAAAATCGAAGCCGATGAAGACGTCCTGTTGGGGTTGGTGGATTCGATGAATCTTCGACGGGTCGAACGGGTCAGCAGCACGATGGGCCGGTCCGCTCCCGCGAAAGCCACGGTCCTGTTCGATGGAACCGAAGAAGCGGCGGACGCGAACTGGGAAAATGGACGCGTCAGTCCCGAAGGTTGGTTGATGCAGGGGACAACGACGAAGCAGAAATTTCAGGACTACACGCTGCACTTGGAATTTCGGACGCCTTTCATGCCCAAGGCAACGGGGCAAAAGCGGGGCAACAGTGGCATCTATCACCAGGCTCGCTACGAAACCCAGGTGCTGGATTCGTTCGGTTCAGAGGGTCTCGACAACGAATGCGGTGCGATTTACACGGTCAGTGGTCCTGCGGTCAACGTTTGCTACCCACCGATGCAGTGGCAGACCTACGACGTCGACTTCACCGCGGCACGATTTGATGACGCTGGGAAAAAGGTCGCCGATGCTCGGATGACAGTTCGTCTGAATGGAGTCATTGTGCAGAACAATGTGGCAGTGCCTGACGCGACTCGGGCTGCGAAATTGAAAGAAGGTCCGGAGCCTGGTCCGATTTACCTGCAGGATCATGGTGACGAAGTTCGCTTCCGAAACATTTGGGTTTTGCCACGGGATGCGGATCGTGAAGCCAAGCGTCCGATTGTCTCGGGGTTTGAGCGTTTCGTCGGCACCAATGCGTTGTCGATGGCCGATGCTGGCGAAGTTTTGATTGACAACTTGGCCTGCGGATCATGTCACAAAGCAGGAACATCGATGTTGCCCTCGCAGGGCGGTCCCGATTTGTCGCAAGTCTTTGGGCGTGTTCGCGCCGATGCCATCGTCGAGATGATCGCCGATCCCCACACCACCAAGCGCGGGACGACGATGCCCGACCCTTGGCCAGGAATGGAGGCAGCGGAGCGACGGGAACGGGCGAAAGAAATCGCAAGCTATCTGCATTCCATCAACGATCAACCACTCGAAGATCGAATCGTCAGTGCCAAGCTCGCTGATCGTGGTGAAAAGCTGTATCAAAAAGTGGGTTGTGCCGCCTGTCACTCGGCCGATCCCGCCAGTCCCAGCCCGATGTCGGTTCCGCTGGGCAAACCACATCGCAAATACACATTGCCGTCTTTGACGAAGTTTTTGAAGACTTGCAATCAACTTCGTCCAGGACTGCGGATGCCTGCGATGGTTGGCACCGACGAAGAAATCATGGCGGTCGCGGCTTACCTGACTCGTGAAGTCACTGTGGGCAAAACCGCGGATGCATTCACCAGAAAGGTGTACCACGGTTCCTGGAAGCAACTGCCAAAGTTCGATTCACTGAAACCGGTCTCTGAAGATCAGGTCAGTGGGCTGATTTTCGACGACCTGAAACGAAGAAACAATTTCGCGGTGGTCTACGAAACCGATTTGCATGTGAATTCAGAGACCAAGTTGACGTTCCACTTGGCCAGCGACGACGGAAGTGCGCTCGAAATTGACGGGCATCGATTGGAAAACGATGGGATCCACCCCCACAAATCGGTCCAAGCAGAATACGAACTGAAGGCCGGCGTCTATCCCGTCCGCGTGGAGTACTTTGATGGTGGAGGGGAAACGTCCCTGAGTCTTGAAGTGGAAAGCGACTCCTTTGCTCGCGATGACATTGCTTATTGGGTCAGCAACACGGTGGGTGGAAAGCCACTGGATTTGTTGCCCAGCGAATTTGTTGCGGACTCGTCCTTGATTGAGAAAGGAAAGCAGCAGTTCTATTCCATCGGATGTGCCAATTGTCACTCGGTGGGCGCGGACCAGGCTTCCGCTTTGCAAACGGTTCAAGCACCCGCGTTGGATCAGGCGGGCGAGGGAAAGGGGTGTTTGGCAGAGGACGTGTCGGCACCTGCAGTCAACTTTGCGTTGGGGGCAACTCAGGTTTCTGCCATCGAATCGGCGCTCAAACGTCGGCGTTCGGGGCAACGTCCCAAGGTGACCGATGCACGTCGTGTTCATATGACGATGCTGGGATTGAATTGCTACGCCTGTCACCAGCGCGATGGTATCGGCGGCCCCGAATTGTCACGCGACGAGTCGTTTGTTTCGACGGTTCCCGAGATGGGACTGGAGGGCCGTTTGCCACCGCAATTAACGGGTGTTGGCGATAAACTGACTCCGCAAACGATCACCGATGTGCTGAATCACGGTGCCAACCTTCGCAGCTACATGGGCACGCGAATGCCGGCGTTCGCGTACGAACCGCTGCGAGACTGGCATGCCGCGGTTGGTCGTTTGGACATGAATCCGACGGTCGAAGAAGCGGACACCACCGCCAACGAATCAACGATTGTTTCCAACGGCCGCCAGCTATGTGGCAACGATGGATTGGCGTGCATCAAGTGTCACAGCTTCGGTGGAGACACCGGGGGTGGATTGGGAGCCATTGACTTGCTGACCATGCCCAAACGACTTCGATATGAATGGTTCCAACGCTATTTGCAGAACCCGACTTTGTACCGACCCGGCACTCGAATGCCGAACAGCTTTGTGGATGGCAAGTCCGCGATCACCACGATTGAAGAGGGCGACCCGGTGAACCAAACCGATGCGATTTGGAAGTACCTGTCGCTTGGCGACAAAGCCAAGGAACCGGTGGGGCTGAAACAGAACGCGATTGTGTTGCAGCCGACTGAGCAGTCACTGCGGATCTACCGCAACTTCTTCACCGGAGTCAGTGCGCGTGGGATTGGGATCGCCTTCCCGAACAAAACCAACTTGATTTGGGATGCCGAGCAAATGACTTTGTCTCGGGTTTGGAAGAACGGCTTCTTCGATGCATCGATGCACTGGCGTGGTCGTGGGCAAGGTCGCCAGGAACCGCTCGGTGATGCGGTTTCGATTCTCGAGGGCCAGTCCACTTTGGCGTTGCTTTCAAGTCTCGATGCCGCCTGGCCGGAGAAATCCGCGAGAGCTCGTGATTTCCGGTTCGGTGGTTACCAGCTGAACGATGGTCAAACGATCGCCATCGGATTTTCTCGAGGTGACCTGAAAGTCGAAGACACCATTTCGTCGCAAACGTCAGCGGATCAGGCGACCCCGCCTCAGCTGAGTCGAACCTTGACGATTTCGGTTCCCGCTTCGAACGACAGCGAACAATGGGTGTGGCAACCGACCAACCAACCCATGGAGGTCACGGCTGAAACCGACGGCACACAAACATTCCGTGTCAACAATCAAGCGAGTTTGCAGATCCAGGGCATTCGGCTTGAGAAAGTGACGGTGGATGGCAAGCCGATTTGGCGTGCCGTCTTGCCTGCCGGAGAGACACGGACAATTCATCAAACAATTGCTTGGTGACGTCCATCCGACGCGTTGCTTTGAATTGACACATTTGCCACCGAACTTTTTTGATAACCAGAACGATGAACTTCATGCGAATTCGACCTTTGGCCAGCTTGGCCTTGCTGCTGAGTTTCGTCTCAGCGATCCATGCTGAGCAGCCCAAAGAAAGCGATTACTACACGATCACGACCTTCGAAACTCCGGAGGGCGAGGTCATCGAAGCGTGTGGCTTTGAATGGATGGAAGACGGTCGACTGGCGGTGTGTTCGCGCCGTGGTGACATCTTCATGATCGAAAATCCGCTCGCCAAAAAAGTGACGGCGGATCAGTTCAGTGTGTTTGCTCGCGGGTTGCACGAACCACTTAGCTTGACCGAACAAGACGGTTGGTTGATCGCGACCCAGCGGCCTGAGATCACACGGCTGAAGGACACCGATGGCGATGGTGCCGCGGATGTTTTTCAAACGCATGCCGATGGATGGGGCGTGTCGGGTGATTACCACGAATACGCGTTTGGGTCGAAGTTGAATGCCAACGGCGACATGCTGATCACGCTGTGTTTGACCGGGTCTTTCAGCAGCCAGGTCCCGTTTCGTGGGTGGGCGATGAAGGTCACTTCGGACGGGCAAACCATTCCGTATTCCAGCGGCGTTCGTTCGCCCGGCGGAATGGGGACCGATTCCAAGGGCAATGTCTTCTACACCGACAACCAAGGACCATGGAACGGAACATGTGGTCTGAAAATGCTGCAGGAAGGCAAGTTCATGGGCCATCCCGGTGGATGGGATTGGTATGACGACGCACCGAACATGGGCAAGCGTCCGCAAGAACCTGAGAGCGGCAGTCGCATCTTGACCGAAGCGGCCAAGATCCCGGAACTGGTGCCGACCGTGGTCATGTTCCCTTACGACAAAATGGGAAAGAGTGCGTCGGGAATCGTTTGTGATCAGTCGGGCGGCAAGTTCGGTCCGTTTGAAAATCAACTGTTCGTCAGTGATCAATCGCAGAGCACGGTCATGCGAGTCGACTTGGAAGAGGTGGATGGCGTTTGGCAGGGTGTTTGTTTCCCTTTCCGACGAGGCTTTGCCTCAGGCAATGTCGGGATGGAAATGGCGCCCAATGGATCGATGTTTGTTGGCGGAACCAACCGTGGTTGGGGATCAACGGGCCCTCGTCCTTTCGCAATCGAGCGATTGGATTGGACCGGGAAAGTCGCGTTTGAAATCAAGCACATGAAATCAACGTCCGACGGTTTTGATTTGGAATTCACTCAGCCGGTGGATGCCGCGACGGCGACTGATTTGGCAGGCTATGAGATCGAGACTTACACGTACGAGTACCGTTCGCAGTACGGCAGTCCGGAAGTGGATCCGACCAAGCCCACGATCACATCGGCAACTGTTTCGGAGGACGGGATGCACGTGCGATTGGTGATCGACGGATTGCAACTCGGTCATGTTCATGAGCTTCATTCCAACGGCGTCCGCAACCAAGACGGCAATCCTTTGCTGCATCCTCAGGCGTACTACACGCTGAATAAGATCAACGAGGCGAACTGACTCAAGGCAATGAGTTGCCGCCGGTTTATTCCGGTAGCTCCGCCATGCGTTTGCGAAGTCGGCGAAGCACACGGGACTTCGCTTGGTAAACGCTGGCGACGGAAAGGCCCAATTTGTCTGCAACCGTTGACGCAGGTTGCTGGTCAACGGTGGTGGCCCAGAACGCTTGCCAAGTCGCGATTTCAAATTCAGATTCGACCGATGTCATGACTTGTCGGATCAAAGGGCTTTCGATCGACGCGGGGCAAATGGTGGAATCCAGCGTATCGGCGATTTCCTGCTCACCGATTTGATGCAATTGATCGAGCGCTTCGCTGCCCCCGATCGCTCGTCCATCAGCCTCAGCGAGTTTGTTGAGTCTTCGAAAGTGATCACGAACGCGATTGCGTGTGATCGTGGCCAACCAAGATCGAAAACTGCCTTCGCGTTTCTTTCTTTGGAAGTCGCCAATGCCTCGGGCCACGGATGCAAAGACTTCTTGCACTACATCGGGTGCATCGGACGCGGGAATTCCTGAGGTCCGACACCAGCGGTAGACAATCGGGCCGAAGGTGCCAACCAAACGGCTCCAGCTTTCGGCATCCATCTGTTTGACGCCGGAAATCAGCATCGATGACAGGGTGGGATGTTCGTTCGAGGGCGACATGTGGCTCATGAAAAAGATTTTATCAGCAAATGGTGTCAGACGCCCGCGTTCATCCTGGTGCGTTACCCTAACTATCCCGGAGGACACCCATGATGACCGCAACTGAATGCCCGTCGATCGAACGATTGAAGGATTTGACGCTGGGCCGATTGGCCGAAGAAGACAGCGACTCGATGCTGGACCACCTTCGCGATTGCGAAGTTTGCCAATCCGAATTGGAAACGATCGGCGATGGCGAGGACTCTTTGATCCAAGCCATTCGATCGCCCGATGATGCGCCGGAATTGGCTCACGAGCCGCAGTGCGACTTGGCCGTGATCGCTGCTTTGGGTGCGATCGGACTTGGACAGCAACCGCCCACTGTCTCGGAAATGCCGGGTTTTCCAGTCTCGATTGGTGAATATGAAATCGTTCGTCCGTTGGGCCGCGGTGGAATGGGCAATGTTTATTTGACTCGTCATACCAAGTTAGGCCGCCTGGTCGCACTCAAGGTCTTGGCCGGGCATCGTCTCGCAGACGCCAAAATGAAGGAGCGGTTTGAGGCTGAGATGCGGGCCGTGGGACAGTTGAGTCACCCTGGGATCGTCACGGCCCATGACGCACGTGAAATCGATGGCACAGCGGTTTTGATCACTGAATTCATTGACGGAATGGATCTGGCTCAGTTGGTTTCGCGAACCGGGCCGATCGAGATTGCGGACGCTTGTGATTTGATTCGCCAAGTGGCCGTCGCACTGCAATACACCAGCGACCAAGGTTTCGTTCACCGCGACGTCAAACCATCCAACATCATGTTGAGTCATTCTGGCGAGGTGAAGTTGCTGGATCTGGGGTTGGCTCGTTTGCAGGAACCTCGTCTCGAAACATCAGGTTTGACCGGCACCGGACAAGCGATGGGGACGGCGGATTACATCGCACCGGAACAGGTCACGGACAGTCGCACCGTCGACGTTCGCGCTGACATTTATTCGCTTGGTTGCACATTGTTCAAGCTGTTGACCGGGCATGCCCCGTTTGCTGGGCCGCAATTCGCGACCGCGTTTGCCAAAATGACGGCTCATGTTTCCTCGCAACCACCGATGCTCAGCGATTTCTTGCCCGATGCACCCGCTGGGTTGGTCAAGTTGGTTGCATCGATGTTGGACAAAGACCCAACATCGCGACCACAAACGCCGATGCAGGTCGCTGAAAAGCTGAAGCCATTTGTGAGCGACGCCAATCTGTCTGGATTGATCGCTCGAGCCGAAACTGCCTCGGCTGAGCGTGCACCCGCCAGCCATCCAGAAACCAAGGTTTCGTCCCAAACACAAAGGTGGTGGAGACGAACGGTACCCCTCACCGCGGCGATCGCTGCAGGATTCTTTGGGTTGTTCATTGGATTGATGAGTGGTGTATTGATCCGCATCAAGCTGCCCGATGGTTCGGTTCTGACCATGAACGCACCAGATGGAAGCGAAGTCAGCGTCATTGCCGACGTATCACCCGATCCACCTCCGGAAACCACCGCGTTGCCCGCCGTTGCCGCTTTCGCAGACCAACGCAAAGAAGCGTTCCTGAGGTTCGCAATCTTGGCAACCGAAGAAGAAATGCGGGAGTACGGCTCGAAATATGAAGGTCTTCCTCAGGAGTTCGCTGTCACGCGAGATGGGTTTCGATGGTATGCGGCTGATCTGGATGCGGACCTTTCTTCGCCGCTGCACATGAACGGGCAAACATTGCATTTGGTCCGTGAGGCTGGTTCGCTGGCAATCGATCAAGACAAGCTCCGCGAACAGATCGAAATGGCTCAAGCAAAGGGCAATGAGCAAATCGAGCTTCGACTGAGCGAGGCTGCTGGGAAGTCGCTGCGTGAACTCACACGCAACAACATGCAACGAAGGTTGGCGATCATCGTCAACGGGAAGATCCGAATGGCACCGACGATCATGGCGGAAGTTGGCCGTGACATTGCGATCACAGGTCGGTTCACAAAAGAAGAAGTCAGCTTCTTGATGAATGCTCTGGACAGCGGATTGGTTGCACCGCTTTCAAAACGAGAGAAAGCAACGCAAGCGAAAACAGATCTTGAGCGACTTCAGGGTGTTTGGCGACTTTCTGGCCGATCAGATGCCACGCTGCTTGCGTTTGATGGTCGGGACTTTTACGTGGTTGAAGATGTGTCAATTCGAATGGCGGGGCATATTGCCGCGAGGACTTCCGGCAATGGTAATTTGAGAGAAATTCTTTTTACGAACCTGATCCCGAAGAAGTCTGCTCCGCAGTTGTTGGTATGCCGTTTTCTCATTGGTGATCGATTGGAGTTCGAGTCAAAACGCTCAGTTTCGGCAAATTCGAATGTTCTGGGACTCGATGCGGGCAAGGGGGCCTTCATCGTTGAGCGACTGGGTGATTTTCCAACTGACCTCGATGAAGTTGTCTCTTTGTCTCGCCGGTTTAGGTCCGTGCTACAGCGGCAACAATCTCAGGAGAGAGGTTCTTATTCCCTGGGAGATGCCCTTTCTCCCGTGGGTTTGCTCATGACTGCAAAGACGATGGGGATGGAAGCTGTTGTCAAAGAGGTTAGCACTGAACGCGATGTCCAGTCCACCAATCAGTTGAAGCAAATAGGGATCGCCTTTCACAACTTTGCGTCGGCTTATCGAAAGTTTCCTGCCTCGGCATCGATGGCGAGAGAGGGAGCGATTGGAATCAACGACCAATCCGAGCTGAAGCCGTTTTCTTGGCGAGTGGCGATTCTGCCTTTCATTGAGCAACAGGAGCTGTTCGAGCAGTATCGGTTTGACGAACCGTGGGACAGTGAAGCGAACTCGAAGTTGCTGGCGAAGATGCCTTCCATCTATCGACGTCCCGATGCGCCGATGGATCAACCCGTTTGGCACGCCAACTATCAAGGCATCGCCGATGGTGCCAGTGCATTGGGCATCGACGATGGTGTCAAATTCAAGGACATCCGAGACGGGACGTCCAACACGTTGCTGATTTTGGAAACGAAATCGTCAGTTCCTTGGACGAAGCCGCAAGATCTCAGTGAGTTGCCAGAGTTTGCTGATGATGCCGTACTTCGGTATCTGATGGCCGATGGAGCCGTGAGAACGATGGATCCGGTGGACGAAGAAAAATTGAGGGCTTTGATCACTCGGGACGGTGGTGAACGCATTGAACCTTGAATTGGCTTCAATTGGTCGTGTCTTCTGCGAGCCTCCGTTGGGCGTGGCGCATTCAAGAGAGTCTGCTGGATCAGGCAGGGCCTTTCGTTTGAGATCACCGATCGATTTGAGTTAGAATGTGACCATGCAAATCCCCAGTCTTCCCAACGCCACCGCCAATGCGGCTTTGCCTCTCAGTGTCGCTGACACGCTGACGGACCTGGGAGGCATTTCGTCCGATCGATTGCGGGTGGTTGAAGCCTCCAGGCCCGCCACAGCAGAGGATCTTGCCATCCTTCATGCTCAGGGCGTGATGTGCGAACTCGTCGATGGCCAATTGGTGGAGAAGCAGATGGGGTTTAGAGAATCACTGCTGGCGGCTGTGTTGATCGAATTCTTGAGTGCATTTGCGAGGCAACACAAGCTGGGCATGGTCTCGGGAGCGGATGGTTTTGTAACCCTCTTTCCCGATCTGATCCGCGGTCCCGACGTGGCTTTTTTGTCCTGGGACCGGCTGCCGGGCGGACGATTGCCGGAGGAGGCCTTTCCTCGAATGGTTCCTGATTTGGTGGTGGAGGTACTCCGTCCAGGGAACACTCGCGCGGAGATGGCTCGCAAACGTCGCGAATATTTTCACGCTGGCATCCGGTTGGTTTGGACGGTGGATCCCATTCGAAGGTCCGTTGCCATCTTCACTTCGGCGACGCAGTCTTCGGTGCGTGGCGAAACGGAATCACTCGATGGTGGTGAGGTTCTGCCCGGACTGAAGATCAACTTGGCGGAAGTGTTCGCCGTTCTGGACGGTTCGGATGTGGGCGAGAATCCTGTCGTCGAAAACGGTTGATTGAGCAGCATTCCTCGTTGTCACTGTCCGGTTGATTCTGCTGTTTGAACGCTCGCAAAGTTCTTGGGTGAAAGCTTCACTTGCCCTAGGTCGTTGGTGCCTTCGGCCAAGGTGACTTGGAATCGATTGCGGTCCCAATGTTGAACGTTGCCATTGATCGTGACGTTGGTCAGATGGCGGGCGTCTTCATGGAAGACGCGAAAAGTGAGTTTCTTGGTCAACCAGCAAACGCTCGTCGAGCAAGTTCAATTGGCCGCACACCGCTTTGTCCGTGTCGGGATCCAGCGGTCGAGGGATTGGAGCCGGACCATCGAACAAAACTTGCATTCGCAGGTCAGCGGCATGAACGGGAGCACAACACCACGTGACCAAGCACACGATCGACAGGACGAGTGTTTTCATGAGTGAGGTTCGCATTCGCATCGGTAGCCGATGCCGTAGACCGTTTGGATGATGCGGGGGTGCTTGGGGTCGATCTCAATTCGCTTGCGGAGTTGGCTGACGGTTTGGTCGATCGTTCGGCTGTTGGGGACTCGGCCTGGGCCCCAGCATTCTTGAAACAGCGTTTGGCGATGCACCACGTCCCCGTCGGCATCATGCAGCAAGATCAAGATCTGAAGTTCACGAGCGGTGAGTTCGATTGTCGTCTCGCCACGAGTGGCTCGCAGTTTTGATGGTGTGACCTGCAAGTCGTCCATGTTGAACGCGACGTGCGTGGTCGGGTCTTTCGCACTTGGTGTTTGGCTGGGTTCCGGTTGGCAACGTCGCAGAACGGCTTTGACGCGGGCGATGACTTCGTGGGATCCAAACGGTTTGCTGATGTAGTCGTCCGCTCCCAGTTCAAAACCGACCACTTTGTCGATCTCTTCCCCTTTGGCGGTGATGAAAATGATGGGCGTTCGTTTGTCGTTCGCACGCAAAAGTCGACAAACGTCATAGCCGCTTTTCATCGGCATCATCACATCCAGACATACCAAGTCGAACTTCTTGGATTCGATCATTTTCGACGCGGATAGGCCATCGCCGACTGTCGCCACGTCGTAGCCTTCGGCGCCCAGTAATTCCTCCAGGGCAGCACGAGTGTGTCGGTCATCTTCGGCGATCAAGATCCGGGGCATGATGGTTCGGTTGGGGGTGACGAGACGCGATTGGAAGTTGCATCCAGTGGTTGCAGCGTGAAGCGAAAATGCGACCCTGGCTCGGAGGGGATCCAGGTCAGGTCGCCACCGTGCCGTCGTGCCGCGTTGCGGGCGATCGCCAGTCCGAGGCCTGTTCCTGCAGGTGCGGACAAAGAATCGTCGAGCCGTTCGAAGGGTTCAAAGATTCGTTTCGCTTCCGACTTGGTGATCCCCGGACCTTGATCGACCACGTCGATGGTGATCAGGGACGGTGTTTGAGAACTAGTGAGCGTCACTCGCTTTCCGGAGGCCGCGTATTTTTCGACGTTGCTGAGCAAGTTCACCAGGACCAATTCAGTCACATCGGTGTCGATCGGAATCGCGTCGTTGGCATTCAGCTTCAGTTCCGTTTTCATTTCGAGACTTTCGAAAGCGGGAGCAAAACTTTCCACGACTCGGCGAATGATTTGGTCGGGGACTTCGAGTGTTGGACACAGTTTGCCTTTCCCTGAAACCATGTCGAGGACCCCCGTGACCAAGCGAGAAAGACGCTGGCTCTCCTCCTCGATCACCTCCAGGCGTTCCCGCAGTCGTCGTTGATTGGGCTCATTTGAGGATGAAGTCGATTCCGAATCGAGGTCGCGTTTGGCGAGTTCCGCGTACAGACGAATGTTGGTCAACGGAGTTCGCAATTCGTGCGACACATGGCTGGCGAAACTGACGCGTTGTTGAGCCAGCGCCATTTGACGCCGGATCGTCGTCATCACATACGCTCCCAGCAACAACAGCGTGGTGGCGAGAGCCAACAAAGTTGCCAGCAGGGGGATGGTTCCGTCCGCCAACCAACCCGGGGACGCGTCGGTGGACGGCGTGTAGATCAACCGCCATCCGTTCCACGGAGCTTCCATCCGAATGGTGGCAAGCGGTTGGATCGGGTCGATTGTTTCGTTGGAGTCGCCCCAGCGGTACACCGTTCGGTCGGTGCTGTCACGCAGTTCGTAACGCCCGCTTTCATCGGCGGATGTTGCGGGCAAGGCTTCGACTAAGTCGGCCATCCAGCGTCCCCGTTCCAGAACGACCCCCGTCGCGGTTTGGTCGGATCGTGGCAACCACAGCACCAATTGCAAGCCGTCTTCGTGGAACCAGCTTTGCCAGCGAGTGTCATTGTTCAATGGATCGTTTGATGATGGTGTCTTTGAAACCTGCAGGATCCGTGTTTGGGGAATGACTCCTTTGATCGAGGACGATGATCGGGAGTCGCTATCGAGACCAAGAGCTTCCTTCTGTTCTCCGATCGGTCGTCCACGAGCCAGTTCGCTCAGAGCGGCATACCACAACGTTTCCGATGTAGCATCGATGACAGGTTTGCGGGGGTAGATCAATCGTCCATCGCGATCGACCAGCAAGACCGATCGAGCAATGGGCGTTGAACGGCGAAGTTCCGCTAGGCGATTCAAGTCACGCTCGGCCTTGCGAAGTTGGTCGCCAAGTTCGGATTCATATCGCTGGGCGATGGGACGCAAGTTGGAACTCAAGTCCTGCAGTCGCCCGGCGAAGAGTTGTTGCAACTGTTCCCGTTGCTGCTGTTGTTGCCGCGCGAGCGTGGCGGTTCCGAACCAACCGATCAGGATCAGCGGGGAAACGATCAGCAACAGCAGCGCGAGGACGTGACGCAGAGGCAAAAGAGCTTACCGACGAGGGGCGGAGGATTGAGAAGGCGAAAGACTGGGGACGTCCACCGAATAGGTTTGTTGATTTTGGACCGCATTTTGCAACTGCCGCATACTCTTGCGAGTTGAATTCCACTTGGAACGATCGACAATCGCTTCGGCTTGCATCTCGTTGCTTTCTTCGGCCAATTTCAGTTCAGGAAGAACACTGGTGACGCCCTTGGCTTCACACTCAAAGTACAGCTTGTTGAGAGAGGTCGCGTTTTGATTCAGCAGCGATTGTGCTTCCTTGACTTGGCCCGCATCCCGCAGTGCGGTCGCCTCGCGGTTGCGTTCGGTGGTGATTTGCAAGCTGCAGTAGGCGTAAACCTCCATGTCCTTGGCTTCTTCGACGATCTTTTCTTCGTCACTGAAGCGAACCTGGATGCTGCTGGTCAGTTTCTCTTTGGTTTCGGTTTGCAGGTTGCGATACTGCACGGTGACTTCGGCCAGGTCTCGGGTGGAATCTTCAGTGCCGGATGAAACCTCGGTTTCGACGATGAAGTAACGTTCTTGATTGGCGTAGAGCTGAGCGAGCGGAATGCGAATCGTTTGTCCTTCGATGTCGCCTTCGCTGCCGATCATTCGAACGGGACGCACAGACTCATCCAGTTTGACCACGATTTCGAATTCGTTCGCAACGACGCTGAGCAAACCATCGAATTCTTGGTTGAAGACCGACACCAAGCTGTCCGCGTCCTCGATAAAGGCGTGGTTGCCACCGCCCACCGAGGCCAATGCGACCATCAAGTCTTCGTTGTAACCTGACCCCAGTCCGAGTGTGCTGACGCTGATCGCTTCCTTCATCAACGAACGTCCCAACCCTTCCAACTCTTGTGGGCTTTGTGGACCCACGTTGGCCAAACCATCCGAAAGCAGGATGACTCGGTTGACTTGTTCGTCAGCCAAAAACTTGCGAACTTCCGCGGCACCCTTGCTGACTCCGGCGAACAAGGCGGTGGAACTGCCGGCTTTGATACCGCGAATTTTTTGTTTGATCGATTCGCGGTCGGTGGCTTTGGTGGCGGGGACCAAGACGGTGACATTGCTGTCATACAGAACGACCGAAACGATGTCGTCATTGCTCAGCCGATCGATCGCCGCTTCGGCCGCTTCTTTGGCACGCGTGAGTTTTTGCCCGCTCATCGAGCCGCTGTGATCGAGCACCAAGCAGACGTTGACGGGTGGTCGCTCTTCAGTGGATTTCAGTTCAAAACCAGTCAGCGCGATTCGCAAGTGATTGGTTTGCTTCTCACCCGCTTTCATGACCGGGTGAACCAAGCGGACATCCAATTTGACTTGTTCGGCACTCGCTTGGTGAAGCGGTGAGGCCGTCATGGCGGCAACAAGTAACATCAACAATGAGAAACGCATCGGAAGGCTCCTGGGACGAGAGTGGACTAGCGATCGAGCCGGACATGGCTCGGACGTCACTCATTGAACGAAAAGCGGTCGCCCAAAAGTTCGAATGGGTGTCAGCCAATTGTAAAAGAAATGTCATCCAACGAATTCTCGCTGTTTCGCCGGGGAAATCCCCTCCGATCGGACAGTTCGGCTCCGTTTTCCAGTGTGTTTCAGTTCGCAAAGCAAGGCTTTGGTCGATTTGTAGCCAATGCTGGTTCCAGTACGTTTACGAATGTCACTTAGGATCTTGAGGCACCCATAATCGAAGTTAATGTCCTCGAAGAATCCATCGTGTTGGTTTTTTTTCGAAGATCTGCAATTCCTGCTCTTCTCTGCAGGGGGGGTCGGTGTACCATGTGGGTGTCTCGGAAGAGCGTGATTGACTTGTGTGGAAGGAGCAGTGCAATGTCCGATTCGTCGAAGGTTTGCGTTGCCAATCATTGTGAACCAGTTCCGATTCGAGCAGGTCAATATGGACTGCGGCTATTGAGCTGTTTAGCGACGGGGTTTTTGTTTGGTTGGTATTTCGGGGCGGTCCGGTCCATCGCCATGTCGGCGTCGGACAACAGCAATGCTTCACCAGCGTCGTTTGTTACCCTCGATCAAACACCGGCGACTGATTTAGGATTTGTCTTTCCAGGGGAGCAAGTTGTGCGCACGATGGCCGTGGGGCATCCACAGGATCATGTTCTCAAAGAGATTACTTCCAGTTGCGAATGTGTAGCGGCGTCGCTGAAATCTCAGGGCGATCAACGATACATTGAGATCACTGTTGTCAACGAGCCGGAAGCGGAACGGACGGTACCGTTGGCGACTCAGTTGAGTTTGACCTTCGATACTCCTAGTGGAGAATTGCGAGAAAAGCATTTGATTGAATTCATTGCCTTGGCAGCATCGGAGGCTGGACAGTGAATCGACCGCGAGTTTCGTCTGGTTTGACCCTCATTGAGTTGGTCTCAGTGATCGCAATCGTTGGGCTGCTATTGGCTGTGGCGATCCCAGCAGTGCAAGCCGCACGAGAGTCAAGCCGTCTGGTTGAGTGTGGTAACCATCTGCGTCAACTCGCTCTAGCCGTGCATTTGCACGAATCAAATCATCGTTGTCTGCCACACAACGGAGGCGCCGATCAGATGCAGCAGGCTAGTTTGCCGCCGGGCCTGCCCTCCCAGCCACAGACGATTGAGTATGCGACCGGAGGCATCTATCGATGGGGATTGGGGGACCCAGCGCGGTCGCCGAAAAATCAAACCGGTTCTTGGTTGTATGCCAGTCTTCCTTTTCTTGAACAGCCAGCGGCCTATCAATCGGTTGTCACGAGTTTGCGCCCTGAGGTTGTCGCCTGCGTGTCTCGAAATGAGCGATCGCCATCGGTGGTCGCCGACGATCAAAATGGACGATACGACGGAGGCGATTTGGTCTGGGCAAAGACGGACTATGCCGGCAATGGGAATGCGTTTGATCGTCGGCCCCAGTTGCGACGTATGAGTGACTTCTCCGGTGGACTGTCTCAAGTTGTTTTAATAGGTGAGAAGGCATTCAATCCTTTGGTGCAGTCAGATTCATCCTGGTTGTACGATGAGAGTTTCTATTTGGGTGGTTCTGATGGGACGGTTCGTCGAACGACAGAATTGATGGTGGATGGTGGTGACGATCGTTTCAAGTTCGCGTGGGGATCGGCTCATCCGACCGGCGTCGGGTTCGCCTTGGGAGATGGTTCTCAACGTTGGATTGTTTACGAAATTGACCCTGCCGTATTGGGAGCATTGATTCAGCGATGACAGAGACAAATTTTCAATACCTGTCACCAATTCAGCGTGTATTTCGGCGGAGTCATTTGGCTCTGGTGTCAATTGCGGTGATGATACTATTGGGGCTTGGAGTTTTCGTTTGGGCGGATCGCTCGCCGGAGGTGCCATACGTCATGCCCGCTTTGGAAAATATTGGTGAGTTGGATCAGTTGGTTCAAATCGAACGTCGCTTCACGCTTCACAACCCGACAGATGAAGACTTAACGATCAGCGATGTGCGAACTTCATGCACTTGCACGGTGCCGGATTTGGACATTCCGTTGGTGCTTCCCCCTGGAGAAACGCTCGAAATCCCAGTGACATTCGACTCCAAGCGAGCGTCAGGGAAACGAACGAATGCGGTCGCATTAGTTTTGCGCAAGCCTCGTCACAACCTTGACGATCCAGTGCGGCAAATGGTCGTTCAATATGCGATGTCGGCATTCATTCGCCCGGAAGTTTGGGTCGACGCGTCTCCAATCGAACTTGCTGAAATAGCGATTGATCAGCCACAACTACGTGAATTTCGACTTCGGTCGCGTCACGATGACTATCGAATCGGTCGAGTGCGACCATCCGTCGGTCCGGCCGCATGATCAGATCATCGCGTTCAGGGATGGTCAGGCGACGTTGCCGCTTCACATTGACGTGTCGAAATCGAGTCATTGCGACAGTCTGTTTGCGAGATTGGACGTGAAACTTTCCGGTGGGATCTTGGATCATGTGATCGTCCCGGTGAAGGCAGAGATTAGCAGTCCGATCACAGTGCTGCCTGCTCGCCTTGTTTTCGCTGGCGACGCGGATGCTGACGCGACCCTCACGTTCACTGCCAAGTGTGACGCACCCTATTCGATTCAGTCGGTGATCGCATCCGATCCGTCGATCTCGGTTCACCACGAAGCTTCGAATCGCGATGGTGAGCACTACAGCGTCAGGAGAAGTGCTGGTGATCCCATCCCTGACGGTGGGGCTCAGGTCGAAATCATGATTGTCGATTCGTCATCGGTGGAAATCGCGGAACCGATCTGCCGACACTTAGCGGTTCAACAACTTTACCAATGAGGTACTTGATTGTGTTCAATCAATTCATGGTGTCGGATTGGAAGCCTTTGGCACTCGTCTGTTTCATGGCATCGGTTGGCCTTGGCAGCACCGTGCTCGGAAACGAAGCGGATGATGCTTTTGCGGCTCAACTGATTGACGGAATGAGAGGCACTCGGCAATCGCTTCACCGTGGGCATTTGGTCTACTCGGTTGCATTTGAAGTTCAGGTCGGGCAGCAAGAATCTGAATCGGAGCAAGAAAAACTTTCAGGTTTCGAAGACATGTTTCAAACAAAGGTATCGAGGACAAGCGGAGAAATATCAATCAGATGGAATGGATCGCGTGTGTGGTCACACTATCAAGCGATGAAAGAAGATGGCGAGCAAGTTGAAGAGTGGTGTATTCGAACCTCAACTGATACTTTTGTGAATCGTGATCCGAAGCATGCGACTCGAACGAATCCCGAGGATCTAGAACGAGCGGGATTCGCTATAGATCCGAGGGTTTTAGGTGTCTGTATTGGGCCGGCATCGTACGATACAGTTGAAAGGACTTTGTTCAATCCTGGACGTGCTAAACCAATGCTTGTCAAGAAGGACGTTCTGGTCGACGGGAGAATCTCGCATCATGTGCGGTGGGATATGGAAGGCATCACAGAGCAACATTTCTGTATATCAGAATCTTCGGAGTTTCCGGTCTACCGGCACTGGGGGCTGGGCGGAAAATACGAAGTAACGTCTTGGTATGATGAGGACGACTGTCTACCGACACGCACGTGGACTCGTACCCCATTGGGAGAGGGGAGGGTTCAGGTTGTTCGAATGGAACGCACTGAAAGCAACTTTGGGATTGAGGTGCCGGATTCGACGTTCTTGTTGTCAAATTTGGGTCTTGGTATCGGACAGGAGGTCGTTGACTACGAGTCCCAGAAACGCCTTGGATACTGGGACGGTGTGCATTTGGTGAAGCGGCAGGGAAATGCGTATAGTCAAGCATCTGCGAGAGGTGCTTTTGAAGTGGATCACCGATCCATTTTTGGTCGATGGTGGATTTGTATTTTGTTGGGCGTTTTAGCCGTCGTGAGTTGGGTAGTCATTCATCGCTACCGGTGAAGATGATGTCGCCAATGAACGCGGTATTCTTTTTTTGATTTGGAGTAGCTGAGTCTGTTTTACGAACCTATATGGTGCCGCTCGTGTTTGGGTTTTCCTCAATCTTTTCGATGGCTTGCAACTCGCCATCGTCAAGTTGTTTTGATTGTGATTGCGAAGAGCCGACCGAGGCGTTGTCTCCATGCCAGGAAGGCGTACCTGTTTGTCAGTCGTTGGATCCGTTCACAGGAATTGGATGCGACAACAATGGAGCGTTCATAAATTTGTTTCCACGGGACTGTAAGGCCGCGATTGATTACTATGTCGATGAGACGCCGTATTATGCACAGACAATGTGTTCTGGATCGTTGCAGCCTTGTTGGCGATGGGAGTTCTGTAAGTTTGATTTTGGGTCCGGGAAGTGTGTGCCACATTCTCCCCGCGCTCCAGCAGACGGAATTGTGAACACGGCAACAAAGTACGCCGCTGAGTGTTGTAATCAGAGTTCGTAGGGGATTGTTGAAAGTTGGTGAGCTGTTATTTGGTATAGACACCGGTGACATGAGTGCCGGTGAGTTTATCGACATCAGCAACGGATTAGATGCGGTTCAATGTTTGCTCAAGACATTTTGAGTGCTTCGATTGCGTTGTGATTAGTCCAGTCGTCGAGTGTTCCATGCCGTCAATTCTCCGGCAGGATCCGTGTGTCTTAGCATTGTTAGTCGAAGCCGGATCGGGGGTATACTTGCGAAAGGTTTTGCAATGGTGCGGTTTGGAGTGGTGATGGCGATCATCACGCTGTCAGTGCTTTTGCAGTGTAACCGTTCACCAGAACCATTCCGGGTTGCCCGGTTGACTATTTCTTGAGACGTCGGCGGCGAGCGCGGCGGACTCGCTTGCGGTCGGCCGCTTGGCGACGCTCGTCCTGGCGGTACGTTCGGATCGATTCGCAGTGATCTAACTTCCAAACGTGAGGCGCCATCGAAGCCCAGTCGGTTTCACCAGCCAAGGTCCGTCGCAGCACATCTTCCAAGTAGGCATGCACGTCCAAGTCATTGCGCACCGCACTGACGATGACTGTCATCAAGTTCGCCGCTCGCTCCCCAGCGGCAAGCGAGCCTTTGAATAGCCAGTTCTTTCTGCCCGTCGCAACGCGTTTCATCAACTGTTCGCAGTCGTTGTTGTCGATCGGGATGCTGATATCTTCGGTGAAGCGACCCAGTGCCTTCCAGTGCCGACGCACATAGCCAGCCGCGGCAGCTAGGTTGCTCTTGGGAAGCACCGCCGGACTGCTCAACTGATCGCTCGATAGGTAGTCCTCGATCAGGCCAAGCACGTGTCGCGATACCTCTTGCCGACGTGCAAGGGCCTCCGTCTCGGGTAAACCTTTGATCTGGTCTTCGACGTCATACAGCATCCCGATCAACGATTCCAGCTTTGCAACCTGAAGCGGGAATGCACCGCGGCACTCGTCGATCTTGCGGCGCGCATGGGCCCAGCACGCGGCGAACTGAATTCGCTCGTCGCTTCGAACATCGATCTTTTGAAAGCCCGACCAACAGTCTCCAATTAAAGTTCCTTTGTAATCGCCCAGCACGTCATCCGGCCCGTCACGGTGACGACTGACCGTGAAGTCGAACGCCACCACCGGCAACCTCGAAGCATAGTAGCCCCAGAAGTTCGCTTTGATGCTCGGCTTACCTTTTCGAATCGCATCTTCAAAGACTTCGGCGATCCGATCACCGCGAGGATGGTTCGACAAGTCAGGCATCGCCGCCGGAGTGATCAGCACCACGCCTGTATCGTCACAGCCGATACAGGTATCGGTCTTCAAGAAGCTTCGCAGGTAATCGGCCAGCGGCTGCAGGGCGAACTCGACCTGGGTTTCGAGATTGCAAAGCGTCGAGCGACTGGGCGTCCAACCGCTGCCGGCGAACATGTCTTGCTGGCGATAGAACGGCATGTGAAAGAAGTACTTCTGAGCGACCACTTCGACGGCGACGGAGACATCGAAGCGGTCGCCTTCAACCAACCCGGTCGGACGCTCGGGACTGATGATTCCAGGCTTTTTGTCGGGGTTCGATGGATCAGCAGGCACCGCATACTTGGCGTACTTGACGACTTCAACGCGAAGCTCGGCTCGCTTCCAGGCAAGTCGCTCGACTTCGTCATAGCCGATCAGTTTGAGGCCGGCTCGCTGGTCTTCGGGCAGATCGACAATGCGTTCACTGCGAGGCAGATGTTCGGGAAATTTTCGATCCGTTTTGCGAGGCGGTTTGGGCTTGCCGTTCTTTTCTTCGTTGTCACGGACGATCTGTTCGGCCTCGCGGATCGCTTCTTCGATCGCACTGACGACCTCCGGCGTGGCTTCTTCACCGAGGTCCAGGAACAACTGTCCTTCGCTATCGACTCGACGTTCGCTCTTGCGGCCAAAGAGTTGTCGCAGCAACTTCTCGACCTTCAGGTTCAGTTCGGCGTTTTCTTCGCTGAGTTTGTCATTGACCGCTTTGACTTCCAGCACCGAATGAGCCTGCTCGGTGAGCTGCTTGTCCTTTCGCTCCAGTGCAGCTGCCTGTTCTTCGACTTGCTTTCGCAGCGATGCGATCAACGCGGCAGCGGAATCGGGATCGTCTCGAAGTGCTTTGGCATCCATGATGGCGACATTATAGAAACTGCTTTCAAACGCCCAAGACGCATGAGCGCAAAAAGAAGCGGCATGACCAAGATTCCTTCGTCATGCCGCGTGGTGAGCGGGTCGCTAGAAAAACGTGTTCACGCCGCCATCCGTTTTCGCCTGACCCGGGCCGAAGCCAAATCGACGCCCCCGAGCCACATCGCCAGCTCGACAGCGTCGATCGTGACGTGGGTTTGATCACTGCCCGCTTTGGGCAGCTCGACGGTCCCTTGCTCCAGACGGCGATACCAGAGCGTCAGTCCTCCGGTCTCCCACCACAGGGCTTTGATGCGATCGCGCTTTCGATTGACAAACAGGAACAACGAACCGCTGGTGACGCTTTGGCCGAGCTGCGAGGTGACGATGCCGGTCAGCCCGTCGAAGCCTTTGCGGAAGTCCACCGGCGTGGTGCACAGGAAGATCGGAGATCCCTGAGGTAGTCCGGTCATGGCCGCCCCGCTTCGCATGCATCCGAGCCGAGTACTTCGACCTCGATTGAGACACCACCGGGCAACTGCACCGTTGTTCGAACGTTCGTCTTTGGCGGCGGTGCCTGCTGGCCTTGCGAATCGACGATGCGAACAGGGATCAGGGCGGGTGTCGGGCCGGAATCGGGCGGCGAAGCAGGACCAGCGGCTTTGGCAGGTCCAAGCAACTTGCGTCGCCAGTGATAGTAAGATGGCTGCGAAACGCCTTCGGCAGCACAGAACTGAGCAACAGTCATCTCGGACTGGCTAAACCGCTGCAAACGTTCGGCCCATCGTTGAGCTGCTTGGGAGTGTGTCATGGGTTCTCTCCGCGAAAGGGAAGCGAAACAAAACCCACCAAGCTAAACCTCGCGCCTACAACGGTTCTGGTGAACGGTTACTTTGCAGTTGCATTCGATTGTGTGGAAGTCACCGCATGTGGACGAATGCGCTCATTTGGCCTCCGGTCTGATTGGTTTGCGAACTCACACCGCGTTCAGCTACCGTGTCAATCCTCCACTGACTCGGATGCTCGCGGCGGTGCCCCATGCCGCTGCAATCGATTGTCCGCTGACCAATGGGATCGATGGCGATCCCTATCGAACGGAGTTCATTGCTGGCAATGAGTTGGCGGAACAGCGTGGACGCCAGATTTTTACTGATCTGTGGGTCTCGCGGTGCATGATGCTTCCGTTCGGGTTGCTGTCCATGCTGCTGGTGTACCACTGGGCGACGCAGTTGCATGATCATGGAACAGGGGTGCTGGCCATGGCGTTGTTGGCGTTCAACCCCATGTTCATCGGATGGGCCGCAACGATCACCCCCGATGTGCCCGCTGCAGCCACAGGGCTGTTGGCTAGCTACTGTTTTTGCAGATGGATGCGGTCGGGGTCGCCACGGGCCACCGCCGCCGTTGCCGCGTCGCTCGGCTTGGCGCTGCTGACCAAATCGGTGTGGTTGATCCTACCCGTCATTTGGATCTTGGTAACGTTGGTCTCGGGAATCGCTCACCGTTGGTCTTGGAGAGAATGGCGCGAGCGGATGATTTCATTGCTTTGGGTCTTCTTCGTTGCCTTTTTAGTTTTGAATGTTGCTTATGGTTTTCATGGGAGCGGGACGAGACTCCGCGACGTGCCGCTGCAATCTGGATTTGTTCGAACTTTTCGGGATGAACTGAGTTCGTGGATCCCCGTGACGAAGAATTGCCCCATCGGATTGCCGCTGGATTTCGTGATTGGGTTGGATGTTCAAAAGTTGGACTTCGAACAGGGAGAACCGTCCTTTGTTGCTGGGCAGCGACGAGAGATAGGTGTTTGGTGGTTCTATGGTTATCTCTGGCTGATCAAGATGCCGGAGCCACTGCTGGCTGTGATTGCGCTTTCACTTCTGCTGTTCTTGTGGAAGCCGAGCCGACTCGGCGAACGCGGGGCTTGTGTTGTGCTGATACCGACGATCGTGCTGCTCGGGATTTTGCTGTGCAGTCAAAACGGGTTGTCCCAGCACGGTCGGTATTCGCTTTCCTTGCTGCCGCTGGGAATTGTTGCTCTCAGTGGCACTCTGGCGAAGTTGTCTTCGATCCGGTGGTTGCGATGGGGACTGATCGTAACGAGCGTCGCCATTGCCCTCAACGCAACTCCTAATATGACGAGTTACTACAACTGGCTCTCAGGCGGTTCACTGAGCGGGCACCGCCACCTGTTGGGTGCCGATACCGATTGGGGCCAAGACTATCTTCTTTTAGAGGATTGGAAGCACGAGAACCTTGATCGAGGGACTCTCCATTGCTGGTTGCACGGTAGTGTTCAAGTGGGACGCTATCAATCTGAACAGCGGGGCATCTTTCCCATTCCGGGGCGACCATTGGATCCACGAACGCTGACACCTGGCTGGTATGCCATTGGCGTGAACGCTCTGCACGGGTTTGAACGAGAGTCGAATGTCGGACGCTTTTTCGCAACTCAAAATCCGGCCGAAAGGATTGGCAATACAATCGTTGTCTACTGCCTCAAATCGACCGTGAACTTGCGTGGTCGCGGTTCGTCTGCCTTGTTCCCAGACGGTAACCCGGAAACAAGGCCACAGAGCTCGCCTCGGCAGGATGTGGATCGGCTAAACTGAGGCGATGAGCAACGCACCCGCTTCGTCGACGACCGAACCGACTCCCGCAGCCAGCACCCCGACCGATGCCAAGCGGCAAGCGTCTGGGCCTTTGTTGACGCCAGCCTTGTTGGGTCGGCTGGAACGGCTGGAGCTCGTTTCTCGGAAGATCTTTCGGGGGCGGATGAAAGGCGAACGCCTCAGTCGCCGGAAAGGTCAAAGCGTCGAGTTCGCTGACTTTCGGAATTACGTGCCGGGCGATGACCTCCGGCTGATCGATTGGAATTTGTACGCTCGGCTGGATCAGTTGTTTTTGAAACTGTTCCAAGAAGAAGAGGACCTGCACTTTCATGCCTTGATCGACACCAGCGCGTCGATGAACTTTGGAACACCGAACAAGCTGCGTGTCGCCAAGCAGCTTGCGGCCGCGCTTGGGTACGTGGGGCTTTGTCATGGAGACCGTGTTTGTGTTCGAGCCATGGGGCAAGCCGGTCACAATGCTCCCGTGCTTCGGTCACGTGGTTCGTTTTGGAAAATGTTGAACTACTTGGACGGTTTGTCGGGAGGCGAAAATGTTTCGCTGCACGACGGTGTCAAGGACTTTGTGACGCGAGGTGGTGGCAGCGGCGTGGTCGTGCTGATCACCGACATGATGGACAAGGAAGGCTACGAATCGGCATTGCGAATGTTGGTCGGTCGGCAAATCGATGTGTTTGTGCTGCAGGTGTTGTCGCAAGAAGAAATTGATCCGCCACTACGAGGTGATCGCCGGTTGATTGATGTCGAAGATGGCGATGCGGCCGAAATCACGGTCAATCAATTTGTGTTGGACAAGTACCAAGCCAACCTCAAAGCCTTTCTCCATGAGATCCGGCAATACTGTGCGAAGCGGTCGATTGTGCACGTGATGGTTCCCACCGACACGCCGATTGAAACCGTGATCACCCAGTACCTGCGAACTCGTGGGGTGGTGCGATGAATGATGGTGCCATGAGTTGGATCCCGGCTCTTTCGGGAGTGTGGCCGTGGGTGGTGTTGGCGTGCGTGCCCGTGGGCATCGTGCTGCTTTACTTCTTGAAGTTGCGACGCGAACCGGTCGAGGTTCCGAGCACCTACTTGTGGTCTCGAACGATCGAGGACCTGCACGTCAACAGTTTGCTGCAACGGCTTCGAAACAGCCTGCTGTTGTTGCTGCAATTGCTGGCGGTGTTGTTGGCCGCGTTCGCTTTATTCCGACCAGGCATCCGAGGCGAAGCGAATTCGCTGGGCCGGATGGTGTTTCTGCTGGATACGTCCGCCAGCATGCAAGCACCCGCGGGAAACGCGGAAGGTGCAGGGCAGGCCAGGCCAGGGCAGGGCGGTCGCAGTCGGTTTGAGGAAGCCCGCCGACAAATCGGCGATCGCATCGACACGATGACGGATTCGGAGTCGGCGATGCTGGTGACTTTCAGTGACCGCGCCGAAGTGATGCAGGCCTTCACTTCGGATCGCAATCGTTTGCGGGATGCACTGGACCGATGTGAAGTCACGAATCGACCGACGGATATTCTGGGGGCGCTGCGGGCCGCGGATGGTTTGGCCAATCCACGCCGGACCAGCGAGATCGGGGACGTCAACGATGTCCAGGTTGCCGATGCGATGCCCGCTGAGTTGATGCTTTACAGCGATGGGAACTTTGGGGATGTGACGCAGTTCAGCTTAGGGAACTTGCAGCCGACCTATGTTTCGATTGGCTCCGATGCGGTTCGCAATTTGGCAATCGTTTCGTTCTCCGCTCAGCGTGATTTGCAGAACCCCGATCAAATCCAAGTGTTCGCAACAGTGCTGAACACGGGCACGACAAAGGAGTCCACGGAAGCATCCTTGTACATCGATCAGAACTTGGTGGATGCGGCTTCGGTGGATTTGGAACCTGAGGACCAGACCGGTTTGTCGTTCACGATTGAATCTTCCGATGCGGTTGCGTTGAGGTTGCAGTTGGATGGCGAGGATGACCTGATGATCGACAACGAAGCCTTTGCGGCGTTGACTCCCGCCGGGTTGGTCTCGGTGTTGGTCGTCACTCCCGGCAACCGAGCGTTGGAGCTGGGCCTGACAACGCCCAAGTGCCAGCAGATCGCGTCTTGCGAATTTGTGACGCCTGACTACATGGAAACCGAGGCGTATCAAAAACGGGTGGATTCGGGCCGCGACGATTTGATCGTTTACGATCGATGCCGCCCCAAGGAATCTCCTCCGACCAACACGTTCACCATGGGGGAATTGCCCAACGATGATTGGAAGTGGAAAACCGAGTCGGGCGCGTTGACGTTGATCGACATCGACCGAACGCATCCGGTGCTGCGATATCTTGAGCTGTATTCGTTGCTGGTGTTTTCCGGTCGAGCTGTGGAAGGGCCGGCGGGCTCGTTGACCTTGGTGGAATCGGATGTTGGTCCGGTGATGGCGATCGCTTCTCGCGATGGATACCAAGATTTGGTGTTGGGGTTCCCGCTTGTCAGCGAAGACGAATCGGGTGACATGCAGGCCAACACCAATTGGTACGCTGAACGCTCTTGGCCGGTGTTTATGTTCAACGTATTGAGAAACTTGGCGGGGGCGGCTCAGTCGTCAGGGGCACCGAGCTATCAACCGGGGCAGACCGTGATGGCGCGCTTGGAAAACGTTCTGGAATCAGTCGAAGTGGTTCGGACAGTGGGGCAGGGCAGGGCGGAGTCGCTGGGCAAGCAACCGGTCGGTGCGGGGGGCGTGGTTGAAATCGTGTCGACGTCTCAGCCCGGCAATTATCAATTGATCGCCGCGGAAACGGATCAGGTGGTCGATCGGTTTGCGGTCAATTTGTTTGATGCTCGTGAGAGTCGGTTGGCAGCGAAACCAACGGTCGAGTTGGGGTACGAGTCGGTGGAAGCAACCGATGCGGGAATCGAGGTGCGACGCGAGTTTTGGCGGCCGCTGTTGATCGCCGTGTTGCTGTTGATGGCATTGGAGTGGTGGTTCTACACGAGGCGTTTGGCGTAGGATTGACGGACCCCGATGATTCCATTGGTTGTTTGTTTCCACGCACATTGTTGTTCGATGCCGAGTTCGCCCAGTCGCCGTCGTTTTGAAGCCTATCGTCAAGCGGTTCGCGATCGTCATCGCCGAGGGAATCAGGACACCGAAAAAGATTTGGCCAGCGGCCGTGGCGGGCATCATCACGGTGGCGGTCCTGGTGGAAAAAAAATTGGGACCCGAGATCGATCGTTTCGTGAGTTGTTCCTCGCGTTTTGGCAACTGATCGCCGGGCAAAGAGGGGCCATTTTGACGGCTCTCGCGTTGTTGACGGTCAGCATTGGTTTGCGATTGATCCCGCCCTTGGGGACCAAGTTGGCCATCGATTCGGTGCTGACTCGTCCCCCCAAACCGCTGCCGGATTGGGTGGACGCGATCCCCAATCTGACCGCGATTCTTGGCGACCCCATGTCGTCTCCGATGCGAGTGCTGGTCGCGATCGGATTGATCGTGACGATCCTGACCGCGATCGGAACCGCGGTGAATTTGGTGGGACGTTGGATCGCCACCAAAGCGTCCAACAAAACGCAAGTGTCCATCCGGGCAACGGTGTTTGATCACGCGGTTCATTTGCCGCTGCATCACGTGCATTCGATGAAAAGCGGCGGTGTGGCCAGTCTGATCCGAGAGGACGCGGGCGGTGTCGCGGAACTGATTTTCAGCATGCTGTACAACCCCTGGCGGGCGATCGTGCAGTTCATTGGCAGTCTGGTCATTTTGATGCTGGTGGATTGGAAGTTGATGCTGGGAGGGATGTTTCTGTTGCCCACTGTGTGGTTGACGCACCGCACCTACATCAACCGCATCCGTCCTCTGTTTCGTGATGTGCGCAAGCAACGTCAGAAGATCGACAGCGGGGCGACCGAAACCTTCGGTGGCATCCGAGTCGTGCGAACGTTTTCGCGATCCCGCAGCGAATCGAGTCGCTATGTGCGGGAAGGGGACTTCTTGGTTCGCCAGCAGTTGTTCACTTGGTGGTGGATGCGGATCATCGAAACGATCTGGGAGGTGCTGATCCCGCTTGCTTCGACCGGATTGCTGTTGTACGGCGGCTATCAGATCATTGAGGGGAATTTGACGCTCGGTGATCTGATGATGTTCTTGGTGTATCTGACGATGCTGCTGGACCCATTGGCAACGATCGCGGGCAGTGCCGTCGCATTCCAGAACAATCTGGCCGGATTGGATCGTGTGCTTGATGTGTTGGAGGTGGAAGACGAACTGCCCAGTCGCGAGGGGGCGATCGCGTTGCCGTCCAAGCAACTGGTTGGTGATCTGTCCATTCGGAACGTTTCGTTCTGCTATCCAGGAACCGACACACCCGTGCTGAAAGACGTCAGTTTTGAAGTGGCCTCGGGGCAAACGATCGCGTTGGTGGGACGCAGTGGAGCGGGCAAGACCACGCTAACCAACTTGATCGCTCGGTTTTATGATCCCAGTGAAGGAGCGATTTGCTTCAACGGTCGGGATTTGCGAGACATTCAGTTGTCGAGCTATCGAGCGTTGCTGGGGATTGTGGAGCAGGATGTGTTTTTGTTCGACGGTTCCATCCACGAAAACATCGCCTATGCCCGCCGCCGAGCGTCTCGCGAGGAAGTGATCTCAGCGGCAAGTGCAGCGGCAGCGGATGAGTTCATTCGCAAGTTCCCCGAAGGATACGACACGGTGATCGGAGAACGTGGCGTCAAGTTGTCGGGCGGTCAACGTCAGCGATTGGCCATCGCACGAGCGATCTTAGCGGATCCTCAGATCCTGATCTTGGACGAAGCAACCAGCAATCTCGATAGCGAAAGCGAGCGTTTGATCCAGGACAGTTTGAGCGAGTTGTTGCAGGACCGAACCGCATTCGTGATCGCTCACCGACTGAGCACGATCATGAACGCGGACAAAATTGTGGTCTTGGAAGACGGGGAGGTGCTGGAGATTGGGACGCATGATCAATTGGTTGCGAGCGGCGGACGCTACCGCGACATGGTGATGCTGCAAATGGACCAAGGCCTGCCGGCAAATTCGTGAGACAAGACGCCTGGGATCCCGTATGATTCGGATTCAGGGTTCTGACTTGCAATCAGCGATTCGTTCCGCGTGACGCAGGTATTTCGATCGACGATGACGAATTCGAACCCATTTCCGCTGTTCGGTCGAATGATCAATCGTTTGCGAGAATTTGCGGCTGTTCGCAGTTCGGCACTGGCTTGGGGGATCCTCGCCATTTCGCTGGCCGTGACAGCCATCGCCTGGTACTTGTCGAGCCAGTACATCCGCAATCACGCGTCCGATCGCTTCCTGTTTCGCGTCAGTGAGATGGAAGTCTCGATCGAGCAGCGAATGCTGGAGTACGAACAGGTGCTTCGTGGTGGCGTTGGTTTGCTTGAGGCCTCCGAAGATGTCTCCCGCGATGAGTGGCGGATCTACTTTGAGAACTCTCGGTTTCAAGAGTATTACCCTGGCATTCAAGGGGTTGGATTCAGCCGGGTGGTGGACGCGGATGACAAGGACGCCTTCGTTGAATCCATTCGCGCCGAAGGCTTTCCGGACTTTGACATCCGACCTGCTGGTCCGCGTGACCGATACACGGCAATCGACTACCTCGAACCTTTTGATTGGCGAAATCAAAGAGCGTTTGGTTTCGACATGTATTCCGAGGAAACCCGCCGCGCGGCCATGGATGCGGCCATCGCGTCGGGGGAGCCTACGATCTCAGGGGTTGTCAAGTTAGTTCAAGAAACCGAGGACGATATCCAGCGAGGTTTTCTGTTGTATTTGCCTCTCTTTCAGCGTGATCAACCGGTTGAGACACCTGCCCAGCGAACGGCTGCCGTCACTGGATTCGTCTACGCGCCGTTCCGGACCAGAGATTTGATGACCGGAATTCGGAGGGCCAATTTGTCAGACATTGAGTTTCGTGTTTATGACGGCGTGGATCGGACCGAAGCCGAATTGCTCTACGACAGCAACGAACCATTGTCAGAGGAGTCCAAGGCAGGCCAAGCCGATTTTGTGCTGACCAAGCCACTTCATCTTCGTGGCCGCGATTGGACGATCCACTTCGAGTCCCAGCCCGGTTTTATCAGCGGTGGCGAGTCGGCGATCAGTTTGGCGGTGGCAATTGTCGGTTTGTTCGTCGATATGTTGCTGTTCCTGGTCATCGGTTCCATTGGTCGCCAACAGCGCCATGCCGAGACACTCGCCAAACAAATGACTAGTGAGTTTCGCAAGGCTCAACAACAGTTCCAAGCGGTATGCGACACAGCGCATGATCCGATTGTGTTGCTGGATCAATCGAGACAAGTCATTTATGGGAATCCGGCGACCATGGATGCCTTTGGGTATTCGGCAAGCGAGCTGATTGGGACCTCGGCGAGCTGTCTTTTCGAGAGCTCGCTTCGCACCAAGCCCGCAGCGTCTTCCTCGACAACGGATGATGAGCTGATGTGCATTCGAGAAGATGGGGGGACCTTTCCGGCGCGAATCTCGATCTCCTACTGGAATGATGGCGAGCAACAGCTCGCGGCAATCATCGTTCGTGATGTGACCGAGCAACGACGTGTGGATGCGTTGATTCGCCAGCACATCCGGGAACTGAGTCGTAGCAACCGGGACTTGGATGCGTTCGCCTATGTTGCGTCGCACGATCTGCGATCTCCCCTGCGAAACATCAAGCACTTGGCAGATTGGGTGATGGAGGACACTGGCGACCAGTTGCCAGCCGAGAGTGCTGAACACCTGCGGACCTTGAAGCAGTGCATCAGCCGGATGGAGCAATTGCTCGATGACCTGCTTCAGTACTCTCGGGCTGGGCGCGTTCATGATCGGGTGACGCAAGTTGATACCGCTGGACTGGTCGCGAATATTTTCGGCATGTTGGCAAAGCCTGCGGCGATGCAGGTCCGCATGGAGGGCGATTTTCCAACGTTTCGGACACTCAAGACACCATTGGAAACCTGCCTCCGGAACTTGATCAACAACGCGATCAAGCACCATGATCGAGAGGACGGGAAGGTGATTGTTTCTGCCCTGGAGGGTGGCGAGTGGATTCGATTTGTGGTGGAAGACGACGGACCAGGGATCGATTCTCGATTTCAAAAGAAGGTCTTCGAGATCTTCCGGACGCTGGGACCATCGGATTCGACGAGCTCGAGCGGCATGGGGCTGTCGATCATCAAAAAGACCGTTGAAACCTATGGTGGAAAGATCGAGTTGGAATCCGAGTTGGGGCAGGGCACTCGATTCATCCTGCATTGGCCGCGCCAGATCGTGATGCCACTCGAAAGCGTCGAGCCACCTGTGTTGGCCGAATCAGAAGGCTAAGTCTGACCGAAATGAAAGGTTCGGCTTTGCGGAGATGAAGGTTCGGCGAAAACGATCGGTTCAATGGGGGTTTGGGTAGTGTGATCGTTCGAGTCTCTGTAGCTTGCCGCAGAAACGACTTCGATGGATCCACTTCGCCGTCGTTGCGATCAATCAAGCTCTTTCGTTCTAAGCAGGTCGGCTGGAATGATCGGGCACAACCATGTGAGCCGTTTGGGCGTTCGCCCCGGTTGCGCGTGAAAACCGTGGCTAACGCCAACGGCTCACATACCCGATGGCACCTGCGTACCTGCTTAGCAGTGGTGGTCCTTGCACGTTTGCGGTCCCGAAGTCGCATGATGTCATGAACGCTCGGGCATTGTGAGTTGCGGCGATCGGCGACCGCCATGCACGGTCCCGATCAAACGCAGGCAACTTCGGCCGTGACATGACGCTCGCCTGACGGCATGTTGATCTCGTCGTGTTTGGGTCTGCGACAGACTGATGAAATTGACCTACGTCACCTTTCTGGGACTCAAGGAAAAATGCTTTGCTGCAAATTGAATCTCCCAAAACATCTTTGGGCGACATGCGTTCGCTGCGTCAACGTTGGCTTCAATGGGCGGCTTTGGCTCAGTCACGGTATATGCGTCATCATGTTCTTCGCAGTGTTGACCGATGGCAATCATTCCTTTGCCGTTGAAGAACAGCGTTCAATACCTGAGCGTTTTGAGCATGCGAAAATTCTTCTCGACCGTCGCGTGGAAATTGGCTTGGTGTCGCCAGCGGCAGCGACCGCCTGGGCGAGGTTGGAAACTGAAGCCGAGAAGTTTGGAAGGTTGTTTTCGTTGCACGAGTTCGCCAGTTTTTTGAGCGAAACTTCGTCCGGGCTAGACGCGAACGATTATGGGCATATCCAATCTCTCTATCTTTCTTTGCAAGACGTGCCTTTGAAATGGGAGGAGGTGTTCGAGGAATGTTCCAAAAGAGGGGAGGTCGCTCAGCCAGCAAACTACAAGTTCAAAGTCTCTTTCAGCGAGTGTCCATCTGTCATGCATCTTCAGGCCTTTCACGATGGAAAAAACTGCTCTCTTGCAATAACAAAGTATGTCAACGATGATCCTGTTCTATATGAAGCCACGGCTACGGACGGGAAGAGGTTGATGAGGTTCCGACGTGAAGGTCATCGCTGCAATGAGCCTATTGGGAATCCTTTCGCAATTTGGAATGCAGATATAACTGCTTTTCAAGGGTATTAGGAGGCTATACGGACGGATGACCCATTGCTCCAGTACTATCCCGACACGTTTCAGTCAGATTACGGCATCTGTGGCATGGTAGAACCGATTGCAGGAATTGCAGACGCTTCGGGAATAGGGGAAGAGACCGCTGATTTCAATGGGAAGACTGCGTTTTTTTGTGGGACACCGTTCACGTATGTTGCATTCGACACGAAGACTGGCGATCTGCTTGCGTATTTCCATGGGGAATACTCGTTCTCGAACGGAAACCTCTGCCCTGGTGAATCCTCTGGTCGCAACAGCGTTGTCTTCAAGTCGCATGAGTTGTTTGACGAAATCGGTCGGCTCCCAACATCGACGGTGATTAGCACGGGAGCGAGCGTCACGACAGTGAAGCTGCTCAGTATCTCAAAAGCACCGGCGGCTGACGACGGCATTGTTGAAGACTCGATTCCTCTCAACGCCTACGTATTGGACCGCATCAATGAGGTCAAATATGTCAACTCTGGCGAAGAAAAGAAGCCGGTGGGGAATTAGGTGCGTTTGGTCGACTTGGGCCTTCCCCGTGATCGGAGTGTTGACCACAGGTCGTGTTTGTCAGCGAGTTTTTCGACCCATTCGATGTCGCCGAAGGGGCGGCCTCGCTGGACACTCGTTCGAATCATCTCGATCTCCTTTTCGCTGAGTGCTTGATTGACCCGCTTGCTCCAGTTGGGTGCAGTCGGCTCAGTAGCGCGTGCTTGTGATGTTGGGGCGACAAAATCCGAGATTGCTATTGGAGAAAAAGCGACGCCCGTCCCCTAATGTGAGTTTTGGCAAACAAGCACTCTCAGGAAACGGACGTCATGAACAAGTCTAACGGATTAGTTGCGTTGGCTGGATCACTTGTGGATCAACTCGACATGCAACGCCTCAAGCAACTCACCGCCATCGCGGTATCGTTGATTGCAGCGGTACGATCTTTTTTGGCGGGGCGATGTCACACCTGCCTCGTTTGACCGGTTCGAGAGACGGATCGAAACACTCGTCCGTTCTCTGGGCCGGTTGATCATCCAGCACGCGCTCTCGAAACTCGAAAGTGACGAGCGCCCCGGCAGCTTCCGTTTCGACAAGGCGTCGTTTCGCGTCAATCGCAAGACCTTGCAAACCCTTCATACCCGATTGGGAACGATCCGCTTTGAGCGATGGTACTTTCAAACTTCCGATGCCTGGTATCACGGACTCGCTCCGCTGAACGTTCGCTTGGGCGTAGTCGATGTTCGTCGAGGTTTCACCACGGGACGACTCTCTCCAGCACTGGCCGATGCGGTGGGGCGGTTGGCCGCTGAAATGCCTCAGCAAGCAGCCATCGAACAGATCGCTGGCTAGAGAAAAGGGGACGGGGGCAATAGTGTTCGGCCCGACGTTTGCCGGTCGATGCTGAATTGCTAGCAACGACAATTTGGCTTGCCTTCGCTCGCTGGGCGAGAGTGTCTCGTTCGTGCTTCAAGGAGACTGGCGGGCAGTTGCGATGATGTGAAACTTTCAATGGTTTGCATCCGCCAGAGTCGAGATGCGTGAAACCGGATTGGCTCATGCGTCGATGTTGCTTTACTCCTGCGTTGAGCGGGCAATCGTTGGTTCGCCATGCCAACCAAAACCAAGCGACTCAAAAGACGAAAGCTTCCTGATGACCAGGGCGAGCGAACACAGGAATCTCTCGTCAAGCCAAAGATCAAAATCGAAGGCCTCAAATACTTCGCCATGCTCAAGCCTCTGCTCGAGCATCTTCACGAACATGAGTGCCAGCGTGATACCGCTGGCAACCGTACGCTGCACTACGATCAGTATTGCATGCTCGTGTTGCTGTATGTCCTGAACCCCACTGTCTCAAGTTTGCGAGCAATCTCGCAGGCCAGTGAGTTGACGAAAGTACGTGACAAACTGGGCAACGAGAAAGCTTCGCTGGGATCGCTATCCGAAGCCGGTGGGCTGTTCTCTGCAGACCTTCTCAAGCCGATCATTGAGGCCTTGTCTGCTGAAGTCAACGATGCTGCCCCGGACCCGCGACTGAGCAGCATTCAGCAAACGATCACCGCCGTGGATGGCTCACTTGTTAACGCCTTGCCGTCGCTGATTGCCGCATCCATTCTGAAGCAAACAACGGGCTCAGCGCTGGTGCGATGGCGACTACACACACACTTTGAGGTCAATAACCTGCTGCCCGTACGAGTCGACGTGACACCTGACGGCGGTGGAGAACACGACGAGCGGGCCGTGCTCAAACGAGTGCTCGAAGAAGATCGCTTGTACGTGATGGACCGTGGCTATGCCAAGTTCTCGCTCTTCAATTCAATCGTCGCGTCATCGAGTAGCTATGTTTGCCGACTACGTGACAACACGGTTTACGAGACGACTCAAGAACTTGAGTTAACCGAGGGTGACCGTGCTGCGGGGGTGCTCAACGATACGATTGTGAAGCTTGGAGGATCGAGCAGCAGCTCAAATTCCCCTGATCATCCGATCCGGTTGATCCAAATCCGCTGCACGCCTCATCAAAACCGCACAGGCGGAAAGGCGAGAGGTTCCAAGGCACCCAACAGCGATGGGATCCTTCGCATTGCCACCAATCTGCTGAATGTACCTGCTGAAATCATTGCCCTGATCTACTCCTACCGATGGACAATTGAAATCTTCTTTCGGTTCTACAAGCAACTGATGGGCGGCGATCACCTTATCAGCCACAACGTCAATGGGATCCAGATCCAAGTCTATTGTTCGGTGATTGCCTGCTTACTGATCAACCTGTGGACTGGATCTCGCCCCACGAAACGAACGTTTGAAATGATCTGTTTCTACTTTCAAGGCTTAGCCAGTGAAGAGGAGCTGATAGCTCACATCGAAAAGCAAGCTGCTGCAGAAGAGGCAAAGCGTGCCAAAGAGGAGCGTCAAGAAATTTGCTAATCGGCGTTGCGGGAAGTCATTTTGCCTGACTGGTCTCGGCGTAAATGCTGCGCGGTACCAAACACAAAAACGCAACGGCCCTGGGCAAGCCGGATCGCTTCGCTTCCTTCGCAATGAACCCACACTCAACTCGCCAACCATCCGCCAATATTCCAGCCGGCAAACGCCGGGCCGAACACTATTGCCCCCGTCCCCTTTTGGAGGGAATGTGTGGTGTTGGTGAAGAACTGGTTTGTTCTTTTGATGGTCCTGGCATATGGAGCGATCGCTTTTTGGGTGCTGCCATTTCTTCCGCCCAATAGTGAATCGGAAGGGCGGTTGCCGAGCCTGGCCGTGATGGGCGTGGGCGTATTGGTGACCGTGGTGGGACTGGTTCTCCGGAGTCTGATAACGAGCAAGGATCCAGAGCCCGACGCAAATCAGCCGAAGAAGATTCCGGCGATGTATGGGGTTGCGATTTTGCTGGGGATTCTTGGGCTGGTGTTCTTTGTGATCACGCGTCTGTAGTTCGCGGCGGTCAGGCTTTTCGGATGAAGTCGGCGGCGTAGCTTCGGACATCGCCGCCGTTGAGAACGTGGACCATGCGGAGTTGTTGGATCTCTTGGTCACTGAAGGAGGACATCGGCACGTGAACCAAATGTTTTTTGAACCGGCGGGCCAATCGTTTCCATCCGCCACCGGGCGGCAAGGGGCTCATGATCGCGACGTGTTTGCTGCGTGAATGCATGCAAGCCGCGGCGATCAAGCGTTCCTCGAGTGTCTCGGTGAAATTTAATCGGCGGTCACGCCAGATGTCGCGAATCGGTACGGGCGGGTACAAGAACATCGCGCCACCGTAGATCCCCAGCCCGATGCCGGGGCCGACCATTTCTTGTTGGAAGTCGCTGGCGAAGAATGCCAGCGTGGATTCCCATTTGTGTTCGGCAAACCAAGTTGTGCGCCAGGGGTAATCACGCGGGTCGGCTGGAGAATCGAACAGCATCAAGCAGGCATCGAGTTGCCCGCGGCTGGGCGGCATGACTTTGACGTAGATCTCTTTTTCGTACCAATGTCGAATCGTGTCACGAATGTCGATCCCGTCTTTGACGCTGGTCGTGAACTTTTCGGTGCGAGCTAAATCCTGACCCATGATCGCCTGGGCCCGTTCGCTGACCCGGTTTCTGAGCAACTCAATGCGTTCGTCTTCGGGCGGGTAACTGCACTGCGAATACGGGTTCCAGTTGTGCTGCCATTCGTGGCGTTCTTTGTTGCTGGGCCGTCGCTGGAGCTGAATCGTTTGCCACGAGATCGGAGGTCCTGGCAAACGATTGACCAGCGACACGACATCTTGATTGGGCAAGCGAGCTTGGTCGATTCCCAGCGTGATCGGTTGATCCGATTCAGGGATCCATTGGTCGGAGTCGGCGCCTGGTTCGTCCGCGTAGGCGTACTTGGTCGCGACTTCGGCGACGTGCAATGCGAATTGGTCGCCGAGGACTTGTTTGCAGGCGGTGATGATGGTGACCATGTCCGGTGTCATCCGGCGGTTGATCAAGGACAAATTGCGGATGTACTGCAAGCACTTTGACAGCAGCAAGGGCGTGATCTTGCGGGCGCGATTGCCAAGGTCATCGAGGTAGCTTTGCCGGCCAGCGATCAACAGTTCTTTGACGCCGTCGATCTGCAAGTTTTCGTCGTCTTCCAGTTCAGCTCGAGCACGTTCGTGCAGCGACGTGATGAAAGGCAACTCACCAAATAAAAACAGCAGCGTCTTGGAGTTGATGGTGTGCCGAGTCGGCGTGGAGACCTCTTCGTTTTCGATGTCATCGAAGGAGTGGCCTGGGTTGGTTCGGAGTTGTCGATGAGCGTCTCGAATCCAGGGCCAATGCAGGATGCTGGTGACCAGCAAAATCCGCTGGTAGCTCTTTTCGAGTTCGGTGAGCTGCGCGGCCATGTAGTGCATGCGGTCGCGAGTCAGCTCATCGCTCGGTGGCGGAATGCTCGGAAGGATCGCGGCGGCAAACTTTTCAATCGCCACGTGCCGGACCGCGTGCGGGTCGGGCATGACAGTTGAAAAGGGTTGGAAATGATTGGTTTCCAAATCGATGAAGTGCCGCGGCATGTGCTCGCCCATCGCGGCACGGATCGCCATGATCACGCTTTGGCAGGGATCGATCGGGACGTAGCTGGTGGGCAGAGGATCCGCGTCCTCGTCGTCAGCTGATTCGCCGTACTCTTCGGCCGTCAGATCCGGATTGAAGGGCAGGGGCGGTTCGAACGTCGTTTGCGCTGCCGGGTGCTGCAGCACGATCGATGGCCGCGGAAGTTCCAGGACCGCTTCTTCCACGGGTTGTTGGAAGGAGGGCGGCAGTGGGACGGCGAGGCAATCGAAGTGGTGTTCCAGCATGAACCGCCGCGTGAGCCACGCGAACTGGCCACTGCCATGGATGATGGGCAGCAACGTGACGCGATCGTTCAGGCGTAGCAGCTCGGGGACCGTGTCACTCATCGTTTATTCAACCAACCAAATTGGATTGAGGTTCGGCGGAGGAGGCAACGACTTCCGTCGCAGGTTGGCCCAGGTAGGTTTGGGCGGCTTCGGCAACAAGTTTGATTGTCACACCACGGTAGGCGTCGAGCAACTCGTCGAGCGACAGGTAGTCGCCACAGCACAGCCAGCGGCTGCCCAGGCCAAACAGACGATTGGACGGACGTTCGGATTGCATGATGCAACCGGCGACCGTTTTGTTGATGATCTGATCCAGCTCGGATTGCTCGACACCGTCACTGGCGACGCGGCCGAGAACTTCGTTCATCAAGCGAACATTGGCATCCATGTCCTCGGCGGCGCAGACCAAGTACGTGAACAAGGCACCGGTGTCAGTGAACTCTTGCGGCCAAAGCGTGGCGACTTCGGCGCGGCCGGTGTCGATCAGGTCCCAGAACAAACGGCTGCCACCGTCATCGCCGACGATCGATGTCAGCAACCGCATCGCGTATCGCAGTGGCGATTGCATCGAAGGGCCGTCACCCAAGGTCACCCGGTAACTTTGCGAGGCATCGGGAACACTCAAGTGCGGTGTCAGGTCGATGCCTTCGGGGGAAGTGTTGAGATCATCGCTGGCCAAAGCGGAGGGGGCAGGGCGGTCGAGCCAGTGCTGGGTCATCTTTTCGGCTTGTGCGACCAAACCGTCAAAATCAACGTTGCCGCTGGCGGCCAGCACAATGTTTTCGGGGCGATAGCGACGATTGAAATAGGCTCGCATCGATTCGACTTGCATCGATTCGATGGAGTGAGTCGTGCCAAGCACGCGCCGTCCCAACCCGCGAGGGCCGTAAGCACATTCCATCACCCGTTCGAAGGCTCCAAATGGAGGTTGGTCTTCGTACTTGGCGATTTCTTCCAGGATCACATTTCGCTCGGTCGCGAAATCGTCGGCGTCCAGCGACGGGCTGAGCATGTCGGTCAGCAAGTCGACCATGCGGTCTTGGTACTTGGGCAGCACGGACGAATAGTAGACCGTTTGTTCTTCGGAGGTGTAGGCGTTGGATTGGCCGCCCAGTTCATCCAGTTCGCGGTTCACATCGGAGGCTGAGCGACGAGCGGTCCCTTTGAACATCATGTGTTCGAGGAAGTGGCTGAGTCCCGATTCGATGTCGGTTTCGTCACGAGCACCGGCACGCACGAAGTAACCCACTGCGGCGGAGTAACCACGCAGGTCGATGTCGGCAACGATTCGCAACCCATTTGCTAGGGTCGTAGATTTGAGTTCGTTCATGCGAGCGGTTCGCCTCCTTGCAGGGCTTCCGGTCCGACGGTCACGATTCGGAATTGACGCGGACCGTGTTGGCGAAAATAGGATGCGACTTGGTCGAGTGAGATGGCTTCGATTTTGGCTTCGAGTTCTTCGGTTGGGATGACACGACCGAGTTGATATTGGTCAGATGCCAAGGAACTGGCTCGCGAACCAGCCGACTCTTGTTCCATGATCAGTCCGCTTTCAATGCGAACTTTCCAACGCGAGAGTTCTTCTTGTTCGAGATCGTCGGCCAAGTGTTGGATTTCGCGAAGGCTGACGTCAAGTGTTTCCTGGGCTCGGGCAGGGGTGGTGCCGGCGTAACCGAACACCGCGCCATGTTGGCCGATGGTGTGGGTGCTGGCCCAGACGCTGTAGCACAGCCCGCGTTGTTCACGAACGCGATCGAACAGGCGACTGCTCATGCCATCGCTGAGGATTCCGATTCCGGCTCGCATGACGAAGTAGTCATCGCTGCCATAGGGGATCGAATCGAACGAAAATCCGATGTGCGTTTGGCTGCTGGGCAGTTCGATGTGCTCGTTGCCATCGAGCGGGGCAGGGGAGGGCAGGGCAGGGCGTTTGCCGGACTTCCAATCGCCAAAGGATTGCTCGATGGAATCGAAGATTTGATTGGCGTCGAAGTTGCCTGCGACGGCCAGCACGCTGCCGCCGGCGTGGTACTGATCGGTGTAGAACTGGCGGACGTCGTCCATGCTGAGCGATTCCAGACTCGTTTCGCTGGCGTACCCGCCTCGTCCCAGGTGCGGGCCGTATTGTCGCTCGCGAAGACGACGCATCAAACGCTGGGTGGGTTCGTCTTGGAACGCGGCGAGTTCTTGTCCCAGGATCAGTTTGGCGTCGTCGAATTGGTTGCCGGGCAAGTGCGGGCGACGCACGACATCGGCGAGCAACTCAATGGCGGGGAGCAACGATTCGGCCGGCATGCGTGCGGAGTACCCCGCGACGCTGGTCGCGGCGGAGTTGCCACTGTCGATGCCCAGGTTGTCTTCGGCGGCAACCAGTTCCCGGCTGTTGTAGGCTCCTGCACCACGCTGGACCATTTCACAGGTCAGCGATGCCAGTCCATCGCGGCAGGCGAGGTATTCAGGATCGGCCAGCTGTGCTTCGCTCAAGCCAGCCAATTCGGTTGTGATCCCGGCGGGCAACCACAGCGTGTACGCAGCGGTTCGCAGCCACGGCATCGGTTGCACGACGACCGTCAGGCCGTTGTCGAGCGTTCGAGTTTGAATCGGGGGAGATTGAGTGCTGAGCAAGGGAATCGCTGAGGGCTGAGGGCGAGTTGGATTCAATTGGTAGCGAAAGTCGTCAAGACTTTCGACGAATCATCGTGCAACTCGAAACTCTTGACGAGTTTCGCTACGTGGGTTGCGAGCTAGGAGCTAGGAGCTAGGCCCGGCATTCCGAGCGAGACGACTTCCACTGTTTTGACGCGGCCGATCAGCGTGTGACAGCTGACATCATCGATTTGAATGTCCATCAATTGGCCGGCTTGGCGTCGGTTGCCATCAAACACCACGATCCGGTCGCAGATGGTTCGCCCGGTCATTTGAACGATCGGTGCATCCAGATCGGATTTGTCGGCTTTCTTGCTTGGGCCTTCGACCAGAACTTCGACGGTGTCGCCGATCAGTTTTTGGTTGTCCTCTTTGGAGATTCGATCTTGGACGGCCAGCAATTCGTTGTTGCGAGCCGCTTTGACTTCGCGAGGCACATCGTCGATCAGGTTGGCGGCGGCTTTGGTGCCTTCGCGAACGCTGTACTGGAAGATGAAGCTGTTCTTGAAGCGGCAGCGTTCGATCAGTTGCACCGACTTTTGGAAGTCCTCGTCGGTTTCGCCGCAGAAGCCAACGATGAAGTCACTGCTGACCGAGGCTTCGGGCAAGATCGTTTCGATGCGTTCGAACATCTCCATGTAATCGGCGATCGTGTAGCCGCGTTTCATGCGTTTGAGAACGGAATCGCTGCCACTTTGGGCTGGCACGTGCAGGTACGGCGAGACCTTGGGCAAGTCACGAATCGTTTCCAACAACCGGGCGGTCATGTCCTTGGGGTAGTTGGTCACGAATTTGATGCGTTTCAAACTCTCGATTTCGTGCAATTGTTCCAGGAGACCGGCCATGTCGGTTTCGCCGCTCTCACCACGGTGGCGGTAGCTGTTGACGGTTTGCCCGAGCAGCGTGATTTCGAGGGCACCCTGTTCGGCGAGCACGCGAGCTTCGGAGACAATTTCTTCGGGCGATCGGCCTTGTTCGGGACCGCGGGTGTTGGGCACGACGCAGTAGGTGCAGAACTTGTCGCAGCCGATCTGGATTCGCAGGTAGGCTTGGAAGGGCGTCGGCCGCATGGTTGGATCCCGCAAAGGATCGAAGGTTTCGTGACTGCGGGCGACGACGGTTTGCTTGCCATCTTTGCGGCCCAGCGAAACGGCCATCTGCCGTCCTTCGCCGCTGGTGACTTTCGTCAGCATTTCGGGAATCGCGTGCAGTTGTCCGGGGCCGACGACCATGTCGACAAAGGGGGCGCGGCGAAAGATGGTTTCTTGGTCTTTCTGAGCCATGCAGCCCATCACGCCGATGGTTTTCTCGGGATGGCGGGCTTTGGTGTCTTTGAGTTTGCCGAGGGCGCTGTACGTTTTCTCTTCGGCTTGCTCTCGAATGCTGCACGTGTTGTAGAGCAGCAGGTCGGCTTCGCCAGGTGTGTCAACGACGGTGTAGCCGTGGCGTTTCAAATCGGCGATCACCATTTCGCTGTCCAGAACATTCATCTGGCAGCCGACGGTCTTGATGTAAACAGTTTTTGTCATGGAGATCACTCCGGTTCGTCTTCGGAAGGTTTTTTGCTGGCTTCGAGAGCGGCCTTTTGGGCCTCTTGGATGCGGTTGACATGCTCCCGCAACAGTTCCGTCAGGTGGGCTTGGCGTCGGTTCATGGCACTGACGACAATCCAGGCGGCAACCGCCGCTCCGGCGACCCACAGCCAGTTGATATTGGTCAGAAAAGTTTGTCCCCACAGCGCAATCATCGTTCCAGGATAACGCCCCGGGGCGGTTTCTCGGAAGACGAGCCTTTTTCAATCGGTTGCGGACCCGTTTGGCCTTTGAAAACGTTGGGAAGACGACGATTTTCGCCACCGGTCATGAAGCACGACAAAGCTGGGCACGAGCACGGTTCGCACATAAAGGGTGTCCAGCAGGACCCCGAGACCGAGTGCGAATCCGAGTTCGGTGATCCCTCGCAGCGTGGTCGGCTGGCTGGCGACTGGGACGCCGAGGGACGCGGCCGGGGCACCACTCAGGGAAGCCAGGCTGTGGGTGATCCAGGGCCACCAGGACGACGCCGTCATGCTGATGAACGTGGCCGCCATCACCAAGCCGCAGGCAGTGATGATCCCACCGGTCCGAGCCACCGCGCGGCGGACTGCGGCGAGTGAACCGAGTTTACGTTTCTCTTCCAGGATCCGGGTGACCAAGTAAACGTTGTAATCCTGCCCCACGGCCACCAGGATCACGAACAGGAAGATTGGCAGTTTCCAGTCCAACCCGGGAAAGGTCGGTCCGTGCAAAAAACGAAAGAACAGGTATGTCAGCCCCAGCGTGGTGTAGTAGCTGAGCAAAACCGTCCCGATCAAGTAGATCGACAATGCCACCCGGCGAATCACCAAAACCAGGACCACGAACACGGCGGCGATCACCGCGAGCTTGATCCGGAACGTGTCCGAAAGCGTGACTTCGCGGAGGTCCACGATGGACGGGGTTGTACCCGCATAGTAGGCGTCGATCTTGAGCCCTGCTTGAGCGAGTGCGGCGGTCTGCTTCGCGATGGTGTCTTCGATCTGTTTGAGATCGTTGCCAGCGGATTCACTGAACGGGTCCTCGTGAATGATCACGTCCAGTCGGATCAGCCGATCGGCGTACTCCGGCATGGACGACACAAAGTGAAGCTGAGTCAAACGGTGGTTTTGAAGGGCTCGACGTCGCCACGCTTCACTGCTGAGCAAACTCATTTCGCGATCGGGAGGGAAGTCCCCCAGCGGGTCGTTGCGGTGCCGGACGGCGGAGACACCTTCGGTTTGATAGAGAGCCTGCGTGATGGTTTGCAGGGTTTCTTTTTGCTGTGCTTCCTGCATCGGTTTTTCGGACAGCATCAGCACGGAGATCGGGGCGAGTTGCCCGATGCCAAACTCACGATCGAGCACCCGCATGCCTTGGCGGGTGCTCGCCGAAGCAGGCAACTGGCCACTGATGTCGTAGGTGACGGTGCGTTCGTTTTGGAAACCAACCCAAGCCGGCGGCAGCAACAATGCCAGTCCGATCAAGAGCGTCACCATCGGTCGACGTGTGAGTTGGATTGCCATCCAGTTCCACAGCCAGTCGCCGGGCGAGCTTTCTTTGTCGTTGACGCTGCGATTGCCGATCAACTGAATTCGCGGTTCTCGACTGACTTGGCCAGCTGATGTCGGCCAAAAGACCTTGGGGCCCAGCAAGCACAGGCACGCGGGGGTCAGGGTCATGCAAACGAGCAACCCGATCGACAAACACACGGCGATGATCGGACCGGTGTGATGGAATTTTCCAAAGTCGGCAAACCAGAGCATGCCCAAGCCAACGATTGTCGTCATCGCGCTGCCGATGAGGGCGCCGCTGACCTGCGTGAGTGCCTTTCGGCAGGCAACGGGCCAGGGCGATTGAGCGGCTTCTTCTCGCAGACGAGCGATCAAGAACAGGCAGTAGTCCGTGCCGGCACCAAACAGAATCACGACCACAAAGATGCGGCTGGTCGTGTAGATCTGCACGTCCAGTCCGGGCACCCAACCGGCTTGCGAGACTTGTGTGAGAAATGTGACCGCGGCGGTTGAGACCATCACCGCGACGGCGATTGAAAACAGTGGCACAGCGACCAGCAATGGGGCTCGGTACACGATGGCCAGCAGCAACAGAATCATCACCACCGTGAACCACTCGGTGTACTGAATTGCGGAACGAGCGGCGGAAAGCGTTTGTCCACCGATCGCGGCTGAGCCGGTGACAAGCAGTTCAGGCGATCCTGATTTGGCTCGTTCCTCGTCGGTCAAGTAAGCGTGGCTGTAGGCGATCGTTTGATCCACGATCTCCTGCAGTTGTTCCAGCAGTTCGATGTTGCCGGTGGCCGCCAGTTCGCTGGAAAGAGTCAGCACCGCCAGTCGGGCGCGTGGGGTTTTGAGCTGCGAGCCAAGCGTGCGGTCTTCCCAGCTGTAGATGTCCAGCAGCGGTTCCCAGTCCTTCAGTGGCCGCTTGGAAATCGGCAGCACTGACATCGGCAGGTCCGAGTCCAGGACCAAGGCGGCTTCGAGGTCTTCAGCGACACGAGCCGTGTTTTCGGAGATCGAACTGGTTTCATCCTCCGATTGCTCGGGACCCTTGGGGGGGGTGGGTTCGGGAGGATTCGGGGCAACGGCTGGTTGATTCACCATTTGCAAACCGAGCAGGTTGCCTCGATCCCAGTAGGCGATGGCCAGTCGTGGTTCGTAGGGAGTCGGCGAGGTTTCGGGAACGCGATCACCGAGTGATTCGTAGAACTGCGAATCGATTTCAATCGCTTGATCGAGAGCCTGAAGGGCAACGTTCCACCACCGTTCGGCGGTTTTCTCTTCGCCGTTTTCGTGCAGCTGCAGGGCGCGTTGCCAGGCGACTTCGCCCAAGCGGTGATACAGGCGGCGAATCAAGTCCAGACCGATCAGGCGATCGGTCTTGGTCAGGTCTTGGTCGGCACGTGAAAGGGTGACCACCATTTGGCTGCGAGCGCGAGTGCCCAAGAAGGCTTCGTCAAGCAACTGCCCTCCCGCGACGCTGGTTTGGGTGGCGGGCAGGTATTCAAAGTCGCCATCGAGCGCCACCTGTTTCCAGGAAGGTGAAAACGTTTTGCAGAAGATGGCGAAGACGACCCAGCCCAAGACGATCCAATGAGCATGTGCGATGACCTGTCGAGAGAATCGTTGGGTGGCGCTGGTTTTCATTAATCGCGAGAGGGACGGCGACGCGGGGAGTCATTGTTGTCGCGTCGACGATCATTCGAAGAACGATCCCCGGAAGGACGCGTTTCCGATTCGACTCCGAAAGCCGCCAGTGCTTGCTGGACGGCTTCCGCCGAGACTCCTCCGCTGAGATTGATGATCTCAACGTCGCCTCCCGGTTTCGCGGCAACGTCCAACTTGTCGACCATCTCGGCGATCAAGTCAAGCAGCGACTCACCTTCGGCGCTGATCAGCAAGGTGTTGCCGATCTCGTCGACTCCCATGGAAAGCTTGCCATTGAAGGAGAAATCCTGGCCTCCGCCGTCTTTCCCGCTTTCGCTGTCTTCCAAGCCTGACCCGCTTTCGCGATTGCTGGCATTTTGTGCGCCCCCCCGTTTGCCACCGCCGCCACCCTGGAAGGCTTTGTCGTTGCTGCTGAGCAAATCGCGGTACGCGTCTTTGACCGTCTCCGCAATTTTTGCGGCGCTGCCGTACTGAATCGGAATCAATTTTGTGAAACGAACTTTTCGAGGGTTCACGGGTTCGGGGACGTCCCACAATCGAATCAGTTCTTCAATCGTTTGCAGTTGTTGGCCGGTGGCGCCGGTGACGATCAAGGTTCCCGTGTCCGAGTTGGGAACAAACTTGAGTTTCCCCGAAGCGCCCAGTCCCGTCGGGCCTTTCTTGTCGGATTCGTTGTCGTTGAAGAAGTAGCGATAGAAGCGATCGGCATCGTCGTCCTTGTCTTGATCATCTTCGGCGAAGTAGTCTTCCAAATCGAGGGCCACAAAGGACACGGACGCATAGCGAATGCGGAACACATGGTAGGGCCGACGTGGTGGAGTGACCTGAAGCATCAGTTCCTCCAATCGATCCAGTGCCTCGGTGTCGTCACTGCGGAGGATCAAATTGCCGGCCGGGTCCAATTTGATTTCGATCTTGGGTTTGGAGGAGGCTGTCTCTGTCGCAACGGTGGTTGTCGTTGCGGTCGAGTCGGTGGCGGCAGGCGATGCCTTGGCGGACGGCGTGTCAGCTGTTGGCGTGTCAGCTGTTGGGGTGTCATCCGAAATCGCATGGACCCAAGTCAACTTTTCGGTGGCTGGTTTGACCTGCGTGAGTTCTGATTCAGGTGGCAGGATGACTGCGGGAGCCTCCTCGGCTTCATCGTCGGATTCGTCGTCTTTGTCTTCGGACTCTCCGTCCGCTTCCCGTTCTTCTCCAATGGCTGCAATCGGATCCTTGAATTCTTCGGCATCGGGCAGAACCAATTCGGTTCCTGACAGTTGTTGCCAGCGTGTTTGCAAACGCTGGAGGTATTCCAACGTTTCGGGAGTCGCCGACGCTTCGATGACTCGCATCGTTCGTTCGCTGCCGCCGGGCGGAGGCAGTTCGCCGAGTTTGATCAGCAGGGACCGAACCTCTTCCATTTCGTTTTCATTGGCCCACAGCAAGACTTGTCGGTAGGCGACATTGGCTGTGACTCGGAACTTGTCCTTTTCTTTTTCGTCCTCATCGTTGTTGCCGCCCCAGCCATAGTAGCTGTATCGCGAACGCGAATTGTTGTCTTCGTCTTCGAGTTCCTGGCCCATCAAGAACGCGATTGATTCTGCGACTTCGGCCGCGCCCAAGCGACGCAGTTGCAAAACTTCCAGACGCCGTTTGCCACCATCGAGTCGTTCGATCAGTGATTTGATGATGAAGCGGTCCGCAGCGGAGCCGGAAACGATGACCGCTGCGTTTTCCTTGTCGACTCGGATTCGTGTGGTGGGTTCGAGCACGTTCATTTCCTGAGCGATTTCGATCAGCTTTTCAGGATCCAGCGACACCAAGCGAAAGACATCGACCCGGGAGGTGGCATCGGTGAGGCTGCGGAGCGATCCGCCGGGGACGTCGATGCGTTTGATGAATTCCGCGGCGATGGCCACCCGGTCAAGCGGCGCGCGAATGAGCACCGAGTTCTGGCGTGTGTTGGCAACGATCGAGATTTCAACATCGCCTTTTGTTTCGCCGCCCTTCTTGCCCTGTTGTTGCTGCATCTGTTGCATTCGCTGCATCATTTGCATTTGTTGCTGCGACATCGGCGCGGATTCCTTTTTTTCCACGCCGAGAAATTGTTCGAGCATGCTCTTGGCTTCTTCGGCCGGGATGTGCCGCAGACGAAATTCCGGTGCCAAGGCGTCACGACTGGCCGCGTCACGTTCTTCGGCGAGCAGGTGAGCAACTTGCCGCAGGTTCACGGCAACGTCCATCACCTCGATGCGATTGGTGGTTGCCAGCGGGATGATTTTGCCCGCGCTGCTGAGCATGGCCTTGAGTTCTTCGGAAAGCTTTTCGGCGGACAGCCAACCGGCATCCAGCATGGTGCGCACGTAGCGGTGGTCTTCAAGTTCGTTCAGTTCGCTGACTTCCACTCGCCGAACCATGCCCGGGTTGACGGCGTCGGTTTTGACAATCGCAATGCCACCTTCCAGGTCCAGCATCGTGTAGCCGCGGGCGAGCAAGTGACGGTTGATCAAGTCCGCCGTGTCGGCAACGGTCAAGCGATCCGGGCTGATCAAGTTGACGGTGTCGCCGGGGAGTTCTTGCCAGTCGATGGGTTGCTCGGAGATGTCGGACAACCAACGGACCAAGTCGACCCAGCCTTGGTTGCGGAATCGGAACCCAACTTTGCCGTCGTCGCCCACGGTCGCTTTGAGTTCGTTGGGGTCAGATGCCTTGGCGTCGATGCTGTCACGACGAATGACTTTGGGAGCGGCTGATTCGGGTGGTTTGCCCTCGCCGTCTTGGCCCTCTTTCTTCTCTTTCTCTTTGCCGTCTGGTTTGGCCCCCGGTGGTGGGGCGCCGGGCGGGCGTCCGCCCGGACTTGGTTGAGGGCCACCCGTGACGATTGTTTTTCCATCCGCGGTTCGGATCACCGTGGGTCCCTGGGCGAGCAAGGACGACGACAGAAACAACGCTAGGAGAATGCCGGTGGCAGGACGGAGAACCAAGGGGGAAGGTCCCAGACGACCGGTGAATCCCATCGGGCAACGAGGGCGTGGATACAGCACGAGTGCGATCGCTTTTGAGGGATGAGGGGACGAGAGGTGACGTCAGGATGCAACGAAGGCGGTTGAATCACCCAAGTGGCCATTATGGACGAACCCCTCTGGCAATACAATGAAAACACCCCGGTCGGGCCAAAAGCGATGGCGAGATTCGGGGAAAATCCCTGGCTGCCTTGTGGGGGTATGTCGATTGCAGTGAAAATCGCCGAGAATGGGCCTCTCTCGAAATTTCAATCTGCCCGTTGGTTTGTCGGGGCGATTTCGAACGGGAGTCGTTTCAAAATTGGGCAACACAGTGTCGCTGTATTCGCCGCGATGAACATTTCGAGGTTTGGTTCACTACAGTATTCGTATTGCACTCCACCGGATGGTTGCTGTTGCATTGTCCCGCGAGAGGTCGCCGCTGAGGCTGCTTTGGATCGAACAGGGCGAGTGTTTTTGTCAAACTGATTTTTGTCAGCCGTTGTGTCGAGCACTGCTCGGTCGATTTCCTTCTTTCACCAACCAAACGCAGAGTTGTTTTCAATGACCCGCTTTTTTTCGCTTCCCGTCGCGTGGACACGTAAAACCCTGTTGGGTGCTGCCTGTGGAGTTGCTTTCTTGACCGGTGGCGTTGCGGCTCAAGCCGAACCAACGTTGACCATTGGATCGAAAGCACCAGCACTCGACATTGAGCATTACATCCACGAAGAGCTCGGCAAATTTGGTCCCGTCACCAAATTTGAAGAAGGCAAGATTTACGTGGTCGAGTTTTGGGCGACGTGGTGTGGACCTTGCATCCAAAGCATGCCTCACTTGGTCGAGTTGCAAGAGCGTTACCGCGATCAGGGCGTTCAGATCGTCAGCATCTCCGACGAAGACCTGGAAACAGTCCAAGGCATTTTGGAACGTGACTACCCTGGCAAGGAAGGCGTCACGTTTGCCGAACTGACCTCGGCGTACACGTTGACCGTCGATCCCGATGGTTCGTCCACCGACGACTACATGCGTGCCGCGAATCAAAATGGGATTCCTGCCGCCTTCTTGGTTGGCAAGACCGGTGTGATTGAATGGATCGGTCACCCCATGAGCATCGACGAGCCCTTGGAACAGGTCATCGAAGGCACTTGGGACCGGGATGCGTTCAAAGAACAAATGGCTCGCCAGGAACGCTTGGAAGAAGCGATGCAAAAGGTCAATCGTTTGGCCGGGGAAGGGAACTTCGACGACGCGATCAAAGTCATCGACAAAGTGCTGGAAGAGTTCGATGGTGCCGACGACGAGATGAGCCAATCGGTTCGTCAGCAATTGACTCAGTTCAAATACGGTTTGCGTTTGGATTCCGGCGACCTCTCCGAAGACGTGCTGGCATACTTCCGTGGTCAACTGAAAGAAGCCAAGGGCAACCCACAGGCCATGGCGCAGTTCTCCTACGGGTTGATGTCATCGATCCAGCAGGGAGCGGAGGTTGGCAAGTTGGCGGATGAAACGCTGGTTGCCCTGAATGCTGAAATCGAAGGTGCGAACCCGCAAATCCAACCTTTGATGCATGTTCTGGTCGCTCAGATGAACGCATCGTTGGAGCGATTCGACGCGGCGATGGAGGCTCAAAAGAAAGCCATCGAGAAATCCGAAGGCCGTCAGAAGGAACGCATGGAAGGCATGCTCGAAGAACTCCAAGAGCTTGCCGGCCAGGGTGCCACCGCTGAAGAGCCAGCGGACGCAAAAGAAGACTCGCCGGAAAAAGGTGAGTGAGTCAGGATCTGTCGGGCAGTTCCGTTCAACCGTCTCGTTTACGGTTGTCGGGGATCAGCAAACGGTTTGGCTCCACCCAAGCTCTGTCGAATGTGTCGATGGAAGTGGCGGGGGGACAAGCCGTTGCGGTCATTGGTGAAAATGGTGCCGGCAAGAGTACCTTGATGAAGGTGCTGGCCGGGATCCTCTCGCCGGATCAAGGGCAGATTGAATTGGACGATCAAGTGCTCACTTGGTCCGGTCCCCGCGATGCCATTGACGCTGGCATCGCGTTGATTCATCAAGAATTGAATCTGCATGACAATCTGAGTGTCGCCGAGAATTTGTTTCTCGGCCGCGAGCCCTCTCGGTTTGGTTTGCTTGACCGAGCGGAACTGCGTCGCACCGCGTCGCTTTGGCTCGAACGCGTTGGGTTGTCGGTGTCTCCTGATGCTCCCGTGGGGCCGCTGCCGATTGCCTCGAAGCAGTTGATCGAAATCGCGCGAGCTTTGTCGACCAACGCTCGCGTGGTCATCATGGATGAACCCACCAGCAGCCTCAGTGAAGAGGAATCGTTGCGGTTGTTCGAATTGATCGAGCGTCTGCGGGAAGAGGGGGTTGCGATTCTGTATATCTCGCATCGCTTGCATGAGATCATCCGCTTGGCGGATCGAGTCGAGGTGCTGCGTGATGGGGAACACGTTGAAACGCTGCGGAAGCAGGACATCACACACGACGCGATGGTTCGGGCGATGGTGGGGCGTGATCTCACACGACGTTCTCACGGGGCCCCCAAAGAATGTCTTGAGCCGCGACTGACGGTCTCTGGATTGAAGGTCGGTTCGAGCGCGGCACCGCCCGTCGATCTGCAGGTTCTTGGCGGCGAAGTGGTCGCCCTGGTGGGGTTGGTCGGAGCCGGTCGGACCGAAATTGTCGAAACGATCTTTGGCGTTCGTGAACGATTTGGCGGTGAGATCTTGGTGGATTCCCAACCGCTGAAAGGCGGCGTGGATGATGCGATCGCAGCTGGGTTGGCGCTGGTGCCGGAGGACCGGAAACGAACCGGGCTGTTGATTCAGTCCAGTGTTGGAGACAACGCGAACATTGTCTGGATGGCCCAGGAAGGTGTGTTTCGCAGTCGCAAGGCGGAACGGGCGACAGCGGCGGAATTGATCGATCGGCTGCGCGTGAAGACGGCTTCGCAAGAAATTGAAATCGCTTCTTTGTCCGGTGGAAACCAGCAAAAGGTGGCTTTGGCGAAGTGGTTGGCGGGCGATGTGAAGGTCTTGATGCTCGACGAACCAACACGAGGCGTCGACATTGGCGCAAAATCGGAGATCTACGAAGTGATCGATCAGTTGGCGAGCCAAGGCATGGGGGTGTTGGTGGTCAGCAGTGAAATGGAAGAGGTGTTCGCGATTGCCGATCGAGTGATGGTCATCTCCGATGGTTGCGTCGCGGGAGAATTGACAAGGTCGGAACTGACCGAGGAGGCCATCATGCGTCTCGCAGTGGCCAAGCGTGAACCCACCTCCGATTCCAATCCACCAGCTCGTTCCAGTCAGCCAGCTCAAGGTTAAAAGTTAGAATGCGTGGCAAGAATTTTGGCATCTTCGCGTTGCTGATCGCGATTGTGGTCGTCGCCACTTGGTTGGAGGGCAACTTTGTTGCCGCCGCCAACTTGAAGACGCTGATCCGTGACACCAGTTTGTACGGGTTGATCTCGATTGGTGTGGCGATGGTGATCATCACCGGCGGCATCGATCTGTCGATTGGATCGTTGATCGCTCTGTGCGGGGTGATGATGGTTCAGGTCATCGACGTGCGGTATGAACGCTACGAGTCGGTCGGGAGCATCGTGGAGATCGAGCGACCGGAGGAAGGTGACACGCGTCTTCGCATGGACGCGGTCATGGATCCGATCCGCGCCGGCGACCGGATGGTTTACGCGGGTGCATTCAGCGAGTCGAAGGTTTACCTGACTGGCGAAGTCACCGAAGACGGCAACGTTTGGTTGACGACCGGGAACCCGGTGCGTTCGTTGCAGCCTGGAACCGCGGTGTCGATGGAACGCATCCGCTACACCAATCCATTGCTCGCGTGCGGACTGGTGTTGCTGGCGGGGGCGTTGATCGGCGCCCTGCACGGGTTGCTTGTGACACGGGCTCACTTGCAACCCTTTGTGGTGACCCTGTGTGGGTTGCTCGTGTATCGCGGATTGGCACGCGTTTGGACGGGGGACGATCAAGTCGGATTGGGCAGCGCGCTGGCCGACTTCAAAGCGACCGTGACCGGAAACGTCTTTGAATTCCCACTGCCGTTGGTCGCGAAGTTATCGGGCGCATCGGAGTCGTGGTCCGAGTGGACTTGGATCGCATTCCCTTTCACAGGCGTTCTGTTGATCCTGGTCGCGTTTGTGGCCTGGGTGTTTCTGGAACACAGCGTCGCCGGTCGCCATCTCTTGGCCGTCGGCGAAAATGAAGAGGCGGCCCGCTTCAGTGGCATTCGCACCGAGCGTTTGATCGTGATGGCGTATGTGGTCAGCGGGTTGCTGGCGGCACTCGCGGGGATTCTGTTTCTGTTGGAGTGGAACTCGGTGCAACCCGGTTCGAGCGGCAATTTCTACGAGCTTTACGCGATCGCGGCCGCGGTGCTGGGCGGGTGCTCGCTGCGTGGTGGTCGCGGCGCCGTGTTCGGCGTGATCGCAGGTGCGGCGGTGATGCGTTGCCTCTACAAAGCCATTGTGGTCTTGGGCATTGAGCAGCAGTGGGAGATGGTCATCATCGGTGGCGCGCTGTTGGCCAGCGTGCTGTTCGATGAGATTTGGCGACGCTACCAATTGTGGAAATCGGCGATCAAGGTTGGAACGTCAGCGTGACTTCGGTGCGATAGCGTTTGCCATCGCGAAGGATGACCATCGAGATCGGACGTTGTTCCGGTTGTGCCATGCCAGCCAAGGCCACCAAGTGATCGTCGTCTTCCACGTTGATGGAATCAAACTGCAGGATGATGTCGCCACGTTGCAGGTGGGCCAATTCCGCTGGTGAACCGGGACGGATGTCCTTCACCCGAGCCCCACCGAGCTTGATTTCTTCTTGCGAACCCAATCGCGATTCGAAGTCGGGGGTGATCTTCATCGAGGCATAGATCCCCGAGGCGGGTGACAGATCGGCAGCGGCGAAGTTGGGATCCAACGTGACACCGAGGTACCCGCGGCGAAGGCGACCGTGAACGATCAATTCCTGGGCCACCCGAGCGGCCATGTTGATCGGGATGGCGAATCCAATTCCCTCACTGCCGCCACTGCTGCTGGCGATGGCGGTGTTGAGTGCAATCACTTCCCCCCGCAGGTTCAGCAGGGGGCCACCGCTGTTGCCCGGGTTGATGGCCGCATCGGTCTGGAAGAAATCCTGCAGGTCGATTCGCTCGTCGCCGAGTGACAAATCACGACGCCCTTTGGCACTGAGGATTCCGAAGGTGACCGAGTGGCTGAGTCCAAACGGGCTGCCAATCGCGATCACGAAGTCGCCAATTTGAACTTGGTCGCTGTTGGCCAATCGAGCTGCCGGTGGCATCTTGGCAAACGAGCTGGTCCCACGACGGATGGAATCTCGTTCGGCCGATTCGATTCCCGCGATGGAAGGGGACAGTTTCATGACCGCGACATCGGTGTTGGGATCCATCAAGATCTTTTCCGGAACCCAACGCCGGCCATCACTGGTTCGCATCACGATTTGATCGGCCGCAGCGCCTTTGATGACGTGACGATTGGTCAACACCCAAGATTCCCCAGCGACGTCGAGAACGACACCGCTGCCAGCTTCATCAAACGACTCGGCGGTCGCTCCGCTGCCCTGTGTCTTGTGAGCCTCGATGTGGATCACACTTGGTTTGACCAAGTGACTGACCCGGCGGACCAAGTTGCCTAACCGGTCAAAGTGTTCCACTTCTTCGGCCAGTTCATCGAACAAGCGATCCCGTGCCACGTCGAGTTGGTCCGACGTGGGCAGCATGGCTCCCGAGCGAGGTCCTTCCAAGCGAGAGCCACTGCCGATGACATTGCGTTCGGGGGCACCGTCTTGGGCAGAAGCCAGCGGGCTATGGTGAACTCCAGACAACAAAGCCAGCAACATCAGCGTTGCGGTTCGAGCGGTTGTTCTGAAGGAGAGGCTCATCGGAATTCCGTCAGCGATCGGAAAGGGGGTGCCGTGAATCGAGACACGACTGCATTCGTCACGTTGGAGATGGATCACGTTGGCGAACGTCCGGACGCGGAATGGGAACGATGAGGAACGGGGGTGCCCCGGACGCCAGCCAACCAAGTCGGCGGTTGAAGAGCGGGGCGATTCTACGCATCGTCCAAGTCGCCGGACCAGCTTTCGTTTGCTGAAACGCTGACGCATAACTGCCAGAAACCGACCAATCCGAACGCGATTTCGTTCCGGTTTGCTCATTTCGAAGGGCGAATGGGAGCGATTGTTCCGGTCTTTTGGGTTAACGGGGTGTTCTGTGTTGTTTGATGGGGGTCGGACATTTATTCTGAGGAGCATTATCTAATCCCTTGATTAGGGGATTCATCGCACGTGAACGGCTGGTCTCAACATGAAACGCACCACTTGGAAAGCTCGACCTTCTCTGTCCCGCACCGAAGCGAAGAAAGCTCGCATTCGTTCCGAAAGTCAGAAACGTTCCAGGCGGCGACGCAGCCGAATGGAGACGCTGGAAAGCCGTCATCTGTTGGCGGCGATCAGTGGCGAAGTGTTTTTGGATCTCAACCAAGACAGCATGCAACAGGCCACCGAAGACGGTGCTGCCGACGTGCGTGTTTACTTGGATGAGAACGTCAATGGACTCATGGATGAAGGCGAGGAATCAGTCCTGACGGACTCCGCAGGGATCTTCTCGTTCTCGCAGTTACCAGCGGGGGAATACCACGTTCGTGTGTTGCCGGGACAGGGCTTGGTTCAAACCGCCCCGCAAGCTTCGTTTGGTTTGTTGGAAACCGTGACGGATGAATCGGGAGTGAATGTTCGCGCTTCGCAAGCGTTCCAGTTTGGAACGAACGAGGTCGACAACAAACGTGTGGTGGAGTTGCTTGGTCAACCCATCGTCAGTCGGCTCGACGGCATCACCCGAATCAATGACGGTGATCTGCTGGCAGTGGACACCCGTGCCAACGAGGTGTTTCGAATCAACCCCAGCAACGGTGAGATCACTCGCTTGGGCACCACCAACGTCGACATCGTCGGCGGGGTGGCTTACGACGCAGTGACGGACAGTGTCTACACCTTGGTGCGAGGTGGTGGTGACAATTCATTGCGTCGTCTGGCGCGGTTGGATGTGAACACGGCCAAAGCGACTTTGATCGGTGGGGGACGTTCGGGGCTGGCATCGGTCGCGGACATCACGTTTGATCCTGTCAATCGAAGGTTGATTGGATTCGACGACACGGACAATGAGTTCTTTGCATTTGACTTGTTCGGAAACGGCCAAACGCTGTCCTATTCGTCGCGAAGCGTTGACACGTTCACGATGAGTTTGGCTGGTTCGGATCTCACAGCAGGACTGCCGGCGGGCAGCACCTACGTGACCATGTTCGACGCCGATGACACCAATTTGGTTTCGACCATTTTGGTGGATGTCGACACGGGGGAGGTGACCGATTCATTTTTCGTCAGTCAACCGATCAAGCCTGTGGCGCTGACTCGTCCGACGACGGGCAACAACTCTCAGTATGTGGAAGTGACAGAATTCCAAACCGTTGCCGGTTTGGAATTTGGGATCACACAGGACGTGATCGGATTTCGAGTTCGTCCGAGCAACCCGGAATCCGGGGTGGGAGCCTTGGGCCAAGAAGGGCTGACGGTGGTCGGCGGTGCCATTGGTCCCGACGTGGTGGAAGTGACCTTGAACCGGCGTCCGGAGGCGGACGTCGTTTTCAACCTGGCGGTTTCGGCGCCTGGCGGAAGCAACCCTGGTGTGACATTGGAAACCAACCAGCTTGTTTTCACGCCGGATGATTGGGACCAAGTCCGTCGGGTGTTGGTGTCACCGGACTCTGACAATTCAGTCAACGTGATCACCAACATCGATCTTGAGATTTCGGTTGACCGTGACGTGTCGGATCCCGCGTGGGGCGATCTGCCGCTGAAAAGTGTGGGGGTGCGTGTGTTGCCTCCTGTGTTGTCGGTGGATCTGAATCAGCCAGTGATCAATGAATTGATGATCGACGCTGGTTTCACCGCGGACTTCAGCAATCTCAACGATCAGTACATCGAACTGCGAGGCACACCGAACGAGCGATTGGCCAACGGGACGTATTTCATCGCGATTTCGGAAGACAACTCCAACGAAGGATCCGTCGAAACCATCATCGACCTGTCCGGACAAACCTTTGGGGCCAATGGTTTCCTGGTTCTGCTGCAGGAAGGCAACACCTACGAAGCCGCGTTTGGTTCGCGAGTTCTGGAAAGCGATCAATCCGGTTTCTTGGGGCTACCCGATGGGATTTATTCGGATGAGTCCAACAACGGTTCCTTGTTTCGGACCTTTGACAATCGCGGCTACTTCTTGATTCAAACCGATGTCCCACCAGCGCTGGGGGATGACATTGACACGGATGATGACCAACGAGCGGACGAAGGTGGTTTGTTGTCGACTTGGCACGTGCTGGATGCGGTCTCGATCCAAGACTATGTCTTTGGTGACAACTTCGCTTACGCACCGATTCTGTTTGCGGAGAACATCAGTTCGACATCACGCAGTTATGTGTTGCCACCAGGCGGAACGGTGGTGGAAGCCGATGGATACGGTTACGTCGGACGACTGGGGGATTCCATTGGTTCGTCCGCGGAAGATTGGGTTTTCGGAACACCGGTTGATGCCGCCGATGGATCAGCGATTGATTTTGAAACGGGCGGCAAGCATGAACTGCTGGCGTCCTCGGTTTCGCAGCCTGCGCTCGCGGACCGGTTGCTCAACCACATTGGAGAAAGCAACTTCGTGGGCGGTGTTCGCGGGCAGATTTTGTTGGCACCCTCCGCGGGCGCCATCGCAAACGGGGCCCCGGCGGATTTGAGGTTGCCCGGTCAGGGCATCACGGTCTTTGCTGACACCAACGGCAACGACCGCTTGGACGATTTGACATTCGTCGTGGAACCGGATGATGTGGTCCCACCGTTTGATCCGCTGGACCCAACGGTCCAGGACCTGACGTATGTGCTGACCAACGAGTACCCGGGAGTCACGATCACCAGCACGAGTGGGAGCTTTTTCTCGAACACGCCTGTGTTGGCCGAACGCCAGTACTTGAGTGGCCGGATCAGCGGCAACCGCGTCTTCAGCGACGGTGGTTTTCAGCAGTTCTCGACCTTCAATCGCTTGCGGTTTGATTTCTATCGCCCCGTCAAATCCGTGTCCATCGATGCGCTCGGCAGTGCCTTTACCTCACTGGTTTCTTATGGGCGTCTGGACGCCTACAACGCCGACGGTGAGTTGATCGCCACCGCTGTCAGTGGTGTGTTGGTCAACGGTCGCCGCGAAACGGTGAGCTTGTCGGTGCCCTCCGATGAGATTGTTCGTGTCGAAGCCTACTCGGACACCACAATCACCGGTGGGACAACGTTTGGTGCCTTTGATCGATTGACCTACGTGCAAAGCGAAGCGTCCACGGAAACCGATCAGGACGGCATCTATGAATTGCGTTCGTTGTTTGAGGGCAACTATGACTTGCAGGTTCAAACCGGAAGCGGGGCGACCGCCTTGCTCGGCACCGCCGAACATCCTTTCACCGTGTCACGCTTTGAGAACCATGTGTTTGAAGATGTGTTCCGTGTCAACACACTTCCCAGAACCTCCGACCAAGTGATCTTGGTTGATGAGAATTTGCCAGTTGGAACCGAGATCATGGTTCAGCAAGCCGATGATGCGGATCAGCCGGTCGATGGCGGCGTGCCACTGCTGTACGAAATCATCGGTGGGAATTCAGCAGGATTGGTCGTTGATTCAGGAACGGGCAACTTGACCGTTACCGGCGAAGCTGACCTGGATTTCGAGACCGATCCCAATCGAATCATCACGATGCGAATCACCGATGCCGCCGGTGCAAAAACAACCAATCGCATCACGATTTCGCTGCGTGATATCAACGAGGCGCCTGTCGTGCAGGACACGCCTTTGGTGGTCACCGAAGACGTGCCGGCGGGTTCTGCGATTGGACGGATCCAAGCGTTTGATCCGGACATCGCCTACAACCAACAGCTGTCCTTTGAGTTGGTCGGTGGCGAAGCTCAGAATGATTTCAGCGTTGACCCGGTGACCGGGGTGGTGACGTTGTTGAATGCCGGCAGCTTGGATTTCGAAAACAACACGCAGCGAAGGTTGTTGGTTCGCGTCAGCGATGACGCCGCGATTCCAGCCGAGAATATCGTCGAACAGCTGATCTTGGTTCTCAACGAGAACGATCGGCCGACGATTTCACAGACTCAGTTCGCGTTGCCAGAAGCCGCGACCGGTGAACTGTTCCGTTTGGAAGTCAACGATCCCGATGAAGGCCAGACGCATCACTTTGATGTCGTTGGCGGAAGCGCGGCCAACTTCCTTCGGGTCACACAAGAAGGTGCTGTGCGGTTGTTGCCAGGTGCTGAATTGGACTTTGAGTCGTTCCCGAACATGACGTTGAGGCTTCGTGTCAGCGACAACGGGAGCCCACCACTGGCGGAAACGGTGAACATTCAGATTTCCTTGTTGGATGTGAATGAATCACCGAAGTTGCAGCCCACGGTGGTGCAGTTCAATGAGGGCAGCGTTCCTTCCGCCGATCAAATCTTGACGTTGGTGGATCCTGAACAGCGTCCTCAAGATCACAGCATTGAATGGCTGGATGGGCCTTCGAACTCCCTGTTTGAATTTGTTGCTGGGACCGGTGCGGAAGCGGGAACAGGAACGTTGCGAATCGCCTCCGGCGTGGAATTGGATTACGAGGATCAAGCGGTTCATCAATTGACGTTCCGGATCACGGACACCGTGGACAACTCCGTCCTTCCCGTCACCGCAAGCTTGCTGGTGGAAGTCCTCAACCGGAACGAAAGTCCCAGCATCACCACCGAGCGTGTGGTGGTTTCGGAAGTGCCCTATCCCAACGGTGCTCCCAGTTCGAGTGACGGGTGGGTGATTGTTGGCCGGATTGGTGTGACGGATCCCGATGGGGATGTGGTCACCACGCAATTGGTTGGCGGCACCGGATTTGGCAACTTCGATTTGGATCCCAATTCGCGTTTGCTTCGCGTTCGTCCCAACGCGGTCTTTGATGCGGATGTACCGGGCGCGCCTCCGCTGACGTTGGTGGTTCGTGCGGACGACGGCACTGCGTCGACGGATCGGACTCTCACGGTCCAGGTCAACAACGTCAACGAGCCACCCGTGTTTGACATGCCGCTCGCCAATGCGACCTTCCAAGACCGAGCGTTGGTCAGCGGCCAGTACCTGGAAATCCAGTTGCCCGACAACATGGTCAGCGATCCGGAAGGCGGCAACTTCTCGATCCGCATCTTCGGTGAGTCAGGCACCTTGCCGAGTTGGATGAAGTACGACATCGAAACGCAGACGTTGACGGGGACTCCGAGGCCACTGGACACCGGCGTCTATCATTTGACCGCTCGTGCGTTGGAGTTCGGCCCTCGGCCATTGGCAACGGACGTTCAGTTCACCTTGACCGTTGCGATGGGCACCACACCATTCCAAAATGGTCGCAATCGATATGATGTCGATTCCAACCAATCCGTCGCGCCGCTGGATGCACTGCGGATCATCAACTACCTGCAAACCAATGGTCCGGGGGCTTTGGATCCCGGCAGCATGGGATCGTTCCCAGGTTTCCTGGATGTTTCCGGTAACGGGGAAGTCACTTCGCTCGATGCGCTGCTCGTGATCAACGAGATCAATCGCATGGCCAACGAAGCTGCTCAGGCTGTCGCGGGGGCTGAACCCATCGCAGTCGAGACTTCGGTCGATGATTTCTTGCGTCGGGAAGACGCGGTGGACGAGGTGTTGGCAGCGGAACTGAATACACCGACACTGTTTTAATGGAAGATAACGGGCACGATGGTAGAAACGGGCACGGACGCCGACGACGCTTTGCCTGATTCAAGCTTGCGTTCCACCCGCTGGGCTCACGCCGAGCGGGTCCTGAAGGAATCGTTTGGGTTCGAGCGTTTGCTGCCGCCTCAACGGAAGGTCATGGAACGACTGTTTGACGGTCGCAACGTGGTCGCCGTGATGCCAACGGGCAGTGGCAAAAGCTTGTGCTACCAATTGGTCAGCCAGTGTTTGCCGCATCTGACAGTCGTGGTGTCGCCCTTGGTTGCGTTGATGAAAGACCAAGGTGACTCGCTGAAACGGCGGGGCATCGAGGTCGCGAGGCTGGACCATTCCGCCTCGCCTCAAGAGCTGCGTTTGGACTTGCAACGTGTTCGTTCGGGGCACTGCAAGTTGCTCTACGTTTCCCCTGAACGTTTTTTCAACGAGCGTTTTCGTGCGGTCCTGGGGGAAACACCGATCTCGATGTTGGCGGTCGACGAAGCCCATTGCATGAGCGAGTGGGGGCACCACTTTCGTCCCGATTACCTGCGGTTGCCGGACGTGGTGGAGGAGCACAGTATCCCGCAAGTGCTGGCGTTGACCGCGACGGCGCCGACCCGAGTCGTGCGCGAAATTCGATCCGCGTTTGGGTTGGAACGAACCGATGTTGTGAAGCTGCCGACACATCGTTCGAATTTGCACCTGCAGTGCACGCAGGTGACCTCTCGAGAGCGCGATGAACGGTTGCTGGAACAGCTTCGGGCGGCGGCCAAGTCCCGCACCAAGGGCGTCACGATTGTTTACGTCACTCGTCGTCGAACCGCCGAGCAACTGGCAGAATCGCTGAACGAAGCAGGTCTTTCCGCGATGGCGTACCACGCGGGATTGACCAGCGAACAACGCAATTCCATTCAGCATTGGTTTCTGGAATCCAACCACGGCATCTTGGTCGGCACCGTGGCCTTTGGGATGGGCGTGGACAAAGCCAATGTGCGCCGAGTGATTCACTACAACCCATCCTCTTCGTTGGAAGGGTACAGCCAAGAGATTGGTCGTGGCGGTCGGGATGGCAAAGCGACGCAGTGTCAGACTTGGTTGGTTCCCGAAGACCAAGTCGCGATTCGTAATTTGCCATGCAGTGACTGGCCGACGAAGCAGTCCGTGGAACGTTTGCTGGATCGATTGATCGGCCAACCGGATTCGTTTTACTTGGCGCTTGGCAAACTGGCTTGGGAAGTGAATTTGTCGGTCGGTGTGCTGGGGACGTTCATGATTCAGTTGCGACAACGTGGATGCCTGGAACTGTTGCCCGCGCGGTACGACGTCTACCGAGTCAAACCGAGGTGCGAGATTTCGGAAATTGCTTCGCGGAGTGGCACGATTGATCCGGAGGCTGCGGAAGCGATTGTGGCTTCGTTGGTCAAAGCCAAGCGGGCGTATCGGGTCAACTTGGTTCTGGCGACGCGGCAATATGGGGTGTCTCGGATTCGTCTGGTGGCAGCGCTCGAGGAGTTGGCTTTGTCCGGGATCATTGAATTGGAATCGTCCGAGTTGATGCACGGGTACCGCTGGGTCGAGCGAATTGCTCGGCCCGCGGCGACGGTGAAGCATTTGCTGAAACGCTTTGACACGTCGATGGATGCGACGCAGCAGCGAATCGATTCGATGATGGGTTTCCTGGCCTGCAGCGAGTGTTTGCCGGTCTCGATGGCCGCTCATTTCGGTTCGCGTCGCTCGCGGCCCTGTGGGAAATGTTCAGCCTGTCGTGGCGAGGGGCCGTGGGACACCCAGCTGAATCCACCCGATTCGATCGGCGATTCGGCCTCCAAAGCGATGGCAGATGCGATGGCGGCGTATCCCGACCTCTTTTCAGATCCGATCGATCGGGCCAAATTCCTGTGTGGCTTGTACACGCCCGCTTTCATGCGTTTTCGTGTGAACCGGCATTTCGGCTTCGGTGTCTGTGAATCCGTTCCCTTCACGACCGTTTTGGCGGCAATGCGAGCGAACTGATTCGATGTGATCACTCGTGCATCGGGTGTTGATAGAATTCAGCCGAAATGCGTTCGCAACCGGTTCGTGGCTGAGAACCGTGGGCGAGCGCCCAATGCCATCTACTTTAGAACCAACCGAGGGGATTTTGTTAGCGGAACGGCGCAAGCCGTCCGGTAAATCGTGGGTGTTTTCCGGCGCGTCACCGGACGGCTCGCGCCGTTCCGCTACAAAGTAGATGGCATTGGGCGAGCGCCCATCGGCTGATTGTTGGATCCCTGGATGGATTGAATCAACCAGCCGCCACGCGTCGGGTTAGGGCCGGCAAGCGGATGTTGTAAAACGACCGACGGCAGACCTTTCCCCTGACTTTGTTCTCTCGTAACCCCATTCCCTCGAAACCATTTTTTGAGATTGGCACCCATGATCACCATCGTTGACTACCAAATGGGAAACCTCCGCAGCGTCCAAAAGGCGGTGGAGCGTTCGGGCGTGGAAGCGGAGATCACCAGTGACGCCAGCCAGATCGCAGCGGCCGAGCGATTGATTCTGCCGGGCGTGGGAGCGTTTGGGGATGCGATTGGCGAGATTCGTCGTCGCGATCTGGAAAAACCAATCAAGGACTTCATCGCGTCGGGCAAACCCTTTTTGGGAATCTGCCTGGGCCTGCAGATGTTGTTTGAACAGGGCCTGGAAGGCGGCACCCACGAAGGTCTGGGGGTGTTGGCTGGCGACGTGGTCCCGTTCGAATTGCCGGTGGAATACAAGGTCCCGCACATGGGATGGAACGCGGTCGATGTGCAATCGGCGGGGGCCGATCTGGGCATTCCATCCGGAACTCATTTTTACTTTGTTCACTCGTACTACGTTCGTCCGACCGATCCGTCCGTGGTGGCACTGACCTGTGACTACGGCGGCGAGTTTTGTGCCGCCGTGCGTCGTGGCAACTTGATCGCGACGCAGTTCCACCCCGAAAAGAGCCAGGGAGACGGGCTGCGATTGATGCAGCGTTTCGCAACCTCGCCGGTCGAAGTCGCCTGAGCCATCCGCCACCCAAACAGAGACGAAAATTCATGAATCCATCCATCTCGACTCCACCCGCTCACCAACTGCAAACCGAAAACGGGAGTGTCCAAATTCGGTTTGAGTGGCAGCAGGATCGCTACGCTCACGTCGTTCGCTGGCAGTCCGAATCGGGCGAGGTGTGCGAAGCCCGCAGCGAAGAAGGTTCGTCCGATCAGGACTGGCCCGCCTCACCGGCACTTCAGCAATTGTCAACCGAGACCATCGAAGGCGTGCCGACAATCCTGGGAGTCGGCTGTGCCGGCAGCAGTCACTTCAGTGTCAGCGTGCAGGTTTTGGAAACAGGTGACTCATCGGCAGATGGGAATTCGCGTCCCGCTGTTCGATTTGACTGGGCGGTCAGGATGTCGGCTGCCGCTGCGAAGGAGCATCCGGACGCCGACTTGGGGACCAAGTACTCAGCGGAAAAAATGCTGGCAAGTTGTTTGCATGGGCAGACCCAGATGATTTGCGATCCTGAATCTGCGGGCGGGACTCGCTTTGTTCCGGATCCATCCGGTGGTGGTCGCACACGGCAGTGGAGCTACGACCTGCTCGGGGCGGCTTGCGCAGATCCCGAGTAGCGACAGTCGCCAAGACTTTCGGGGATTCGTGCTGCCAAACGAAACTCTTGACGAGTTTCGCTACCCGAACCTTTCTCCATCCGGTGGTGGTCGCACGCGGCAGTGGAGCTACGACCTGCTCGGGACGGTTTGCGCAGATCCCAAGTAGCGACAGTCGTCAAGACTTTCGGGGATTCGTGCTGCCACTCGAAACTCTTGACGAGTTTCGCTACCCGAACCTTTCTCCATCCGGTGGTGGTCGCACGCGGCAGTGGAGCTACGACCTGCTCGGGGCGGTTTGCGCAGATCCCGAGTAGCGACAGTCGTCAAGACTTTCGGGGATTCGTGCTGCCACTCGAAACTCTTGACGAGTTTCGCTACCCGAGCCCTGCTCCATCCGGTGGTGGTCGCACGCGGCAGTGGAGCTACGACCTGCTCGGAGCGGCTTGCGCAGATCCCGAGTAGCGACAGTCGTCAAGACTTTCGGGGATTCGTGCTGCCACTCGAAACTCTTGACGAGTTTCGCTACCCGAGCCTTTCTCCATCCGGTGGTGGTCGCACGCGGCAGTGGAGCTACGACCTGCTCGGAGCGGCTTGCGCAGATCCCGAGTAGCGACAGTCGTCAAGACTTTCGGGAATTCGTGCTGCCAAACGAAACTCTTGACGAGTTTCGCTACCCGAACCTTTCGCTGTTGCAAGCGACTTGTGAAGTAGCAGAATGACCCAAACCGTCGGCGGTTCGTGGGAAACCGACCGCTCGCCCTCGGATTGAAATACACTGTGGGTTTTCATTCCTCAGGATGCTGCCTTGATGTCGAACCCCATTCCTCGTCGCCAAGCGTTGTTGGCGGCCTCCACTGTCGCAGCGGCGGCTCTGCCCGCCACTCAACTTCTCGCGGGAGAGTCACGCACGATGCTTGCTGCCAAGACGAACTTGATGGACATGATTTCGGTGCCACCGCTGGCGATGAACACCAGCACGCTGCGTGGGCACAACTTGACCGTGCCTCAGCAAATCGAGGTGGTTGCGAAAGCTGGATTTGATGGCATCGAGCCGTGGATCCGTGATCTGCGAAGTCACGTGGATGGCGGCGGTAGCGTTGCCGATTTGAAGAAACAGCTCGACGACACGGGATTGAATGTTGTCGGGGCGATCGGATTTGCCCGTTGGATCGTGGACGATCCCGCGGAACGCCAAGCCGGTTTGGACGAAGCCAAGCGGGACATGGAGTTGGTGGCAGCGCTCGGTGGCAAGCAAATGGCCGCACCTCCGATTGGAGTTCATCGGACCGAAGAACTTGGCGAAGGCGGTGCACCCTCGCTCGAGACGATCGGCGAACGTTACCGGGCCATCTTGGAACTCGGGGACACGATGGGCGTGACGCCGTTGTTGGAACTCTGGGGGTTCTCGCCGGTGCTGCATCGCCTGGCGGAGTTGGCTTACGTTTCGACGGCCGCGGCTCATCCGTCCGCGGCGGTGCTGCCTGATTTCTATCACATTTACAAAGGCGGCAATGAGATGTCGTCATTGGGGATGATCGAAGCGTCCCGCATGCCGTTGTTCCATATCAACGACTATCCCGCTCAGCCCGGGATTGATGTGATCGCCGACAAAGACCGGGTGTACCCGGGCGATGGGGTGTGTGACTTGGTGGGCACGATCGCGATGTTGCTTCGCAATGGATTTGCTGGCACGTTCTCGCTGGAGTTGTTCAACCCAGGGTATTGGAAGCTGCCTGCGGAGCAGGTCGCCGCGGAAGGCTGCCAGAAGTCTCGCGACGTGATCGCGAAAGCGGTGGCAGCAGCGAAGCAAGCCGCCGCCAACCAGGCTTGATCCGAATGAATCCGATTTTTGCCTGGGGACGACGGCACGGGTTTCTTCTGACGTTGGCGGTGTTGTTTGCGATTGGTTTCACCGCCGCCGACGTGCTTCGTCCGGTCGCGGAGCAGGAATGGCTTCGCGGCGCGGTCGTGTTTGCGGTCATGTGGGCATCGGGAATGACGCTGCCGTTGCGATCCGTGACGGATGCGGTGCGGCGACCCATGGCGGTGCTGGCCGCGGTCGGCCTGAACACGCTGGCGGTGCCTGTGGCGGCTTGGTGGATTGCGGGATGGCTGGCTCCGGAATGGAGGTTGTCGTTCTACGTGGCTTCATTGGTGCCTTGCACGCTCGCCTCGGCGATGGTGTGGACGCGCCGCGCCGGGGGGGATGATTCGATCCCGATGCTGACCACGGTGGTGACCAATCTCGCCTGCGTCGGTGTGATCCCGCTGGGATGGTGGTGGGTGTCGGAGACCGAAGCCGTGGCGGAGCTCACCCGTGGTCTGCAGGCGGTGGCGGTGGCGGAATTGGGGGCGGGGGCCGCTGGAGCGGGCGGCCGGACGTTGGCCGATCAAGCGATCAAGTTGGGATTGGTGGTGGTGGCTCCGCTGACCTTGGCCCAGGGCATGCGTCTGGGAGGGTGGGCCGAGTGGGCGGATCGAACCAAGCCAAGGTTGTCTTGGGCGGCTCAGGGCGGCATCCTGACCATGGTGGTGTTCGGTGCCGTGACCACCGCCGACAAGCTGGCCTCGATCACCGAGGAAGGCGGGATGGCGGTCTTTGCTCAACTGATCGCGACTGCCTCTGCGATTCACTTGGTGTGTTTGTTGGCCGGAATCCTCTTCACCCGGTGGGTGCTGGGACGCGGTCCCGAGACACAGATCGCCGTGGGGTTCTCGGCCAGCCAGAAGACGCTCGCGATTGGCCTGCAAACGTCCATGGATCTGGGGGTCAGCGTGTTGCCAATGATCATCTACCACGTCATTCAGTTGGTCTGGGACACCGTGGTCGCCGACGCTTGGTTGGCAAGGGGAAAGAAGGATTCGTCAGGATGAAGCTTGCGCAGCCATCTCGGGGCTTCCACCCCGAGCGATCGAGGCCGTGCAGTTTTTTTTGATGCCGTTTTTGAGTTGGTTTTTACTTGTCGCACCTCCCCTGAAACGAAGTTTCAGGGGAGGTCGAGCGACGCCGTTCAGGCGTCCGCGAGGGAGGGGGCACGAGCATGGGATCGCAGTATGAATTGCCCTCCCCCGAAAACCTTGCTGAAGGCTCGTTTCTCGACCCCTCCCGTTTCACGGGCGGGGTTCGCAAGATTTGATGAGCACTGCACTTAAAAACTGCACGACCTCGATCCACGAGGTCTCTTCCGGAGCCTTGGACGCAAATTCGCCCCGGAGGCGCCGTCAACACTAAGCAGGTCGGCAGGAGTGATCAAGCACAACCATGTGAGCCGTTTGGGCGTTAGCCCCGGTTGTGCGTGAAAACCGTGGCTAACGCCAGCGGCTCACATACCCGATGACACCAGCGTACCTGCTTAGCTCGGAGCGGAAGCCCCGAGACCAGCGTCCCACGTTCAGAGCAGTTCGTTCCAGCTCAAACCGAAACGCTGCAAGTACTTTCGCAAGCGATCGGCGTCGTTGGGTTTGGCCTTGGCTTTGCGTGACTCGGCAAACAGGGTTCGGCCGGCTTGTGACAGCGATCGGCTTTGGCGGCAAACCCGAATGACCTCGGCGAGCTGCACGCGATCGAAGCGATCCAGTTTCGAGACTTGGGTTTCATCCAAGCAGCTGGCCAAGATGGACGTGTCCTCGCGGTGGGCATCGGCGACCTGCCAGCTCGATCGCAGTCTGGCGATTTCCTCGGTCACCAATTCGATCGTGATGCGTCCGCCTTCGGCAAGCGTCCCCATCCGCGTCACGGCCGCATTGAGATCGCGAAAGTTGGCGTTCCAAGGTGTGGCCGGGTCCAGGGCGAAATCGACAAACGCTTTGCGAGCCTCTGTGCTGATCGTGACCTTCTGCCCGGAGTCACGCGTGAATTGCTGCAACTCGTAGTCCAGGTTGGGGTCAATGTCAGCTCTTCGTTCGCTGAGTCCGGGCAATCGAAATGACCAAAGGTTGATTCTGGCCAACAAGTCTTCCCGAAACCTGCCCGCACTGACTTCGGACATCAAGTCACGATTCGTTCCCGCGATCAATTGAAAGTCGCTGCGGATGCTTTGGTCGGATCCGACCGGCGTGAATTCCTTCTCTTCGATCGCACGCAACATCATTGCTTGTTCATCCAGCCCCAGTTCACCGATCTCGTCGAGGAACAGCATGCCGCCATCGGCGGATTTCAGCAGTCCCGCCCGCGCGGAGCTTGCTCCCGTGAAGGCTCCCTTGGTGTGACCGAACAGCGTCGACATGGCCTGTTCGCCTCGGATCGTCGCGCAGTTGACTTCGACGAACGGGCCACTGACCTGTCGCCGGCTGTGCTTGAGTTCGTAAACCAGTTTCGCAAGTTGCGTTTTGCCTGCCCCAGTCGGACCGGACATCAAGATCGGTGCCTTCGTGGCCAGGGTCACTCGCTCGATCCGGTCAATCAGTGCATTGAAGGACGGGTCCTTGGTTTCAATGCCGTGTTTGAGGATGGAGCGTGCTTCGTCTTGTTCTTGCCCAAAGCGTTTGGCCAGTTCGTCGTAGCGGGACAGATCCAAGTCGATGATCTGGAACGTCCCCTGCACCGAGGCTGCCTCCTGTTGCTTGGACCGACCTCTCGCTGGCGGCGGCGACGTTTGGATCAAACGCCCCGGCAAGTGACGGGACTCCGTCAACAGGAACAGACAGATTTGTGCGACGTGGGTCCCGGTGGTGATGTGAACCAAGTAGTCTTCGGCGTCCGTGTCGAAGGCGTAGTCGCGAGAGAACTGATGCAGTCCCGCGTAGACCTCTTCCAGGTCCCACGGGTCTTTCAACGCGATCGGATGCACTCGCACGGACGTTTCCGGGGAGACGGTCTCGATGTCTTGAACAACTTGGTCGGCCAGCTTGGAGTAACGACGTTCGGCGATCAGCTCGAACCGATCGACGATCAAGTCATCCTGCTGGCAGATCGCCACCGAGGGACGCCAGGTGCCCCACCGATCGCGAGATTTGCGGGGTTGGTCGAGATGGACGCCGAGCAGGCCGATGACAACGCATTTCTTGTTCATATCCCACAGTATAATTCACTAGCGATTTGTATACGCGAGAGGTGGTTCTGTTCCAGGTGCTGATTGCTCGCTTTTTCCGTAAGTCCCTGTCAGGGAGTGTCTTGCGTGTTCTGGTGGAGGTTTGGCACGGGCGGTGCTTAAGCAAACCCGCATCACCCATCGAATTTCTTCAGCTCGAGGCTTCCATGACGACATCGACCAAGACTCGCTCCACCCCGGATTCGCGCTTCAAGTACTCCGGCCCCGGAATGGTTTCGACCGGCGAAGCGACCGCGCTGCTGCGGACGGAAACGACCGCGCCGATTCGGGTTTTCGGAACCGAGTCCATTCGAGAAACCTTCGACGACTTGTGCTTGCAACAGGCCGTCAATTCGCGATTGGCCCCCGGCGTCACCGATCTGGTTTTGAATCCTGACGCGCACTGTGGTTACGGAGCACCAGTGGGTTGCGTGATGGTTTCGCCCACTCACATTTATCCCGGTCCGGTCGGTGTCGACATCAAGTGTTCGATGAGCTTGTTGCAATTGGATCTTCCCGCCGAAGCGATCGAGGACCGCAAGGTTCGTCGAGCCTTGATTTCGGCGATCTGCCAACGCACGCCGACGGGCGCTGGAAAAGGGCAACGCAGCGTGACCAAGGCACGGCATGTCAACCGAACCCTTGGGAAGCAATTGGTGACCGAGGGCGCAAGCGACGATGTGTGCCGCGCTCTGGGGATCCCGACCAGTTGGTCGCACCGCTGCGAAGACTCGCACCATGTTGGACACGATGACACGGAGTTGGCACTCGAGAATCGACTCGAAACGATTCTGGGGCATCGCCACATGAGCAACTTCAGCGACAAGATGCAGCAACTGGGGTCGTACGGAGGCGGGAACCACTTCGGTGAATGCGAAGTGGTGGAAGTTGGCGATGACGACCGTGCTCGTGAAGTGGCTCAAACGTTTGGTCTGATCGATGGAAACGTGGCGTTTCTGTCGCACTGTGGATCGCGCGGGTTCGGACACAACTTGGCGTCGGGCCAATTCCGTACCTTGCAAGACAAGTTCGATCGGTGGGGGATTCCGCTGCCTGCGGGCGATCGCCAATTGGTCTACGCTCCTTTGGGAACCGAGGAAGCGAATGACTACCTCGATGACATGGCCTTGGGAGCGAACTTCGCGACCGTGAACCATTTGCTGATCAATGCTCTCGTACTGGAAGCGTTCCAGGAAGTGATTCCGGGAACCCGCGGGAACCTGGTTTACTTCATCAGTCACAACATCGCTCGAAAGGAAATCGTGGGCAATCAACCAGCCTGGGTGCATCGAAAGGGAGCCACGCGAGCGATACCGGGTGGGCATCATTCACTCGCCAACACCCCGTTTGCAAAATCCGGGCACCCGATTCTGTTGCCGGGAAATCCACGCGATGGGTCAGCCGTGATGGTGGCCGAGGAAGGTGCGTCGGCGTCTTGTTACAGCGTCAACCATGGTGCGGGACGGACGCTCGGACGACGTCACGCCAAACGTGTGCTGGATCAAGCGACGGTGGATTCGGAATTTGATTCCAACGATATTTTGAGCAATTGCCGCAAGTACCCGATCGACGAAGCCCCCGCGGCATACAAGGATTTCAATGAAGTCCTGCGGTCGGTCAAGTCCGCTGGATTGGCAAGCGAAGTGGCTCGTTTGAAAGCCCGGTTTGTGATCAAGGATGCGAGCAAAGCAGATGATTGAAATCAATGGAAACGAGGGCGAAGGAGGCGGGCAGATTGTCCGCTCTTCGCTCGCCCTCGCGGCGGTCACGGGCCAGCCCGTTCGCCTCACCAACATTCGCGGCGGTCGCCAGAAACCGGGGCTGCTGCGTCAGCATCTGGCCGGTGTGCGGGCGATCCAAGCGGTGTGTTCGGGGGACGTGGACGGTGACCAACTGGGCTCGAATGAATTGACTTTGGTGCCTGGCAAATTGTCGGGCGGCGACCATCGCTTTGAAGTGGGTTCCGCGGGCAGTGCGATCCTGGTGGCGCAGACCATCCTGCCGGTTCTTCTGCACGCGGATGCACCATCCACGATCGAGATTGGCGGTGGGACGCACGCAGCGTGGGCACCGCCATTTGATTTCTTCTTGCGTTGCTACCTGCCGTTGTTGGCTCGGATGAATGCGAATGTCGAAGCCGACATTGAATCCCACGGGTTTTATCCCGCCGGTGGTGGGCGGGTGGTGCTGAAGGTCACGCCCTCGACTGGGATCAAAGGACTCACGTTGACGGATCGAGTCGGGAAACTGCAACCGAGAGTCACCGCATTGGTTTCCAAGATTCCAACATCGGTGGGCGAACGTGAGTGTGACCTGATCGCACGAAAAACCGGCTGGGACAAGAAGGCATTCCAGGTGCTCGATGTTCCGCAAGCCGGTGGTCCGGGCAATGTCGTGATGATCGAGTTGGGGTTTGACAACGTCCGTGAATTGATCATTGGGTTTGGCAAGATCGGAGTCAAAGCGGAGCAGGTGGCGCGGGCGACGTTGCGTGAGGCCCGTGCTCACTTGGCCAGCGACGCGCCCGTGGGTGTGTTCCTCGCCGATCAACTGTTGTTACCGATGGGCTTGGCGGCGCGCAACGGGCACCGCAGTGAGTTTCGCACCGGGCCCCTGTCCCCGCACTGTCAAACTCACATCGAAGTGCTGCGACGTTTTCTCGATGTCAACATTCAGTCTGTCACCGGTGAAAACGGTTCCGTTGACGTGAGTGTTGAAGCAGGTGACGGCTGCATTGGCTCAGCGTGAACTGATTGCCGTGCTGCAAGGTTTCAAGCATTGGTTGCAGTTCTCCATTGCGGGAAGCAAAGCGAGTATAAACACAGGCTTGTTGCAAGCGGTTTTGTTTCTTCTCAAGAGGTGGTTGCGATGCGAATGTTCAGTGTTTGCTTGATGGTTTTGGTTGGCTGGCAAGGGACGTCGGCATTGGCTCAGGAGATGTTGCCCAAGGACGTTCTTCAAATGGACGCTGGGACCTGGGATGCCAAAGTGACGATGCACGGCATGGGACAGGAAATGGTTTCCGAAGGCACGGAAGAGAACAAGATGCTGGGCCAGGTTTGGCTGGTCAGCAGTTTCAAGGGCGAATTCGGCGGGGAAGTGTTCGAAGGACGGGGCCATGTTGGCTACGACCCTGCGTCGAAGCAGTACGTTGGCAGTTGGATCGATTCGATGACGCCCGTGGCCACGCAGATGAAGGGCACTTACGACCCCAAGACCAAGACGATGACGCTGCAGACCAAGGGAGTCGACATGCAGGGCAAACCATCAACGGGCACGGTGACAACGGTCTACCAAGGCACCGACAAACGCACGACAACCATGCACAGCATGATCGATGGCAAGAAGGTCAAGGTGATGGAAATCGTCTACCAGCGAGCAGCGGGCAAGTAGCTGGTTAGGACCGAGTGGGAAGCAATTCGTCATCGTGGTGAAGCAGTTCCGGGATTGGGTGGCCGCAGACTTCCTGGACATCCAAGTCTTGCAGGCGAAGGGAGACGCTGACTTCGCGGTCGCAGGCCACCTGCCGGAGATGAAACATGACTGTGAAAACGAACGGATATCGTGGACGCAGTGCTGCGAAAACAATGCCTTGAGTTCCGGTTCCCAATGAGTCGAGTGGTTCGGCATCCAGATGGTGCCGATAGGTTCCCGACCAATCGGGCAACACAAGACGCATTCAGACGGATTGAATGCCGCGCTGCAAGGTTTCGGTCAAGCGAAACCGGTCCCCGGCGCGGAACGCGTCACCGTCGAGCCACAGGCCTGGGAAGGTCACGCCTTTGAAAACGTCGGCATCGCGCGGTGCAGCGATAAACTGGTTGCCATCGTGGTGCCACCATTCGATGCGACCTTCGAGTGTTTCGAAGATCAAGTATTCACCGACGCCAGCGGCCTCGTACACCTCACGTTTTTCGCCGAAGTCATAGCTGGCGGAGGACCCCGCGATTTCAACGATCAGCTCGGGCGGGCCGACGAGATAGCCTTCGTGATTGAGATGAGTCGAGCCGCCCACTTGCTGCCGCATGCAGAGGTCAGGCTGCGGTTCATGATCGGACCCCAAGAACACAGTCGCGTTGTCGGACACGACAAGATTGGGGGCATGCATCGCGTATGTGCTGAGCCAAAAATTCAAGATGGAATGTGGGTCGCCATGGGTTGTCGCTCGCAGGGCGTTCATCAGATAAACCCTTCCGTTGATTCGTTCGGCCTTGAGTTTTTCGGGCGCCGCTTCATACCGGCGGAGGTATTCATCATGCGACAACACATCCCCGCTGTTCAGTTGAGGGACGATGTCATGCACGTAGCGCGAGCTGGTTTCTTGAGCCGTTTCACTCAATGGAATTGCCTCCAGATTTCGGATATGTCGCCAAGTGACTTTCGCCTGATTCTACCCCAACGGATTCATGCGAACGTCCGCCAGGCTTGGATTGCATCAGTTCTTGAGTGGCGGAAAACGGAATGTGTCAACGAGATTGAGACAACTTTGTCAACGGATCAGTGAACGATGCCAGTGCACTTGGGGGCCAGCCCCCAAACCCCCGGGATTGTTTCGGGCTCATCCGACGGAAGGGTGCGCCCGAGGTTTTCAAGGCATGCACCGATGTCCGAATGTTCAATGATGGACGGCGCCCGTGTTGAAAACAGCCCACCGGCATGGCGAGCATGCCGGTGGGCCGCGAAGCACCTTCGGCGCATCGGAGAAATCCCTCCAAAAACCTGAAGTCAGGGTGCCGCGCACGCTTCCGTCGGATGAGCCATTTTTCGTTGTCCGGTGGTGTTCGCTTCGCTCGACCACCGGCTACCGTCTTGGACCACTTCGTGGTCCCTCCCTCGCGAATGGGAATCTGTTGGGAAACCCGAGCGAAATGGCGGCCAGCTCGATTGCCGGCACTCCGATTCGCCAAGCCAGGTCCAACCTGGCCGACGACCTTCGACACTGCACGACTTCGATACGCAGGCGGTGGGCGCCGATCTGCAGGTGACGATCGGCGACGCTGGCAGCCAATCAGGCTGAACGGCGAGAAGATCTCAGCCGTTCGATGGAATGTCGAACCTGTTCGCGCAGTGCGAGGTGACGCCAATCACGTGGGTTTGCTGTGTGGAGCCCCCTCACCCGAACAGGGCCTCAATCGGCCCGTTCGACCTCTCCCCCGGCGAAGCCGGGGGAGAGGTGACTTGGGCGTTTTCTTGCCCCCAGCGAAGCTGGGGGAGAGGTGACTTGGGTGTTGTCTCGCCCCAGCGAAACTGGGGGAGAGGTGACGGGCGGTCTCGCTACTGAATCAATTTCATGAGTTCTTTGGCGGTGAGTTTGGCGGATGACTCGGTGCCTTCGAGCAGGCTGTCGGCGAGGTCGCGTTTGCTTTCATGGAGTTTCAAGATCCGCTCTTCGACCGTTCCGGTGGTGATGAATCGGTACACCGTCACGGGCCGCTGTTGTCCCATCCGGTGGGCGCGGTCGGAGGCTTGGTCTTCCACGGCGGGATTCCACCAGGGGTCCATGTGGATCACGTAGTCGGCCGCCGTCAGGTTCAACCCCACGCCCCCGGCTTTCAAGCTGATCAAGAACACGTCGCCTTCGCCGTCCTGGAAGGCATCCACGCTGGTCTTGCGTTTCTTCGCGGGCGTGCTGCCGTCCAGGTACTGATATGAAATCTTTCGTTCATCGAGTCGGTCTCTCAAGAGTTGCAGGTGGCCGACGAACTGGCTGAACACCAACACCTTGTGACCGCCCTCGATCAGATCCGTCACCGTTTCAGTGAAGCGTTCGAGTTTTGCTGCTTTCAGGCCTGCGTTGGCGTCGACTAAATCGGGATGACAACAGAACCGGCGCAGACGCATCAGTTCCGCCAGGATCTTGATGTGCATGGGTCGGTCGTCGTCACTGTCCTCCAAGTTTTGGAGTGCCTTTTGACGAATGGCTTCGTACATCGCGGCTTCCTTGTCACCCAATTCGATCGGCACGGTGATTTCGGTTCGCGGTGGGAGTTCATCCAAAACTTGGGACTTCGTCCGTCGCAGAATGAACGGCGCGATCAATTGCTTGAGTTGTCGCTGGACGTCGCGGCGATGATCGCGTTCGATCGGAACGGCAAAGCGTTCTTGAAACGACTCCGAGGAACCGAGTAGTCCTGGGTTGATGAATTGAAACAGGTTCCACAGTTCACCCAGATGGTTTTCCATGGGTGTGCCGGTGAGCACGACTCGGAAATCCGCTTCGAGTCCCATCGCTGCTTCGCTGCGTTTGGTGTCTGCGTTCTTGATCGCTTGGGCTTCGTCGAGAACCAGCGTCTGCCAACGTCGGGATTGCAATTTTTCCGCTTCGTTGGCCAGCAAACCATAACTGCATATCAGCAGGTCTCGTTTTCCCAAGGACTCAATGACCGTCTCGCGATCCGCTTCGCTGAACAGGACCGGGCGCAGCGAGGGTGCAAAGCGTGCGATTTCGGAAACCCAGTTGGCGGCCACCGATGTCGGCGCGACGATCAAGGCTGGGCCGGATTTGCCGCGGTGGAGCAGAACGGCGAGGCACTGCAGCGTTTTCCCCAATCCCATGTCATCGGCCAGGCAGGCACCCGCGCCCAGGTGAGCCAAACGGGACATCCATTTGAAGCCGTCGACTTGGTAGTCGCGGAGTTCTGCGTCCAGCGTCTTGGGAACTTTCGGTCGCACGCGGTCGGCCGATTCGATTCGCTTGATCTGCGTCTTCCATTGTTGGTCGGCGATCAGGTCAGTGTTGCCGGTCAGTTCGGCGATCGCGGTGGTGCGAATGGTGGGGAACCGCACTTCGTCTTGGCGGCGATCCGTGTACGCGGCCATCGTTTCCAGTCGCTTGCGAAAGTGTTCGGTGAGCGCCACAAATCGACCGTCGTTGAGTTGCACGAATCGGGATGTGCTGGCGCTCGCCATCTCCAGCAGATCCATCATCTCGATGGCCAATTGGTTGTCCACCTGCAGTTTGCCCGAAGCGGCGAACCAATCCTGGCCCCCGTCGATCTTGATCTTCCAGTCCGACTCATCCGCGGACCCGGCGATTTGAAAGGCTTGCCCCTTGGGCCAGTGCAACGTCAAACGTGATTCTTCCACCAGCGATTCCAGTTCCAGCAGCGCTTCGAGAGCCTCCGCCGCAGTGGGCAGATCGATGACCTCGACGTTGGCCTGCTCACCCAGGAAGTCGCAATCGTTTTGCACCGCACGAAGGCTGTCTGTTTCCGCCTCCAAATCCCGGCGAGTCGATCGCATCTGACCGTCAACCTTGGTGACGACCGTTCGACTGCCCTGACCCGGAACGAAGAAACCGCCACTGTCACCAAAGGGGCGAGTGAAGAAGGTGATTTGCAGGCCTTGATCGTAAGGCGTCAAGTGAGCGTGAATGGCGCTGTCAGCGACGACTTGCTCCGCACCCTCGGCGGCGACTTCGATCTCCGAATGCAACGGCGCGATCGGTGCCAGTGGCCGCACCGCGTCGAGCAGTTGATCGACGGCGGAGTCGGGCACCGTTAAACCGTCGGACAACATGGACGCCAGTTTCAACTGCGCGTCGCTGAATTGAACAATCGAAAACTTCGACGTGCTCTCGCGTTGCACCAGCAAATGACAGTCACGGGATGTTGGTCGAGGTGACAAGGAAATCGTGGCGCCACCCTCGGGCGATTGCTCGACCACCAAACGAGCCTGCCCCTTTTCAATTTCAATTGGCGATCGGGAGTCGTCGTCCATGAACAGACAGGGGTGATCGACCAGGGCATCGACCAACAACGCGGTTTCAAAGTAGTAGTAACGTTCCGTGTACCCGTAGGGATCGCGTGAAATGTCGCAACGGAGCGAACCGCAGATTTTTCGATCCTCTGGCTTCAGGAAATCAAACTCGGCGAGTCGACTCGGGTCATGGATTCGCTCCAGAGCAATGGGGCGACCTTTGGACCAGCCCTTTTTGCCATAGCTTTGGTGAACCGGTCGACAATCGAGAGGACGGTCATCGGTCGCAATGGTCACCAACCACGCCAGACGGTTTTGCTCTTCCGGTATCGCGGAGCCTGGCTGCTTGGCTGAGGGAGACGCGGGCTGGTAACTGGCCGCAAAAGCTTGCAAGGCGCCGAGTTGTGTTTTCCAAATGGGTGTTCGCTCGAACTGACCGGCCATCGGTGATGTGCCGGTGGCGTGGTACAGTTTCGCAATCATTTTCGCAGTCGATTGATTTGGTTTGAGCCGGTTGGCGAGGGTCATCGCTTCGGCCGCCAGCCAATCCATTCCCGAGACGCGATACAACTCGCTGACTTTGGCAAGGTTTTTCAGTTCACGGGCTGCTTGTTCCGTGCTGAAACAAATTTCACGCGCATAACCGCTGAGCAAAGTTGCCAAGGGGCGCGAGGCATCATCGGTCCAACTGGTTTGGATGGATTGGGCCAGTCCCGGGTCGCCTAAAAAGTCGCACCCGCTCAACACGGCGTCACATCCTTGCAGCAGATCTTGATCCAATTGCTTGATGCGTCGTTGGATGATCTTGGCAGCCGTTGCGGTCGCTCGGGGATCGGACTGCCGGAGCAATAGCAGCGGGTAGTGAAGTCCGGCGAAGGTTTGACATGCCGTCGAGGACGAGCCTTTCTTTCGCGATGCAGTTGGCATGGCGGTGGCAAAGTGTTGGATCGCTTGATCCTGGTCACCATGCAGCAGGCAGACCAGCCCAAGGATTTCGGGGCGTTGGTGTTTCAGCAGTTCCGCCAACGGCTGCAAAGCGGCAACGCGGCCCGCGGCAAACAATAAATCGACACCCACCGAAATGGCAGCCTCGTCCTCGGGGGACGAGCGTTTCAACCAAGCTTCGACGTGATCGATCATCGCCGCCGAGCCATTCGCCGTGTGCAACAGGGGCGGTCCGAAGACCCGCCAGTAGGCATCTTGAAGTTCGAAAGGCAGGCCTTCGTAGACGGTCTCGTCAAAGGGCGTCAGCAGGCCCAGTGTTCGTGCTTGGACCGCGTCCTCTGAGGCATGGTCGAAGTAGCCCTCCAAATCGCCTTGATAGAATGCGATCCGTTGTTGCTTTAGTTTGTCTGAAGGCTGATGTCGCTCCCAGGAGTATCGGTGTGATTTGTGAAATGCGTTCACGATGGCCACCAGATCCGAGAACGTACCTTCGTGGATCGATGATCTCAGAATCGCATCGCCCAGGGACGGCCGAATTTGGAATTTGGTGCTGGATGGAAGCTGAATGTAGCCGTTGTTTCGCAGTTGACTCATCATCGGCTTGATGACGGCCTGGGTGATCTTGGGAGGTCCTGGTTTGCCAAGCTTGGTCAAGCAAGGCAGCGCTTTTCGCACCATTTTCGATAGATCGGACAGGTCGACCGGGCCCCAAGCGACGGCGAGGAGTTGACATGTCAACTGCTGCAGTCCATCAAGAGATTCGAAGGGTCTTTTCGTTCCGCGGGATGACAATGGTTGAGATTCCAAGTTGATCTGGGATTGGCAGTCTGGGAGCAGCGATCCAGCACTGAGTCGACGGCTCACTGGACCTCTTCCCGAGCGAAAAAAGGATAGTCTTCCCGGTGGGCGTTGCCTAACCGGGGACCGGCTCCTTTTGCGCCGTTCGATCGGTTCTTCGAGGATTCAGTCGGGAGAAGTCGTGGACGAGCCCGGAGGATGTCGCAGCCTCCGGCGGTGTTCGCTTCGCTCGACCGCCGGCTACTCTCTTGAACGCCTCCGGCGTGTTCCCGTTGGCGAGGTCGAACAGGCTGATGGAGGCTGAGCTCCGCTCTTGTGAAACACTGGCGTGAAACGTTTCGGGGGTGAATTGGGGTTTTTCTCATCCACGCGGATTTGCTACGTCGGAGGTTGAATTGTTCAATGAATCTTCCCGTCTCGGATGAACCGCATGGCGAGTCGCCTTTTCCAGTCGATCGTTCCGTTGATGTCTGTCCTCCTGACGGCCCCTGTTTTGGTGCTGTGCGGAGGCTGTCACGATGGCCCCATGTATGCACTCAAGCATGCCAATCCCTACTTCACGATGCGTCAGTGGAAGGCGGATGAGGCGATCGGGGTGACGGATCACAAGCGTCGCAACGAACTGCAGTCGCTGGCGGATTCGATGATCGCCATGCCGGAAGAACGCCAGCTGACTTGGACACCGCACCTGGAACAGATCTATGAAAACGATCCCAGCGCCGAGATGCGTCGATTGGCGATCTTGGCCGCCGGGCGTTCGAAAGACGCGAGCACGCTGGATTTGGTTGCCAAAGGCCTGCAAGACGACAACCTGAAGGTTCGCATGGAAGCTTGCCGTGCGTTGGGTGAGCGGCCCGAAGAACGGGCGGCGCAGTTGTTGGCCTCGATCGCAGGAGAATCCCAAGACCAAGACGTCCGCCACGCCGCCATCGCGGCGCTGGGCAAGCACCCCGGCGAGATCTCAACCAATTCGCTCAAGCTGGCCCTTCAAGACCGAGATCCTGCCACGCAAGACTTGGTGCTCGAAACGCTTCGTGAGAGCACCGGGAAAGACCTGGGCGACGACCCGGCTGAATGGATCGCCGCCCTGAACGGTCCGACAAGTGAAGAGCCTGCCAACGGTTCGCTGTTCCGGTAACGCAATCGTTCGGAAGCAAATCGGCGATCGCAGAGCGGCTTGCGTTTTCGGGTCGCGGAACTCGTCCAAGGTATCGATTTGCATCCTGAATCGCCGAAAGTCTTGACGACTTCCGCGACGGATGGAATTCCAAAACCAAACTTCGCCGCAGGGCTCGTCGATTGGACGGAGCCCATCGACGACTTTGCCGATGGCGAATTAGATTTTGCCGTCGAGACCCATTTGGTAGTACTTGTGGGTGATCTTGTCTTGGTTTTCGAGCAACCAATCGATCGACGGCTCGTTGTTCATCGCTTTGTGAATCGCTTGCGTCATCGCGCGACGGTGAATATCGAACAAGGCCTTGTGATCCAAGTTGTCGTCATCGATGACACCGGGGTTCAACCACACACTGCAAATGATGCCGAGGTCGTTGGCTTTTTCCTTGGGGAGGTCGCCGGCGCGAACGGCATCCAAAACTCCGTTGGCGATCGCGGCTTGGACCGTGCCCATCAGAATGTTGGTGTAACGGCTGTTTTTGACCGTCACCTTGCTGACGCACAATGTCACCGGACGGACTTGGATGTCGGTGTTCAGAATCGCGAAGACTTTGGAGTGACCCATCGATTGGTCACCCGTCAAAGTGGCCAGGGCGGTGCCAACGGGGCCGTCGAGTTCGCCAATGACGACTTCGGGTTCCGCAGCGGTGAAGGGTGGGCCACCGGCGACAAGGGATTCACCCGTGCGAAGGACAATGCGATCTGACATCAAAGAACTCAATCAAAGAGGAAGAGGGTGGGCTCTGTCAAAGCCACGTTCAAACGGGTTGCGGGTCAGCACCGTAGCGGAAGTCGTCAAGACTTTCGGGATTTCAGCACCGTAGCGGAAGTCGTCAAGACTTTCGGGATTTCGTCAAGCAAGTCGAAACTCTTGAGGAGTTTCGCTGCCCTGACTGGTGGATTGATCCGCTGGTCCACTCGCTGACGCTTCGGGTTGGGATCGATTGGCTGATGCACCAACGAAGGCCGAACACCAGCGGTGCGTCAGCGTCAACGATGCGGTTCAGCACCGTAGCGGAAGTCGTCAAGACTTTCGGGATTTCGTCAAGCAAGTCGAAAATCTTGAGGAGTTTCGCGACCCTGACTGGTGGATTGATCCGCTGGTCCACTCGCTGACGCTTCGGGTTGGGATCGATTGGCTGATGCACCAACGAAGGCCGAGCGTCCAACGGTGTCAGCGATCAGCTGGCGTCGGTGTAGTAGCCAGGTTCGTCCTTGTTGTCGCCGTTGAAATCACCCACGATCGGTTGAGAATCCGCTGACTCTCGGGTCACGACAATGCGTTTGTCGTTGGCCGTCAGCTTGCGGTCCCCATCGCTGTCGATGATCCAGACATCGCCTCGAACCACACCGATTTCATCGATGCCGTCGCCGTCGAAGTCGCCCACGATCGGCTCGTCACCGGGACGACCAAAGTCGTGCGGTTTGGTTTTGCCAGTCCAGCGACCATCGGCATCGTCATCGAGCAACCACTGGCCGCCACGGAAAACACCGATTTGGTCGATGCCGTCGCCATTCCAGTCGCCGGCGATGGGTGTGTCGACTTGTTCGCCGTACTGGAAGACGTGGTCCACCGCATCGGCCAACAGTCCCCCGTCTTCGCCACGCATCAACATGCGTTGTTGATCTTCGTTGGCAGTGGTTTCACGGGGGACCAATTCCTCACGTGTCAGGCCACGTCGACGTGTGTTGGCTGGGTCGGGCAAACCGGGGTCGCGGCGGATCCGAGCCCAGTCGTTTTCCCAGCGTCGTCCGAAGATCCCGACATCGTCTTTGCCGTCGCCGTCCCAGTCACCCACCACGGGGCGATCGAGTTCCGTTCCGAGGCGAACCCAGAGGTCGCCGGCGTCCCATTTGCCGTTGCCGTTGAGGTCCACGAACCATTGTCCACCGATGAACAACACCGCTTCGTCAACACCATCGCCATCGAAGTCGCCGGTCAGCGCGGTGGCATCGGGGTGTCCCATTTGGATGTGAGAGCCCGAGTCGGGCTGTGAAGCCAGCGTCCGAACCGTGGGGGTTTGGATGTGCCAGAAACCCGCCATCAAATCGTTGCGGAGCAGCGAACTTGGCAGCTTGCCTTTTCGTTCGCTTCCTTCTTCGCCATCGCCATCGAGCTCGGTGCGGTAGTTGGCCGGACGAATCAGGTCGCCGTTGTCGGAGAACTCATCCGCCTGAACGATTCCCGAATCAGCACCGTCGCCGCGGGGGAAGCCACCATTGATCACGCTCAAGTGCCAACTGACCTGCCATTCATCGGCAAAGAAGAATTGCTGGCGGGGATCCTGGTGGATTCCAAATGCCATCGGTCGGATCGGGGTCTCGAACGTTTCGATGGGCACCCAGGGGCGACTGATCGGATCGGGGGTCGGGTATTCTTGAGGAGGAACGTCTGGCGGATCTTCGATGGCGATTTCGCTGAAGTTGTTGTCGGCACTGGTCTGGCCGGCACCCACGAACAATTGCAGGATCGCATCGAACTTGGGATCGGTGGATGAATCCGCCATCAGGTTTTGAACGGACGTTGGGAACGTCAATGTTCCTTCGCCGCTGTCGGACACAAAGTCAGCCACGTTGAGTGCCAAGCCGCCGAGTGTACCGGGCGTGTCCAACGAATCGATGAAGCCCGCGGGTTGGACTTGGTAAACCGAGTAAACCGTTTCAGGCCGCAAACCGCTGAAGACGTAGAAACCATTTTCGTCGGTGGTGACGCGAATGGTTTCCGTGCCATAGGTTCCCGCGAGGGCTCCGGTGGAGCTGTTGATGGGACTGCCCAACACATTCCGAAGTTCGAGTGTGACGCCGGGCAACCGAGTGTCGTCCTCGGTCAATTCGCCGTCACGGTATTCACGCAAGTCTTCCGGGCTGGGGGCTTCGCGAAGCACCAGGTTCTCGCCGTCTTGGAAGACGTACCCTGTGATCGTTGCGGGTGGCAATTCAGGGAAGTCATAGCCGATCGCGTTGATGCCACCAGGGATGGTGATCTCACCGATCACGTCGCTGCGAAGGATGCGGCCGCCGAAGTCGCCGACGATCTGACCCCCTTGGAAATAGCCATCGGGTTGCGACTCGTGAACCGAGTAGGTTCCCGGCGGCAACGAATCAAACGTGTAGCGACCTTGGTTGTCGGTCTGCGTTGTCGCGATGACTTGATCGGTCTCATCACGCAACTCGATGATCACGTTGGCCAGCGGAGTCTCGCCATCGTCGAAGACGCTGTTGCGAACCGTGTCGGCCCAGACCATGCCTGAGATCGTGCTGGGCAGAACTTCGCAGAAGTCGTAGTGGGTCAGCGACTCGCCCCAACCGACCGGGATCGTTGAGATCACATCGTCGACGCTGTCGTTGCCGCCTGCGCTGCCAGCCATTTGGCTGCCGTGGAAGTAGCCGTCCGGTTGCGTTTCGCGAACGGTGTAGGAACCGGCCTGCAAGTTTCCAAAGTGATACGATCCATCCGCAATCGTGGTGGTCGTGGTGACCAATTCACCGGCCGAGTTGAACAACTCGATCAACACGCCGCCCAGTCCCGGTTCGTCGTGGTCTTGGAAGCAGTCCGCGTCTTTGTCGACGTAAACAACACCCGACAACTCCGATGGCAATCGCTCGCAGAAGTCGTAATCGGTCAGCGTTTCTCCCCAGCCGATGTCGATGGTCGAGATCACGTCGGCCAGACTGTCATCGCCGCCGCCCGAGCCCGCCATCTGTCCACCGTGGAAGTAGCCTTCTGGTTGCGTTTCGCGAACGGTGTAGACGCCCGATTTCAAGTTGCCAAAGTGATATTCACCGTTGGCGTCGGTGGTCGTGCTGCCGACCAAGGCACCGTTCTCATCGAACAGTTCCACGATCACGCCCGCCAGCCCCATCTCGTCTGCATCGCGGAAGCAATCGGCGTCTTTGTCGACGTACACGATGCCGGACAACTCGGAGGGCAACAATTCGCAGAAGTTGTACTGCGTCAGGGTTTCGCCCCAGCCCATGTCGATGGTCGAGATCACATCGGCTTGGGAATCGTTGCCGCCGTGGCTGCCTGCTTTTTGGCCGCCATGGAAATACCCGCTGGGTTGAATTTCACGAACGGTGTAGAAACCGGCTGGCAGGAAGGTGAACCTGTACGAACCCGATGCATCGGTGAGCGTGGTCGCAATGACCTCGCCGGCTTCGTTGATCAACTCAACGCGAACGCCCGACAGGCCTTCTTCGCCTGAATCGCGGAAGCAATCGGCGTCACGATCGACGTACACGACCCCGGAAATTTCCGATGGTGGCCGCTCGCAGAAGTCGTAGTCCACGGCGACTTCGCCCGACGTCAAGGTGATCGAGCCAATTCGGCTGCCGTTTTCGCTGACGCCGCCTGCGGAACCCGGTTTGGCTCCGCCTTCGAAGTAGCCGTCGGGTTGCGTTTCGATGACGGTGTAGTTGCCGGGAATCAGATCGGTGAAGGTGTACCGACCGTCCGCGTCCGTTTGGGTCTGAGCGACTTGCTTGCCGCTGTCGTCGACCAAGGTGATGGTCACGCCTTCCAAGACCGGTTCGTCATCGTCCCGGAAGCAGTCTTCGTCGAAGTCAACGTGCACGCGTCCGCTGAGCGAAGCCAGTTGGCGTTCGCCGAAGTCATAGTTGACGCCGTGCAGACCCTGACGCAACGTGACGCTGACGAAACTGTCGGAATCCGACCCCAGCCCACCGACCGTGGTCCCGTCGATTTGCCCGACGGAGTCGATGCCGTCGATGTATCCCAGCGGTTGCGTTTCGATGATGCGGTAGGTGTCCGCTGCCAAGCCGCTGAATTTGTACTCGCCATTGGGCCCGGTGATGGTGGTGGCGACAACGTTTCCATCCGAACCGACCAGCACCAATTCGGTGCCGGGGATCGCTTCTTCGCCAGCGTCTCGATTTCCATCGTTGTCCCGGTCGTGATACACCTCGCCCGACAGCGTTCCCGGGGCGGCTTCGCAGAAGTTGTATTCGTGGCCTTCGCCGCCGGGAGGCAACGCGACGTTGGTGATGCGTCCACCATCGACGGAGCCACCAATGGGCACGAAGATGTTTGACGCGATCGTGCGAATCTCGCCGGGGTGCGATCCGCCGTCGAGCAACCCGTCGGGCGTGATTTCGACGATCTCGTAAACGCCTGTGCGAAGGTCATCGAAGAGGTAACTGCCATCGGCACCGGTCCGGGTGGTCGCGACCAATTTGCCTTGTTCGTCGAGCAACCGAACTTCGACGTTTTGCAGAGGCGTGCTGTCGCCGGCGTCGTGATCGCCATCGCAGTCTGCACCGGGCGCGGCCAAGTACACAAAGCCACCGATCGACCCCAGCGGGACTTCGCCGAAGTTGTATTCCACCCCGACATCGCCGCCACCAAGCACGATGTCGCGAATTTCGTCGCCGGGATTGATCGCCGAGCCGACCACTTGGCCGTCGATGGTACCGGCTGCGTCCTGGCCGTCTTCCAAATCCGCGGGCTGGTCGACTTCGACGATGCGGTAGCGACCTGGCATCAAGTTCGTGAATTGGTACGACCCGTCCGCTTTGGTTTTTGCTTCGAGCGGGTTCTGGGGCGCGATCGTGTCGACTGGGATCAACCGCACGGTGACGCCGCCCAGGCCCACTTCGCCAGCGTCTTTGGTGCCCGAGTCGTTGTCGTCTCGATAAACGAAACCACCGATGGAGGCTGGGATCGGGGTTTGCGTGGCGGTCCCGACCGCGGCCGCGGAGCGGTTGGGCCGACTGTCGATGTCGGTGCCTTCATCCGGTGGCAGATCCAAGCCGTATTCTTGGGCTGGGTCACCAAAGTCGTTCAGGAAGATCGCATCGGCTTCGGCGGCGTAGTAGTTCGGGGCTTCGAAGAGAGCTTCCAGGATCGAGTCTTGGAACTCTTGGCCGGACGTGATCACGTCGAGTCGACTGTTGAATTCCTCGAGGTCCGGGAGGTTGCGGAGCACTTCGTCCACGTCGATCGTGAACTCCAATCGATCGCCCGCACTGAAACCACGGAAGTTGAGCTTCAGGAATTGCCCCCCGTCGTCCACGCTCGCCGTGACATCGGCGGGAGTTCCATCGAGAGTTTCGATGTTCTGGACTGTGAATGGGTGCGCGCCATTCTTGCCGCGGCCGCCAACTTCGGTGTCAAAGATCGGGTCGCCAACCGAGATCCCGTCGCCGTCTTTGTCCGTGCGGATGATCAGTTCGGTCAGTTCGGTGCCGGGGGCTCCACCGGTGAATGAAAGCAGAAACCGGTCGCCTTTGGAATCGCTGCCGACGTCTTGATCGGATTCCAAGTAGTCGGTTTCGAGATAGACCAATCCCACATGGATCGGATCCGCCACCATCAAACGACGACTCTCCAGCGACTCGATGCGCATCTTCCGCCCAGTCGAAGCAGAAGTGTTGGGTGTTAGCAATCGTTCGAGACGTTTCCAGATCACGTTTGGTACCTCCTTGTACCGCACATTGATTTCAGTTGAACACGAGGGAGTTCAGGTCAGCTGAAGGAGTGGAAGGATGAGATGGGGTCGACGGCTTAGCGAGGTGTCGGTTCGCTGGCCGGGGACGACCCGTCGTTTCCGAGTGCAATCTTGCTGTCAGCGATCGCGTTCTGATTCAGGTCCCAGCGTCGCAATGTCGCATCGAATCCGCCGGAGAACACCATGCCATCGACCGCGGCGAGGGTTGCCACCGAGCCCACATGGCCTCTGAGTTGCCCGGAGACATACAGCGAGCGGCCGTCGTCTGCCAGGTCGACCAGATGAATCACGTCGTCGCTGCCGGCGGCGGCGATGCGGTGGCTGTCGACGATCGCCAACGAGAACAATCTTCCCGAGGTGATCGTTTGCTGGGACAGGACTTCTTTGGTCCGGGTGTCCCAACGCATGATCACGCCAGCTTCGTCAACGCTGACCAAGATGTCGGAGTTCGGCATGAACGCCAGATCCCGGACACGTCGTTGGTGCAGATGTTGATCTGCAATCAGTTTGCCGGTTTGCGGGTTGAACAAGTGCAAGTGACCATCGCGGCCAGCGATCGCCAGGGCTTCCCCATCGGCTCGGTAGGCACAACATCGCAAATCATTGCAATCGCAAAACAATCGCTCGCGGTTGCCGGCTTGGTTGGAGATCAGGAAAACCTCTTGGTCGAAACCGACCGCAACCATTTGATCCCCGGCGGGAGAAAAACTGACGCACGCCAGCGCGGGGGCGGAGCCGATTTCTTGCAGCACCGAAAAGTCTTCGTTGCGATCCCAGATGATCAGGCGACCATCGTTGCCTGCCGAAGCCAAGCGGCTGCCGGTGGCATCAAACGCGAGCGTGCGAATCATGTCGCTGTGCCCGATCGGGGAACTTGCCGAGCGATGCCCGTCGCCCAGGGTTCGAACGACTTGCAGCGTTTCCAGACGAAGCAAACGGATCACATGGTCGTCGCCGGCGACTGCCAACCATTCGCCACGCGGATCGATTGCGATCGAAGTCACCACGACTTGTTTCACACGTTCATCCACCGGTGGCAGTCGAACGACGCGAGCCTCCGGCAAATCATTGGCGGTGATCAATTGGATGGGGTCACCCACCACACCGACGCCATTGGCATCCGCCGGAGGGGCTGCCCAGGCATTCCAGGCCGGTGAAACCATGGATGTGGTAGCCAGGGCGACTAAAAGTTGACGCCGATTGATTGTGTTTCTCATTTCGTATGCCCCCGCATGACGAACCAGGGTGAGGCGACGCGTTCCTTGCGTACGCACTCCAATCGGAAGGATCGGCATGATCCGCCCAAGTCGTGAACCGAAATCTTCACGCAGCGTGTTTCGATTTCGGAATCACGTTGGGGGGGGGCCTGGATGTCCGCTCAGAGTAGAACGTTTGTCCCCCGATGTTTGCGTGATCGGTTGGTGTCGTCGAGCGGTTTGACGCGAACAATTGAAAGTGGACGCGGGTCCGATGAGGCTTGGCGTGGGCTGATATAAATGTGCTTCGTCGAGTATGAAGCAGGGCCGCAGGTGTCATCGGGTATGTGAGCCGTTGGCGTTAGCCGCGGTTTTCACGCACAACCGGGGCGAACGCCCAAACGGCTCACATGGTTGTGCTGGATCATTCCTGCCGACCTGCTTAGCCCCTCCGAGGCGAACGCTGACAACTCGGAGAGTTGTGCGACAATGTCGCTCGATTCTCCGAATCGTGAGCGCTCGGGTCCGATGAGGCTTGGCGTGGGCTGATGTAAATGTGCTTCGTCGAGTATGAAGCAGGGACGCAGGTCATCGGGTATGTGAGCCGTTGGCGTTAGCCACGGTTTTCACGCACAACCGGGGCGAACGCCCAAACGGCTCACATGGTTGTGCTGGATCATTCCTGCCGACCTGCTTAGCCCCTCCGAGCCGAACGCTGACAACTCGGAGAGTTGTGCGACAATGTCGCTCGATTCTCCGAATCGTGAGCGCAAATTGCGTTTCGCTTTGCCAGTCCGAAACAGCCCAAGCCTTCCAGTCGAAGTGATTTTCGTCAGCCCAGGCTTGGCGGTGGAAAGCTGCTCGACGGAACAGGGGAGGACAACGGTCCGATTCTGATGCTCCATTTCAATCGGCTGGGTCGAGGACCGTTTGGCCACCCGTCATCCGCAGATACGCCACCGCCAATGGCAGGCTCGCGATTGGAGCCGTGATCGCTTGGCCCACATAAAACAGCAGTGCCCCGACCGTGGAGAGCAGGAAGTAAAACGTGACCACCTTCAGGCTCACCTTTCGGTGCACCCACGACAAAGCAAAACTCTCTCGCAAGCTTTCCCTGAACGACGTTCTTCGATCCGCGATCAAGAACACGCTGGGCCAGAGAAGCCACTGCAGTGCGAAAATCAAAACAAAGTAGACGCAGCCCACCGAGAACGTGCCCACCAGCGTCGCTGTTTCACGCGGCAAGGGCAGCACCAACATGAACGCGATCATGGCGATCACGCCCAGCACCAACAACATCGCCATCACGACGGCAACGAACAGCATGAACAACGTCATGTGAAACAGCACGCTCGCGGGAACCGACAGCCTTCCGCGTGACGGTGTTTCATTCGAATCAGGCGCATACCGGATGGAGGGCGGATTGCTGCCACGACCGTAGCGACTCACGGCCAACGTCATCCTCGCCATCACCGAGGTGGTGTAGGCGGTGGTCAGAATGCCGACCCCAGCGACCATCCCCGATGCCAACAAAAACGTCAGCAGCTGAGCGGTGTCCTGTTGAGCCAAGGTCCAGAGCCGGCTCAGTTGTTGACACGGCCAAGCGACCAACACAAACCAAATCAGCGTGGTCAGGCAGGAGACACTGAGCAGCACTTTCCAGTTGCTGCGAAACAGCTGGAATGCGTCGAACAAGACGCTTTCGACCGACGCCTCGGTTGGCAGCAGCAGCGTGACCGCTCGTTGTCGGTTGGCAAACGAATGCGGGTCAGCGGGCGAGTTTTCGCGACAGGTCGAGAGCTCAATGGGCTGGGAGCAGGCAGCACAGACACCGCTGCTTGGGAAACCGTCGCCAGGTTCTTCGCCGCGTGAAACGATTGGAAATTCGAGCAACGCCACGCAATGGGGGCAGGTCACGCGCAAGGCTTGGTGGCTCATGAGAAAATCCCAGCCATCACGCGTTGGATTCGTCTGGTTTGGTCGCTTCGGTCTGGGGGGGCCCTGTTTCGGTTGACCCTGTTTCAATCGGGGCGGCGTCGGCCGTGTCGGATTCGACCAGCCAAGGGTTTTTCCAGTCGCCAAATTGCGTCATGTAATCGGCGCAGGCTTGGCAGGTCTCGCTTTCTTTTTCAATCCAATCACGCGTTTGTTGGACCAATTCAATTTCGCGTTCCAGTTCCAATTTGCCGGTCAACACCATGCATCGCAGAAACACAAAGTACGTGTCCAGCACGTCGCAGCGGCAATAATCGCTGATCTCTTTGAGGCCACCTGCGTCATAAGACGATTGGACTTGATCGCCACTGAGTCCCATTTTGCCGGGTTTGGCCAACGATTGGGCAGCCAAGTTGAGGCCGCCGTTGAAGCGAGAGGCTCCGAAATTGGTGAGCAGTTCCTGCAAATCCAGGTGGGCGTGCGTGCTGAACCGATTGCGGCGTGATTTGTAACCGCTGTCGTCGAACCACTTGGGAATCGAAATCCCATATCGAAACGCGGACAGTTCCATGATCGGAATGTCAAACGAACGTCCGTTGAAAGTCACCCACTGGGGCGTGTTGTACATCTCCCAGCCTTGCCAAAAGTACTTGGTGATCACATGCGGCCGGAACTCGGGTTCGTCCAATGATTTGATGTCCACCAACCGAAAGTCGGAGGTGACTTTCGCGACCACCACGGCAATCGGGATCTGGAACGTGTAGGGGATGAATGTCGACCCGGTTTGCTCCATTCGCTCCGCTTGGTATTTCTCGATCGCTTCGGCGGGGGACAAGTCTTCACCCGAGTAACGGACGCGGGAGATGAGATCGCCATCAGCGATGCTTTCGACATCAAAGATCAGGTGCGAGACTGAGTCACTCATGGTGCTTCCTTTTCAGCGTTTGCCCACGGCGGGATGGGCTGCGTTTGCCGTCGCCTCGGGACATTTTGACCGGTGCGAACAAACTACCACAGACGCCTGGGGATTGGGGGAATCGCGTTGAGGCCGACTCGTTCCGGTGGATGCGAATCACAGCACCAGGAAGGTGAAACCGGCGATCACCGCGGCTTCCGCCAACACGCCTTTCGCGAATTCATGCCGGGTGCGGTCGGTGTGCAGAGGCTCGACGGGACAGGGATAGGTTTGGCAAGTCTTGCAATCACCCGCTGAACGGACGCACTGACAGGGCGGCTCGCTGGCCATTCGATACGGCCAAATGGCGGTGTTCGAGAGAAACCAAAACGTCGAGACCGCGTTGGTGAGGCAACCGTGCCCGTCGCCACAACGTTCCAGGTTGCGTTCTTCAAAATGCAAAGGTTGGTGGGAGAAGCAAACCGCGTAGCGATCGTAAGTCGGGATCTCATGCCAGTCGCTCTCGATCACGTGCGCGGCCATGGGGGCGAGCAGTTCCGCGGCATGATTTTCCGGGAAGGAACCTGCGACGTCCGCCTGCACCACACGGATTTCGCGAACCGGTTTTTCCAAAGCGGCGAATCGCGACTGCAATCGTTCCGCGGCTCGAAGTTCAGGATCCGCTGCGGTGGGTTCTGCTGCGGTGGGTTGGTCGGTGAGTTGATACCTGGCCGGCAGAGCAGCGAGTGTGCTGGTTCGCTCGGCATCCAGCATCGTTCGCAGCGATGCCGGTTTCGTGGCGGGACGCGTCGACTCGGACGCTGGATTCAACGGGACCGGGTCGGATTGCTGCGCGTGCACGGTCGCTGAACTGACACACCAACACCCCATCAGCAGCAACGCGCATCGTCCTGCGAGGCCGATCCAGCGGGGGCGGCGATCTTCGGTGACGAGGAAGGCGGTCGATCGAGATCGAATCGAAAGTGCTTGGATGAAGTTCATGGGGTCGCTTCAATTTGCGTCCGGGTACCGGAGGGAACTTCCACCGGTCTCTCATGGTCTCAATCGGCGGAACCAATTCCTTTCCCCATTTCGATCGCACCAACCGCTAAATCAGTGGGAATCGTTGCAATCGGAACACCTTCACGCCGGGATCTGGGCGGTTTTTTCGACCCGAGCCAGTTCTTCAGTGGGGATGCGTGTTTTGAATGTTCCTGAAGCAAGCACGGATTAGAATGATTTCTCTCGAAAACATCGCGGCACGCGTTCTTCACTCGGTCATCAAAGCCTCCGGATTCATGCGCTCATTCCAGCCCAAATTGGCTCGCAATTGGAGGTCGCAGGCGGCGCGAATTTGGTCGCGTTCCAGGGCGAAATGGATCCACACGGACGCCAGCAAGACCAGCCGACCCGCTCGGTTGGTGCCCAGCATTCGTTCGCTTGAAAAACGGTTGGTTCTCAATGCGACCGCGGAGCTGACCGCACTGGGAGATCTCTTGGTCCAAGGGGACGCCGGGTTTGACACGATCGAATCGTCGCTCACCGCGGGGGGCGAGCTTCAATTCACCGATTCGGTGACCGGCATCATTCCGATCACGATCGGACACGACGCGTTCGGGAATCCAATTCGTGTGGATTCGATTGGCGTGGATTCGATCACCAGTGGCCGTGTTCAGGTGAATCTGGGCGGCGGCAACGATTCATTGCACCTGCGACTTCCCGATGGTTTGAACGCGACCGTTCGCGGCGGGCTCGGCAACGACACGGTGAATGTGGAAGTGCTTTCCCCATCGACGATCGGAAATGAGGTTGAAGTTTCCGGTGAGATGATTGCGATCAGTGGCAATGCGAAGACTTCGTTTGAGTTGTTGCCCGAGCTGGGAACGTCGGTCGTCAACATCACCGAACTGACCACCCAGGATGTGGGGCGAGTTGATTTGGGGGAGGCACCCATCACGGTCCATGACCGAGTCCAGTTGCTCGGACTGCAAGACGATTTGGTTTTGGAATCGTCTTTGACGACGCCTGTTCTGGAAGTGACCGGGCAAGGTGCTGTGCGTCAGTTGTCAACGAGCACCTTGGTGGTGGACGACTTGGATGTGACCGCGGACGCGGGCGTGACGCTGAACCAAACCAGCAATGAAATTTCCACCGTTCGAATTTTGACCACTGACTCAGACGTGCGGCTGGTCAGTCAATCCGATTTGATTGTGGAACAGATCAACGCGGGCGACGCACGAGTCGAGGTGTTTGCGAATTCGATCAACGACTCAGCGGACGACAACTTGGCTGATCTGATCGCGGATGAACTTCTCTTCGAAGCGAATGACGGCATCGGCAACGTGCGGGAACTGGAATTGCAATCGGTGACGCAGTTGGATGTCGATGCGGGTGATGGCAACGTTGATTTGGTTTGGTTGGCGGTGGATGAACCCGTGGTGGCACGCATTGAATTTGGAAGTGGCGATTTCCGCTTGGAACAATTCGGCGGGCTGGATCTGACACTTGAAAGCGTGATCGTTGACCAAGGATCGATCTGGGTTCGCAACGATGGCGACGTCATCATCAAGGACGTGGTGGCCGGGGATGGGTCTGTGGATGTGCATGCCGAGGGCGATTTGATCTTGGTGGATGACGATTCCATCGAGGATGGTCCCGATCGAAAGTTGGACCCTGAGGTCGTTGCACTGGGAACGGATGGCCGAGTGCGGTTGTCATCCGAGCAACGGATTGTTGCTTCGGACAACGTCCAAATTCAAGCCGCATCGATCGAAGCTGGCGCGGTGACATTGTCCGCACCGGTCATCGAACTGGGACAGCAATTTGAAATCAACACGGGAGATGGTGTCGGAATCGCCAGGCAATTCACGCCGCGTCCAGAGCTTGATCCTGAGGACCTCGTTCCCCCCAATCCTGATTTGCCGCCACGCCCGGCCGCTCCACCCGTCGCGCCCGAGCCAGGTGAATTGACCGAAGCGTTCTACCAGCATGATTCCATTCGGACGAACATCCTGTCGCAGTTTGACGTCAACGATGCCGAAGGGATTCTGTCGGTGAATGTGGGGACAGAAGGTGAAAACGGTTTGACTCTCCTGATTGATTGGGGAGCCGAATCGGATCGCTTTCAACGCGTCGAGAATTTGCCAGGTTCGTTTCAAACCACCAGCGTCAGTCACGTTTACATGGAAGACGACATTCTGAACTCAACGTTGAATGGACGTGGAAGTGCAACGGATCCGCTGAATGTTTTGTTTGCGGTTGAACACCATGAGTCGATCGTGTTGCTCGGCGAATCGATCTCGCAGCCCAACACGGACGGGTTTCTGGTGTCGATGGATGTTCCCGGAAGCGTGATCTCATCGACGGACAATCCACTGACCCAGACATCCAGCGGTCCCATTCTCGAATCAGGGGCGGCGTTCTTTGTGATCCCACGTGTGAATGTTCCGTTGGCGTTTTTGCCCATTCGGGACGTGATTCCAGAACCGGTTGACCCGGTGACCCCTGTTGCCATGACCACCACCACAACGCTGACCAGTGTGACGTTCGAAACCTCCGAGGCGTCGTCCAGTCCCGCGTCCATTCGCGATGAGTTCTTCCAGCTTCGTGCTCTTTCGCCCAATCCAGATGCGGCGGACTTGATCGAGCCCATCCGATTGCCCGATCGAACGCTGGAAGGCGATTCGCTGAATCGACTCTTTTCTCAGTTGCCCGATGGCGAGTATGAAATTCAGTACGTGGTTGATGAAGCTGATGAACGCACCATTCTGCAGGTTGAATTGAGAGATGGGCGTCCGATCCAGACCGGTGACGATCTGGAGGCCGGGACGTTGCGTTTGACGCCCCTGGATCTGGATGAATTGGATTCCGATCAACTCCCAACTGAGGAGCGTGATCGTGACGAATGACCGCGATTCCCAAGGCAAGCCAGGCAACAGCATGCCGGATGACGAAAACTTCACCGAGAACGATTTTGATTTGGATGAAACGGTCGAGGAAACCGAACCGGTTCAACGAAACGACCATCGCGGGCTCGGCGAAACCGTTGACCAGGTCGACTTGGACGCCACCTTGGAAGAAGCCGGGACGCTGCCGGCCGATCCAGTGGATGACCCCGATGCGACCGTCCCTGACTTGGACAAGACAGTCGATGAAACCAATTTGACGGTGGAAGATTCGGATCAAACGCTGGACGAAAATGATTTCACTGTCGTGGAGTCCGGAGCAACGATCTCAGATTCGGGCGCGCCCCATTCCGGTGTCAATGAAACCGTTGTGGAAGATTCCGACTTCGACCCTGATGCGACTTTGTTGGAATCGGAACAAACAGTTGCCGATGCCAACCTCACCCTGATCGATGAAACGATCACCGAAGGCAGTGCGACCGTCGATGAGACAGATGCGACCGCGGGAACGATCTTAGCGGACGAAGACATTGGCCAAACGATCAACCCTCGTGAATTGACATCCGAGGATGTGAGTTATTGGTCGAAGCTGTCCCAGGAATTCCATACGGGCGCGGCCACTGTGGCTTCGTTCAGCGAGATTGGGTCGGCGGTTGCTGGTTCTTCGCTGCCACTGCGCGGGCGTCAAGTCACGACGCCCCAAGAAAGCGAAACCGAAGCGTCGGATTACCGATTGGTTCGCCTGCTTGGCAAAGGCGGGATGGGCAATGTCTTCGTTGCTCGACAAGGTTCGCTGGATCGATTGATCGCGGTCAAGATCATCAAACCGCTGGAAGAAGACAAACGCGACGCGCTTCGCAAACAGGGGCGTTTGGAATCCACGGAGAACAGTCGACGCCAACAGTTTTTGACGGAAGCCGTGATCACCGGCGACTTGGATCACCCCAACATCGTTCCGATTCACGACGTTGCGGTGACCGGCGAGAACACGTTGTTCTACGCGATGAAACGTGTTGTCGGCACGCCGTGGAACAAGGTCATCGGCGAGAAATCGCGGGACGAAAATCTGGAGACCCTGATCAAGGTGGCTGATGCGATTGCGTTCGCTCACACCCGCGGGATCATCCACCGAGACATCAAACCCGAAAACGTGATGCTGGGGGATTTTGGTGTCGTGATGGTGATGGATTGGGGGATCGCGTTGGCGTTGCCGCAATTCGAAAAACTGAGTTCGATCACACCCGCGAAAGGACTGGGTGGCACGCCATCGTTCATGGCGCCTGAAATGGCGACGGGACCTCTGGAGGCGATTGGTCCGGCGGCGGATATCTATTTGCTTGGCGCGACGTTGTTCATGATCGTGACCGGCAAGGCGCCGCACCATGCCAAGAACGTTCGTGAGTGCCTGCGAGCGGTTGCGACGAACGAGATTCGTGACGTTGACCCTCGATACGAAGGCGAATTGCTCAACATCGCTCGCAAAGCGATGGCGACCCGCATCGAGGATCGCTACGCCAGCGTGATTGAATTCCAAGAGGCGATTCGGGAATATCGTTCTCATTCCGAAAGCATCTCGTTGGCGTCCAGAGCAGCGGACGATCTGAAAGAGGCGGAACAGACTCGTTCATACACGCTGTTTTCACGAGCGACGTTTGGATTTGAAGAAGCCCTGCACCTGTGGGATGGAAATCAAGCCGCGCGAGAAGGCATGGCTGGGGCGAGGTTGGCTCACGCCTCCGCAGCCCATGACAACAAGGACTTTGATCTTGGTTTGTCGCTGCTGAAGCCGGATGGCAATCTGCTGCATGAATCGCCCGAGCACGAAGCCATGGCGAGGAAGTTGGAACAAGCCATCCAGGACCGCAAGGTTCGTGAGTCACGGTTCAAGTTTCTAAAACGCGCCGTCGCCGCGATGCTGTTGTTCATCTTTGTCGGCGGTGCCTTCGCATTGGTGACGATCAATGCGAAAGAACAGGAGGCCCGACGCCAGGCTGGAATCGCCGAGCAGCAAACCCGGATCGCGAAAAAACAGGAACAGATCGCGCTGGACGAAAAGGAAATCGCCAACGAACAAAGGGACATTGCTGAGACGCAAAGGAAATTCGCGGTAAATCAGAAAGCGGCTGCGGAAAAACAGAAGGCACTCGCCGAAGAGCGGCGGAAAGATGCAGAAGAGCAACGGGAGATCGCGAAAAAGCAAACGAAGCTTGCGAAGGAGCGTTTGGTGGAAGCCAATGAAAACAGGGATCGAGCAGTTCGGGAGGAAAACAAAGCAAAGGCGAGCGAAAAAGCCGCTCAGATCGCTCAAGCCGAGGCGGAATACGAGTCGTATGTTTCTCAAATTGGGTTGGCCAAAGCCCGGGTGGATCGGAACGAGTTCTCCGATGCTCGGCGCATTCTTTCGGAATTGACGGATGGCTACCGCCAACGATTCCCCGAGGAGCCTTTGCCTTGGGAATTGCGATGGTTGTCGGCCACGGTTCACCAATCCAAGGCCGTTGTGTCGCTGCCGGTGATCGCGAATGAGTTGTCGTTGGCGGAAGTTCCAGTCGGCGGCACCCAGCGTGGTTTGATCACACAGGATGATGGGCGTCTGGCAACGTTCTCGATTGCGAGTGGCACGCGTCTTTCCAGCCTCGGTCATTCTCCCACTTCCAAGCTTCACCCTCCCGCTGGGAGGGTCGAGCGAAGCGAGGGGAGGGCCGCGTCTGAATCTCCATTGCTGATCGATGCGACTTGGGGCGATCCCAATGGCGGATCCATCACCACCGCCGCAATGAGTGGATCAGGCGAGCAAGTTGCGATTGGAATGCTGGGTGGACAAATCGAAATTTGGAACGGGGATCTATCCGAGCGAGCGTTGCGTTTGCCGAGGCACGATGGACCGGTGAGCGATCTCGAATTCGTGGATTCGAATACTCTGGTGTCCTCATCCACCGATCGCACGGTGCGGGTTTGGGATCTGAGTTCAAAGGAGGAAGCTGACGTTCCTGAATACAGCGAACACTGGCACGTCGGACCTGTCACGCAGGTTGCTGCGGTTCGCGATGGTGAAACGGTTTGGGTTTCGGCAGCAGTGAATGACTCCGCGCGTGGTCGGGTTGCGGTTTGGAACATGGGACGAGAGCAAGACGAAGCGACCTCCCGCGTCGGTCGTTTCATGCGGCATGATTCGGAGGTTTCCGCGGTGTCGGTTTGGATGGAAAATGCCTCCCCCGTGTTCGCAAGCGGCGACACCGATGGACATGTGATCGTTTGGGACCAGGACGATTTGGTTGATGCGGATCCGAGAAAGAGCATTCAGAGTGCGGTTCAGAATTTGGCCACATCGGGTGCTGCTGTGACCAACAGCAGCCAGGATGATCTGGCATCGCTGAGCGAAACCACACCGGTTCATCGTGGCGGGGTGCAAGCCATTCGCTACGACAGGACGCTCGATCGCTTGATCACCTCGGGCAAGGACTACGTGGTGCGGATTTGGAAGCGTGCGGACGCTCCCGGTGAAGCTGAACTTGGACCTTGGGCTCGCGAACGATCTTTGCGAGGCCACGGAGGAGCGGTGAAGTCAGCCGTGTTTGTTCCCGCGTCGGGTGGGGACGTGCTGTCTTTGGGCGACGACCAAACGCTTCGCTACTGGGACTCGGAAACCGGGCGGTTGGACAGTGGATCGGAAGAGGATCTCACGTCTGTTTCGGCGGCAGAGGAGCGTGATGTGGTATCGAGTGGTGGGAATGCGTTCGAAACGCCCGCCCATGATGATGAGATCTGGTCGGCTCGATTCAGTCCCGATGGAACCAAAGTGGTGACGTCCAGTCGAGATCACACCGCGCGCGTGTTGTCGATCGATCCGAGAACGTCCCGCTTCGACACGCGATGGGCAATTTCAGCGGAGCAACAAGAATCGTCTCCGGAAGACCGGGCAGCGGCAACCGAGGGCATTCTGGAAGAAGGCACCGCGTTTGGCGCGATGTCCATGCGAATGGACCCTGTGCATCGCCGGTTGTTCCTTGGCAACGCCGACGCGACGGTCCGCATTTGGGACATCGATCGCGGAACCGAACTCGGCAGCGTTCGCGGCACGGGGCTGAACGATGTGCTGGCGATTTCCAAAGACGGCAGTCTTCTCGCCACCGGTTCCAGTTCCACTGAATCCGATGTTTTGGTTTGGAAGTTGGATCCGTCAAAGCAAATCTCGCCGCGATTGTTGCATCGTTTCGATGGTCATGAAGAATCGGTTGCGGCGCTGGCGATCTCACCCGATAGCCGTTGGTTGTTCAGCGGAGATCGAGCGGGCCGAGGCCGAGTCTGGGATTTGCAGTCCGGTGAACCGGTTGGCGAACCGATCGACGATTTGCTTGGGTTCCGCATCAACACGGCGATCTTCTCAGGGGACTCGAACAGCGTGTGGATTGGATCGGACAATCAGTCACTGATGCGTTGGCAATGGTCCGATCGAACTTGGGCGGACCGCTATGACACCGCTGGCTTCGTCACGGAATTGGTCGTTTCCCCTGATGGACGGCAGGCGATCACCATCGATCAATCCAAGCGAACTGACCGGACCGTTTCCAATGTGACTTGGTGGGATCTTTCCAACGGCCAACAACAGCGATTGCTATCGGAAACGTTCTCACAGGATCAGACCAACGCATTTGGTGGTCGTCCCAACTTTGGGGGCGTGTCTTTCTCCACCGATGGCAGTTTGGCTCGTTTGATTGTGACTCCGTCGGGTGAGCGTTCCAGTCGCGTTGAAACGTGGGACGTGTCCGGCGAGATTGGATCGGCGAAGCGAGTGGCAGCGGTCGAGTTGCCAGAACGCATCGGCGAATGCACCGCGGTGGCGTCCTTGCAGGGGGATTGGTTCGTGACCATGCATGGCAACGCAGCGTTCCTTTGGGACGGGAGTTCCAACACTCATTTGACGAGCTATCGAGCTCACGGTGCGGTTACGCGAGCCACGTTTGCGGCCGGCGATCGCCGGGTGATCACGGCCAGTCGCAGTGTCAAGGTTTGGGACGCTGAGACGGGCAAGACGATTGGCAAATTGGAATCGCCTCACGAAGGGACGATTCGAGCCATCGCGGTTTCGCCGAAGCAGCCGTTCCGATTTGCCACCGGTGGCGACGATTCGCGTGTTCGTGTTTGGGACTTCGATGAAAACGCGGGGACATTCGAAGCCAGACGGCAATGGAGTGATCCCATGTTGCAGGGAGGAATCTCGTCCCTGGATTTCAATGCGGATGGATCGTGTCTGCTGGCGACAACGAACCAGGGCGCAGCGACGTTGATGCGGCTCGATGGTGACGCGAAGCTCAATCTGGTGGCGGACCCATCGCTCGGGAAGCTGAACGTTGGCCGTTTCTCAGACGATTCCAATTGGGTCGCGGTCGGTGGATCGGACAACATCGCGAGAATGTGGAATGTCGGGGATTGGTTGGCAGACCCGCAGGATGGAACCGGTGAAGCCGGACCTCCCATCCAATTGATTGGCCACGCTGAACCCATTTCAGATGTGGCGGTGCTCACCCATCCGCTTCGATTGTTCACTGCCAGCGAAGATCGTTCGGTGCGAGTCTGGGATCCGGTCGCCCAGGGAGCCCGGCACGACGAACAAGCCAAGTTCGGACGTGTGTTGCTGGAGCTGCGAGGTCACCAGGACGCCTTGTCTGCGTTGGATCTGACCGCCGAGGGTGACTTGATGATGACGGCATCGGAAGACGGAACAGTGCGTCTGTGGCCAGCCACGACGGGGGCGGATTGATCGTTGATGCGAATCAACCATCGGCTCGGAAGTGAGTGGCGACCCAATGACGGGTGCGTCCCCACAGTGACGTTGCCTCCACGTGAATCATGACATCGGTTGTCCAGTTGGATGGCGGGGCAAAGTCGAACGGTCGGTTGTCAGGATCCAGTGTGATGGTGACTTCGTAGGTCCCATCCTGTTCCGATGGACGCGTGCCCACCTGCGTGACGACGCCGTTCCAGGAAGCCCCATGCGGGAAAGATGTGACGGCAGTTTGTCCTTCTCGGACCCACTCAATTTGGGAGGCAGCGATGGGGACCGAGACGTTGTAAGCCGCGTCTGAAACGATCTGGCAAATCGGAGTTCCGCTGCTGATCCAGGCTCCCCGATTGATCGCTTCAGTTGGTTGCCCACTCCAATCGATTTGAGATCGTGATCGCTGCCACGGTGTGATCGGCTTGGGCGTGACCGTCACGATTCGGCCAGCATGTGACGCACGAATTTCTCGATGCTCGGACTCCTTCTGCACGGTTGCCAGTTCTTCGAGTTTGGCTTGCAGCGCGAATTCGATGGTTGGGATGTTGGTCGAAGGTTGCTGGTCTGCACGCGAACTGGCCCGGCCCATTCGAGTTCCTTGGAGCCTGGCTTTCAGTTCTGCAATCTCTCCCTCGAGGCGTTGGGTTTGGAATGCGGATCTCCAGTCAACCAGTTTTGCGACCCGTTCGTTGGCCTGGATTGGATGTCCCGCCTCAGCAACGGATTCCAGCCGACCCGCAGCCAAAGCAAAGACCTCGGTCTGATGGGCAGGCTGGATTTTCGCGGTGGCATTCAGACAATGAGGAAGCGGGGTGAAGAGCAACGCCAGCAGCACAGCGGCAACCACGCCAAACATCATTCGAGAGCGACCGCGAGCTGTCACAGGATCCACTTCGGATGGCGGACGGACAATGGAGGCGGTCCAGGTTTGCAACACGCGGTAGAGGATGATCGCAATGGCGACCAGCCCAACGGCGGTCGCACCGATCGATGCAAGAAAGTGAAGGACCAACCAACCGATGGTTCCGAAGACCAACAACCGATAGAGCGTGCTGGCAACCGCGAACGTGAGCATTCCGATTGAGTCGCGATCGTGCTGCATCGCGGTGGGGTGAGATTCGGATTCGTTGCGAATCGAGGAGGCACCCCAGAACCAAGACCGCAATCGCAATTGCAACGCTGCTCGTGAACGCGAAGCGAGGTTGGGAACGGAAACCGCGTCGGACAACAGGTAGTAGCCGTCGTACCGCATCAAGGGATTGCCGTTGAGGATCAAGGTGTTGACCGAGGTGACCATCAGGACAAACAGCAGGATGTTTTGAGGGAGCCCAGGCATCGAATGGGCCCAGGCAATCAGAGCGAGGGATCCCAGAGCACATTCCGTCAAAATTCCCGCGGCGGAGACGAGCATTCGCTTCCAAGGTTGCGGGATCAACCAAGCGTCACTGACGTCGCAGTACAAGCAAGGGATCCCGAACAGAAGCATCACTCCCAGTTCGTGGCAGTGACCGCCGAACCATTTGCAGGCGATCGCATGAGCCAATTCGTGGATCAACTTGATGCCCGAAATCACCACTGCCAAAACGATCCACGTGGAGGGGGATTGCAGCGTCAATGCGCTCTGCTGGACCGCAGGAACCAAGTGTTCCCAGTTTGCAAGCAGAGTGACGCCCGTGAGCACCGCCCATGCGGAGCCGGCCAGAACAACTGATTGGCGATGTTTCCGAACCAAGGCTCGAGCGCGTTGCACAGGGCGATCGAGCCAGCGATCGGGATCGACGAGGGGAACGCGGATTGCCAACGGGTTGCGAAACGCGCGTCGCCAAAAAGAGGCGTCTGGTTCGCGTCGCCGGGTGCCCCATTCACGTTGCGGGGTGCACAGCGAGTTGGTTGCCGATGCGGCGGTGATCCAAGCGTTGCGATGGGCTTGGTTCACAAAGGCCTCGAAATCCTCCTGCGAAAGTTCGGTGGGAGCGAGCAGACGCTGGCAGTGTAGGTGAGCTTGTTCGAAGGTTCGATGTCCATCCAGACTTTTTAGAATCGCGAATTCTTGCGCGTTGACCATCCACTGCGCCGAAGCGCGGTCGTTGGATCCACGCACGGACACCAGCGGGTCTCGGATGACCCACTGAAACGCTTTGCCGACACGAATCGCACGGCAAAACAGATCCGGTCGCAATCTCGGCTGGATGGCCGCGGAACTCATCGTGTTGTTCCGGAGTGGTTGGGTGGCAGCAACAGCCGGGCTGGCGAACCTGGCAGCACCTTCCCGTCGGTGTTGTCGATTTCGATCCAGAACCGCGTCTCTTGGGTCAGCGGATCCACTTCGGGGCTGATGAACTTCGCTTCGCCAGGGAGCAGGATCGTCTCGCCGGTGGCAAGTTCGATGCTCAACTTCGGTACGGATTCTTTGCGAAGCCAATCGATCCATTGGGCGGGCAGGTAGCCTTCGACTCGCAGTCGATCCAGACGCACCACTCGGGCGATGGCTTCGCCTGGTTGCACCCAGTCACCGACTCGGTGGGAAACCTCCACCACAATGCCATCGATTGGCGACTTCAATGAATGTTGGGCGACGTTCTCGGTCGCCAGTTCGAGTTGTTGCTGTTTCAGTTTCTTCTTCAAACGAACAACGTTCTCAGCCGCTTCCGCTTGTCGAACCGCGACCTCGGCCGAGCGGATTTTGGCTTGCAAAGCTGCCGCCGTGGCTTGGTCGACGGATTGTTCCAACCGAGCGTTCTCTTGTTCGAATCTGGCTTGTTGGGTTTCCAGGGTTCGTTGTTCGTAGGCGAGTTTGAATTGATCAATTTCGGATTGCGAAACGGCGTCGTTGAAATCCTTTTTCGCATTGACCGCGCGTGTCCATTCACTCTTGGCGACCGCTTCGGCTTTTTGTGCGGCCAGCACGCGGATGTCGTTTTCAGCCAGACGTTTCTGGATCGCTGCGCCGGCGTCGTGTTCCTTGGCCGCACTCTGTTGTTCTTCGAGGAAAGCGAGGGCGGCATCGAGGTCCAGGGTTTGTGCCACTTGGAATTCGATGATGGCGAGTTCTTGTTCGGCTGATTGTTGGCGCAGTTTGGCCGCCACATCCTCCAGGCTTGCCAGCAATCCGCCACGTTGCACCGCGTCACCCTCGGTCACCTGGATGTTGACCAACCGACCGGGAAGCGTGGCAACGACGGCACCTGATTGAGCCGGAGTGACAATCAAATCGCCAATCCAAGCGGGCTGAGATGATTCGTTGGTGTCAGCCGAATCCGCATCCTGGGCGAATCCCGAGAGCGTGACGACCAGCGAAAGTCCCGCTGCGATGAGTGCTCGATGCATTACCAAATCTCCCGAAGGGATTCGAAGAAGGGACGAAAGAGGACGTAGGCCAGACTGCGACGTCCCGCCTCGACGTCACCCACCACCGTGGAACCCATCGGTTGGTCGCCGACACCCTCGAGCATGCGGGGGACCGTGGCGATCACCTGGATGACAGGTTGTTGTTTCTCATTGGGATGCACCACGGATGCGACGCGTTGGATCTCGCCGGTCCAGGTGACATCGGGATGGGCTCGCAGACGCAAACGACAGGTCACCGGTTTGCTTTCGGATTCAGCCTGCAAAACATGTCCAATGTGTTGCTCGGATAGTTCCAGGTCAGCGATCATTCCGGCGGATGACTCCACCACGTCAAACAGCCACTGGCCTTGGAAGACGTCCCGCCCGACAAGGGATTCTTCCTCGTCCCAGCGGCGGACTTGGCCCGGGACCTCTGATCGGATCGACATCGATGCTTGCACGGACTGCAGCAGTTTCAGTTGCTTCTCATAGGATCGAATGCGTTCGCGAAGCACCATTTCATGGGTCGACGACTGCAGCCCGCTCGAGTTGGACGCGTTGGGAGCTGTGGTGCGTCCCGATCGATCGGAGCGGATGGTCCGGCGTCCCGCCAGCTCTGCTTTTGCGGTTGCCAGGTTGCCCGCGACCGTTTGGGTTTGAAGGTCCAGTTCGTCGCTTTGCAATTCGACCAGCAGGGTGTCTTGGGGGACCTCTTGTCCATCGACGACATGAACGGCGACCACGCGGGCCGCCGTCGGTGCAAACAGACGTTGTTGGTGGATCGGTTCGAGGCTGCCTTCCACGGGCAGTCGCAAGGGAACTTGGACCACCATCAGAATCAGCGCGACGGCAACGAAGATGGCCGCCCAAGCGAACCAGGGGAGCCGACGTTTGGGATGCCACGAGGAAGCGTGGATTTGATCGACGGTTTGTTGCAGTGCGGGAGCCAACGAGCCGCTGATGGATTGCCAGTCCGCACGCAGTTCGGCGGAGTCGACCGGTTGCGAAGATGAGTCAAAGGTTTCGAGTACCAGGAACGAGGTTGCCTCGGTGGCGTCGTGGGCTCGCAGTGGCAGGATCAGAATCGTCTGAGCACCCGAGGATTCGCGATATCGATCCAGTTGGTTCTGAAGAATCGTGTCGGAATCGGACTCGGTGGATTCGTGAATTTGCGAAAGGATGGCCTGCCAATCGCGAACGACGGGCGAGTCGACGTCGATCTCCGATTGCACGGACGAGCCAATCGGAACCCATTGTTGGGCTTGCCGAGCAAACCACAACGCTCGGTCGGCGCGTGTGTTGGCGACGATGCGATGACACAGTTGATACGGTGTCAATTCATCGGTCGACGCGTGAGTCGAAGGGGGAATGGAGGCGGTCATCGTTGCAATCCAGGGGCGGTTTCACGATTGAAACCGGTTCTCCAGTTTAACTAGCCGCTGCAAAGTCTCAGGTTCGATGTTGGGGGGCGCCCGGAAACAGCCGCCGCTGCAATTGATTGAGATTCACTCAATCTCGATGCACCGATCAGTCGAAGAATCCGAGTAGTGCGGGTTGCACCCATTTTGCTGCCTGCGCTCTCGTTCAAGTGACGCATCAAGAGGGAAATGTGACCAAACGTCGGCCCCATGCAGGTCGTTCGATGATTCGGTGGGCTTTGGCTCCCCGGGCTCGGCGGATGTTTTGCGCCGGTTGGTTGGTCATGGCAATGGCTCCAGGATTCAGCTCGTTGGGCTGCCGTGCTTCGCGAGCGTTGCCGGAAACGATTGGCAACCGCACCGCTCACGTCGATCAGATCATGGCTCGCGTGGACGCCGGGGCACCGCCGGAAACACTCGCGACACCAGTGATCGCGCCGCTGACATTGCGAGACCCCGAGGCATTGGCCAAAGCGGATTATCGTGATCTGACGCTGCAGCAGGCTCTCAATCAAGCGATGAGCAACAGCGAGGTCTTGCGTGACTTGAACGCGACGGTGCTGCGTGCACCTGAGACGGTCACGACCGACGAAAGTCCCGGACTGGTTCAAACGGATCCGCAACTGGGAATGGAAGCCGCACTCTCGGCGTTTGATGCTCAGCTCACCGCTGTCGGAACTTGGCAAAACAACGACCGTCGGTTCAACAACCGATTCTTTGGCGGTGGTGCCAACGCGTTCCAGCAAGACGTGCATGACTACGTGTTGCAGTTGTCCAAGCGAACGGCAACGGGTGCGGAGATCAGTCTGCGAAGCATTACCGATTACGACGCGAACAATGCGACGGGCAACCTGACGCCTAGTGCCTGGCAAACGCAATTGCACGCTGAATTGCGACAACCTTTGCTGCAGGGCGGTGGGTTGGCATTCAACCGAATCGCCGGACCGGCGGCGTTGCCGGGTGTGTACAACGGTGTTTTGATTGCGAAGACGAACAGCGACATTTCCAACGCTCAGTTTCGCGAAGATGCCCGCAACTACCTCAGCAATGTCGTCAACGCATACTGGGATTTGTACTTCGCCTACCGCGATGTCGACGCCAAGCAGGAAGCGGTCGCGCGCAGTTTAGAAACATGGCGGAGCTACGAGGCACAGAAGTCATCGAACCGACGCGGCGGATCCGCGGAAGCTTTGGCAAGAGAGCAGTACTACCGGTTTGTTTCCGAGTTGCAAGACGCGATCGCTGGCAAATTGGTGCAGCGAACTCAAACCAACAACTCCACTTCCGGCGGCACCTTCGCGGGCGTCACGGGAGTCCAAGCGGCGGAGCGTCGATTGCGTTTGTTGATTGGATTGCCGATCGCAGATGGGCAACTGCTGCGTCCTGTTGATGAGCCCTTGTCGGCTCCGTTGATCTTTGACTCTCAATCGTTGGCGGTCGACGCGTTGCGAATGCGGAGCGAGTTGCAGCAACAGCGGTTGCTGGTCAAACGTCGTGAGTTGGAAGTCATCGCGGCGAAGAACTTTCAGCTGCCAACCTTGGACCTCGTCACCACCTATCGGCTGCGTGGTCTCGGCAAGGATTTGGCGGGTGGCGATTCCGCGTTCAACGAGCTTGGGACTGGCGACTATCAAGAGTACGAGGCGGGAGTCGAATTCCGAATGCCGGTTGGTTTCCGGCAAGCACACGCGGCGGTGCAGCACGCCAAGATTCAGGTGGCGCGTGAACGGGCGGTGTTGCGAGAGCAAGAGCGTCAGATCACCCATGACTTGATGGCCGTGATCGCAGAGACGGAGCGGGCATACGCCCAGATGGAAACCAACCTGAATCGCTACCTGGCCTCGAAGGATGCACTGGATGCTCTGGAGGCCAATCGCAAGGCGGGTTTGCCGATCAGTTTGGAGCAACTGCTCGACGCCCAGCGACGGCTCAACGAGTCACAGACTCGTTATCACTTGGCGATGACCGAGTACATGATCGCGGCGAAGAACGTGTACTTCGAGTCGGGCTCATTGCTGGAAAACTGCCACGTCGGAATCATCGGCGACACGGTCAAAGCGATGCCGGTTGCTTCCGAGTAGCCGTCTGGTGGCTGTCAGTTGAGCGGAAGATCTTCGACCTCTCGGGACATCGATTTGATTGCTGGTGTTTTTTGGGTTTCAAGATTCTTTGTTCCCCGGCTCTGCCTGGGAACACACTGTCTTGGAGGCTCCGCCTCCCGATTGTGTCTCAGCAGGCGGAGCCTGTAGTGCATTGCGTTCCCAGGCAGAGCCTGGGAACGAGACAAGGCCTCGTTTATAGAATCGATGTCCTCCGGGGACATGGATCAGCTCGCGTGCATGACCCTGGAGGGGTCAAAGAATCTCAGCCCGGACCGGGTCAGACTTTTTGCATTGAGAGGATGCGTTCGTGGCCGGCGAGGTCTTTGATCAGGTGGATCTCTTGGTAGCCACCGTTTTGCTCGGCCAGCGTCTTGCAGGCACCCGCGATCATGGGGCTGAGCTCGATGATCAGTTGACCGCCATCATTCAGACGCTGGACGGAATCGGTGAGCAACCGGGCGATGATTTCGGTTCCATCGGGACCGGACAGCAACGCGCCGCGAGGTTCGAATTCGCGGACGGTGGTTGGCAGTTCGTCGTACTCGGACTGGCTGATGTAAGGCGGGTTGCTGCAGATCACGTCGAAGGTTTGGTCGGGTTCCAGCCCATCGAACAGATCGCTTTGCAACAGCGTGACGCGATCGGAGAGTTTCAGGTTCTCGACGTTCCACTTGGCGATGTCGAGCGCGGTCAGGCTGATGTCGACGGCGGTGACTTGCGTCTTTGGCAGTGACTTGGCGATGGCGACCGCGATGGCTCCGCTGCCCGTTCCGATGTCCAGCACCGTGGGGTTGGGGCGGTCGGACAGGCGACCTTTGATTTGGTCGATGGCTTCGATGACCAAGTGCTCGGTTTCGGGCCGGGGCACCAACACGTTTTCGTCGACGCGAATGGAGATCGAGTAGAACTCGCGGTAGCCAACCAGTTGGGCGACGGGGGCGCCTTCACCGCGTCGTCGGACGAGTTCCCGGAAGGCGACGCGTTGTTCTTCTTCAGGGACTTTGTCGAACGCGGTGTAGAGTTCGATGCGTTGGCAACCGCGCGCGTGAGCGAGCAGGATTTCTGCGTCCAATCGCGGCGACTCGCTGCCCTTTTTTCGAAAGAAGTCGGTCGTCCATTCCAACAGACGCATGACCGTCCAGGGGGTGTCGTTGCTGGTTTCAGCCATAGAGTTCAGTCAATCATGTCGCCGCGGAGTTGATCGCGGTCGTATTCGATCAACGCTTCGGTGACAGGATGAAGATCGCCCGCGATGATTTGATCGAGTTTGTAAATCGTGAGGTTGATGCGGTGATCGGTCAACCGATTTTGAGGGAAGTTGTAGGTTCGGATGCGTTGGCTTCGGTCGCCGGAACCGATCAGGCCTTTGCGAGCCTCGGCTTGTTTGGCCGCTTCTTCTTCCCGCTTCTTTTCGTAGATGCGAGCCTTCAAAACCCGAAGGGCTTTGGCCAAGTTCTTGTGCTGGCTCTTTTCGTCTTGGCACTGCACGACGATGCCGGATTCGTGGTGCGTCAGACGCACGGCGGAATCGGTTTTGTTGACGTGTTGTCCACCAGGGCCGGAGGCACCGAAGAAGTCTTTGCGGTAGTCGTCTGATTTCAGATCGATTTCCACGTCTTCGGGTTCGGGCATCACCGCGACGGTGGCGGCGGAGGTGTGCACACGGCCTTGGGTTTCCGTTTCGGGGACGCGTTGGACGCGGTGCCCGCCGGATTCGTACTGCAAGTCACGGAAGACGTTGTCGCCTTCGAGAGTCAGGGTGATGTCTTTGAAGCCACCCATTTCCGTCGGGCTGGCGTCCATCACCTCGGTTTTCCAGCCCACCTTTTCGGCGTAGCGGGTGTACATTTCGAACAGATCGCGAGCGAAGAGCGCGGCTTCATCGCCACCGGTGCCGGCGCGGATTTCCATCACGCACCGTGTGCGGTGAGAGTCTTCACCACCAACGGTCAGCGACAGCAGGTCTTCCCAGATGGTTTCTCGCTCCTTGCGAAGCGTGTCCATCTCGGATTCTGCCATTTCACGTTCTTCAGAATCCTCGGCATCCGCCACCATCGCCACGCACTGATGGATTTCATCCGTCAGGCGTTTGAATGATCGATACTGATTGGCCAACCGGTTCAGCCCGCCGTGTTCCCGTGCCGTCGCGCTCATGCGAGCGCCGTCTGACAGGACTTCCGGGTCGGACATGTCGCCTTCGAGTTTCTCGAAGCGAGCCAGTTTTTCCTCGAGGATATCGCGGATGGATCCGCTCATTTGGTGGCTTTCTTACCCTTCTTTTGCAGTGATCCGTAGGTGCCAGCAGCAAATTTCTTCTGGAACTTGTCGATCCGACCAGCGGTGTCAACGTATTTCAGTTTGCCGGTGTAGAACGGGTGGCACTCGCTGCAAATGTCGATTTTCAGCTCGGGACGCGTGCTGCGGGTGGTGAAAGTGTTGCCGCAACCGCAGGTGACGGACGTTTCTTGGTAGTTGGGGTGAATGCCGTCTTGCATGACGTTCAAACTCGAGCCAATGAGGGTGTTACGACGGTGGATTTCGACAGAACCGTCGGTCAAGTGAATTCGCTGTCGGTCGAATCCCAGATGTTACGTTAAACCAGGTGGTTTGTTCAAGGGCGAGGCTCCCAAACACGGGACAAATCCCCTGCTCGCAGGCGGATGAGTCGAATTTGCCGTTGATCGAGGGGGGTGTGTTTTGAGTGTTTTTGTCCCCGGAGGGTTTGTTAATGCGAGTCGATCGCATTAGAGTCCCTCCTTCGCTTTCAAAAAGCTAGCCAGCCATTGAAAAACGCGTCGATGTCCAGCAATCCGAGTTCTTTCGAGAGCGAATCGTCTCGAAAGTTTGGAACTCGGGTTCGTGAGCACTCGTTGGATTGCTCCTTCATCGGTCGTGACTTCTCGCCAGCCATGCTTGTTCTTCAACGAAAACCTGTTTTCGGGACAATCGCATGCGCTCGTTCGCACCTTCGGAACTTTCTGGCTTGAATTCGTCTGACTCTGCCTCGCGATCGCGAGCGGGGTTCACTCTGGTGGAACTGTTGGTGGTGATCGCCATCATCGGCGTGTTGGTGGGGCTGTTGTTGCCCGCCGTCCAAGCGGCACGGGAAGCCGCTCGTCGGATGAGTTGTGGCAACAATCTGAAGCAAGTTTCCCTGGCCATTCACAACTACGAGTCAGCCTACAGGAAGCTGCCGCCAGCTTGGACCAATCCCGGGCAAGGATCGGGATGGTCGATGCAGGCTCGGATTCTTCCGTTCCTCGAAGAATCGGCCTTGTCGGAAGGAGTCGATTTCAGTCGTGATTACGGTGCGTCCTACCTGACGATCGATGGCGTTCAGGTTCCGACGTCCTCGTTCCGGGTCGCTGCTTATCAATGTCCCAGTGATCCGCGAGATGACCCCCGCCACGGATCATCCGGTCCTCAGTACTACAAATTGAACTACGGGACCAACGAAGGGGTTTGGTTTGTGCTGGATGAAGCCACAGGTGCGGTGGGTGACGGAATGTTTGTTCCTGGCCGCTACCTTGGTTTTCGCGATTGTTTGGATGGGACCAGCAACACGATGGCACTGGCCGAAGTCAAGGGTTGGACGCCTTATGCTCGCGACGCCAAGCAAACCGGAACGTTGACGATGCCGGTCAACACGGACGAGATCTGTGCGCTCGGCGGTGACTTCAAAACCGAGACCGGGCACACGGAATGGATTGATGGCCGTGCCCACCAGGCGAGTGTCACGACCGTCTTTTCACCCAACAAGAAGGTTCTCTGTGAAATCTCGGGGGTCGAGTACGACATCGACTTCACCAACATGCGTGAGGGCAAGTCGCCACCAGCAGGGGTTCGTACCTACGCGGCAGTCACCTCGCGAAGTTACCACCCGGGTGGCGTGCACGTGTCGTTGCTGGATGGCTCGGTTCGCTTCATCACCGATTCGGTTGAACTTGAGCTTTGGCAATCGATGTCAACACGCGCCGGGCACGAAGTGATTCAGCTCCCGTGATCAGGTTGGGATTGCGCATCGACGAGTCCAGCGTTTCAGGGCGGAATCTGGACCGGTAACTGTTCGCAAGGGAAGAACGAGCGGGGGCCTTGACTGCGGGCCGCCGTGTGCGCGCCTCTGGCACTTGGAAGCAGGATATCATAGGAGCGTCACACGATTTTAAATTACCTTTGAGGGAGACGTTTGAGAGCGACTGGAATGAATGGTTGTCGGATTCGTCCAATCCTTCTGGATGGGACCGGAATAGTGTTCTGACCTGCACCATAAGGTGTGCCGGAACAGCTTGCCTCGATGAATCGACCGATTCGTTTGGTGCAAGGAGTTTGGTCTTGGGACAGATTTGATCCGAGGTGGTGGGTTTCGCCTGCCGATGCGTGATCGAGTGCTAGGGTTGAGCGGACAACTGGAAAAATGCCTGACCGGTTCGTCACGAGTGTGCCCTGCGACTTTTCGCCGAGCACACGATGGTCTCGAAGGACCACGGCAACCAAATCAGGCCAGCGACTCAAGGAGCGATCTCTACATGCTGATGCGACAACCGTGCCCCGATCTTCAGTTCGCCTACTCCCCTCCTTTCGGAGCGACGCTCACGGAGAAGGGAGTGCAGTTTTCGGTCTTCAGCCGTTCCGCAACCGAAATGCGGTTGTTGCTGTACAACAAGGTGACCGATCGCGAACCGGCTCAAGTCATCGACTTCGATCGGGAAACCGATCGTTGGGGGGATGTCTGGAGCTTGCACGTGCCGGGCCTCGAAGCCGGCCAACTTTATCACTTCCAAGCCAGCGGACCCTGGGAACCTGAAAACGGTCACCGGTTCGATTCCACGGCTCGGTTGATCGACCCCTACGCTCAAGCCTTGGCGGGAACCTACCAAAAGCAAACCGATGGCGTTGTGCGTCCACCGAAATGCGTGGTCGTCGATGGCACGTTTGACTGGGAAGGCGATCGTCACGTTCGGCGTGACGTCAGCGAATCCATCATTTACGAAATGCACGTTCGTGGATTCACCAAGAGCAAGACTGCCAAGGTCAAGGCTCCTGGGAGCTACCTGGGTGTGATCGAGAAGATCCCGTATCTGAAATCGTTGGGTGTCACCTCGGTGGAGTTGATGCCTGTGCATGAATTCCCCATCCGGGACCCACAGGGCAAGAAAATTTCGCGGCCGAACTATTGGGGCTATGACCCCATGGCGTTCTTCGCGCCACACCGTGGATACGCGCATGACTCAGCGCCCGGTGCTCAGGTCAACGAGTTCAAGCAAATGGTCAAAGCCCTGCACTCCGCGGGGATCGAAGTCATTCTGGACGTGGTCTTCAACCACACCTGTGAAGGCAACGAGCAAGGACCCACGCTGTCGTTCAAGGGACTTGAGAACCAAGTCTATTACATCCTTTCGGAAGGCCAGCACTACTGCAACTACAGCGGTTGTGGCAACACGATCAACGGCAACCACCCTGTTGTTCGCGAGATGATTTTTCATTGCTTGCGACACTGGGTGCACAACTATCACATCGATGGTTTCCGATTTGACCTGGCCAGCATCTTGAGTCGCGACCGGAGCGGGAACTTGATTCCCAACCCACCGATGGTGGAACTGATTGCGGAAGATCCCATGTTGGCGGACACGAAGATCATCGCAGAAGCCTGGGATGCAGCCGGTGCCTATCAGGTCGGTAGCTTTGGCAATCACCGCTGGGCTGAATGGAACGGTCGATATCGCGACGACGTGCGAGGTTTCTGGCGTGGCGATGCGGGAACGCTCGGTCCAATGGCAACTCGTTTGGCCGGTAGCAGCGATCTGTACCAGCACGCGGGGCGTCCGCCGTCTTGCAGTGTGAACTTGGTGACCACGCACGATGGTTTCACCATGAACGATTTGGTTTCGTACAAAGACAAGCACAACGAAGCCAACGGCGAAGACAACAACGACGGCGACAACCACAACATCAGTGACAACTATGGGGTGGAAGGTCCAACACGCAAAAAGGCGATCGCCACGATTCGCAGTCAGCAAGTTCGCAACATGTTGGCGACTTTGTTGACCAGCCAAGGCGTGCCGATGATCGTCAGCGGCGATGAAGCTCGTCGAACGCAGAAGGGCAACAACAACGCCTATTGCCAAGACACGGACATTTCATGGTTCGATTGGCGATTGGTTGAAAAGAACGCCGACCTGGTTCGGTTCGTCAGTGCCTTGATTGAGTTCCGTAAGAACCAACCCACCATTCGTCGCCGGGAATACCTGACCGGGCAACCGGTGGATGGTCGGAAGGTGCCGGACGTGTCGTGGTACGGGCCATCGGGGGATCCACTGAATTGGGATCAGGGCGAGTTGGCGATGGCGGCGTACATCGCTGCTCCGAGCCGAATCGATGACCCAGAAGGTTTGGGACGCGATGTGATCTTGATGTTCAACAGCACGGGAGATCACCTTGATTTCCACTTCCCAGCGATTGCTCGCGGGACGCAGTGGAATTTGTTTGTCGACACGGCGGCACCATCGCCGGACGATGTCTATCCAAATGTCGATGGGCCGATGCCTCCGAACAACCGGATTGTGGAAGTCGGACGCCACTCGATGCGGATCTACGTTTGCAACGCGGAACCGAAGTAGTCTGGTCACAGACGTGAATTGAAATTTGAATCCGCCTTCCTCGTTGCTTCGTCAGGAAGGTGGATCGCACGGTCGCCAGTCGGCCGCTCTTCTCTGGCAATCTATTCAACAGCTTCTCAACGATCCGCGGCGGGAGAAAACCCGTCGCGGATCGCTTCGTTTGTGGCCTTTCGGCTATGATCGAGGCATGCAGCCATTGATACTTTTGACGAACTTTGCCAAGGCGACTTTCACGCGGCAGACGGCGTTCAACCGTCGCTGGGGTGTTTGGTGCTTGGCGCTGTTGTGTCTTTGTTGCTGGATCGGCTGCAAACCATCCACACCGGCCAATCCGGTCGTTCCGAAGGGGGAACCCAGGTCCGTCGTCAACGAACCGTTGAGCCTACGAGAACAGATTGCTCAGCAGGTTCGAGATGGTCGACCAGCGGAAGCGATCAAGTTGTTGGATGAGTTGATTGCAACCAAACCAGCCGACGAAATCGCACTCGCATCGCAGGCTGCCAGCCTGGCTTTTGAAGCTGGCGATGCGAGCGAAGCGATGAGGCGGCTACGGGAGTGGATCCAGGCTCATCCTCAGAACGTCGAGTTGCGACGAGACTACGCCGGTTTGCTGGCTCAGCGCGGATACCGCTTTGATGCCAACGAGCAATATCGATTGCTAGCGGGACGTGTTGTTTTGAGTCCTCCTGAATTGATTGGGTTGATCTACCCGCATCGGCCTCAGGTCAATTTTGAATCCAAGCCGGACATTGCTGACCGAGACGCGGTGGCTCGCAAAGGAGTGTTGAGCGTTGTCGCCGCGCTTCGCAGTCGTGGCGATTTGCAGGAAGCCATCGATGTGTTGACGACCAGTGACGAAGTCAAACGCAATGATCCCGCCGCCGTCGCGATGCTCGGTTGGTTGTATGCCTCGGCTCAGCAAGAATCCCGTTGGATTGATTGGGCGATTGTGACGGACGCCAAACGGCTTCGTCGTTATCCGGCCTTTTGGTTGTCATGGGGCACCGCCATGCGCGATCGAGTGCTCTCATCGCAAACGGACCTGAAGCAAGCAGATCTCCGCCGCCGAAACGACTTTGCCGCTCGTTGTTTCTTAGAAGCGATTCGTCGCGAACCGCACAGCCAAGTCGCATGGGACAGCCTGTCTGCCACATTGGAAGTTTTGGACGCTGAGTCGAAGGCAGGATCCGCGAGTGAAGGTTCGCTCGAGGATTCTCGCGAACGTCTCAGCGAGCGACTGCTGCAATTGGACGAGACTCAGTGGCTCGCCAATCAACTTTGGAATGCACAATCCAATCCGCTGTCTGCAGAGGAGCAAGCGGAGATGTTCGACCGTTTGGCGGACATGCTTTGGAAGCAAGGTTGTCTCGGGGAATCGCTGGGGTGGAAAACGCTTTTGGCGTCCATGCATCCGATCAAGGATTGGAGCACGCTCAGGCGAACAACGCAGGAAACGTTCACGAAACATCCCCAAGGGATCGACGAGCGAGTTTTGCTGGTGGGATTGGAGCCCAAGCAGTTTGCGGATCAAAGTTCCGTGTGGATGGAAGCACTCGCCAGGCGATCACGCGGCGAAACTCCGGCCGACAAAGCACCGCCAACCAGCATCGAATCGACCCAGGCTCGTTTAGTGAACGTGGCGTCGGAGGTAGGCATCCATTTTCAATGGTTCAATGCGATCGCTCCAGTCGAGTCGGAATTTCGACTGCATGAGCCACTGGGTGGCGGGGTGGCTTGTTTGGATTTCGATGCGGATGGACGAATTGACTTTTACTTCAACCAAGCCGCCGGGGAGGCAACCACGCATTCGGGTGTGAAGCCCAATGCCCTGTATCGTCAATTGGATGGAAAGTTTACCGACGTCGTGATGGCGTCGATGAGCGATGATCGCGGGTACGGGCATGGGGTGACCGCCGGCGATTGGAACCAGGATGGATGGCCGGATCTGTTGTTGGCGAACTTTGGCGAAAACGTTTTGTTGATCAACCAAGCCGATGGGACGTTTCAAAAACGGCTTGTCTCCGACTTGGATGGAACCGCTTCGGCGGCACCCAATGCGTTCACTCTGTCGGCCGCCATCGCAGATGTGACAGGCGATCATTTGCCGGACCTGATCTCAATTCAATACATCGATGATCCCGAGGTGTTGAAGCCGATTGAGAGGAAACCTGATGGTTCGCCGGTGAAGCTGCCAGGGCCTCTGCACTTTCAGCCCGCTTTCAGTGAGGTGTTGGTTTCCGATGGGAAAGGGGCGGGGGAGTCTTTGCCGCTGAGCGACCAAGACCATGGTCCCAGCACGGGGATGGGATTGATGGTCGCGGACTTGGATGCCCAGCCGGGGAATGAGATCTTTGTTTCCAACGATCAGCGGGCCAATCACTTTTGGTTCCGCACTCATGGCGAAGAAGGAATGACGGCATGGTCAAACCAAGCAGCCATTCGGGGTGTCGCGGTGGGTCCGGGAGGCGATCTGAACGCCTGCATGGGAATCGCGATGGCGGACTTCAACCGCGATCAGAAATTGGATTTGCACGTCAGCAATTTCTACGACGAATGGGCCAACCACTTTTGCCAAACGAACGCTGGGATGTTTGTCGATCGCGCGGTCGTGTTTGGTGTGGATCGGTTGACGTCTCGCATGACGGGGTTTGGAGTGCAGGCGTTGGATTACGACAACAATGGCTGGGATGATTTGTTGGTCGCCAACGGGCACGTGGAAGACCTGAAGGACCGCGGAACACCGTTTCAGATGAAGACGCAGTTGTTGGTCAACCGCGGCCAGCGATTGGAGGCCGCTGAAATGGACGATCCGAAAGGCGACTGGGAACGAGCACGCCTGGGCCGCGGCGTGGCAACGTGCGACTTCAATCGTGACGGCCGGTTGGATGCCGTGGTCACTTATGTGGACGCCGCCGCGGAACTGCTTCGAAACGAAACCGAGTCGGTTGGCAACTTCCTGCAACTACGGCTGATCGGCACCCAATCCGAACGTGATGCCATCGGGGCTCGCGTCGAAGTGAAAACGGGGGAGGAAGTTTGGGTTGGGATGGTCGCTGCGGGTGACGGCTACGCCTGTCGCAATGAAGCGATCCTGCATTTTGGGTTAGGCGACGTTGCCACGCTGGATTCGATCACCGTGCGATGGCCAACCGGGGAGGTCCAGCGTTGGGAGGCGAACGAGAGCAAGCCCATCGATGTCAATCAACGTATCGGCATCGTTGAGGGATTTGCGGGGCCGTTCGAAGATCGGTGAGAGAGAACTCACTGGCTTCGATTTCGCTCGTTGAGCTGAGCTGGAAGCCAAGGCCACGGGGTCAGGCACTCATTTTGCTGCGGCTTGTTCGGCCGCAAAAGCCCGCAGGGGTTTGGGCAGCGGGAATTGAACGTCTTCTTCTCGAACGACTTGCGTGTCCACGATGGCGTCGAAGTGTTTTTGCAACCATTGGATCGTGGATTGAACCACCGATTCGGGGGCGCTTGCGCCGGCAGTGATCAGCACATTGTCTTCCTCGGAAAACTGATCCACGGCGAGATCTTGTGGGCCGTCGACCAGCATCGCACGTTTGCCTTGTTCCGCCGCCAGTTCACGCAGTCGTTGGCTGTTGCTGCTGTTTTGGCTGCCGAGGACGACGACCACGTTGGCATCTTCCCGCAGCAGCTTGACGGCTTCCTGTCGGTTCTGGGTCGCGTAGCAGATGTCGTCTTTGGGGGGCGAGTGAATCTCTGGGAAACGTTCGCGAAGACGGCGGATGACTCGGCCGGCATCATCGACTGACAGAGTGGTTTGGGTGAGGTAGGCCAGTTGGGTGCCCGGTTCGAATTCCAAGCGATCGACATCGGCTTCGTCCTCGACCAACACGATCGCTTCGGGAGCTTCGCCCATGGTGCCGAGCACTTCATCGTGGCCTTCGTGCCCGATCAAGATGATGGTGTAACCCGCCTTGGCATACTTGATCGCTTCCAGGTGAACCTTGGTGACCAAGGGGCAGGTCGCATCGAGTGCGTGCAGCTTGCGAGCTTGAGCGGCCTTGCGAATTTCGGGCGAAACACCGTGAGCGGAGAACAGCAGCACGCCACCTTCCGGGACTTCTTCGATGGTATCGACGAAGACGGCTCCTTTTTCAAGGAAAGTCTTGACCACGAACTGGTTGTGGACGATCTCGTGGTAGACATAGACCGGTGGGCCGAATTTCTGCAGCGTCAGATCCAGTGAATCAATTGCCATGTTGACTCCAGCGCAGAAGCCTCGGGGAGCCGCCAAAATGATTTTCATGGGAGTTGGATTTCTGAGTTTGCTGGGGGGCGTCAGCCATTGGACGCCGGCCGTGTTTGTTCTGGGGAGTTGGTCATCGGCTAGAATAACCGCAGAAGCCCCAAAACGTCCAACGGCTCGATCTCAGAGTTTTGTCCACCGACCTTCGCGGTCTGCCCCCTCCAGGTAAGTCATTGCCCTCTGTCAGCACCATCGGCCGCAAGCAGGAATCACCTTCGGGAGAAGGCTGCGCTGGGGCATCTTCCAGCAAAATCATTCTCGGAGACGACGGGCACGACTGTTTTCGCGATGGATTGGCGGAATCACGTGCCGCGTGTCGAGCGATCGCCCGGGCCAGCCGCGAAAATTTTCTGGTGGCGACGTGTTTGTTGCCGCGAGCCTTTCGTCAGCCGTTCTACGATTTGTACGCCTTTTGTCGCACCGCCGACGATCGAGCCGATGAATCCGGGACCCCCGAAAAAGCGTTGGCGGCCCTGAGGGAGTACCGCCAAGCCGTCGCTCAGATGTACTTGGGCGAGGGAGAGGCGGGGCAGAATGAAGGCATCTTCGTGGCGCTCGCCGACACGGTGCATCGGTATTCCATCCCGCGACAATTGCTGGACGATTTGCTGGATGCGTTCACCCAGGATCAAACCACGAACCGCTACGAAGACGAGGAGCAGTTGCTCGACTATTGTCGGCGATCGGCCAATCCGGTCGGGCGGATGATCCTGCGGTTGGCGGACGCGGACTCCGATGAAAACGTTTTGGCATCCGATGAGATCTGCACCGCTTTGCAGTTGGTGAATTTCTGGCAAGACGTTTCGCGAGATCGGTTGCTGGGGCGGGTTTACATTCCCGAAACGATCATGCAGCAGCATGGGTTTGACGGAAGTGAGATTCGTCGCGGTCTGGAACCAGGCCAAACCACACCGGTGGCGATTCGCGAAGCGATCCAGTTTCTCTGCCAGCAAACACGCGCACGATTCCATCGAGGTTTGCCGCTTGTTGACCGCGTGCCAACTTGGCTGAGTGCTGATCTGCGATTGTTCGCCGAAGGAGGCTTGGCAACCATCGCTGCCATTGAATCCATTGAGTTCGACGTTTTGCGGATCCGGCCTGTCGTCCGCCGCTCGACCCAGATGCGGTTGCTCGGACGTGCGGTGTGGCTGCGGTGTTGGTCCGGACGTGCCCGCACGGGAGCATCACGATGACAACCGAATTCAAACAGTTGGTGTCCAGCTACGCTGCCGTGCGACGGATTTCACGTCGATCGGGGAGCAGCTTCTATCGTTCATTTTGGTTGTTGCCGCGGCAGAAACGCGACGCCATGTCGGCTTTGTATGCTTTCGCGCGAGTGACGGATGATTTGGGCGATTGCGACGAGCCGATGGCTTTGCGGCGGAGTTGGCTGCAATGGTGGCGGCAAACCACCGCGATGAATTTGATCGGTCAGGGGAACCAACCGGTTCGATTGGCGGATGGGATGGAGAACCTTTCTCCGAATGCATCGGTGGATTTGGTTCGGCATGCGACCGACATCATGCCAGCGCTTCGTCACGCTGCGAATCGATATGAGATTCCGTCTCGCTATCTCCTGGAAATCGTGGATGGAGTGATGGCGGACCAACAAAAGAACCGGTTCGACACGTTTGAACAGTTGGAACACTACTGTTACTTGGTGGCCTCTGCGGTGGGGATCGCCTGTCTGCACATTTGGGGATTTCGATCGCCTTTGCCGATGCAAGCTGCGGTCGACTGCGGGTTGGCGTTTCAATTGACCAACATTCTGCGAGACGTCAGTGAAGATGCCGCTCGGGGGAGGATCTATCTGCCTCGCCAGCACTACGAGCAGCATGGTTTGGAAGAAGACGACCTGTTGAATCCACGCCGGGATGCGCGGTTGCGTTGTTTGTTGCTGGATGAAACACGTCGCGCGGCAGAGTTGTTTGAATCGGGATGGCGTGTGTGGGATTCCTTGCACGACGATGGCCGTCCTATGTTCAGCATGATGTGGCGAACCTATCGAAAGCTATTGCAGCGAATCATGGATGATCCCGATGCGGTTGTTTCGCGAAGGGTTTCGTTGGGGATGCGAGATAGGATCGGGATCGTGTCCAACCATTTTGTTGGCCCTCTGTATCGACGACTTCCTGTTCCGCCGTTGGAGTTGACGACAGTGGAAGGCCGCCGAGTGTCGACGCACGGCAATGACCCGGCATGACAAAACGTGTTGTTGTCATTGGAGGCGGAATCGCTGGGTTGTCAGCCGTCGAGGCGTTTTCTCGCACGCAGGCGTTTGTGCGTGGCGAGATGCAGGTCGAGTTGTTCGATTCTCGCCACCAAACCGGTGGCCGTGCGGGCTCGTTCGTGGAACCCACCACGGGACAGACGGTGGACTATTGCCAGCACGTTGCGATGGGGTGCTGCACGACTTTGTTGGACCTGCTTCAACGCATGGAGCTGTTGTCGCACTTTCAACGGTACCAGGAACTGACGTTTTATCATCCTCAACACGGGTTCAGTCGTTTTCGTCCGAGTCCTTGGTTGCCACCGCCGTTGCACCTGGCGTCCGCGTTGTCAGCGCTCCAGCATTTGACGGGTAGCAACCGACGGCAGATTCAGTCGGCTTTGTGGCGTCTGATGCGGACCCAGGCGACCGATTTGAGCGACGTCACGGCACTGGAATGGTTGCAAGCCAACGGCCAAAGCGAGGACACACAACAGAAGTTCTGGGATGTGATCTTGGTGAGCGCGCTGGGGGATGTTCCGCAGCGAGTGTCGATGGCTGCTGCCCGGAAGGTGATGATCGACGGATTCGCTGGTGCGAGGCATGCTAGTGACGTTTGGGTGCCCAGGCGTCCGCTGTCTGAAATCTTTGGTGAATCCTTTCGAGAGCCTTTGTCGCGACGCGGAGTTCGATTTGAACTTGGGAACGCCGTCCGTGGGTTGCGCTGGGACGATGCGAGTGCGCGTTGGATCATCGCGCGTTCGAGTGGCGAATCTCGGACCGCGGATCATGTTGTCTTGGCGACACCCTGGCATGTCAGTCGCCGCTGGTTTCCTGACTTGTGGGAGAAGCAAGCTGCGAGGGCTGCTTCGGAAAGAGATGATCTGGAAACGCCGTTTGCATCGTCACCGATCACGGGGATTCATCTCTGGCTGGATCGTTCGCTGACTTCTCTGCCGCATGTGGTGATGGTGGGAACGTTGGCTCAGTGGTTCTTTCAGGAGCCGATCGAGCAGGCCGAGCAATCCTCACGTGCCGAAGGTGTTTATCATCAAGTGGTCATCAGCGGGCGACACGCGGGCAGCGATTGGCCCAAAGAAAAATTGGTCACCGAAGTGGTGCGTGAGTTGTCGCAGGCGTTCCCCGAATCAGGGACACCTGAGATTCGGAAGAGCCGCGTTGTGACGGATCCGCACGCCGTGTTTTGTGTCAGCCCGTTGACTCAGGCATGCCGTCCGGAATCAAAAACGTCGCTTCCTGGGCTGCATTTTGCCGGGGACGCGGTCGCCACTGGATGGCCAGCGACGATGGAGGGGGCCGCCATCAGTGGTCAGATGGCGGCGAACTCCGTGATTGAGTCACTGGGGGAAGCAGGGGGAAATCAGCCCGTCGAAGCCTTCGTTGGACTGAAGCGAGGCTGGCTGGCTCGCCGATTGATTCGGTAACGCGTGGTGTCAGCTGCGAGGTGTCACCGGTCAGAGGACACTTGCCAGCGTTTGCCGGGCACCTACGGTATTGGATCAGAAGAACTTATTTCATGGGAGTGAACCATTTTGGATCAACGGATCCCCGCATCATTGGCCGAGCGTCGACGCTGGGTGGTCGCACCTGAACAGACGGATCACCCGCCGGGTGAGATGGTGCTGTACTGGATGCACAACGCGGTGCGGGGGCATGAGAATCCTGCCTTGGACGCGGCGATGTGGCTGGCGCATGAAAATGGTTTGCCGCTGCTGGTCTATCACGGGCTCTCTGAAAAGTATCCCTACGCGTCGGATCGGCATCATGCGTTCATCATGCAGGGGGCACGCGATGTTCAGCGCGAACTGGAAGCCAAAGGAATCAGCTACGCGTTTCATCTGGAACGGCAAGGTCACCGTGGTCCGCACCTGAGGGATTTGTGCCGCCGGGCGGCCGTGTTGGTCAGTGAGGAAATGCCCGTTGCACCAATTGCATGTTGGGTGGATCGACTGCGCAGTTTGGTGACCACGCCGATCATGTTGGTGGACACGAGCTGTGTCGTGCCTTCCCAGTCGATTGCGACCGTTCCAACGCGCGCCTTTGAGTTTCGCCGTGTCATTCAGGATGCATTGGCCGATCGATTGGAGCGTCCCTATCAAGAGTTGCCCGCCGATGTTCAACCAGCCGAGTTCACCGGGCCGCTTGGGTTTGAACCGATCGATCTGCAGGATGTGCAATTGGCGGATCTGATCAGCCAGTGCAAGATTGATCATTCGGTCGGCCCTGTCGCAGACACTCCCGGTGGAACGCGTGCCGGTTATGCCCGTTGGGAACGATTCCGGGAAACATCGTTGAGCAAGTATGCGGAACGACGGAATTGTGCCGACGAGCCGCTGGGCGTCAGTCGCCTGAGCGGTCACCTGCATTATGGGATGGTCAGCCCATTCCGAATCGCTCGCGAAGCCGCTGCGTTGGGAGCGGAGAAATACGTCGATGAGTTGGTGGTCTGGCGGGAGATGGTGTTTCGATTTTGCCTGGAGCACGTGGAGGACCTCGACACCATGGCGGCGATTCCTGAGTGGGCTCGTGAATCGCTGCTCGAGCACGCCGACGATCCACGGGAAGAAGTCCTGGATTGGGAATCACTCGCACGTGGGAAATCGTCTCAGACGCTTTGGAATTTGGCTCAGCAGAGTTTGTTGCAGCACGGTGAACTGCACAATAATTTGCGGATGACATGGGGCAAAGCTTTCTTGGCGATGACATCGCAACCCTGTCAGGCACTGGCGCAGTGCATTGACCTGAACCATCGGTATGCCATCGATGGCAGAAGCCCGATCAGCTACAGCGGCATCCTGTGGTGCTTTGGCCAGTTTGATCGTCCGTTTGAACCGGAGCAGCCGATTTACGGGACGGTGCGTTCGCGGTCCGTCGATCAGCACGAGTCTCGCCTCGACGTGCCGCAGGTCGCTCAGTGGGTCAATCGCCCCCTCGCTGCGACGCTGCCTCGCGTTGCGATTGTGGGAGCGGGACTGGGAGGCTTGTCCGCAGCACGCACTCTGACGGACCACGGTTTGGAAGTCCACGTGTTTGAGAAATCACGGGGAGTTGGCGGGCGGATGGCGACGCGGCGCAGCGAATCAGGAGGGGGCTTCGATCACGGTGCTCAGTACTTCACCGTTCGCGACGATCGATTCGCGAGGTACGTGCGAAGCTGGATCAGCCAAGGTCTGGTCGCTCCCTGGATGCAGCCGATTGTGGAATTGCAGCCCGGAGGTCAGGTGGGGAAGGAAAAGTGCGGGACGCCTCGCTATGTCGGTGTTCCTGGCATGAACGCAATTGCCAAGCATTTGGCAGCGGACGTCAACGTGCATTTGCAAACCACGGTGGATTCACTCCAGCGGGTGGGAGATCGGTGGCAGTTGAAGTTTGCAGACCCAAGTGGTTTGTCATCAACGGGCTCGGTGAATGACGAGGGGAACAGCGAATTTGATTGCGTGATCGTGAATTGCCCGCCGCAACAAGCGGCCAGGTTGTTGGCGGGGCACTCCGACATGGCAGACATTGCTCAGCAGGTTGAGATGCTGCCTTGTTGGTCCGTGATGGTCCGCGGGGAAGGCTTGCCGGAGCTTGGTTTTTCAGGTGCCTTCATCAACGAGGGGCCGCTGTCCTGGATCGCTCGGAACGATGAAAAGCCGGGGCGGGATGCCGGGGACGGATCTGCCAGTTCGTGGGTCTTGCACGCATCGGCGGATTGGTCGCAACAGCACCTGGAGCAGTCGCCCGAGTGGGTGGGCGCGCAGTTGCTCACCGCCATGGCGGAAGCGACGGGGCAACAATTCACACGGGTGGTGGAGTGCCAAGCTCACCGATGGCGTTATGCCAATCCCGTGTCGCCCCTGGAGACGGATTGCCTCTGGGACGCGACCACAGGGCTGGGAGCATGCGGTGATTGGTGTGGTGGCCCGCGAATCGAAGGCGCCTTCCTCAGTGGGATGGCGATGGCGGGGGCGGTGTTGCGTCAGGCAACAATCGACCGGGCGGCTCCTTCTCCAGGCCAGTTGGAGGGTGCGGCTACGCGGAAGCGAACAGCCGACGCGGTCTAGACGGCGGGGTGGAAGCCGCGGGGCGTTCGACAAACCCAGAGGCCACTGGCTCGCTCTCGATTTGACGCATGGTTTGTTCGAAGACGGCTCGGGCTTCGGCTGAGCAGCTGGCGATCAACTCACGGACTTCGTCCGGATCGGTGACTTCCGAAATCGGTGTGACGCCGGACGATGTTTGGCTGAGCACCAACACCCGGCGACCGCATTTGACCAGCAAGAGTTTGGTGCGAGGGTCGAGCATCACATGCCCGAGTGGGCTGAGAGTGGATGCAGAGAGTGGTTTGGAAACGGCAGAGCCGCCTCCGAATCGACGACTGACCCAAACAAGTCCACAAAACAAAGCCAACACAATGGCGAGGCTCGATCCCACCGTGACCAGTGGAGCGATGTTCTTCGACCGAGAGGATTCGCCATCGGGCGAGAGTTCCAGGCCCGAGGTTTTGCTTTCTGACGGCAGTTGGTAGGCGGATGCGTCTTGGTTGTCCGTCTGCATCGCGAGGGCAGGGAAACCGCGTCCGATGACTTTGGGCGGTTCCGGAGAATCGCTGTGAGCGGGCAGGGGGGCCGCACTGTAGGTGGCTTCTGCGCCGTAGGCGGTGTCTGAGCCGTAGCTTTGATCCGCGGCTGCGATTTCACCCGCACCTAGGCAGGTGATGAGGGCCAATGGGATGACGTTGGCAGGGGAAATGATGCGATTCATCATGATCCTGCTCCGATCAATTCGGTCACACGAACGCAGAAGTTGTCATTCATGACCAATACTTCGCCGCGTGCAATCATGCGGCCGTTGACGTAGATGTCGACGGGGTCACCCGCCAGTTTGTCGAGCGCGACAACACTGCCTGCACGCAGGCGGAGGACTTCTTCGAGACGCATTTGGGTGCGTCCCAGTTCGATTCGGAGGTCCATTTCCACTTCGCCGAGCAAGTCGACATCGTGGGCGGCTTCCCCGAGAGAGTTGGGCGAGAGATCGCCTAAAGCGAACGGTCGAGGGACATCCCGTTGATCGCTCTCTTTGTCGCCTGTGGCGGCTGCGAGAGACTGGGACGCTTCATTGAGCAACGCCTCAATATCATCTGTATTGAGTTGTTCGCTGGATTCCGTTTGATTCTCCGTCTCGCTCACGATCGTCCACTCCGTGTCACTCCTCGATGAGCTGGTATTCGTGAAACCCGACTCCCAGCAGTAAATCTTCGTCCAGAAGATGATTACATGTCGTCAAAATCCGACGCTGCAACAAGCCCAATTGGTTGTCTTGCAGTTCAGGAAGTTCGCTATTTCGGATTTTCATTCGAATCGCGTGCCGGAGACGCCCGTTTTTCGCGGTGAACTCCTTCGTCATCTTTTCGCGGTTTTTCTTTCGAATCAGCCCGTAGAGCCTCAGTTCCACTCGAAAAGAACGTTCCGTTTCGATCGGGCTGAAGGTTTCGCCGAACGTTCCCAGATCGAATTCGATCTCTCGATTTTCGTCGGATTGCTCTTCTTCAGCCTTCTCGGCGCCTTCTTGGACAGACTGGATCAGTTCGGCTTCCGCCAAGGCGCTGACCTGTTCCGCACTGGGGACCAGGAAGAAGAACATTCCGGTTTCCAGGACGACCACCATTCCCACGAACAACACAATCAGACTGGTGTTGCTGCGCGGTTTGGCGGGAGCGTCTTCGAGTTCCGGTTTGTCTTCGTTTTTGTTTTCTTCGGCCATCGGATTATCTTAAGCCTGCGGACCTTGGACTTTGGAGTCGGAATCGGAGGTCCCTTTGGGGTCCTCCACTGTTTCATCGAGCAGGAACACTTCGACACGCGAGTCGTTGCCGAATTTAGTGATCGTTGCGTTCCGGGTGATTGGTTCGGTTGCTTCGGCGGAGGAGACTCGGAATCGATCCGAGGCAATGCCTTGTTTCGACACCAAGTAGCGTTTGACGGTGGCAGCACGCCGGATGGCCAGCATCATGCCTTCATCGGTGCCAATGGTACGAGCGGCAAACTCAGCCGACACGTGTCCACGGACTTCGATGCGTTGTGGCTTCCCACGAAGTTGTTTGGCAGTCTGTTCCAAAATGCGTTGGCTGGCGGGAGTCAGGCGATCGCTGCCCACTTCAAAGAACACGACACTGCCCACCGCGGTCATGTTGCCGGGGCGAATGATGCGAACGTGTTGTTCTTCCCCAACCGGGGCTTTCTCTGGAACGCCCCCTTTGGCGGTGTCCTTTTTCTTCGCTCGTCCCGTTGTGGAGAGAACGGAGAATTCCGATGACCGCGGCTTGGTGTCGCCCGGAGCCAAGGCATCGAGCGTGCGTTTGTAGCCGAACTGCTGCTGCATCGAATCGACGAGTGCCTGGTACGTGTCTTCTTCTTTGATCTCACTGAGTGAGACCAACATGATGAAGAACGTCAGCAACAAACTCATCATGTCGCCGAACGTGACAACCCATTCGGGGATGGCGATTTCATCTGGTTCATCATCCATTACTGCAGGTCCCGTTGTTTGGTTGGCAGGTAGGTTTGCAGCTTCTGATCGATCGCTCGTGGGCTTTCACCCGACTGAATGGCCATGACACCGCGAATGGCGATTTCCATGCTGAGTTGTTCGTTGCGGCTCATCAGGCCCAGCTTTTCAGCAAAGGGACTGAAGAACACGTTGGCGACGATGGCCCCGTACAGTGTTGTGATCAGTGCCACTGCCATCCCGGCTCCAATCCCGGATGGATCGGACATGTCCTGCAGCATCATGATCAGACCCATCAAGGTTCCGATCATCCCGTAGGCGGGAGCGAATCGGCCGAGTTGATCCATGATCGATTTACCTTCGCGGTGACGCATCGCCATTCCCGCGACTTCGGTGCGAAGGACCTCTTCGACGATTTCTGGTGCCGTTCCGTCGACAGCCATTTGGAGGCCGGTCTTCACCAGTGCGTTGTCGATTTCAGCGATCTTGGATTCCAGTGCCAGCAAGCCATCACGGCGAGCGACTTCTGCCAGTTCGACGATCGATTTGATCAAGACCAACCGGTCTTCCCCTTTGTTCAAAATCACTTTCAAGGCGATGACCGGGCTCTTCAGCATCGAGCCCATCGGGAAGCAGATCAATGCGGCTGCGAAGGCACCTCCGATCACCACCAAGCCCGACGGGATGTCGATGAAGGCAGAGAAGGGGGCGTTACCAAGCAGGATCGAAACGAGGATCAAGCCGATCGCGAAGATCAGACCGAGCAGACTGGCGATGTCCATTGGATTGGTTTCTTCGAACTAGGATGTCGTGTGGAGGTTGGAATCCGTTGGTGCTGGACCAAGCGTGGATGGCATCGGCGGCAAGAAGTGCTTGCGTTGTTGGTATTCGATGGATCGATCAACGACCTCGTCCATCGTTTCCTTGACCGGCAAGCGTTCGCCATTGGTCAGCGTTACAAAGGTGTCGCCACGTCGTTCGACGTATCGAATCAACTCAGCGTTGAGGATGAAGGCTTCGCCATCGAGTCGAGTGAGCTTGATCATGTTCGGCGTACCCCGCGGTTTCTGTGGATCATTCGCTTCCGTGACCACTCTGACGATCGAAGGCGATGCTGACGATCGAGACTGGTCTGCTGAAAGGTAGGTCATGTTTGTGGACAAGCGACAACAGGCCAGTGTTTCCTGGGGTGTTTTCGCAACACAACGGCGCAACCGGAACAACCTCTGCCATCGCAACCGCCAGAGCCGGCGGGGCGAGCGGATCAGCTTCCGCAGCCCCTTGGAATCGGAAGCTGTGCGGCTTTTTTGCGGGTTTTCGAGCGGTGCACCTCCCTCGAAACGAAGTTCGGGAGAGATCGAGCGACGCCGTTCAGGCGTCCGCGAGGGGGTGGGGGCTGAATGTCCTTTCAGAGTAGAACATTTGTCCCCAAATGTTTGCGAGATGGTTTGGTTTCGTCGAGCAGTGTGACGCGAACGTTTGAAAGTGGACTTGGGTGCGATGAGGCTTGGCAGTGGAAGGCTGCCCGACGGAACCGTTGAGGACAACTGTTCTACTCGGATGCTCGACCTCGTCTCGAGGGAGGCAAAAGAAAACGCCGCGAAAGCAAGCTTTCGCGGCGTTGATGATGGTTGGCAGTGGCCGGCAACTCAGCGAGTCCCTCGGTCCCTCCTGTCAGGCACTGGTGGTGGCTGGCATGGGTTCGATTTGATAGGCGCGGTTGGTGAAGAGAAACTCAATGATGTTGCCTTCGTGCGGCTGCAACCAATTCAAGCGATTGGTTGGTAGCGGACCGATGTTCAATCGGTCGATGTCCACGCAACGCGAAGCGTCCTGGATGAACTTTTGATCGGACGTGATCACAGTTCCGATCAACGAGGTGCCAATGCGAGACAGCATTTGGTCTTGAGGGCATTCCACGACGCTGACGAACGGGAACATGTATTCCTTCGACGCGACGCCGCGGTCAGGTGAATCGGCGTGCAGCACCATCGGACGCAGGTAAGCGCAGTGGTCGCGTTCGATCAGCTTCTCACCGTATTCAGCGGTCATGTCTGTCACGCCGCTTTCCGCCAAGTCCTGCTGAACCATCGCGTAGGTTCCCGTGGCCATGGCAGGCACGGTGAAGGCTGCCAGTTGGGCCTCGGGATCGCTTGGCGGACGGACGTCGACAGGACCGATGCGTTTGGCGATCGCCGCTGCGATTTCGCGGGTGTGTCGGCTGGCCCAAATCCCAGAACAGTTGATGCAGCTCCGGCCGGAATTGCTCAGCACGCTTTCCACCATCACGTCCAGGAACATTTCCCAGTCGTCCACGATGTCATCGCCAAGCAAAATCTTGGAGAAGCCAGGTCCGTGCGGCTGCACCTTTGGGTTGCCCGCATGCTGAGCGATCGTTTGAGCGCTGCCGAAGATCATGCTCCGGGAGGTCTTGGCCATGATGGCTCCGCCCGCGTCATGCCCACCGGGGTACAAACCAAAGGCCGCGGCAGGGACGCCGGCTTCGATGAAGGCCGAGACCATCCGGTAGGGAGTCCAAGGTTCTTGCGAGCCCGGTTTGAGCGCCAATCCGATTTGCAATGGAATCGCGGGCAGCCACAGTGTGTGAACACCAGGAGAATTGTTCGGAAGGATGGCTCCGAGGATCGGTGTTTGAGCTTGGTAGCTGACCGTCACGCCGCGACCTTCTTCGCCGTAGCCCTTGGACAGGATCGAGAGATCCAAACCGCGAGTCAGGCAATCCAGGATCTGTTCCATGTTGCTGAGCACGAAACTGTTCTTGGTCATGTTCGACCGGCACATGTGTTCGGGCAAACCCGTGCTGGCCGATTGTTGATGGATGAAGTCATCCACCGTTTGCTGCGAGTCACCCACCGGCAACGTCTCGTTCCCGAACAATTCGGCTGCCTTGCAACACATCTTCAACAGTTCGCTGGTGGGAACCTCCAACAAGGCTTCCCGCGCTTTGTGGGCCACGCGCAAGTCGCGACCGACAATGCCTCCGCCGACCGTTCCGATGCGTGCGATGGGTTCGCCGGTGTCGAAATGAACAACGTCATTGAAATCGATGGACTCGTATTGTTTGCCCCAACGAAGAGGATTCAGTGTGATCATGAGAGTCGAAATGAAAGCGGAGGTTGAGCGAGGGGAGGGTGGATGAGCCGGTCAACAGCGTCCATCAATAGACGCCGACCGTGGTGGCGCCCGCCAATTCGTGGAAGGGACGCACGCCACTGACCCCATCCCAGGGATAGGTTTCAAAGGGCTGCTCACGTTCGCCTTCGTCGCGTTCCATGAATCCAGGCACAAAGAATTCATCCGTCAGCGTGTACAGCTTCACGCGACCGGTTTCACCGTAGCCCACTTTGGCGTTGTAGTCGTCGAACTGCACCACTTCCGTGACCGCTCGTGGCTGGGGGGCGTAGTAGCTGATCTTGTACCCGTCAGCGGCGCTGACGGGTTTGCTGCAGGCGAGTCCCATCAACGTGTTCCCGTAAGTGGGAGTCATGAAGACACCGCCTTCCTCCGGCGGTCCACCCAGCATTTCCTCGACGGCAAAGCGGGTCCACTGAGGTGTGAACTCAGTGCCACCTGAGAAGATTCCTTTGATGCCAACCTCTGCCAGGGACGTGCCCTTTTCTTCCAAGCCCTCGCTCAGAGATTCGAGCAGCTTGGGGGTGGCAAACATGCACTTCACATCGTGACCCGCGGTCAAAATGGTGATGGCTTGATCGATGCAGTGCTTCTTGTACTCTTCGAGATGCTCCATCCAGCCTTTCTTGATCAACTTGACGACCCAGCGAGGATCCAAGTCGATGCAGAAGCAGATGCCACCGCGGTGCTGAGCGAGGTGCTCGACCGCCAAACGCAAACGTCGAGGGCCGCTCGGGCCGAGCATCAACCAGTTGGATCCCTGGGGGAAGTACTCGTCGGGCAGCGTGTCGCTGAACAGTTCGTAATCTTTCCAGTGATCTTCGATCACCATTCGGCTCTTGGGGATCCCCGTTGTTCCGCCGGTTTCAAAGACATACACAGGTTTGCCAGCGTGACCTTGGGGGACCCAGCGATTGATTGGGCCGCCACGCAACCATTCATCTTCGAAGTGAGGGAACTTCTTGAGGTCATCAAAGGACTTCACATCGGTGAGCGGGTCGAAGTTGAGCTCCGCCTTTTTCTCCAACCAGAACGGGGATCCCGTTTCATCGCTGAAGTGCCAATGAACGGTTTTCAGCGTGTGTTCATTGAGCTGATCGAGTGCCTTTGCCGCAGCGGCTTGGACTTCGGGATTGATTGGAGCGGGAGCACCTTCAACAAGACTCATGGGGTCCTCTGGTGGGAATGGGGCGAGAGGAGGGGGAAGGGAAGGTCTGGATGTCTGGCATTATGCCAGAAAGGGAAGCCGCCGACGATTGGCGCATGAAAAAAGGCCGCGGGTTGAGACGGTCCCGCGACCTTTTGTGTCTGTCTGAATCAAAGAATTTGATCAGGGAGCAACTGGGCTAGCTGGTTGTGGTGGGAAGACGCTGTCGTCGTCGTCATCCAGCGAAGCTGCGATGATGCCCAAGCCAGCCAACGAGGCGATTCCGCCCAGTCCGCCGCCGAAGCCACCGCCTCCGCCGCCACCTGAAAATCCGCCGCCGCCACCGCCGGAGAATCCGCCACCGCCGACAGGGTTACCGAAAGAGTCCACTGGATTGCCGAAGGCATCCACAGCGGTTCCGAAACCGTCTTCCACAATCATGCCATCGTCGATGATGGTTTCTTCGACGACGATCGATTCTGTGATCACAACTTCATTGCAAGCTTGAATGGCCATTGGCAAGGGAGCGACTTGCATCGCGAATTGTGGGCAGCAGCAGTTGTTGTGCTTGCGATGTCCAAATCCAACAAAGGTTTCGTTGTTGGCGTTGACCAAAGCGGTTTCGGTGTTGGCAGTCGCTTCGTCGACCAGTTCAAAACCAGCCATTCCCAATCCGGACAATCCAATTGCCAAGATCGAGTATTCACCAGGTTCGACGCCTGCGAATTCGAACGATCCATCGCGATTGCTGACAACACGGTCAACCGTTTCGCCATCGTGGATCAAGAAAATGTTCAAGAGTCCAGCATCGCTCAGGGTGCGGCCTTCGGCACCAGCCATGTGGATGCGGCCTTTCATGCCACCGTTGGATTGAGCGACACGGAACAGGTTCTCGCCAACCACTTGGCTCGAGATCCCCTTCAGGTCCGCGTTGGCAATCGAAGTCAGGCTGTCTTTGCCAGCAGGTGGCAAGTAGCGGATGATCGACGATTTGATGATCGAGTAGTCGATGCCAGCCGCTGCGATTTCGGCGGTCTTGGGATACATGTCCGAAGAAGCCATGTCGTCGCTGACAACGTGCATGGCACAGCATGCGAAGATGCCATCCGCACGAGCCGAAAGAGCGTAAACGCCAGGGTTCACACCACTGAAGGTGAAGTCGCCTTCGGCGTTGCTCTGCGAACGCAAGGTCTTGCCCGATGCGTCGGTCATGACGATGGTCGCGTCGGCAATCGTTTCGGACGATCCGTCTGCTGAAGGCAGAATCAAACGACCCGAAAGTTCACCCGCAACTTCGGGATTCACCCATTGGGGAACCGTCAGGTGGTCATTCAATTTGATGTTCGAATCTTGGGCGACAGCGATGGTCATCGTCATCGCAAGCATGCCAGCAAGGGCAGCAAAGCGTTTCATGGTGTGTCTCTGGTTAGGGTGTCTCAATTGCCTAAATACATTCAAAATCCAAGTCGAGATGGATTCTCTGCTCAGATGCCCAACAGTTTTGTCCGAATCGCACCGAAAGTCACGGCAAAATCACCGAGAAAAATGAAATAGTGGGAGATTGGGTAAGTTGTGCGAGCGAAGTGTAGGCAGGATGAGGGGCTGGGACAAGATTCGTTGTGTGAATGATGGGTGAATTGCCCTCAGATCAGCCCTTGCAGCGATTTTGTGGCAGATCGGACACATCGCGTTCAGGAGAAAGTTTTCTGCTGCGGGACTGGTGTTGAATGACGGACGGGTTTTTGGGGTTCAAGATTCCTGGTTCCCAGGATTCCTTGTTCCCAGGCTCCGCCTGGGAACACACTGTCTTGGAGGCTCCGCCTCCCGATTCTGTTTCAGCAGGCGGAGCCTGCCGTGCATGGCGTTCCCAGGCAGAGCCTGGGAACGAGAAAAAGACGCCTCACGGCTCAGGCGGGCATCGTCACGGCGACGCAGACTTCGCAGCGGTTGCGAGCCAATTGGCGGACTTCCAATCGCTCGACTCCCCAGGTGCGAATGAAATTGCACCAGCGTTCCACGTGGGCCGCGTTTTCGTATTCGCCGAGCTTCATGGTGATCAGCAAACCTCGGAAACTCGTTTCCCGACTGTCCACCATGTTGCGGACGGTGCTGAGTGTGGCATCCGGTTTGACCGTCGAGTCGACCAGCAACCACTTGGCGCCGCGAAAAACTCGTCGTGGCAGGTCACCCGCCCGAGCGGGGTAGTGGATGAAGCGGGGATGGTCGGCGATCCGCGGGTCCATTTCCGCTGGGTCGACGCCGATGACCTGCATTCCCAGTTCCAGCAATCGGCCGCAGGCTCCGCCGGGAGCACTTCCAACTTCCACGGCCAAGTCACCGGGACGCATGTCGAAGCCACTCCAAGCGATTGATTCCGCCGCTTTGAAATAGGCTCGGGAAATCGGTTCGTAGGCCGGTTCAATGGGTTGGACACCGCCCGGCCAACGTGTTGGCAGCGTGGTGGATTCGTGAGTTCCAAAGAACCACTGAGAGGGATCGACCAGCACCACATCCAGGATGCGTTGGCCGTTCTCGGCGATTTGGTTTGGGCGAGCGCACAACAATCCAGGCCCTTCCGAGGCCGACGCGTCGTGCAGAGCCGACCAGATCTCGTCGGCAACCGCCGCCGAAACTTCATCGATGCCGGGTTCAAAATCGAACCGGCCAATCGCGGTGCGGTCTCGCGGCCAAACATGCAATTGGTCAAACGGCACCTTTTCGGAGGCGATGGCTTGTTGCAGTTTCTCGATCATCACGGATGAATGATCGCTCTTGGCCGACCCCAGTGATCGAGACGCGGTCCGAATGAAGACGCCGGTGGGTGGTTGCCGTTTTTGATCGTGTTTGGCGGTGACAAAGCCCGGACGCGAAAACGCCAGACGCCATCCTTCGCTGGCAATCTGTTCTTTGACCAAAGTCTCGGCGCCGTGGGCGCAGCACATCATTGCAAACGAGCTTTGTGTGTTGGAATCGATGGTCAAGGGGAATCCGGAACTGAGGAGGTGGGTTGAGTGGTGTCGGTGTCGGAGGAGACGTGGTTGTCAACAGACGCGGGGGGCGTCGCTTGTGAGAGCGAATGGTTTTCAAGGTGAGCGAGCACGAGTGCCAAGTCCGCCGGCGTGATCCCGCTGATCCGTTTGGCTTGTCCCAAGTTCAACGGGCGAATTTTCGTGAGCTTTTCCTTCGCTTCGTTGCGAAGCGGTCCAATTCGATCGTAGTCAAACGAAACGGGGATCGCTTTTTCAGCGTGCCGCGATTGCTTGTGAACTTCCGCTTGTTGGCGATCGATGTAGCCGGCGTACTTGATATCGATGGCGCACTGTTCAGCGGCTCCTTTTCCAATGCTCGCCAGTTCAGGGACTTGTTCCGCGATCACGTCCCAGGTCACCTCGGGGCGACGCAGGTAGACGTCGCCGCGAACGGTTGGGCCGGTTTCAGGTTGGATCTTGGATTGTTGCAGCAGCTTGGTCCCGCGTTCGATTTCGGCCAGTTTTTGATGGAATCGTTCGCGCCGAGCGGCGTCGATCAGCCCCAGTTCATCGGCTTGAGGCGTCAGCCGGCGGTCGGCGTTGTCCTGTCGCAGCAGCAACCGATATTCAGCGCGGCTGGTGAACATTCGGTAGGGCTCATCGGTGCCGCTGGTCACCAAGTCATCGACCAGCACGCCGATGTAAGCGTCTTGTCGGGAGGGCACCCAAGGCGTTTGGGAAGCGGCGGTCCGGGCGGCGTTCAAGCCCGCGATCAGGCCTTGTCCGGCGGCTTCTTCATATCCTGTTGTGCCGTTGATTTGCCCGGCAAAGAACAGCCCCGCGACCGCTTTGGATTCCAGGTGCGGCCACAGCTGAGTGGGCGGGCAGTAGTCGTATTCGACGGCGTACCCGTAACGCATGATCGCGGCGTTTTCCAAGCCCGGGATGCAGCGGAACATCGCGTCTTGAACGTCACGCGGCAGGCTGGTCGAGATGCCGTTGACGTACACCTCGCACGTTTGCCGGCCTTCGGGTTCGAGGAACAGCTGGTGGCTGGATTTGTCAGCAAAGCGGACGACTTTGTCTTCGATCGACGGGCAATAGCGAGGGCCGCGTGAGTCGATTTGGCCGCTGTACATCGGGGCTCGATCCAAGTTCGCTCGGATCAGATCATGCACCCGTTCGTTGGTGTGCGCGATGTGGCACGCCATCTGAGGTGAGCGGATCGCATCGTTGAGATAGCTGAATGGCTGCGGGTCATCGTCACCGGGTTGCTCTTCCAATCCCGAGTAGTCAATCGTGCGAGCGTTGAGTCGCGGCGGCGTGCCGGTTTTGAACCGATCCAGCGTGAACCCCATTCGATGCAGCGCGCCGCTGAGTCCGGCGGTGGTTCCTTCGCCCGCGCGACCTCCGGCGGATTGCGATTTCCCGGTGTGCATGATCGCTTGCAAGAACGTCCCGGTCGTCAGAATCACCGTGGGGGCGTGATAAACCGCGTCCCCCCGGACTCGCACGCCGATGACCCGCTGGGTTGCCAAGCGGTCTTGCCCCGCGGGGATCGGTTCGGTGATCAAGTCCTCGACGGTCTCTTGCCGCAGGTCGAGATTGGGTTGGGTCTCGATCCGATACTTGATGAAATTCTGGTAGGCCTTTTTGTCCGCTTGAGCGCGGGGGCTGTGCATCGCCGGGCCTTTGCGGCGATTGAGCATCCGGAATTGGATCCCCGTGGCGTCGATCGCTTCGCCCATCAAGCCACCCAGAGCGTCGACTTCGCGAACGATTTGTCCCTTTGCGACGCCGCCGATGGCTGGGTTGCAGGACATTTGCCCGACCGTGTCCAGGTTCGTCGTCAGGAGTGCGGTTTTAGCGCCCAGGCGAGCTGCAGCAGCAGCGGCTTCGGTTCCCGCGTGACCGGCTCCGATGACGACGACATCGTAGTCATAGCGATTTTGAGGATTGTTCGTGGTCAATGGTTGAAGTCCACAGTCGGGAAACGCCGATGTTCGAAACACGGATTGTCTATGCGCGGTGGCGCTCGAAATTCACGCCCAACCAGATTTTGACCAAACCATGCGATTTGACCAGCACCAAAGTCGTTTGATCCGTCGCTCAGCCGCGTTTCGGCGTGCTTTGCTAGCGGCAGCCGCCGTGGCAGGATTGGCCGGTGGCGCGGTGACGGATTCGCGGGCCACGTCGGCTCAGGAAGTGGTCGATGTGATCATGAATTCGGATTCGTTCCAAATTCCATTCAACATTGCGACCGCAGGGACGGCACCCGCCGAAGTGCAATTGTACGTGGCGGTTCCCGCAAACCAACCCAATCCGGCGGATCTGTCAGAAACATCTCCGGGGAACTCGTCCGAATTTCGTTCGGTGCCGTCCCCGCAAGCCAATCCGTACGCCGAAGTGGGCTCGCGGAGCCTTCCCGGTGGAGCGCCCGGCCAGTGGAAGCTGCTCGATCGCCAGCCACCGGACGCTCGCCAGTTTGATATTCGCAAATCCGGCGAAGGGACGTTCTGGTTTGCCACTCGAACGCTGGATGTCAACGGACGCCCGTACCCACCGGGGCCGATCGTTCCCGAATTGAAGGTGGTGGTGGACACCCAAGGCCCCCAGGTTGATCTGCAGGCCGATGCGGATGCGGATGGACGAGTTGTCGCCAAGTTTTCGATCCAAGATGCCACCGAAGTCCGCCAACTGACGGTTCACTACGTGACCGACACGACTCGCCGCTGGCAGCTGGCGACGTTGGAGCGAGAGGGAAACACCGGCCGGTTGCAGCTGCATCCCGAGGATGATTGGAAGCAATTGTCCCTGCGGCTCCGGGCGCTTGACCAAGCGGGCAACGAAACCATCGTCAGCGAACTGGTCCAGAAACCACGGGTCGCATCGAAAGCCACCACACGATTTGCATCCGGCCCCAACGGCTATGGTCCCTCGTTTGGGCAGGGGATTTTCCAAGGGTTTGGAGATTTGCCGGGCGGGGCGTCCAATTCCACCAGCGGTCCTGCCGCGCTGGATGGGCCCGAGATGCTGCCCTTGCCTTCGGGAATGATGCCAGAACCTGTTTCGCCCGTGACTCCTGGCGGCGGAAGTCAGACTTCTGAACCTTCGGGCCTGCTTCCGATGGGGGCGATGGGAGGTGTGGAAGACATTCGCACTCCTGATGCAGAAGACTTGCCCGCACCAACGCGTCCTCAAACGCCTGCTGAAGCGATGCGCCCGCTCGATGCACCCGCTCCTCAGGGGCAGACGCCTTCGCCTGTTTCCGAAACACCGCTGCTGCCCAGCCCTCAGGTGCCCAGCCCTCAGGTGCCCAATCAGCAAGTGCCCAATCAACAAGTGCCCAATCAACAAGTGCCAGCCGCTCAGGTTCCGGCACAAGGATCCCCCAGTGGTTCCTCCGCCTCGGAACCCGAGACGCCATTCCACGCGGGACCCGCGCTGCCGGAGTCGATTGCCGCGCCGGCAGGTCTCAACACCAACGCACCGTCTCAGCTGAACGCTCCGGAACCGAATCCGCCGGTGGATGGGATTCAGCGTTCCAAAGAACCGGTTCCGTCGCCTTGGTCGCCCATCACCGGTGATCGCAAAAGTCGTGATCCGTTGTCGGCCGGCAGCGCATCCGGCAATCCATCTGCTGGACGCTCGGCTGAGGCTCCTTCTGAAATGCGGTATGAGTCGCAGCGAGCCAGTTCCGCGACGATGGAGCGAACCACGTTGGATCCCCGTGAAACATTGGACCTGAAACGGTTGGCGGAACGGTCCGTGATTCGGCACAGCGACAGCAATCGATTCAGCTTGGATTTTGAAATCGAAGCGATTGGCGGCCGCGGCGTCGAAGCGATTGAGTTGTATGGGACCACCGATGGCGGCCTGAATTGGAAACGCTGGGGCACTGATCCCGACAAAGCCAGCCCGTTTGACATCGAAACCAACGGCGAAGGCATCTTCGGATTCCAAATCGTGGTCGTCGCCGCCAATGGCTTGACCAGCCCCCGACCGCTCAGCGGTGACGCACCCGACATTGTGGTGGTGGTCGACCAGACTGAACCCGAGGTCAGCATCACCGGGGCTCGTTACGGGGAAGCCGATCGTGCCGGATCGTTGGTGATCGCATACCGATGCCAAGATCAATATTTGATGTCGCGTCCGATCACACTTTCCTTTAGTGATACACCTGAAGGACCATGGACCACCATCGCCGCTGGGTTGCGAAACCTGGGTGACTACGTGTGGCCTGCGGACCCTCAATTACCACGTCAGATCTATTTGCGAATCGATGCCACGGACCAAGCTGGCAATGTCGGCAGTTACGTGCTCGATCAACCGGTGGACACTCGTGGGTTGGCCCCGCGAGCTCGCATTCGTGCGTTCCGATCCATCTCCAGTCGATAGTGGTGTCTCGCGTCTGTCGCGTGGTTCACGAATCCTGCTTTTCAACTGATCTTGATTATGTCACTTGAGCCATCTTCTCCCATGCGGATTCTGCTCGGCCAACCTGGTGATCTTTCTGATTGCATTTTGACATTGCCCGTCGCGTGTTCACTGAAAGAGCATTTCCCGGAATCGCATGTCACGATCGCGGTCGGAGTGGAGCAAGCTGACTTCTTGGAGCAGCATTCTGCGATTGACGACGTCATTGAATTGCCAACCCGATGGAACCGGTCTCCACGTGGCATCCGCAGCGTCAAGCAGACGCTGGATTCGCAGACCTACGAGGTGGCCATCGATTGTGATGATTCCTTTGTTTCTGCCTTGGTTTGTCAGTTGTCGGGCGCCAATCGCCGAATTGGTTGGGACACGATGCCACGTTTCGCACCCCGACGCCGCTTGCTCAACGAGTTGGTGACACCGGTGTTTCACCATGTGGTGGACCGTCGGTTGGAGTTGTTGACGCCGCTCGCCGTGGATCGACCACAAGCCCGGTTTGATTGGCCGGTCGATTCGTCTGATCACCGTTGGGCGATGCGATACCGACATCGTTGGGCTGGGCAAGACTTGGCAATGATGGACACCGGGCGGGTTTCCACGTCGGTCGGATGGATGTTTGATCGCTACGCTGCGACCGCACGCTATTTGGCGGACCGGTTTCAAATGCATACCATCGTGACCTGGCGAACGTTCGAGGAACGATTGAAGGCGGAGCAGATTGTGGCTTGTGCCGGGGCCGCCGCTTCGCTGGCACCTGACATGACGCTATCATTGGCCGCCGCACTCAGCCCATTGACTCGGGTTGTGATTGCGGAAGACACTTCGATCTTGCACGCATCGGTCGCGGCTGGTGCCAATGTGGTGGGTTTGTATGGTCCACTGGAAGGAACCGGATCGCCTTCCGCTCGCGGACCGTACCAGCAACACGCCTTGGCAATGGAAAACAAAGCCCGCGGCGGATCGCCCAATCGAGAAGCCATTAACCGGGTCGGCGTCGAACACGTCTGCCAATGGATTGATCAACTTCAGGCTCCCGCGTTTGCGGAGGCAGCCTAACTCCAATCGCTCTTGTCCTCCCTGTTATGACCGACCGCGTTGGCATCGTTCCCTTTGGCAATGCGGCCGAGAGCTACCACCGAATGCTGCCCGCATTCCCAGGGACGCTTGGCCAATCTGCTGTGCCTGGTGAATCACGGGATGAACCGCTAGGCCAAGTTCATTTCAGTCACGATTTGGAGGACGCGGATTGGTTGGTGGTCGCTCATCTGACCGCCGAGGTGCTCCAAACAACGATTCCACGGTCGCGGCGTATTTTGGTGACCGGCGAGCCTTCTCCTGCGGTCGACATCGGTGCCCGCAATGCCAACCAGTTTGGGATTTTGATCTCGCCCTACAACATCCCGGGTTACACGGGGACTTGGGTTCCCAGTCATGGTGGATTGCCATGGTTCTTCGGGCGACAAACCGAATCGCTTCGCCGACTGGAAGATCTCGAAGCCTTGCCCGTGCCTGAGAAGTCGCCGACGATCTCCGCAGTCATCTCCACCAAGGTATTGCACGAAGGCCACCGGCAACGTTTGCGGTTCGTCCATCGGTTGCAAGAAGCGATCGGTGACCGGTTGCACCTGTATGGTCGCGGAATTCGTGAAGTGAACGACAAAGCCGACGCGATCTTGCCGCATGCGTATCACCTGTCGCTCGAAAATGTCTGCGAGCCGAATTACTGGAGCGAGAAGATCAGCGATGCGTTCTTGGGATACTCCCTGCCGTTGTATGCGGGTTGCACCAACATTGAAAACTGGTTCGAGCCTGACAGTTACGTGACGCTCCATCTCGATGACATTGATGGCTCGGTCAAGCAAGTCCAGCAGATCCTCGATAGCGATCTTTACTCGCAGCGTTTGCCCGCGATTCGCCGAAGTCGGGAACGAGTCCTGCATCACGAAACGCTGTTTCATCTGCTCGCCCGAACGATCGTTGTTAATCCAAGCGACGACCCACGCCTGGCCACGGCAGAAACGATCCACACCAAGCCGGAACGAACGGTCTGGCAAAAGGTCCGCAAAGAGTTCAAACGCACCTACCACCGACTCACGTTTCGACCGTGACGAAGGGGCCCTGTCGCCGGATCCGCCAGGGGCGAAATTGCAGGCATGACTCCGGAGGAGTCCACGTTGGTAGCTCGGGGTGGAAACCCCGAGACCGTTGGTGGAGATCCCAATGTCGCCCCGGACGGGGCCGTCGTGGATAGGGAGGCGTGAAGTGGTTGGGCGATTTCGGTTTCCCTTTCGACCGTGGCTTTGAAATCGGCGACGGCGCGAACCGGTTTAGGCGATGCTCAGTGATTCGGCGAAGGCAGGGGTGTGCCGGAACGGCGCTCCGCTTGGTCCGGCCTACTTGGCTGGTGTCGCCGGATCCGTCGAGGGCGAAATTGCAGGCATGACTCCGGAGGAGTCCACGTTGGTAGCTCGGGGTGGAAGCCCCAAGGCCATTGGTGGAGATCCCGATGTCGCCCCGGACGGGGCCGTCGTGGATAGGGAGGCGTGAAGTGGTTGGGCGATCCCGGTTTCCTTATCCGACCGTGGCTTCGAAATCGGCGACGGCGCGGAACGGTTTAGGCGATGCTCAGTGATTCGGCGAAGGCCGGGGTGTGCCGGAACGGCGCTCCGCTTGGTCCGGCCTACTTGGCTGGTGTCGCCGGATCCGTCGAGGGCGAACGTGCAGGCATGACTCCGGAGGAGTCCACGTTGGTAGCTCGGGGTGGAAGCCCCAAGGCCATTGGTGGAGATCCCGATGTCGCCCCGGACGGGGCCGTCGTGGATAGGGAGGCGTGAAGTGGTTGGGCGATCCCGGTTTCCTTATCCGACCGTGGCTTCGAAATCGGCGACGGCGCGGAACGGTTTAGGCGATGCTCAGTGATTCGGCGAAGGCCGGGGTGTGCCGGAACGGCGCTCCGCTTGGTCCGGCCTACTTGGCTGGTGTCGCCGGATCCGTCGAGGGCGAACGTGCAGGCATGACTCCGGAGGAGTCCACGTTGGTAGCTCGGGGTGGAAACCCCGAGACCGTTGGTGGAGATCCCGATGTCGCCCCGGACGGGGCCGTCGTGGATAGGGAGGCGTGAAGTGGTTGGGCGATTTCGGTTTCCTTATTCGACCGTGGCTTCGAAATCGTCGACGGCGCGGACCGGTTTGGGCGATGCTCAGTGATTCGGCGAAGGCCGGAGGTGTGCCGGAACGGCGCTTCGCTTGGTCCGGCCTACTTGGCTGGTGTCGCCGGATCCGTCGAGGGCGAACGTGCAGGCATGACTCCGGAGGAGTCCACGTTGGTAGCTCGGGGTGGAAACCCCGAGGCCATGGTGGAGATTCCAATGTCGCCCCGGACGGGGCCGTCGTGGATAGGGAGGCGTGAAGTGGTTGGGCGATCCCGGTTTCCTTATTCGACCGTGGCTTTGAAATCGGCGACGGCGCGAACCGGTTTGGGCGATGCTCAGTGATTCGGCGAAGGCAGGGGGTGTGCCGGAACGGCGCTCCGCTTGGTCCGGCCTACTTGGCTGGTGTCGCCGGATCCGTCGAGGGCGAACGTGCAGGCATGACTCCGGAGGAGTCCACGTTGGTAGCTCGGGGTGGAAACCCCGAGGCCATTGGCGGAGATCCCGATGTCGCCCCGGACGGGGCCGTCGTGGATAGGGAGGCGTGAAGTGGCTGGGCGATTTCGGTTTCCCTTTCGACCGTGCCTTCGAAATCGTCGACGGCGCGGACCGGTTTAGGCGATGCTCAGTGATTCGGCGAAGGCGGGGGTGTGCCGGAACGGCGCTCCGCTTGGTCCGGCCTACTTGGCTGGTGTCGCCGGATCCGTCGAGGGCGAACGTGCAGGCATGACTCCGGAGGAGTCCACGTTGGTAGCTCGGGGTGGAAACCCCGAGACCGTTGGTGGAGATCCCGATGTCGCCCCGGACGGGGCCGTCGTGGATAGGGAGGCGTGAAGTGGTTGGGCGATTTCGGTTTCCTTATTCGACCGTGGCTTCGAAATCGTCGACGGCGCGGACCGGTTTGGGCGATGCTCAGTGATTCGGCGAAGGCCGGAGGTGTGCCGGAACGGCGCTTCGCTTGGTCCGGCCTACTTGGCTGGTGTCGCCGGATCCGTCGAGGGCGAACGTGCAGGCATGACTCCGGAGGAGTCCACGTTGGTAGCTCGGGGTGGAAACCCCGAGGCCATGGTGGAGATTCCAATGTCGCCCCGGACGGGGCCGTCGTGGATAGGGAGGCGTGAAGTGGTTGGGCGATCCCGGTTTCCTTATTCGACCGTGGCTTTGAAATCGGCGACGGCGCGAACCGGTTTGGGCGATGCTCAGTGATTCGGCGAAGGCAGGGGGTGTGCCGGAACGGCGCTCCGCTTGGTCCGGCCTACTTGCTTTGGCGTTCGCCCCACAGTCGGCCGAGGAGATCGTGCAGGGTTGGATCATGTTGCTTGAGTTCGGCTCGCACGAAAGGGAAGAAGTCGTTTCGATAGAAGTAAGCCTCGGTGCCTTCGGCAAAGTATTCCTTGTGGTTGCTCAACCCGTAGTGGCGGACGGTTCGGCCGGTGTACAGCAACACATCTTCGTATCGCTTCCCCGCCTTGGCTTCTTCAAACGCGGCAATGATTTCCGGTTGATCGAAGCTCAAAAATTGATCGTGGTAGGCATGCGCCAGTTCGTGCAGAATCATGGCGGGATGCTTGAGCATCTGCTCCTTCGATAGCAACTGATTCGCTCGTGGAAGGTGAACCTTCTTCGTCAGTCGCTCATCGTGTCCATGGGCCAGCAACCAGCCACGGCTGGGATGGTACTGCATCGTTCCCAGACTCGGATGTTCTTCTTCGAGCCAGATCTCGACTTGCTGCAACTTCGCAAGTGTTTCGGAAGGGATCAGAATCTGGATGCGTTGCAGATGGTTGGCAAGCATCGTCAGCGAGCGATGGTCATTCTCGGAAACACCGTCACCCGAAACACGATCACCCAGAAGAACGGGTTCGACGTGCACCTTCCAGCCTTCGATCTCACGGACCACTGGATCGAATCGCGGGGGCGATTTGGCTGGGCTGTCGTTCGCCAATGCCGGCGTCAGAACCGCCAGACAAAGAAACGAGAGACCAAGCAGTCTCCCGTTTGAAAGTGTTCGCTGGGCTTGGGGCATCATCGGCTCTTGGGAGGTTCGACTGTGAAAGTCAGTCGGTCTTCACCACGTCCATGAAGCCGATCATCATTTCGTTCCAACTTTGGTCGCCCCATCCAACGGTCTTGGAAGGATCGGGGTTGCTCAGATTGTATTCCGAGTTGTCAAAGACCGCACGGCAGTGGACGACGGTCCCCCGAGGCAATTTTCGAGGTTCCTTCAGGATGTACTTCATCTGCCAGTTGAAGTCGTAGGCGGGAACGTCCAGCAGGATTTCTTCCTCACCATCGGGGAAGTGAGCGGTGTAGCGGAACGCTTTGCCACGCAGGTGCATGTGCGGTGTCATCCCAAGCAGTTCGATATCCCTTCGGACGGTGTGCTTCGCCGTCACCACGTGGTTGGCTTCGCCGGGTGGGATTCGAAACCTGGTTTCGACAGCGATGGCGCCTTCCAGTTCTCGGTCGACATGGGCTTTGTCAGTGAACTTGACCCCGATGTACGACAGGTCGCTTTGTGCGGTCCCGTTGGGGGTGTAGTGCATCTCGAACAACAGTTTGCTGCCGGCTTCCGCATGAATTGCAACTCCGTCCTCCAACTTCACTGGAGTGCTGCCGGGAGCATACCCCACCAACACCTTCCTCAGATCGATGTCCCTGCCACCCGGTGGGATCACATAGACCAAGATGTGGTGGACGACGGCTCGGTTTTGAGGGCGTGCTTCGCAGGCGACGACAAACTTGTCTTCCTCCCAACCAGGATCGATCACGAATCGCTGATAGTCGATGACACCTTCGGCGGGCACATCAAATGGTTTGTCTCGCATCTGGATGACTTGATCGGGCTCGCCAATCTGCCATCCCGTGGCGAACACGGGCGGCTCAGGCAGGTCCGAAGGATCGCCCTCGGGCATCCCGCCATCGACCCATTGCTCAACCAAGTCCTTTTCTTCCTCGGACAACCTCGCGTCGTTGGCAAACTCGCCGTGTGCCGGGTTGGCCGACCAAGGCGGCATGCGGTTGTTGCCGATCACTTCGAGAATCGTGTCCTCCCATCCCTGCGTGTCATCGTAGCTGGTCAGGGTGAACGGCGCGATTTCGCCTTCGCGGTGGCAAGTGACGCATCGTGAATTGAAAATCGGTGCGATGTGTTTGGTGTAGGTGATCTCGCCCAGTTCCGCGACTTCTTTGGTCCGACCGATGTGGCAACCCACGGCCTCTGTCTGGGGTTGCGAAATGGATTTTCCGGCCAGCAGTTCTTCCACTGCGATGGCCAAATCGGAACGAGTCTTTTTGTCGCGAGCGTAGCCGACTCCGTATTGATCATCGATGCGGCCGTGGTAGCGAACGACGCGATCCGCATCGATCAGAAAAACCTCGGGGGTTCGTTTCGCGTTCATGGCATCCGCGACGACGTTGCCCTTGTCCTTCAGCATCGGAAAGGCGATCTCGTGGCGATGCACGTAGGCCGCCACTTCGGTCAGGCTGTCTTGTTTGTTGGAGTTGATCCCGATGACTTGGAGACCGCGCTCTCCGAATTTCTCCTGAAGGTCATTCAGTCGCGGCCCGTACAGTTTTGCCAACGGGCACTCGGTTCCCAGGAAGACAATCGCCGCGCACTGCTTGCCCTTGAAATCGCTCAGCGAAACGGGTTTGCCGTAGGCGTTGGGCAAGGTGAACGTCGCAACCTGCTCTCCGACCGGAGAAGTGTCCGAACCTTCGGGCTGACGCCCCGTCGCGGCATTTGCGAATGGGACCCAGGCATTTCCAACAATCAAGCATACGACTGCGAAGCAAACCAAACGACGATGCATCAGAGACCTCGGGCGGAGAGAATCAACGGGAAACAATAGTTTCGCTGAATTGCGGGGGGCGTGTCACCCGCAGTTCCGTCTCGAATTGTACGGGGGCGGTCCGCGCCTTGCCGGGGCCCGTGTTTTGATGCATTCGGCTGTAATTCAGGCGAATCCGAATCCAGCCGAATCCCGCGACGGGAAGTGCCTGTTGGCCAGCGGCATGCAAGGCAGCCGGTTCCGATCCCTACGGCAGTTCGAGTTCGCCGGACCAAGGTTGGTTGTCTCGATACCAATCCACCGATGCAGCCAGTCCCTCGTCCAGTTCCACTTTCGGTGTCCAGCCGATCAATTCTTTCGCCTTGCTGATGTCGGCGGAAGTGATTTTGACATCGGCTTTGTGGAACGTCTTGTGTTCGACCTTGGCTTTCTTGCCCAGCAAGTTTTCGAGTCGACCGATGATGTCGTTCAAAGAGACGGGGGTTCCGCCGCCGCCCAAGTTGATGACTTCGTATCCAATGGGCTGCAGTGCCGCGATCGTTCCGGCAGCGATGTCGGACACATAGGTGAAATCGCGAGATTGTTCGCCATCGCCAAACAATTCGATCGGCGTGCCTTCATCGATCCATTTGATGAATCGGAAGATGCACATGTCGGGACGTCCCGCGGGACCGTAGACGGTGAAGTAACGGCAAACTGAGACGTCGATGTCGTACAAGTGATGGTACGAGTATGCCATCGCTTCAGCGGCTTTCTTGCTGGCCGCGTAAGGCGAGATCGGAGTGTTGACGGACAACGTTTCGACAAACGGCATCGGTTGGCCGGCGTACAGCGACGAGGTCGACGCGAGCACGTACTTCTTGACACCAACACGCCGCATTTGGTCGAGCAGGTTGAGGCTGCCCATCGCGTTGGTCGTCATGTAGACGTGCGGGTTTTCCATGCTGTATCGCACGCCGGCACGAGCGGCCAAGTTCAGCACCGCATCGAATGAATTTTCATCGAAGAGTTTCTGCAGCGTCGATGAATCTTCGATGTCGCCTCGCACGAACGTGAACGCGTCGCCTTGGGAGGTCAGTTTCTCCAGTCGGTGTTCTTTCAGTCGCACGTCGTAGTAGTCGTTGACGTTGTCGATTCCGACCACACGATGGCCCGCCGCCAGCAATTGTGAGGCAACTTCGTTGGCGATGAAGCCAGCGCAGCCAGTGACCAGGAACGTTTGAGGAGACGAATCGGGCATCGGTTCTGGACTCTTGATTCGGGGTTTGGGAAGGTGCACTGGGGTTTGGCGAGGTTCAAACTATAGTGGGCCGCCAGTTCCACCATCCGATTTGCCACGCAGTCTAGTCAATGAAACGTCCCAAAATAGCCGTCTTCTTCGGAACCCGTCCCGAAGCGATCAAGGTCGCGCCGGTGATCAAACGACTTGCCAACGATGACCGATTCGAGTTGCTGTCGGTTTCGACGGGGCAACACCGGGAGATGCTGGATCAAGTGATCGACATTTTCGATCTGCCGGTGCACCACGATTTGGGCGTGATGACCCCGGGACAAACTCTGGCAGGTTTGTCCTCCAAACTGATCGCTTCAATCGATCAAATTCTCGAAGCCGAGCAACCTGATTTTGCTCTCGTTCAGGGCGACACAACGACGGTTTTGATGGCGTCGCTGGCTTGTTTCTATCGACGAATTCCAACTGGTCACATCGAAGCCGGTCTGCGGACAGGCAACCTGGCCAGTCCCTTCCCGGAAGAAGCCAACCGCGTGCTGGCCAGTCCCATCAGCACGTTGCACTTCGCACCGACATCGGTCAGCGAAGCGAACTTGCTGAACGAACGAATCGATCCCGCCAAGATTTTTGTGACGGGGAACACGGTGATCGATGCGTTGCACCTGGAGGTCCAGCAGCAATCCCATCCCGAGGTCGCAGCGAAGATCGATGAAGAACTGGGGGCGGTCCTTCCAAGTGATTGGCGAGACCAACGGTTTGTCTTGATCACCGGGCACCGACGCGAGAATTTTGGTGGTGGTTTCGACGAGATCTGCGGTGCGATTTCAGAACTGGCCGAGCGATTCCCGGACGTTCGATTTGTGTACCCGGTTCACTTGAACCCCAATGTGTCTGGTCCCGTGCAAAAGGCGTTGGGGCAATTTGACAACGTGTTGCTGTTGCCGCCGCAGTCCTATCGTCCGTTTGTGGCTTTGATGCAGGCCTGTGAATTGGTGCTGACCGATTCCGGCGGCGTGCAAGAGGAAGCCCCCGGACTCGGCAAGCCCGTGCTGGTGATGCGTGACACGACCGAGCGTCCCGAAGGCGTGGACGCTGGCACGGTCCGCTTGGTCGGTCCAGTGCGGCAGAACATCGTCGACGGTGTCAGTGAACTGCTTCGCGACCGCGAAGCGTATGACCAGATGGCGAGAGCTTCCAACCCTTATGGCGATGGCACCGCTTCGATCAAGATCCTGGACGCGATCGCACAGCACTATTGCTGAAGGGCTTGGGCAAGCTCGGTTTCATAAGCCCGGATCATTTGTTTGTAGTCTGCCAGAATCTTCTCGGGCACATCCACTTCTGCGGCATCGTCGACCAGTGCGGCGACGACGTTGCTCACCGTGCTGACATTGATCTGTCGCTCGGTCAGCAGGACGGTTTGATCCGAATCGATCACCGCCGCGCTGCCGGGTCTCAGTCGCAACAGCCCAAACACATCGTCCAGTGTGTTGGCGTCCAGGACGGTGACAGCACCCGACCAAGCCGATGCCAATTCTCGGCGGAAACCAGCGTCCTCGGTGGCGACGACCCAGCGAACCCGCGACAGATTGGATTGACGTGACTGGGTGATTGCGGCGGCAATCCAACGCGGTTCCGTGGCGGAGACTTCTTCGTCTTGCGACAACCGGAGCAGCACCACTTCGGATGCCGTGCCGTCAACACGCAGTGTCCGCATCGCATCGTTCGGCAAACGCCGTCCCAGGATGCTGGATGGGGGCGGCGGAGGAACAGGAACAAAACGCTCAACACGTTGAGGCGTGAAAGGCGGTTGGAAATCGAAACGAGAGGAGTCTTCCTCGTCTGACGGAGGAGCAAACTCTGCTCGTCGGAATTCGAGGGTCAATGAACTCTGCCTCGCATCCAAACCTTCGATCAGTGGAAGCGGCAACTCCACCCGCCGAATCACACTGACGGTGGGATCGATCCAAAACACATAGGATTTGCCTTCCGTTTCGGCCGCGATGCGGCGCATTTTTTGTCCTGCGAAATTCGCGTCGGGCAACCACTTCAGTTTCGCGGTGGGTTCGAAGATTCCAGACATTGGATCGCCAGCGAACAACCACTCCAGTTGCGGTGGCGGACCAGCCAAGCCTGCTGACAACTTGGACCGCAGGACCTCATCGGCGAGCACACGATCCAGGTCCAAACGTTGGTTCTCGGGTTGTTGCCAGGAGTCCACCAACATTTGCGAATCGAAGTGGCGCGTTTCGGGCTCGTCGAACCAGGCATTCAATTCCACTCGATTCGATTGCGGCGACGAGCTGGCACGCAGGCGAACCGCGTAGGCTTGCACGTCCAATTGGCGGCCAGTCCAACGCACACGGAACGGCGCTCGCTGTTCTTGTCTTCCACCTGAAAACAGCTCGGCTGAGGCGTCCGCCATCGGAACCACTCGCAGCACGACTTCGCTGGTGTCTTGGTAGTACGAGCTGCCGCGATAGCGAGTGAAGATTTGTCTCAGGCGGTCACGCGGTTCTCCTCGAGCGATCACAAACTGCTGGGGCGTGGAAGCGGCTTCTTCCGTGGAGGAGGGCGACGGGGAACACCCGGCGGTCCATGCAGAGACTCCCGCGACGATGCCGCACGCAAAGATCCATTTCGCGAACTGTGGAGTCAAATCGTCACGCTTTCTTTTCACTCAGGGAATCCATTCGAACTGCTTTGCACAGCAACCGTTTTTCAGCCGCGGATCGCCCACACTTTCGGCAGATGAATTCTGCCGATCGAATTTGTTCTGCCAGCAACGGCAGGGCGTCCGCAAGGGTGGATTTGTCCCATTTGCAAATCGACTTTTTGGGCAGTTTCGATTGAGTCAAACTGAGATCAGTGTTCGTAAGTTGGGATTTCGCGACCATCGATCGAGGCAGCCGCGCGGTGAAGGGTGATGTCTTGAGTGTACGTCAACATTTTCACCGATCCATCCACCATCGCCGCATTCCAGCCATGCGGGTGGGCGCTGCCAAAGTCATGGCAGGCCAAGCAATTGTCCGGTTGATCCAATCCTGGTTGGCGGGCAGCGAACCGAACGTAGGAATGGGTGGTCGTTGGAATTCCGGTGTATCCAGCCAGGGGAGCTCGATCGCCATAGCAGTCTCCCGTCGTGTATTTCAGCGAATCCATGGCTTTTTCGCCGACCAAGTACGTGTGGCTCAGGCCATCGAACACCCGGGACAATCGCGTCCGGCCGCCCAGTCGCCAAACGCCGTCGTGCTGGCTTTCAATGATGCGGTCGTCGATTTCATTGACGGTCGCAGGACCTCCGCACATGGCGTAGTCGGTCCTTCCGCCGGATTCGCCATAACGACTCAAATAGGGTTCCAGCAGCGGGTAGGCGTCGGCATCTCGCCGGGTTGGACAGTGAAACGTTGCGATCGCCGCCTGAACGTGTTGCTGCACCCGATCAGTTGGCTCAATGGTCAGTGCGGCTCCGATTTTGGCCAGCGGTGGTGCCAAGTCGGCTTGCTCCATCAACGCCATCGCTTGGACCATCCAATTGCCGCCGTTGAATCGACGGTCGTATTGCCGACGACGATCGAAATCGACCAGGTACGGTGGGACTTCGCCGGAGTAGCCTGGGAGGTCGCGAAAGATCGATTCGTAGTTTTGGCTGGCCAGGGCAATTTGTCGAATTCGATTGCGACACTTGGTCTGGCGTGCCGCCTCGCGGACGCTTTGAACCGCTGGCAGTAGAAGTGCGATCAGGACGCCAATGATGGTGATGACGACCAACAGTTCCACCAACGTGAAGCCATGCCGATTCACTGCTTCTTGCTCCGTCCTCACGGTCAAACCTCGATCACAGGGATGGTTTGCGAGCCGGTTGTCGAACTCGGTGGGACCAGCTTTGAGCAATCGTCGGCAAGATCAAAGGCTTCAAAAATCATCCAAGCCAGAATCGGGCTTTGATTGGTTCCCTCTTTTCTCGGACCCAGCACCGTGCAGGGTCTGCCAGGTCCGGATATGCCGGTTGTGCGAATTTGCCCCTGGATAACGGTCACGCGTGTTCGACCCGTTGATTCCACCCCGTGGTGACCGCTCGGTGTGCAGAAGATCCCGCGGACTCGTCGATACGCCGGATAGCTGGTCACCGTCGCCTGAATTTCGTGCATCGCAGGATGCCGAATTTCGATCTTTCAAGCGGCACGGCTGGCAGGGTCCGCATGGACCATGGGGATTCAAGGATGAACACCCCTCCGAAACACGCTGGGACTGCGATGGATCGCAACATGAAACCACGAATGCAGGCAGATCAGAATCACGTTGATCGATTCCGCAAGGATCGATCTCGTCGTGGTTTGCTGGTCCGACGTGTTTCGTTGGCAATCTTGATTGCATCGGTGACCGCGTCGGCCCAAGCGGCTGATTCCCCCCCCTTTTCGGCGCGTGCCGCTGCGACGTCTGGCCGAGTCTGGCAGCCGCGACCGCTGGCATTGCCGCCAACCTCCGCGACGGCGCCTGCCTGGAAACCACCGTCGCCCCAGCCCACCGTGGTGGCGCCATCGCCGCCACCGGTCACGATCATCATGACCGCCCCGGCGCCGCCTGCCGAAGAGCCACCAACGATCACGCGGCGACGCCAGGTCAACTCGGATGGCAGTGCCACGGCTTCGCTGGGCCGCTCGCAACAAACGTTCTCCCGGCCGATGCCCGCTTCGGATCCGATCAACCATCACGCTCGGACGGCTGAACTGGCTCAGTCCGCAGTCGATCAGCTTCGCAGCGCCCACTTCGCTGCTCGCCGAGGCGCGTTCCATTCCGCGAAAGAGTCTGCGACGCAGACGCTTCGGATCATTGCTTCCCTGCGAGATTCGCAAACAGGAGGCAACCTGCACACAACGCAGCTCAACGAAGCGATCACCGCCATTCGTGAGTCAACCGATTTCACAGGACGTTATGGACCGGTCGATCAAGCCGCACTGAACCGATTGGTCGAGGTCCACAAGACACCGGCACTGCACGGGGTGAACACATCGACGTTGACCGCTGAACGTGCGATCGAGGCTTACCTCAATTACGCGCGGCAACGTTGGGTGGAAGCCACCATCGGAGGACCGCTCGCGGCCGAAGCCACGATGATTCTGGCGGATCTGGAAGCGGCGACACTGACCCCACAATCGAATTCCGATTTGACGGAAGCCCGCTCGCGATTGCACGCATCCGAACTGGCGTTGATGTATCGCCGTGCGGCGGTGGAGATCGGCCCTGACAATCCGCAAGCCACGGCAGAGCTCGGACGCAACCTGCTCCGTCGATCGATGCCTGCGATCGCGAAAGAGTTGTTGCTCCTGAGTGTGCAGCAGAAACCAACGCGACAAAGCGTCGAGGATTTGATGCGAGCGGCAAGCCAATCCGGCGACGCCCAGTTGGCTGCGGAATGCCAGCAGCAGCTCGCCTCAACGAACCTGCCCAGCGAACTGCCGGTTCAAATGATGTCGCCCTCGCAATTCGCGAAAACGCATCAGCAGTTTGCCGCCGTGAACCACACGCCAGCGCAACGACCCAGCAGCCCGTCCAACGTCAGAGCAGGGCAACCGGCTCCGCAGGGTCACCCCCAGACGGCGTCTCTTCCAACCTCGCGGAACTCGGTTGGCCAAGGTCACTTGATCGTGCCAGCACAAAACGGGCGTGCGATGCAATCACGAATCGTTGATCCGTCGATGCCCGTTGCTCCCGCTCGCTCGACAACGCCCCGCAGCGGTCTGTTTTGGTAATGCAAGCCAACGCCCTCACCGTCCACCAGATTTCGATGGATCGTCCCATGAAACCAACTCGTCTTCGATCGGCGTTTCGTCGCGTTTGCTTGGCAACCGGACTGTTGTTGCCATTGGTCTTCGGGGGAGCCTCGTCGGCGCAAGAATTGGTCGCGCCGGGACAAGCGATGCCCGAAGCCAATTCGCGTCCCACGATGCTGGGGAGCAACACGGACACGTTGCCCACCCCGTCGTTCGACATGGACAACCTGCCTGACAACCCACCGGTCAGCGAAGGCGAACTGCTGGAGGTCAACTCGCTTCGTGATTATCGGCAACGTTTGGAAGAGCACAGCTTGCGGGCCGAGCAAGCCAAGTTGGAAGCGCGGGCGCGTTTCGAGTCACGCTCTCGCGATTTGATTCCCGGATTGCCGTCCAAAGTCGCCCCGCCGGAAACGACCGCGACAGGCAAGGAGACGTTGCCTGAGGCGATCCCAGCACCCGCACCCGCACCGGCCCCGACCTCGACGCCGCCATCCGTTCCGCCGGCAGCAAAGATTCCAGCACCGAATCCGCCAGCAGCCCAGCAAGCGACCGATGATGAGAATCTGCTGGAACTGCCGCCCCCGCTGCGCCCTCGGCAGTCTCAAACGGACCGAGCGACGCCCCCTCGCCCACAGCGATTGGGCGGAAACGCACCTGCAACCCACAACGATCAGCTGCCGGAGTTTCGTCCGGTTCCAACTTACAATCGGCTCCCACGATCGGAACGAACCGAGCCAGCAGCGCCCAGCGATCCCTCCAAACGCCTCGAAGCGTTGATGGAAGAGGACACCGCCGTGGAATCGTCCAGCGATCTGGAAACGCCACGGAAGTCACCGGCGCCGAAGGCTCGTTCGATTCGACCCACCGCTCCGCCGACGCCGCCTGTCAAACGCGCTGAAGCCAAGCAACCACAGCGTGAACCGGAGCCGAAGGAGCCTGCAGCGGAACCGGCACCTCGTTCACGGTCGGTGATCGACACCGAGGCGATGGACTCGAAGCAATACTCGACGAACGCGAGCCGCGATGGGTCGACTCCCAGTCGAAGCATGGGGACACCCTCGTGGCCGGACTTGATGCAGGACGAAGTCACGCGTTGGCCGTTGCCCGCGTCGTTTGCCTCGCACGGCGGAGGCCCCTTGTCTGGTCACCCCAGTTCGGTCACCTGCTCGTCATGTGGCGGATGCGTGGATCGCAACGGAGTCGGCGCGGAACGCCTGAGCAAGACACTCGGCGTTGGGACGGGGACCCGTCCTGCCTGCCAGTGCTGGCGCTGTCCACAAAGCATGCCATTCAATGTTTATGGCCCCGGCAACTACGTCGGACCAGCCCGCAGCGCACCGGTCCACGAGTATCGATTGCGTGGCGGCGACCAAGTTCAGTTGACGTTCTTGATCAAGACCGTTCGTTCGGTGGGAGCGTATCGATTGGTTGTCGGCGATGAGTTGCTGGTTGAATCCGAAGCGGATGAAAAGCTCACTCGTGGAACGCTTGAACGCGGTTTGGAAATCCAACCCGACGGAACGATCACGCTGCGATTCATCGGTCAGATTCACGCGGCCGGCCAAACCATCGATCAGCTGCGTGAATTGCTCAATGAGCGTTACGAGGAGTACTACCCCGATCCTTCGATCGATGTGACTCCCGTCGCGACCGGCAACATCGCCCGACAAATTCGCGAGGCCATCAGCGGCTCCGAAGGGTTCAACCCGCAACAGACCGTGCAAACGATCACGCCTGAGGGCACGCTCCGGCTTCCTCGGCTGGGGGCCGTTCCTGCTCAAGGCCTGACGCTGAGCGAACTCAAACGCGAAATCATCCTGCGTTACGATTCGATGTCAGCCGGGTTGGATGTGGAAGTCGTCCTGGAACAACAGGCTCCTCACTACGTTTATGTCCTTGGGGAAGTCACCACGCCGGGCCGATTCGAGATCGACGCACCGACCACCGTGCTCGGTGGAATCGCCTTGGGTGGCGGGTACGTGCCAGGGGCAAACCTGCGTCAGGTCGTGATCTTCCGTCGCGGTCCGAACTGGGAATTGCTGTCCACGGTGCTGGACCTGCGTGGTGCGATCATGGGCAAGGACTCTCGCCCGGTCGACGAGATTTGGTTGCAGGACGGCGACGTGGTCATCGTCCCCCCCAGCCCGATCCGGTTGTTTGATCGCTTTGTCAGCCAAGTTTTCACCGAGGGCGTGTACGGAATCGTGCCGTTCAGCGGGTTTGGATTCTCGTTTGGCGATGGAAACTGATCGGTTTTCGAAAGTTGCTCCGGCGACTATTCTTTCGGGTACTCCACTCGGAACACCTTCAACCGATTCCTGAGCCCACAGATGCATTACCAACCATTGCCGTTCGATCGCGATCTGATCGACCGAATCATCGCAGAACATCCCACGCCGTTTGTCCTGTATCACGAAGACGGGATTCGTGCACGGGCTCGCGAATTGACCGATGCATTTGCCTGGAACGAAGGGTTTCAACAGTATTTCGCTGTCAAAGCCACCCCCAACCCGCACATCGTGGCGATGATGGCCGAGGAAGGTGGCGGGGCTGATTGCAGCAGCGTGGCTGAATTGATCACCTGCGAGCGTCTGGGCATCACCGGCCAAGACGTGATGTTCACGTCCAACAACACCACGCTGGAAGAGTTCGAGGTCGCCAACAAGCTCGGCGCGATCATCAATCTCGACACCCCGCATCACATCGACCAAGTCGCTCAATTGAGCCCGCTGCCGGAAATGATTTCGTTCCGGTTCAATCCGGGGCCAGAACGCCAAGGCAACGTGATCATCGGCGATCCCAAAGAAGCCAAGTTCGGCAGCACTCGCGAGCAACTCATCGATGGCTACCGCCGCTGTGCCGAACTCGGCATTTCGCGATTCGGTTTGCACGCGATGGTGGTCAGCAACGAACTGAATATCGAAGCGTTGTTGCAAACCGCTGAGATGCTGTTTGAACTCGCCGCTGAAATTCATCGCGAAACCGGCATCTCGGTCGAGTGCATCAACCTGGGTGGCGGAATCGGCGTGCCTTACCAACCCGGCCAAGAACCCGTTGATCTGCCTGCCTTCGGGGAGGGTGTTCGCAAGCTTTACGAATCGATCTTGGTTCCTGCTGGCATCGCTCCTGTTCGAATCCTGATGGAAAACGGTCGGGCGATGACCGGACCGTTTGGTTACTTGATCACCCAGGTCATCAATCAAAAATCGTCTTACAAAGACTACGTTGGCGTGGACGCTTGCATGAGCAACTTGATGCGTCCGGGCATGTACGGGGCGTACCATCACATCACCGTGATGGGCAAAGAGAACGAACCCGCTGATCGCAACGTCGATGTGGTCGGATCGCTTTGCGAGAACAACGACAAATTCGCGATCGATCGTAAAATGCCCGCCACCGAAGTCGGTGACATTGCCGTCATCCATGACGCCGGTGCTCACGGGCACAGCATGGGATTCCAATACAACGGTCGGCTGCGATCCGCCGAGATCGTGTTCAATGACGCGGGTGAGTTTCGAGCGATTCGCCGCGCCGAAACCTTTGACGACTACTTCTGCACTGTGGACTTTGAATCCGTCAAAGTCGATCGCAAGCAGTCTGCCACCGTTGGCTAACCAACCTTTCGTCCGCTGAGCTTCCCAGCCCGGCGACTGATTTCACCACCACCATTTCCAATCGAGTCCCCATGCCCAAACTGACCGTCGAAAACGTTGGCACCTTTGAAGTCCCCGCTGGCAAACGTTTGATCAAAGCGTTGGTCGAAGAAGCGGGCACCGACCAACTGCACGCCTGCGGTGGCGTTTCCAGGTGCACGACGTGCCGGGTCGAATTTGTGGAAGGGGAACCCGAGCAGATCACGGCGGCAGAAAAGGAAACCCTGCGAGTTCGCGAAGTGACCGAACCCGGTGTTCGGCTCAGTTGCCAAATCAACTGCGACCATGACATGACCGTTCGCGTGATCAGCCGACTCGAAGGCAGCGGTCGCAAAGACCAAGGCGGTGCGGTCGCCGACGAGATCGAACCTGCTCCCGAGTGGACCACCAAGTAGTTCGCTCCAACGTGCCACAGGTGCTTAGCGAGCTTGGGGTGGGATGATGTTGGCGAACGAATCGATCTTGGTTTGTAACATCGATTGAATGTCCTTTTGATCGTCGGTCAAGGATTGCAGCGGCGACTGTTCGTTGCGATCCATCTCGATGTCGAAGAACGTTCCGTCGCCGTACAGTTTGTAGCGTTGGTTGCGAGCGAATTCGCGAGCCTTCTTGGGGTTGCCATTGCGTTCATACCACATGAACATCGACTGGCGTCCCTGTCCCTCGATGCCACGCAGCACGGGGAGAAAACTCTGCCCGTCGATGGGCAGTCTCGCTGGGATCTCGGCGGCACCCGCATCACACATCGTTGGCAAGAAATCGCTGAAGTCGATGATTTGTGAGGTCACGCGTCCCGGCTGAATCACGCCCGGCCACTTGGCGATGCAGGTCACATGGTTGCCCGCGTCGACCATCTCGCCTTTGGCACCGACGACCTCACCAAACCGAGTCTGAGTGACGATCGGTTTGTCGGTTCCGTTGTCGCCCGTGAAGACCAGCAACGTGTTTTCGCGAATTCCGAGGTCGCTTAATTTCTGATCGATGCGGCCGACGATCTTGTCCACATAAGCCACCATGTCGCCGAAGTGTTCCGGTTGGCCTTTGTAAGTCTTCGAGCCGTGTGAAGTCGGATCCCAGTCTTCCGAATCAGGCGTGGGACAGAACGGGCAATGAACCAGCGCCATCGGGTAATAGGCCAGGAAGGGCTGGTCTCGATTCGTTTCCATGAAATCGCAGAGGAAGTCCGCGAACAAGTCGGACGAGAATTCGCCGTCGTTGTGATCCTCCTTCGTCCCATTCCGTTCCAGTCGCGGGTTGGGATAGCGGGTGTCACGTTTTCGGTTGTCCATTCGTCCGCGAGTGTGTTGCCACAACAGCGACTCATCGAACCCAAAGTGCTGCGGCGAATCCAGTTCGCTTCCCAGTTGCCACTTGCCTGCGATGCAGGTTCGGTACCCGGCGGACTTCAGGAGTTGAGCAAAAGTGGTTTGCTTTCGGTCGAGCTTTCCAAACTTGACGTAGTTTCGTTTGTTGGTTTGCCCGGTCATCAGCTTGACGCGGGAAGGCGTGCAGATGGGCTGGGAGTAACAATGTTCGAACCGCAAGCCTTCCCTGGCGATCCGGTCGATGTGGGGCGTTTGATAGTCGAGCGAACCGTTGGCACCGAGGCATTCAAACCCCATGTCATCGGCCATGATCAGCACGATGTTGGGGCGGTCGCTCGATCGTGGTGGGCTGGGGTCTGTGGCTGAGGCGGGAGCCGCGGTGAAGACCAGTGAGCTGGCCAAGATGCCGAGCGTGGACCACAAGGTTCGCTTGAGCATCGAGTTTCGTGGGACAGTGTTTGGGCTCATCGGTTCCAGCTCGGTTGGAGGTCACTTGCTTCGGAAAATTCGCATCACACCCGTCAAAAGTGCCAGGCCCCCAAGTGCGGGTGCGATTGCCAGCAGCAGCCGAGGTTGAGCGGCGACCACGACGATGCCGATCACGCCGGCGACCGCCAATCCAGGCGGCAACCACTTTGCGGGACGCTTCAACGAGTCCCAGGCCAACCACAACGCTCCCAGGACCAACCCGACTCGCAGCAACGCCGCCGTCACGAAGGCATGGGTCGAGGCCGATCCCAGCGTATCCTGGCCGATGTCCGCGAAATAGAACGTTCCGCCCAGGCAGAGCATGATCGCCGAGAGGATTCCAATGACATTTCGCCGCCACGAACGCTCGGGTGTCGAAGCGGAAGTGTCCACCGGTTCACGTTTTTTCCCGCTCTGTTCACGCGAAGTTTCCACCGCTGCGGCGATTATCTTCAGTGCAATGCGTGAATAGTTTGGCATGGCCACCCTGGGCGGGAATCTCGGAGGAAAGCAATTCCTGGAGTATACTGACAATCCGCTGAAGGTGCCCCGGCAATCTGCTGATCGTGCCCCGGCATCGTCCCCGTTCACCATGAACCTGCTTTCCCCCCCATCCAACAATCCATCGAATGATGAAATCATCCTGGCTCACGTCCCTCCGTCGTGCCCGTCCCAAGTCATGGGCGATCGCTTCCCTGATCTGCGCCGGCGCCTGCTGTGGTCATCTCGCCACCGCCGACGATGCACCGAAGCAACCGGCGCCTGCCCCGGCGGAATCGCAAGCCCCCGCGACCGAGATGCAACCGCTCTTCGACGGCAAATCACTCAGCGGCTGGACCAACCCTTACGAATGGGGCAAGACGGAAGTGGTCGATGGCGAGATCCATCTGACCGCCGACAAGAAATTCTTCCTGGTGACCGAGAAGATTTTTCATGACTACGAATTCGAAGGGGAAGTCAAGCTTCCCGAAGGCCAATCCAACAGCGGCTTCATGGCTCGTGGGCAGGTCAAGCCGAACAAGGTTTTCGGCTATCAAGCTGAAGCGGATCCGACCGACCGTCGCTGGTCGGGCGGTTTGTACGACGAAGGTCGCCGGCAATGGCTGAATCCATTGTGGGAGCAACCCGAGGCCCAAGCCGCGTTCGATCGCGATCGCTGGAACCGCTATCGGATTCGCTGCGTCGGCAATCACTTGCAGTTCTTCATCAACGATGTGCCCACCACCGACTACTTCGATGCCGTTGATCTGAGCGGCCAAATCGGGCTGCAGCACCACGGCGAAAAAGGCCAGACCTACCGGTTCCGCAACTTGAAGGTTCGCAACCTGGGCAGCCACGAGTGGAAGCCCTTGTTCGACGGCAAATCCTTGGACGGTTGGGAAACCGTCGGCGGTGGCACCTGGACAGTGGTCGATGGCATCCTGCAAGGCCGCGCCAGCAGCGAAGCCAACGAACCCAACGGGATGCTGTACAGCAAACACCCGATGACCGATGGAACTTATCGGATCGAGTATCGATTCAAAAAGGGCGACAGCGGATTTTTCGTTCGCAGTGAGATCACCGAGAACAAACCGTTCGTCAAGGGTGTTCAGTGCGAAATCGACAACTCCGATGAAGTCGGCGGTCTGTATCAAACGGGCGGAGCAGGGTGGTTGGTTCGTCCGCTGCATTACCTCGAAACGGGTTTTCCCAAAGACCGTCATGCCGTTGTCAATCGACACTGGAAACAAGCCCGGGAAGGTCTGCAACTCGACAAGAAACCAGTGGTCTCCGACGACGATGAAACGCCTTGGAACATGATGACTGTCAGTGTTCATGGCAAACGCATCGTTGTTCACTTGAACGATTGCTTGGCCGTCGACCACGTGGTGGAAAACTTGGCGGATGCCGGAGTGATCGCCTTGCAACTGCATGGCAACCAAGACCTCGAAGTTGACTTCCGCAAAGTCGAAATGCTAGTTCCAACCAGCGAAGAGTAGAGCGAGGGTTCCGGGACGCTTCGCGACCCCCGGCTACCCTCTTTCACCGGAGGTCGTGCAGTTTTCTGGTGCTGGGTTTTGGCGGGTTTCTGCAGCAACCACCAATCACAACCCCGAAGCGTGAGTTTTGAAGTTGCGCTTTTGCAATCGGTATTGTTGGCCAACGGCCAATATCAACCCACACGTTTTGAATTGAATTTGGCCGTTGGCCAAAATGGGGCCGTGCTTTACTGCTCCAGGGGCGATGCCCCTGGCTATGTTGAAAAAGGCCGTTGGCCATTGACGGATAAAGCGCAACTTCAAAGAGCGTGAGCGAGGGACGGCCCCAACTCCCACGACGGCCCCATCCGGGGCGACCGTTTGTTTTCCGGCATCGGTCTCTCGGGGCTTCCGCCCCGAGCGAAGCATGACGGCCCCATCCGGGGCGATACCCAGACGCCCGCCACCATTTATTTTTCGAACGTCCCAAGGGAGGGTGATAATAAACGCTTGGCAACACGGTACTTGAAAACTGCACGACCTCACCGCTCGGGAGGGCGAGCGGTGAACTCATCGCGTAGCCCTCACCTCGCTCAGAGGTTGTGTCGTTTTCTGATACCGCGTTTCGGCGGATTTTCACATGTCGTGCCTCCCCCGAAACGAAGTTTGAACGCATGTAGGATGGGCACTCTTGCTCGTCCAAGTTGCGGATGTCGGCCAAGAGTGGCCAACCTACAGCGAAATCGACAAGCCCGCTGCGTGGGCGGGAGTCTCAAGACGCTACTGGCACCGCACTGAAAAACTGCACGGCCTCCTCAGAGGGAGGGTGAAGTCGTCGTTTATAGAATCGGTATGTCCTGCAGTGGTTTTGATTCGTCGACCACGAAGTGGACGTTTCAATTCTTCCTTGGAAGTCGCTTCAGCTTGGCGTCATCGAGATCGAGGCCCATCTCGCTGATGATCATCACCAACTCGGCTTGCCCACGCAGGCCCAGTTTCCCTGTGATTGCTGATTTGTGTCGTTCGATTGTCTTGGGACTGCGATGCAACAGTTGCGCCACCTTGGGGACATTCATGCCATGTCCAAGTAGCACCGCGACTTCGATCTCACGCTGTGTCAAAATGTCCAGCGGACCAAAGTCGATGAACGCCGTTTCGATGCTTTCGATGGAGTCATCAGACGTCTCCAAATGCAAACCCGATGTGGTTCGGCTGATCACCAGCACGCGGCCGAAGGGAGGCTTGGAATCACGAATGGGCCAAACGGTTGAGTGAACTTGCTTTCCGTGATAGATATGCCGAATCGCGAGTGGCTTGCCCTCTTTCAGCACACGCCCAATCATCGCCAACCGTTCCTGGACGTACTGCGGCGAATGGAAATCATGGATTGATTTCCCGGCGTACTCAATCTTGGGTGCGGCCGAGAAAAGCATCATCGCGCAGTCGTTGACGTAGAGGAGCCGACCTTCTTGATCCGTGACACAAACCCCGATCCCTGGAGTCTGAGTCATCGCAGTCCAAATCGAATTTGGATCGAACTCTGGCGGATCAACCCGTGTTCTCAGCCTCGATGAGCTTGCTTCGCTTTGGGGTGGGGGAGAATTTGGCACAAGCGACTCGTGGGGGGCGCGGGAGCAGCGTTTGAGGGGATTCCCTCATAGATTACTCGCAGCGATCCGTCGATACTATCTGAACGGCACGAAGGATTCAGATGGCTTATGCAAAAGTCACATGGAGGAAACGCAGTCGTTGCCACGGATTGGCTTTTTACACATGAAGAAGTCGATTGCCATTCGGGCTGCCCAGCGAATTGACCGCGAGAGCAAGCGAGCATGAAGCGGTGAAAGTGGAAAGTAATGGGAACACGACGAGACGGTCGGGTTGGAGGGGCAGCAACCAAACCGTCTTGTCGTCCCATGCAGGACATTTGAAAGCCACGAAACGTCGGCTATCAGCCCACCCCATGGAGCACCGCTACGCGTTGGCGGCGGCCCAGGCGGCGAAGTTGGTGACGGTGTCGTCCTCGCGATTGCCGACGGGCAAACTGCTTTGCACAAACTCACTGACATCGCAAAGATCAGCGATCGAGTCGACAATCACGTCGGGCCCGTAAGCAAATCGGCCCAGGTCTTCTTTGTTAGTGCCACCAGACAACGTCAACACGGTTCGGTAGCCCATTTGGACGCCGCCTAGAATGTCGGTTTCCATCGTGTCACCCACCATCACGGTTTGGGACGTGGCCAACTTCAGTTCCTTGCGAGCAGCACGCATCATGATCGGGCTTGGTTTTCCCACACTGAAGGCTTTACGCCCGGTGACCGCCTCCAGGTAGGCGACCGTGGCCCCACAGCCCGGACGTGTGCCGTTCTTCGTCGGGCAACTGGGATCCAAGTTGGTGGCAATCAGCTTGGCACCACCGAGGATCATGTCGACCGCTGATTCCAGCGCATTGAGCGTGATCGTGCGGCCTTCGCCAACGACGACAAAGTCCGGCGAGTGATCCACGATGGAAAAACCATTTTGGTGCATTGCCTGCAACAGACCGCCTTCACCAATGATGTAGGCGGTGCCATTGGGTTTCAGTTTGGCAAGGAACCTCGCCGTTGCCATTGCACAGGTGAAGATATGAGACTCTTCCACAAAAATCCCCATCCGATGGAGTTTGGTTTGAACGTCTCGCCGAGTCCTTTGGCTGTTGTTCGTCAAGAACAGGAAAGGAATGTCCTGACGAATCAATGCGTCGATGAACTGATCGGCGCCGGGGATCAGCTCACTGCCGCGGTAGATGACGCCATCCATGTCGATCAAAAAGCCCGTTTTCATCAAATCACTACAAGAGGTTGAGGTTCGAAAACTTCATCGGCATTGGTTTGCCGGTGTTGAGATTCCGAATCGATCGCAGCTTTCATACCAATGATTTCAAGGGTGGATTCGTTCCCGCTGCATATCAGCACGGTCGGGGCATCGAACACGTGCGTGAACCTTGAACACCCCCCTGCTCAATTCCAGGGCACATTGCACGGCAAAGAGCAGGAGGCTGGGCGGTTCATGAAAACTTCATGAATCACTTCACTTCCAACGCATGGCTTTCGCTGTGGCTGTTGTACTGGGGAGCGTACATCGATTCGATGCTTGCCATTCCAGTTTGGTAGTTCCCGCGAAGTTGCACACGGCAGCGAGATTCGAGCACATAGGTTCCCTGGCTGAGGTAACCAATGAAGAAATGCTCGGCAGCGTCTCGAGTGCTTTGGTAATACCCCAATGCATCTTGGCGGCGGTACTGCGACAGAACATTGACGGGCTCGGTCCCACTGCCGCGATGGTCTCGCAGGTGCAAGAATTCCATGTCGCGATCACTGCGAAGGATCAGTCTGGAGACCAGTTCATCGCCAACACGAACGGGTTCGTCGCCAACAGGACGCAGCACGGGGCCGGATTCTGTTGCACGAACGACAAACAGTTGCTTTTCGATTTGCAGTGGCGTTCCATCGTGCGGCGTGATGTTTTCGATGTTCTCAAAGTACTGCCAGTGGACTCCGCCCCAAGCGATGCCGGGAGTTGTCTTCTTGACCTGGATTGACCCCATTTTGGGCGTGATCTCATCGGCCGAGAAACGGTGCTGGTAGAAACCGGTTCCGGCCTCCACGTTGCCCTGGGGGACTTCTTGCTGCCCGACTGCGATGTCGACGACTTCATCAGATGCCAACTTGTCGGTGCCTCGCAGCAGCAACGCGTACACCGCATCGGCGGTGGATTTCGTGGTTTCCCAAGACTGAGTTTCTTTCTGACGCAGCAACCAAGCTTGGCAGAGGTCGACCCGCTGAAGATCGCCGGCGACTTCGTCGAGCAACTCAATCATCATGGCTTGCGTTTCAATCGGTGCTTGGTGCCACCACCAGCCTGAGTTGGCATCGTTCCAGTGCATGCCCTGCTCATCGACCACCGATCGTTCAATCAGTGACGCGACGATTCCTTTGGCCTCGTTGAGTCGCCCCAATCGATGCAAAGCGATCGCGGCATGCCCTTGGCTCATTCGGCTTGACAACGACAACCAGTGCTCTGCGAGCTGGTTGGTCCAGTATTCAACCGCTTCCTTGTGCTCGGGTGCGGTCGGTTGATCCTTGTAGAAACTGCGACCGTACAACAGCATCGCGACCGTCGGCGAGACATGCACTTTGCTGCGGTTTTCCGGTTTGATCTGCTGGTACAACTTGGTCGCGTAGGCGTCCAAGTGCGTGAGCGCTTTCATCGCCACCTGCATGTCGACCTCGACGCCCAGATGTTGCAATCGCCCAAAACCGGTGACAATCAACATGGTGATGGTGTCGTTGGAAGGGCCACCATCAAACCAAGCGAAGCTGCCATCTTCTTTCTGCAGTTCGATCAAACGTCGCGTCAATCGGTCGGCTTGATCGTTGACACGATTGGTGTCAAACAAGATTCCAACATTGCGACGTGCTTCGGATTCAGACTTGGATTGCAAGACCCAAGGTGTTTCGGTGAGGGCGATCGACTTCAGTTCTGCGTTCTGGGCCAGCGGACTGTCCAGTGTGACTCGACCAGCCACCTCGGGTTGGTTTCGCCATTGTTCAAACACGCGTTCGATTCGCGGGTCAGACGTGGCGATGTGCCGCGCCAGCAAGTTCGCATACAAGCGATGGAACGTTTGCTCGCTGCATTCGTGGGGGTACTCCATCAAATACGGCAGCGCCATCACCGCGTACCAAGCCGGATTGGAAGTCATTTGAATGGTCAGCGATTCACTCGACAGCGTGTCGCTTTTGCCTTCCAGCAACTTCGGCAAGGTGAAGGTTTTTGTTTCGGCACCATCGATCGGCAGCGAAATGGACTCGTGCACCAAGACGCGACGCGTCAAGACCGGCAGATAACCTTCTTCGCCATCGGACAAACGGCCTGTCGAACCGACGGCTTTGTAGACCAAGTACCCGATGCCATCGGGCACTTGGATTCGCCATGAGAAGGACTTGGACTGGCCGGCGGGAATTTCAAACGATTGCTTCGGTTGGGAATTGCCGACTTGGTCATCGACGGACTCACCGCTGGCTGCCGACGACAGGTTCAACGCCACCACACCCGTTTGTGTTGCGGCGGATTGGTTGCTGACTTTGACTGTCAGTTCAATTTCATCACCTTCCCGCAGCGTTCGCGGCGGGTTGGGCTGGACCATCAAGTCTTTGCTGGTGACTGCGGTGCCCGAGATGGTTCCGGAGGCGAGGTTGGCACTGTGAGCGAATCCCAACAACTGCCAACGCGTCAATGCTTCTGGCATGGTGAACTTCATTTTCACCGTCCCGTTTTCGTCCGCGATCAATTCGGGGAAGAAGAAAGCGGTCTCGTTCAGGTTCTTTCGCGGCGGGATGCCGGATAAATCGATCTCAGGATCATTGGATTCGGGGGGAGCATCGTCCGCATCTTCGGAATCGCTTGTGATCTCGCTGCCACCCACCATCAAACGAGCGGCCTGTTTCTGCATGGGAGCGGATGCCGGCATTGCTCCATCTGCCATCATCATGTCGGACTCTGCCATCGCCATGTTGCGAGACATCCCACGGGCCATCGGCATGGGCCGTCCGTAGAATTGGTTCAACTGCAGTTCAGAAACCCAGTCGGGATAACTTGGCTCGCCTCCCGGGTACCCACGGTGCGACCACATCACAACGGTCGTCAGACCTTGCCATCCGTTGTTCAAGTACGGACTCCGCGTGCTTCGGTCTCGATAGAAGGCGTGGAAGCCGGTTTCAAAGCGATGCTTTGCGAACACGTCGAGGGACGCGTCGTAAAGCGTTGCCACCATTTCCATGATGGAATCCTGTTTGGACTTGGTCGATTCATCCACCACCTTGGGTTCGATGACTGCCGTCCAAGTCTCTTCCGCACCGGGTTTGAGTTTGGAAACGAAACGCTCCCAGCGGATCGACCAATCTTTGTTCGTCCAAGGAACGTTGACGATCTGTTGATGCAGATGCAGACGGTTCTCGTGAACCATCATCACGCGGACGACAAAGCCACCTCGCATCGACTCGTCGATCGCTTGTGTGATCTTGATTTGAGTCTTGTCGCCGGAGGTCCAGTATTGCTGCAGGATCTCGCCGCGATGCTCGACTTCCACCAAGGCCTTGGCGTCCTCGTAGCCGCTGCCCCAAACAGCATGGAACGTTTCGCCTGGTTCCCACTGAGATTGAGGCGTCACAAACAGGCTGGCGATCGGCAGCCCGAGTTGGTCCGCCTGGGGATCAAACACTCGCAGCGGCAACAACGCCGAGACCGAGTTGCCGGCTGAATCGACGGCCGACAAGACCGCTCGGTAGTGTCCCTTGGGAAGCGAGACCTCCCAGGAGCCTTGGCCATTGGCATCGGTTTGCAAAGTCTTCGAGGACTGCAATTCATCCAGTGGCCATGAATTCGGATCTTCTGGACGAACTCGTTTCGCTTCGTCGTCCGCATCCGCTGGTAGCGGTTGGTACGTTCCCCAACGCGGTTGTGGAACGACTTCGGGAGCCTTCAGGGACCAGACTTCGATTTTGACTTCGGCGGTTTGGGCTTCGCCGTCGAGCGAGGTGGTTTGGACCTGAATGTCGACCGGTTCTTGTTCTGTCAACCAATCGGGACGGTCGACGCTCATTTGGGCTGACATCGTCGTGTAGCCCGCTGTGACGGTGCGTTTGTCTGATCGAGTTTCGCCGGTTGTGTCCACGACGTCGGCAGTGACCACGTATCGGAACGTGGGCTCGCTGGCTCGATCGACCGAGGCATCAGGCACGGCATCGAAGGAAACGTCGAAACGTCCCAGTTCATCCGTGGTGGTTTCGCCTTGCACGATCGTTTGAGGTTCGGCGGGAGGCGTCGGGATCCACCAGCATCGCCATCCCCACCAAATCGGATACTGGACTTGTCGAACGACGGTGTATCGAACGGTCGCGTCGTTGATCGCCGCGCCGGTGTAGGCGGTCGCGCGACCGGAGACCGTCACCGATTCTTCCAGTCGGACCGGATCCTTGGGAGCGTCCAGTGTCACTTCGAATTTCGGACGTTTGTACTCTTCCACACGAACGGTGGCGGAGCCTCGAGGGAAGTCACGAACGACCAATCGCATTTGGCCGGTCAATCCCGAAGTCGGCAGATGAAAACTTCCATGGCAACTGCCGCGGTCGTTGGTGATCAGGTCCAACGTTTCGACGACTTGGTTGTTGGGATCGAGCAGTTGAACCTGCAACGATTTGCGATTGTGAGTTTCGTACAGATTTTCTGATTGGTCGTTGGTCGTTGCGATCGCTTTGAAGCGAAGCGTTTGGCCCGGGCGGTAAATCGCTCGGTCGGTGAAGAACACGGTGCGACCGCCGAGTTGCTTCGACGTTCGTGAGGGGCGAATGGAATGATGCTGCTGGGCCGGAAGGCGATCCTTGCCGTTTTGTGCCAGCAACAACAGGTTGTCCAAGTTTGATCCCTTCTCCGCTTTCATCTCGAAGCGACCGTTCTGATCCGTGGTCAGCGACGGCAGCGACCGGTATCGGTACCCGTTGTTGAAATTGGTTCGAGGTTGCCCTTCGTTGGTCCAGTTCCAAACCGCCACAGTCGCTTGTGGGACTGGATCGCCCGTGTTGGAATCCAGCACGTGTCCTTCGAGGGTGCCTTGGTTCCAGCGACCTTCGGTGACGAGTGCCAATTCGCTGACCCAAACCTGTTTGCCCGCCAGGTAGTTCTCTTTCCAAACGAAGTCTTGGTTGACGCTGGCGATCAGCATGTAGCTTCCCTTGGCCAAGTCTTTGGGGACGTCGACTCGGTGAACGCTGGTTTTGAAGTCGGCGGTTTTTTTCAAGTCGACCGACCACTGTTGCACGGCGGGCTCTTCGCCAAACTTCCTCAACCAGTCGTGCTCGTTGTTCTGAACCATCTGGCCTGATTTCAGCAGTTGGTCAAAGCTGAGCGAGATCAGTCTGAAGTGCACCTTGGTGATGTTCTTGTAGCTGATTTCGATTTCAGCTTGAGCGGACTCGGCCAGGGCCGGGTTCCAAACACGTTCCGTCGCGATGTTGAGCTGGGGTGCTTCGATTTGTTCGATCAACGCGGCACATTGGCGACCGCCAAAACTATCTGGATGAGCTGCCACGGCCGCCTTGGCAATTTGATGAGCGCGTACGAACTCCTCTTTCCCCATTTCCTGTTGAGCAAGCTGGAAACTGGCTCGGGTGCTGATCGGATGGTTTGCGTTCTCACTGAGGAAACGCTGCATCGCGGTTTGCGAGCGTTCGTCTTTGGTCGTGCCAACTGCGTTCTGCTCCGCGAAACGCAAACGGTTCCAGTTCGCGTCCAAGAAAGCGTCTCGTTGTTCGTCAGCTTTGGATTGACGGAATTGAACCCAGTCCTGCATCAATTCCGAGGCTCGGCGAAGCGGCGATTCAAGATCAGTTTCTGGGATCTCCCAAGCCAGGAAGTCGGCGACGGGATCCAAGATCGGCGAACTCGCTTCCAGTTCGAAACGCTCAATCGGTCCGCTGTAGATCGAATGGGCATCGACGAAGTGAGCGATTGCTTGATTGACCAAGAAGTCATAGACGGTCGGGCGATAAGACTCGGGGGCGCTGCCCTGCGTGATCAATCGCTGGATCGATGTCAGTTCGGTCGTTTGAAGCGTCTCGGCGTTTTCCAGGGCTTGATCGAACAGCCCACCGGCGTGGCGGATGATCCGCTGAGCACTCCACGTTTTCAGGTCATCCGCTGACTTGATCGGCGTCGTGTCGTCCTCGCGAATTTCGATCTCGGTGCGGTTTTGGAAACGCCATTGGTTTTGTTGTTGATAGGAGTAGAACCAACTGGCCAGCACCGCTTGCAGCAGCGGTTTGGAAGCCTCGGGGGCGGAATCCATGTCGTCTTGCAGATACAGGATCCGGTCTTCGGCACCGCCGCCATCGAGTTGACCTCGCAGGGAGGCTCGCATCCCCATGGCCAAGACCGCATCGTCGTGGTCTTCTTCGGCGATCGCGGCGGGTACGATGGCGTCGTAGTGCTCCATCGCAGTTTTGGGCAGCCCTTTTTGCAACGCTTCTTTGGCAGCGTCAAATTGCTGCTTCCGCCACGCGGCATCTTGTTTGGATTCAGCGGCCATGGAGAGTCTCAGGGGCGAGGAAAGCAACCCGAGCAACAGACTCAAAACAACAAAAACGCAAGTCACGGTACGAAATTGCCGCATAGTAGATCACCTCAAGAAGCTGCAAAGAAAAGACACTGCCACTTAGGGTAACGATTGAACCAGCATGTTATTAGGCGGAAATTTTTGGATCGTCGCTTGGTTCTTTTTGGCCGCGTTGGTGTACAGCAGCGCAGGCTTTGGTGGCGGCTCCACCTACACCGCGTTGTTGGTGCTGAACGACGTCGATCATCGCGTTTTGCCGATGCTTTCCTTGGTTTGCAACCTGCTGGTTGTGTCGGGAGCCTGCCTGCGTTTCACGCGACAGAAACAAATGCCATGGTCACGCTGTGTCCCCCTGGTGGTCGGGTCCATTCCGATGGCCTGGGTTGGAGGGTCAATCGCCTTGGATCGGGAAGTCTTCGTGCCGCTGTTGAGCGGCACGTTGATTGTGGCGGGCGTCTTGCTGCTGTGGGGCGGTCGGAAACAGCAGGGCGACGGATCTGCTTCTTCGTCCCTGGAGCACGAAAACGATTCACTCGCCATTCCACCACTCTCGGGAAGCATGGATTTGGGGTGGCGATCCGGAGTGGTTTGGCAAACGACTCTCGGCGCCGGGCTGGGGTTGTTGGCCGGATTGGTGGGGATCGGGGGCGGGATATTTTTGTCGCCCGTGCTGCACCTGAGTCGCTGGAGTCACGCACGCGACATTGCCGCGACCAGTTCCTTGTTCATCCTGGTCAACTCGGTCGCAGGATTGATTGGGCAAACCAGCAAGCACGGCTGGTCACTCGGTGAGATCGCGACGGAATTTCACACGCACGCGCCGTGGTGGCCATGGTTGTTCGTCAGCGTTTTGATCGGCGGTCAGATTGGGAACCGGGCCGCCTCGAGTTGGCTGTCGCACCTGACGCTCCGCCGCATCACCGCTGTGATTGTGCTGGCCGCGGGGATTCGTCTGGGGTGGATGTAGGTCGAAAGTGGCATCGGCTTCACCCAACCAGTTTCTGATGGGATGCGATCAGCTGATCCGCTGCGGCGTTGATTTCATCGGCGGTGTTGAATCGACCGACGCCGAACCGCACGCTTCGGCGGGCTTCCGATTCGGTCAATCCCATCGCCAAGAGCACGTGGCTGGGAAGAGCCTCGGTGCTGCTGCACGCGGATCCGCTGCTGAATGCAACGTCTGGCGTGGCCGCCATCCAGGCTTCTCCCTCGACGTCTCGCAAACGCACATTCAGATTGCCTGGCAAGCGAGCGGACGAATTCTCGTGCCAACTGGAACCATTCAGTTGCAATCCATCGAGCGCGGAATGCAAACGATTCCAAAGCAACTCCCGCAGTTCCAGTATCCGCGATGTGTCACTTTCGAGATCGTCGTTCGCGATTTGCAACGCGGTCGCCATCGCAACGATGGTGGCGGGATTGAGTGTTCCGCCACGAAGCCCACGTTGCTGGCCGCCGCCGACGATTTGGGGGCGCAGTCGCACACGACGATTGCCGTTGCCGACCACCAGGAAACCAGTGCTCTTGGGACCATAGAACTTGTGCGCCGAGGCGGTCAGCAAGTCAACGTCGGTCGTTCGCACATCCACGGGCAATCGCCCGACGGCTTGCGTTGCGTCGCAGTGCAGCAGTGCGCCTGCTTCGTGAGTGATTTCTGCGATCGCTTCGATAGACGCGATCGTTCCAATTTCATTGTTGGCCCACATAATGGAAACCACCGCGGTCTGCTCATTGACGGCAGTTCGCAGTTGGTCCAGGTCGACTTGTCCGGCCGAGGGATGATCGTGCGGATGGACGCCAACGTGGATGATTTCGACCGGTTGGCCGCTGGCGAGGCTTTGCTTGGAAAGATCCTCCGCGACTTCCAAGACCGCCGGGTGTTCGGTCTGGCAGATCACCACTTGGTGCCGTTTGCAGCGCGGGTGCATCAGGACACCTCGCAGGGCCAGGTTGATGCTCTCGGTGGCACCGGACGTCACGACCAAGCTTTCGCGAGGAGCATTCAGGATCGCGGCCATCGAATCGAGTGATCGGTCGATCGCCCGGCGAACTTCGCGTCCGACTTCGTGGGAATCACTGTGCGGGTTGCCAAAGTGCTGCGTCAGGTAGGGCAGCATGGCTTGCACCACGCGTGGGTCGCAGGGCGTCGTGGCATGATGGTCGAGGTAGATCATCGGAGATCGCGATCCTTGGATCGTCGCTAGCGAATCGCTTTGCCGCTTGGCAGCGACGCTTGTTGCACAACGGCCTGGTCCAACGTCGCCTGATTCGCGATCGGCGAGCCCTCCAGTGGCGAGAACTCGGCGTACACCGGCAGGTAGCTGGATACCGTTTGTGCTTCGGAGAGACTGAGATTGTACACACGCAGGAAGTCATAGACTCCACCGCGACCGATCGCTTCCGCGGTCGATTGAAAATCAAACACGATGTTTTCGGTCTGATGCCGTCCAAAGATATCCGTGGGCGTGCTGGACACGGCCGCACGGACGGTTTGACCCGCGATGGTTGGCAACAGGTACGCGTCATCGGCTTGGAACAATCCCATCATCAAGATGTCATCTTCGCCTCGGCCGTCGTCTCGAATGGAATCAAACAATTGCCCCAGCAAGGCGACTTCGCTGGGGGCTCGTCCCAGATCGATTCGCACATTGGCAACCGTGAATGTCCAGGCTCTCGCGGCACTGGGTTGCGCCGCTCGGAACCAGGCGACCAACGGGTCGTAGAGCATCTGTTGGTCGGGATCGGCAACGGTGTACGTCTGTGTCCGGTCGACTCGAATGCGATCGGGACGGAACAGAATCACCATTTGTTCGCCACGATCGGAGGGGCCTGTCGGACCGCCCAGGACGTAATCGAACACAGGGCCGCCGCTGCCCAGTGAGTTTTCGTTGATTGCGTCGACCATCCGGGGCACGAGGTCTTGATGAATCGACGAAACCTGTTGCAGCGCGATCAAGTCGAATTGACGAACAACGCGGATCAGGTTTTTCCGGCAGATGTTGCTGGCCAGCTTGGTCGGCCCGAATCCGTCCAAGGACCAGGATGCGATGCGAAGATTTCTGTACTGGGGCGGTCGCTTCGCCGAAATCTGCTCGGCCGGGGCGGCACCGTTGGCGGCATTGTTCGGGGTGCCCCACACGCTTTCTTTCGTGGAGGAGCCCGATCGCAGCAGGTCGCTGGGGCTGTAGATGACCGGGTCGGCTTCGATGGGATTGCCCGACTCGTCGACGGGCCAATTCAGTGATCCGCGAGCTTCCGTCGACGACGTGAACGTGAACGGGTCGTCGAGTTTCTCCCACGCAAATTCGGCTTTGGGTTTGATCGCGACTCCGTCCAGCCCGTCGATGTTGTAGTGTTGGAAGAAGTACCACCCCCCGCCGATCAACAACACGACGATCAAAGCCATCTGAATAGGATGGCCTTTCTCGGTTGGATCGGACATAGCTGCCTCCGGGACAATTGGGGCGGGTTTTGGGGCGACGAGCGGTTTTCTGGGCGGGGCAAATCAAATCGACCCGCCACCATCGTGTTGAATCGGCGCCCGCATCGTTGCAGTCCAAAAAATGGACGCTCATCCCCCCCTCCCTCGCAACCGGCATACTTTCTGGGGGGCTGGGCCTGTCTTTCCCGAGCGACCTTGGTCAATCTTCTTTCCCGAAGCCAGCAAACGCGGTGTGAGCCGCTGACACTGTTCGCTTGGCTCGTTATTCTGGTTGCTCGTACCGTCCCAGCTTTTTCTATCAAGTGGTTGAAACGTTCCCGTGAGCGACATCATTCCCGTCGAAGTTCCTACCGTTGGCGAATCGATCAGCGAAGTGCAAATCGGCAATTGGCTCAAACAAGAAGGTGACTGGGTCAAGAGCGGCGAAGATCTCGTCGAAATTGAAACGGAAAAAGCGTCGGTGCAAATCCCCGCTCCCGTCAGCGGTTTCTTGCAGTCGATCACGAAACAGTCCGAAGAATTCGCCGAAGTCGGCCAACAAATCGCATCGATCCAAGTCGCGGAACAGCCCGCGGGCGGCGGTGGATCCTCCAGTGGTGGTTCGACGCCTGCGGCTGGGAACGCCGCACCGGCCCCTGCACCCTCGGCACCGGCCGCATCCAGCCCCGCCCAAGGTGGCGGAGGGTTTGTGATGCCTGCCGCCCAGCGGTTGCTCGACGAACACAAGTTGGATTCGTCGCAGGTCCCCGCCACGGGACCCGGTGGCCGCTTGCTGAAGGAAGACGTGCTGGCTTACATCCGTAGCGGAGCTTCCCGCCCGGCTGCACCCGCTGCACCACCAGCGGTTCCTGCCACGCCTGCGCCACCCGCCCCGGCTCAGCCAATGTCGGTCCCGGAAACAGCTTCGCTGATGACCAGCGGTGGTTACCGGTCCGAAGAAGTCAAACCGATGAGCATGCTGCGTCGCACGATTGCGTCGCGACTCGTCCAGGCCCAGCAAACCGCGGCGCTGCTGACGACCTTCAACGAGATCAACATGGCACCGGTCATGGCGATCCGCAGCAAGTACAAAGATGCCTTCGCCAAGAAGCACGGTGTCAAACTGGGCTTCATGTCGTTCTTTGCCAAAGCCACGGTCGAAGCCCTGCGTCGTTATCCCGCCGTCAACGCGGAAATTCGTGGCGACTCGATGGTCTATCGCAACTACCAAGACATCGGCATCGCGATTGGCGGTGGCAAGGGCTTGGTCGTTCCGGTCCTTCGCAACGTGGAACGCATGTCGTTTGCCGAAGTCGAAGGCAGCATCTCCGAGTACGCTCGCTTGGCGGGTGAAAACCGGTTGCAACCCGGTGACTTGATGGGCGGCACGTTCACGATCAGCAACGGCGGGATCTACGGATCACTGCTCAGCACGCCGATCGTCAATCCGCCTCAAAGCGGTATCTTGGGCCTGCACTCGATTCAAGAACGTCCCGTCGCTGAAGACGGGCAAGTCGTGATCCGTCCGATGATGTACGTCGCGTTGACGTATGACCACCGCATCGTTGACGGACGTGAAGCGGTCGGATTCTTGGTCGCGATCAAAGAAACGATCGAAGACCCAGCCCGACTGTTCCTGGAAGTCTGATCAGGCGACGTCCCAGGGGCGTTCTCTGGATCACTGGAGAAGCGAAGCTCGGTAAGGGGTTCGCGATTGCTGCGATCGCAAACGTCTTGCCGACATTCCGCTGCGACGAGATGGTTGGTTGAGGTTGGGGCTGAAACAACCGGGCCTAACGGCCAACGGCTCACTTTTGAAGTCGTTTGACGACTTCGGTGTGCCCGTTGCTGGTGGCAAAATCGATCGCTGTCTCGCCATCGGTGTCTTTCTTGGTCGGGTCGGCGCCGGCGTCGAGCAACAACTCCACGACCGCCATCTGGCCTTCCGCGGCGGCAAACATCAGCGGTGAAAAGTGTTCTTCGCTGTCCACGAGATCCACTGCCGCACCGGCATCGAGCAACAACTTGACCGTTTCGGCGTTGTCGGCGGTGGAGGCGTACATCAGCGCCGTGCGACCAAAGGAATCTCGGTGGTCGACTTCGACCTCCTGGGACAGCAACCATTCCACCACCGGCGTGTGACCGTCGAAGGCAGCCATCTGAATCGCGGTGCGTTGCTGTTCGTCCATGGCTGAGACGTCCACGCCTTGGCCAGCGAGTCGTTTCACGCCTGCGATGTCACCCAGCATCGCGGCTTCGCGAAATTGGTCTTCGGGCGACGTCTCGGGCAGCGGCACATCTTCCGACGTGGCCATGCCCTCGGGCGCTTGGGGTGCCAGCACCTCTTCCCGTTCGCGTCGTGGGAAATCTTCTGGCGAGAGACGTTTGGACTCGCACCCCGAAAGCACGGCGGTTGTGCCGAGGATCAAGACGCTGAAGAACGTGAACGAACGAACGGGAACGCGACGCGTCCGAGGCGGGTGGTTTTGCATGGCCCTAACATAGTCGCAGTGACTCAGGCCGGCCAAGCTCACGCACTGAATTGACGCAACAGTTTCTGAGGGACGCCAATCGAAATCACGTGGACCTGGCCGGTGCAACGAACTGCGTCTTGCTTGGCAAAACCCACTTTCGGCGCAGCGAAGGTCAGCGTGTGATCGGCGTGGAAGGTTGGCTCGCCCGTTGCTCCCGTGTCGCCATTCATTCCGGTCGGAATGTCCAGCGCAATCCGGATCGCCGAGGCTGCGTTGGCCGCCTCCACGACCTCGAGGTAGCGACCACGCAGTGGCGGCTTGGCCCCGGTGCCCAGCAATCCATCGACGAGGATGTCCGCCGCTGGAAAACATTCCTTTGCGGACGCCTCGCCGAGGACCTGGATTTTGATCCCCGCGGCTTCCGCGATTTTGGCTTGAATCGCCGCATCGCCGTGCAGTTCGTCGATTTTTGCCATCGCCAGGATCGTGACCTCACGGCCGGCCAACTGCAAATGTCGCGCGATCGTGAATCCGTCGCCACCGTTGTTGCCTTTGCCGCACAGGATCAACACGCTGCCAGCGGGGGCGATTTCGTCGATGCATTCCGCCGCGCCGCGTCCGGCATTTTCCATCAACACGATGCCGGGCATATGAAATTGCTGCATCGCCACCTGGTCAATCTGACGGACTTGTTCGCAGGTCATCGGCGGCAGTTGGAGAACTGGATTCATGGTCGCTTCCTTTGAGTTCAAGCGGGGCGGGGCAGGGCGAAGCAAACCGTTTCCTCGTGCGGCTGACAAAAACAGCTTCTTCGGCCATTCCCAGTGGTGCGAACGACTTCCGTAAGAAACAATGGAACGATGTGGGCGGCGTGCCCATGGTTTGTTCCTTGGCCCATGGCTTGTTCCCTGGCCATGGTTTGTTCCCAGAACCGTGTTCCTCTCGGATACCGAAGATGCCTCTGTACGAATACGAATGCAAGACGTGTGATGACGTGGTTGAGATTTTGGTTCGATCTCAGGATGAAGAAGTGGCCTGCCCGAAATGCAGCAATGCTGAATTGACGCGTGTCCTCAGCGTCCCCTCGGCTCCCTCGATGAGCGGCGGCAGTTCGAGCTTGCCCATGGCGGGCGGTGGCGAAGCCTGCGGTGCCCCGCGATGTTGCGGCGGCGGTTGCCAAATGTGATCAGGTAGGCAGGAATGATCGGGCAGAACCATGTCAGCCGTTTGGGCGTTCGCCTGGGCTGATAAAAATGAAATCAACCAGGCGGTTTCCGACGAATGGTATTGATACGACGTTTGTCGTGATTGAAAAAGTGAAAGTGTAAATTGACAATTGTAAAATGCCGGAATGCGTGGATGAAAACGCATCAATTTGCATTTTTCAATTGTCAATTCAACTTTTTCAATGAGTTGCATTTGGTTCGCACACTTACCACCCTGCCAACATTTCCATCAGCCCTGCGTTCGCCCCGGTTGTACGTGGGAACAGTGGCGTTTGCGATGACCGTTCAAATGCCAACAGGCTCCTGCCGACCTGCTTGATTTGCCGGGCGGCAGCCACTTTTCGCGAGCGGGGCGAATTCTCAAATGGGGCGCTGGATCGTTTACAATCCACGCCCCCGTCTGATGCTTTTTATTGACGCCGGAAGGTGGGGCCTCCATCGCTGAGGCCTCGCCCCGCGACGTTCCATCCCGCCAGGAGAGTTCCATGAGCCGCTTTCTCACAGTGCGCGCGTTCGCACGGACCGCCGTGTTTCTCGCGGCGGGTTTGGCCTCGCTGGCCGATCTTCATCAAGCCAATGCGAAAGAGGCCAATGCGAAAGAGGATCGGGAAACGATCGTTCGCAATGACCGGGAACGAGTGCTGGCGACCGGGTATTGGATTTACAACGACCTGGACGCGGCTTACGAACAAGCCCGCCAGTCCGGCAAACCAATCTTGGTTGTTTTGCGTTGCCTGCCCTGCGAAGAGTGCGTCAAGCTGGACGACGACTTGGTCGAAGGCGATCCCGAGCTGAAGCGTCTGCTCGACCAATACGTTCGCGTTCGTGTGGTCGGCACCAATGGCTTGGATTTGAATGTGTTTCAGTACGACACGGATCAGTCCTTTGCTGTCTTCATGCTCAACGCTGACAAAACGGTTTACGGCCGCTTTGGAACGCGGTCACATCGCACCGAATGGCTGGGCGATGTTTCCTTGGAAGGGATGGCTGCGGCGCTTCGAGGGAGCTTGAAACTGCACGAAGCCTACCCTGCCAATCGTGAATCCCTGGCGGGCAAGACCGGTGATCCGTTGGAGTTTGTTTCTCCGGAAAAGTACCCCACGCTAACGGACCGGCCCGATCACCTCGATTACGCTGGGCAAGTCGCAAAGAGCTGCATCCATTGCCATCAAATTGGCGAGGCCCGGCGTGATTACTACTGGCAGAAAGGGGAGTCGATCCCGGAAGAAGTGCTGCATCCTTACCCGCATCCCAAATCGATTGGGTTGGTGCTCGACGCACGGTACCCGGCTCGCGTGAAGAGCGTTGCCGAAGGATCGGCGGCTGCGAAAGCCGGCTTTCAAGTTGGCGATGATTTGCTGAGCATTCATTCGCAGCCCTTGGTTTCGATGGCGGACGTGCAGTGGGCTCTCAACCAAGTTCCGGCCTCAGGTGCCGAGGTGGAGATCCAAACCAAACGTGGCGATCAAGCACGGACGCTCACGTTGTCCCTGCCAGAGGGCTGGCGGCGATGGGACGATTCGTCTTGGCGAGTTTCGTCGTGGATGATGCGGCGGATCGCTGGTGGGGGAATGCGTTTGCTGCCTCTGGACGAAAGCGAGCGGCAGGAGCTCCATTTGCGATCGCCGATGGCACTCCGAGTTGCCAATGTTGGTAAATATGGACTTCACGCGACCGCTCACAAGGCTGGCGTGCGCGTCGACGATATTCTGATTGAATACGACGGCAAATCGGATTTGACTCGCGAGGCCGACATCTTCGATCACGTGAACGAGCAGCATCGCCCGGGTGACCGTATTTCGATGAAGTTTCTTCGCGATGGCCGCGTACGAACGGTTGAAATTCCCATTCAGAAGTGACCCGAGTCCTTTCATCGGGTTTGCCATCTGCCCGCGGCACGGACGCCGCTTTTTGAATTTCTCCGATTTCGTCTTGATCCCAGGGTGTGTTTCCCGGTAATTCTTGGCGTGGAGAAACGCAGTATGAATCACCCTCAAAATCACGCTTCCGGCGTCGAAGATTCGACAGGCTTCGATCGAGCCCCGGAGGTCTTCGTGACCAATTTTCATCGCCGATTCACTGGTGTTTCCGCGACCGCGAATGCGGTTGTCTCCGGCCAAAAATCCCGTCTGAAGCTGTGTTTGGTCGGCGACCCTCTCCCGGACGCTCCCGAGCCGCTCAGTTATCGCAAAGCCCTTCGTTCCAGTTTTCAACGGCCTTCGAATCGTCCGTTTTCGATCTGGCATGTGCGACGCAACATGGAGATGAGTGCGGCGATCTTCGCTCGCGATGTCCTGCGGTTGCCCATTCGAATCGTGTTCACGTCGGCGGCGATCCGCCGTCACTCGGCGTTCCCACGAGCCCTGATTTCACGGATGGATGCGGTCGTCGCAACCACCGAAACCGCCGGGGCTTTCGTTCCGAACTTGGCCTCGGTCGTGCCGCACGGGGTCGACACCCAGAAATTCACGCCGGCCGACGATCGCGTGGCAGCTTGGCAGGCGACCGGTTTGCCTGGCAAACACGGCATCGGCATCGTCGGTCGTGTGCGAGCCGAAAAGGGGACTGATTTGTTCGTGGAATCGATGTGCGAACTGCTGCCCCAAAATCCCGATTTCACCGCCGTCGTGATCGGACGTGCCAAACCAGAGGACTCAGCCTTTGAGAAGGCTTTGAAAGCCAAGATCGACGCTTGCGGGCTGACCGATCGCATTGTGTTCATCGGCGAAGTCCCCAGTCACGAGCTGCCAACTTGGATGCGAAGTCTGTCGCTGCTGGTCGCACCGGCCCGCTACGAGGGCTACGGCATGACCGCGCTGGAGGCGCTGTCCAGTGGCGTTCCTGTTGTTGCGGCCGACACCGGTGTCTATGCCTCTGTGATTGACGAGGGTGTGACGGGCCATGTCGTCCCGATCGGCGATCGCGAGAAGCTCCGACAATCCATCCAGGCAATGCTCCAGGATCCAAGCCGGCTCCAAGTTGCTGGCCAGTTGGGCCGATCCTTCGCCGTCAACTCGCTCAGCCTGAACAACGAGATCGACGGCTACCAGCAAGTCTACGACCGCCTCTGGGCTGGTGAATCCTTTCGTGCTCGCCACGCTGCCTGAAGATCATCGCTTGACTTGGAAGGCGACTCGCTGATACCTCCGAGTACTCTCCCGTCGACGAAGCCGACTGGACCCCACCGCCAAACTTTCGCCGTGACGCGCGTCATCGCTGAACGAGGACAGAACGAATGCCCAAGAAAACAGTCGGACAACGAATCGCTCAGCTCCTTCGTAAACCGTGGAAGACCCTGACCAACTCACGTTACCGCGATTTCCGACGGGCTTACAACCAATTCCGGAGCGACGGGATCCCCACCAAGCGATACGAGTTTGATGACCTTGGATCCAATTCCATTGTCTTGGACCTCGGCGGTTTTCGAGGCGAGTGGGCCGATGACATTCACGCTCGCTACGGCGCAACCGTCCATGTTTTCGAACCGCACCCACGATTCGCGTCCGAACTGCAGGCCAAGTACGCGGGCCACTCCCACATTCATGTGCACGCGGTCGCACTGAGCAGTTCCGACGGCGAGCTGATTCTGTCCGACACGGGGGATGCGTCGTCCGCCATTCGTGAAGGCGAGAAATCGATCAGCGGTCGTCGAGTCGAAGCAGGTGCCTACCTGCAAAGCATCGGCGTCGAACACGCAGATCTGATGAAGGTGAACATCGAGGGAGGCGAATACGACATCCTGCCTCACCTGGCCAGCCTCGGATGGTTGCCGCGCATCGAAACCATCCAGGTCCAGTTCCATGACTTGAGTGCATCCAGCGACGACGATCGCAACAGCATCCGTCGGGACCTCGCGCAGTCCCACGGCGAAGATTGGTGTTACCCGTTTGTTTGGGAACAGTGGTCCAAGCCCGCCGACGTGATTCAGATGCCCCAACGCGCCGCCTAAGCACGTCGGCAGGAATGATCGGGCAAAACCATGTGAGCCGTTTGGGCGTTCGCCTGGACTGCGAAACGTTTGGTATCGGCGCTCTGATAGCGGATGCGAATTTTCTTTCGGCTTCTGTCTTTTTCCATCCCTACCGGGATGAAAACTTGCGCATCCGAAGTGCCGTTTCGATCCACTCCGCAGGATTTTGCCGAGGGTCAAATCGGAGGAAAGGGAGATCCAGTTGATCGGCCAATTCGGCCATGCCGGTGGAATGCTGCTTGGGAAACATCAACAACCAATGTGGACGGTCAACGCTCGATGTGGTGGGGTGATTCTTGTCCGTTGCGATTGACGCCCATCTTGAGAGTCGTCGGGCTTTGTCTTGCAAGTATTCGGGCGTCCAAAATCCGATCACCTCCAAGTGGATGACGCGTCCGTCTTCGTGACGCATTAAAAAGTCAGGTGTGAAAACGCTTTGGCCATGGACCAGCAACTCGGTCTCTCGTTCGAGTTGCCACCCGATCGGCGGATTGCGATTCCAGGCGGCGTCCACGGCACGCTCAAATTCGGAATCAAATTCATTCTCAGGTGGAAGCGGAGAGCGAAGGCCGTCCTGGGGTGACAGCGACAATCGAAACGCTTGCTTGTTGGGGCCAAGCACACGTGCCGTCAACCGCCAGTCTTGGCACGTCAAAAGTTTGGGCAATAGCTTTGCAAACCCAACTCCATAGCGGGTCGTTTCGCGAAGCGAGGAGCCTGGTCCGTCCAACTCGAAACGCAGGCCCTGTTGGACGGTCCCGTTCTTCGTCCATTTCATGCGTTCGATCCGGTGCATCAATTGAGCGAGTTTGGCATGCCGAGCAATGGCTTTGAAATCCGAACCGGCTTCGATACGAATTGAGGTCGCGCGGTACAGGGCCGCCTGGGTTTGGGCGACGTTGTACGCCGACAGCACTTCCTCCGCGGTCAGTTCCTTGTCAAATGAATGCAAGCGTTGCAACTCGATCACATCCGAAAACATTTTCGATTCAATTTCCGCCCAACTCATCCCCAGCGATTCGCAGACCTTTTGTCGAGCCGTCGTCAGATCGTGCTCGAAGATCCCCTCGCGAGTTGTGACAATGGGATGGAGTGGCGCGGCCTCTTCAAAAACGCGCTGACGCAGTTGGCTGGCGGACGGTCCCCCACGTTCGTATTGTCCGAAGTCATCGAGCAGTTTGCAAAAGGCGGCAATGCGTTTGGGAGGACACCCCGGAATGTTGGCAAGCACCTCCCCGACGCCGCGATGCAAGTCCTGCCGGATTTCGCCGATGCCGACTCGGTAAATCTGCAAGCAAGCGGCAATCGCGTCCGCGTAGGCAGCGTCACGGATACGCTGCAACCGATCCGGTTTCAAGGTTCGATTGTCAAAGTTGAGCTGAACGAGGGAGTGTTCACTGCGCAGCATCAGCTTGTCTTTCGATAGGCATCGTTGCGTCGCCGTGTTCGACTGCGTTTCACTTCGTTGGTTCCATCCGCCACGATTTCATACAGCACGGCGGTTTCTTTTCGAGATCCCCTGCGGAGCACGCGTCCAAGTCGCTGGATCGCCTGACGCTGACTGGACAGCCCGCCCAGCACGATGGCTGTTTTCACTTCGGGGAGGTCGACGCCCTCGTCCAACACTCGGTTGGCCACCAGCACTGGGTAGCGTCCCTCGGCGAATCGTTGCAACACTTCGCGGCGTTCCTTTTTCGCGCAGTGTGACAGCAGGCAAGGAACCATGAACCGCATCGAGACCGCACGGGCCATCACATTGGTGCCTGTGAACACAATCACAGGTTGGCCGTTGTGCAGTCGGAACAGGTCTTCCAGTGTGCGCATTTTGGCTTCCGCTTGGTCCTCAATCTTTTGCTTGGCACGATAAGCACGCATCGCATTTTGCGCCGCGAGGGAACGTTCCGGTTCGCAGTCCACCGCCGCCGACAATTTGTGAATGTCTTCCCAACGAAAGGTTGGGTCCAATTCTCGTTGCTCCGCCACAAACTCTTGCACTGTTTCGGAGAGGCCACGATAGGCGTTGCGTTCTGACTCGTTCAACGAGACCGCAATCCGGTGAACACGATACTCTGCCAGTGTTTTTCCTTTGGCTTGCCCAATCGTTTGCTGGTGCAGCGTCGGGCCGACCAGCGTGTGCAAGGCTTGCAAACGTGATTCATCCGTCGGCAAGGTCGCCGTCAATCCCATGCGAATCGTCGCGGTCGACATTCTTGCGGCGTCGCCGCGCCAGGCACCCGATAAATGGTGCACCTCATCGAAAACCAACATCTTGAAACGGTCGCCAATCCGGGGCATGTGAATCGCCGCCGAGTCATACGTTGCAATGCTGATGGGGGACACGCGGTGCACGCCGTCGCCGATCAGTCCCGCGTCGACACCCGTTGCCTCGCGTATTTTTTCGTGCCATTGATACATCAGGTCACGCACGGGAACGACGACCAAGACGCTGCATCGGGATCGCAGAATGCATTCCATTGCCACCACGGTTTTGCCCGTCCCTGTCGGCATGACCAGCAGACCACATCGCCCGCCCGACTCAAAATCACTGACCGCTTGATTCTGGTCCGGACGCAATTGAATGTTTCGTTGGTCGTGCAAGCTTGGCTGCCAATCAGGATCCGGTCCAGCCGTCCATTGCCACCACGAAGACGAATCGATCTCGAAGTGTTCTTGATCCCACTCTCGCAAGTGAGCCTGCAACTTGCCCGCCCACATCGCATCGCAGCGAAAGCAATCGTCGCGATCATCGAAGACCAATGGGATCCCACCCATTCGGCCGGCAACCGACGCTTGCGACCAACCGACGTCCCGCCAGCCACGCAGTCGCAGGGTCCCCCCATGAAAATCAATTGCAATCAAGAATCAAACCAACGCCAGACAACCAAACGGGTAGCACGTTGCACGCCACACCTGCGCACGTGAGCAGCATAGCCCAGCGGAAACGAACCGGGAAGAATTGCCCCTGCTTCCTGCACGAGCACGATTACCGTTTCACGGAGCACGATGGTCAGCGGCCGGTCCCCTCTCAGGTCGAGCGAGAGAAGACCTCGATGCCGGTTTTTTGAGGCGGGCACCAATCGGCGGCGCCGTGCGGGCAGTGCTCCGAATGGACGCGAATCAACCGCCCGTATCCGTGGCACCTTGTTTGGGTGATGGCGTTCAGTGTGCCGCCGAGTCAAACCGTTTGTTCTCTTCGATGGCGCCCATCAGAATGCCCGTCATCACCCTGATTGTTCAGGTGAGCGTCATGTGCCAAGCAGGGCAGCGGCCTGTTCGTACTGGGCGGCGGTTTCGACATCGCCCTTCTTGCGTTGGAATGTTGCCATCGCGGAGTAGGGTTCTCTGGAGGCGGGGAAGTTCTGAATTGCTCGGACGATCCAGGGTTCGGCAACATCCCACTGATATTTCAGGTAGTCGTTGGCAATCAACAGGAGTGTGGCTTGGTCTGGTGATTCGCTGGACAGCGATTGGGTGAGCATCGCGAGTTCGTCGAGTCGCTTCCGCCCGTCCAGGTACTGCTGCATGTGTTGCTCGGATCGCTTCGGATCGCCTTGTTCGGAGTACGCGGAGGCGAGCAAGTAGTTGATCGAGGCATCGTCGGCAAACTCATCCCGCAGGGGAGTCAGCACCTCGATGACCCGAGCATGTTCACCACGTTTGGCCAGCTGTGAGGCGAGGGTGTGTCGTGCCGGAAAGTTCAGCTGATCGAGCTCGAGCACTTCGAGCAGACCTTCGATCGCCTGATCACTTTGTTGCATTTGCAGCAAGGCATCGCAGCGCAGCAATCGCAGACTCACGTTGTCCGGTTCACGTTCCATCTCGATCTCAAACTGGTCGACCGCTTGTTGGTATTTGCCAACATACTTCAGTAGTTTCGCCAGCCCGTGGCGAGCGCGGCGCAGTTGTGGGTCTTGTCGAACCGCGGCACGGAACAATGCTTCCGCTTCATCCATGTCACCAGATGTGGCAAGCAATTCGGCCTTGTAGGAGATGGCTCGGGCGTTGGAGGGAGCCGCCTGGATCCAGTCGTTGACATGTTGCAGGGCCTGCTCGTTTTGTCCTTGCTGAACATCGCGATTGACGACGGCTTCCATGATCTCAGAGCCGCGCTCAGGAAACCGAACCAGCAACTGGGGTGCGTCGCTGGTGGATGCGTTGTTGCCTGATTGGATGTTGAGCAGGGCGCGTTCGAATTCGAGTTGAGCGGAGGAAGCTCCGCGTGATTGTGCGGTCGTCAACAAGGCGAGTGCCCGGCTGGGGTTGCCTGAGAATCGAGCGACCTTGACTCGGCCCAAGATCGAAGCCTTTCGCTGCGATGGCCAAGGGCTGGCCTGCTCAAAGTACTGGTCCGCCTCCGCAAATCGGCCCGCTTTCAACGCATCTTCTCCCCGGTAGACCCAGTAGGCGGGCAGTCCCCAGTACAGACCAACACCGATCAAGGCGAGCAAGGCAAGGGACATCCACGTCAGTCGCGTTCGTCCCTTCGGCTCTGCATCGCCATTGGCAGAGGAAGCGGTTTCCGTTTTCTCCGCCTCAAGTGGAGCGTTGTTCTTTGCTGCCCGGGGGCGCTTGATATGAACCGTGGAGGATTTGCGTCGAGTTGGCTTCGGTTTTCGTCGTCCGCTCATTCTTGATTCACGTAGAGTCGCAACGCATCCTGTGGTTGATGATCCGCTGTGCTGGGCGGGACGAGGAGATCGAGGTCACCATCGCTGTCCCAGTCGATCAGCACACACGTTGCGGCCTCGCAGGTGTTTTTGCGGAGGGAATGTCGGGTGAAGGTTCCGTCGTCGTTTTGTTCGAACCAGGCTACGCCATCAAAGGAGTCCGCCGGATACTTGGCAACTTCCTCGTCCGCCAAGTAGGCGACCGCTGCGATGTCGGTGTCACCGTCCCCGTCGATGTCACCGCTGACGGCTCGATAGCAGCCCGGCATCACCGCAACGTCGTGAACCGTGAAGGGAAATGAACCTTCGTTTTCCAGCCACTTGATCCCGTGATTGGGCTTCGCCAGACCATCGTCGAATGTATCTCCGTTGGTGTACAGCACGTCGATGTCACCGTCTTGGTCGAAATCAATCAGTTCGATGCTGCTCGATCCTGAAGCGGGGTCCTGGGCATGGAAGACAACGTTCTTTTCGAATTTGCCGTCGCCTCGGTTTCGGTGCAGTTCAACCGTCTCGTAATGTTGGGTGATGAGCGCGAAGAAGTCGGTTCGACCGTCTTGGTCAAAGTCGATCGTTGGCAATGAAATGGTGCCCGGCCTGGGGTCGACCACTTTCCAATCCAATTCGGGGGTGCCCTCGCGAAGACCTTGGTTGGTCGCCAAGTGAATCGAGCCGACAAAATGCAGCCCAAAGTCGGCGACGAGCAAGTCAAGCTTCCCGTCATGGTTGCTGTCGATCGTTCGTGCGTCGGCAACACGGGACAGCCCGAGTTTCAATGCCTGTCGCTGAGGCGGGCCATTCGGCTGGCCACGCAACAACCACACGCTGCCTTGATGTTCTGACTGCGGGTTGAGCGTGCCCAGGTCGGCGACCAAGTAATCGGGGAAGTCGTCCTGGTCCCAGTCCACCGGTTCGATGTGAGCGGGATGCGAGACACTCCCAAGTTCAGTGACTTGGAATCCCTGCTCAGTGACCTCGGCCAGAGTCAACGCGCCCGTCCACATGTCCGAGAGCAGGAAACGCGGACGTTCATCCTCACCGCTGAGCACGCGAATGCTGGAGATGGACGCGGGCTTGTTTTCAGAGGGCCAGGGAATCTGTTGTTCGACAAATCGGTCGTTCGGTACACGGACCGGTTGGGGAATGACAATCTGATCCGGGGCATCGACCCGAAAAAATGCCACGGTGGCATCCAGGTCCGGAATGATCAGGTCACGACGACCCGACTGGCGATAGATGCGGATGCCTTGTTCGACTTCCTCTTGCCAGCGTGCTTTTTCGAAGCTGGCTGGATTGGGAAGTGAATGGCAGTCAGCGCAGAATGCGGTGATCGCATTGACGCTGGTCGGGGCGGCGTTCGCCGATGGTGAGGATTCTGTTTCACCACGATGACATCCTGCCACGGCCACACACAGAACGCAAAGCACGGTGGGACGCATCATGACCCGTCTGGGAAGGAAGAAGCTATTCACTGATTTTCGGTAGCTCAAACGCGTCTTCATCTTCCACCAGCAGCCATTCGCGATCAACGCGGAGCGAGGGCCATGTTTGTACTTTACCGTTTGGCCATTGAACTTCAACGCGAACGTTGGAGCGATTGTCGCCCAGGCCGAAGCGTGTGCACCGTTCATTGCTACAGAAGTAGCCACTGCCGCTTGTCACAAACTTGGTCTGTTTCGCACCTTCATGGTCGATCGAAACCACACTGCCCACAGCACCGCGACTGCTTTGCCGCCCGACCAAGCGAAAGGCGATCCCGGAAGAACTGGTTTCGGTTTGATTGACGAGCAATGCAGTCGGCTCGGATTGATGGGTGATGAGGACATCAACACGACCATCGCGGTTCGCATCGATCGTCCACAGTGCTCGCCCGATATGCGGCTCTTGAAAGTAGTCGCAGGCAACGTGCTCACCAATCTCCTGCAGCGTTCCCGCGGTCGTTCGCTGGAACAACTGGATGGGTTGGGCGTAGGTGGAAGCTGGGCGAACGATCCGGTAATCGTCAACATGTCCATTGGTGACGATCAACTCGTCCGTCCCGTTTTGATCGAAGTCGATCGCTTGAGTTCCGAAGCCGACCAGGGGGATTGTCGGTGCCACGAGTTTCTCGTTCGCCGTGCGATCACGCCAACCACCGCCGGCTGAGGAAATCGACAGGGTGCTGTATTCGTCGGCGTAATTGCTGACGTAAAAGTCTGCCAATTGATCGCCGTTGAAGTCGCTGACCGCGATGCCCATCGATCCTTGGGATCGCGATTGGGCGTCGGTTGCCAGGCCGAGCAAGGTCCCCAGTTCTGCCAGTTGGAAGGAACCCGCCGAGAGAGGATTCAGATCATCGGCTGTCCAGTAGTGATTGGTTGTCATGTCATTGGCAACCAACACATCGATGCCCGTGGTTTTGTCGAAGGATCCCGCCACCACACCCAGGCCGCGACCAGGAATCGAGGGTGTCGCAGCCCAGTCGTCGTTCGCGTCCATGAAGACGCCCTGCTGAGTCGCGGCATAGAAGTTGTCCGGCTCGGCGGAGAACTGATTTGGTGAACAGGAACGAACCCCTGCCGAATTGGCCAACTGACACTCCAGGGTGGTTGGTTCCAGGCCGGCACAATAATTGGCGATCACGATGTCACCGAGCCCGTCGGCATTGAGATCCGCCATGGCGGCACTGGTCGACCACACTGAATCCGGTGGCAGAAGCTGACTGGAACGATCGGAAAAGGTCCCGTCGCCGTTGTTGATCCAGATCCGATTGGGGCCATAGTTCAACACCAGCAGATCGTCGAAGCCATCTTCATTGGCGTCGCCGACGCAGACGCCCGTGCCGAAACCCTGGTCGCGGGCATCGCAATGCAGCGAAGTGTTGTCAAACGTTCCGGCTAAGTTGCGGAACATCGCGTTGGGGGCGGAATCGTCGAGCGGTGGTGTTCCTCCAGCCGAGGCGAAATAGACGTCCGGCCAGCCATCCAGGTCGTAGTCGATCGTGCCGCCGCCGCATCCCAGCATTTGCGAAGTCAAAACGCCCGGTTCACTCAGGTCGTCCGCGGTGCGACCAAAGAACATCAGTCCGCGTTGCTTGGCTTCTTCGGCAAACATCGGTGTTTTGTTCGCCGCGATTGACGTTTGCCGGGAGGCAGCGGAGTCGCTGCTTGCATCGCTGGGGCCGGTTGCGATACCGGCGTCCGTTGTGTCACGGAGTTTGGCAATCGCAGCGTCCGCTGAGATTGTCGACAACCATCCCCAGGACACGGATTGGATGCCGGTGTCCCACGGTGTCCCCTGATTCAAACGCTGGATGATGGATTGACGCAGTGAGTTCAGTTGAAGCTTCTGTTCCGGGCTCAGCGGCGTCATCGTCAACCCAGTTGCTGCCCAGGCTTCCGCTTCCCACAACCAGCCCAACTGCATCGCCGATTGGGCGAGTGCGCGGCTGGAGTCCGGATTCTGGAGGCCACGAATCGATGCCTCTGCAAAATTTTGGCGTCGTTGCAGCAACAAATCGGCACGCTTTTGAATCGCCGCGGCGTCCTCCGCCAGGATGGGTTCCGAGACGGCCAGAGCGGCTAGCTTTTGCCAGGCCGCAACACGGTCGGGTGCTCGCTTCGCCGCCTGCCCATAGCACTGGATCGCCGTTGTTGTGGACCCCCGTTCCGTCGCCCAGTCTCCGATCGTTAGCCAGAAATCAGAGTTGGCCGCGGAGGCGGACGCTGCGGATTTCGACCATTGGTCGAGCCGCTCATATTGCCCCAGTTGCACCAAAGCTCGTCCCAGCAACACCTGCGCGGGCAGGTATTCGGGGTGCTGCTTCACGATGGGTTCCAGCAAGCTGACCGCCTCTTGGATCAGACCGCTGTCGAACCGCTGTTTGGCTTCGCCGATTTGGGGCCGTAAATCGCTGGGGTTCAGTTCCAGCATTTGTTGCAGCGACGTCACCTCCTCGGTCCGTTGGTCGTAGGAAGACGCGGCGTGCAACAGATTGAGATCGAAATCTCGCGAGCGGATCAAACTTCGTCGATGCTCGCCCGCTTCGTGGTGCTGCTCGGTCGCGATCAGCAGGTCAGCCAGCAAGCGACGTAGAGCGGTGTTTTCGGGGGAATGCAAGGTCGCGGTGCGAAGGAGGTCGATTCCATCGAGCAATCGTCCCGCTGCCAACAAGGCTGTGAACGCGCGTTGGATCTGGTCCTCGGAGGTCCAGTCGCTGGCGCCCGCTGAGTCCACGAGCAGGTCCGCTGCTCTGTCCCGATGGCCGGAGCGAAATGCAACCTCCGCGACAAAAGCCAGCTTTTCAGAGTCGTTTGGATAGGCAATCAACACGTCATCTGCGTGTTCCCAGGCCACTTCCCAGCGATTGTGAGCGGCGGCGGACATCATTTCATCAAACGCATCCGCGGATTGCTCCGTGCTCGGTTTTTGCTCCGGCGTGCTGGTGTTCACTGGCGAGCAGCCAGCAACGAACAAAACGACCAGGGTCAGGGATGGAACAGGCGATCGGAAGTTTCCATCGCAGCGCAAACTCAAATTCACTTCACTCAAAAGGGATGCAATTGACGGGGGGGGACGTTCTCTGCGGAAAAAAACAATCCCTTGAAAGGATTGACGGAATCCGAAGCCACCCTATGCTGTGGGATACTTTATCGCAATTCGACGCTCAATATGAGCAGGAAGTTTCACTGTTCGTGGTTTTCGCATCTTCTGCAGCTTCTCCATTCGGATCGCGTTTTCTACTTCAGATGAAAAGATAGGTTGACTAGATGGTTCAGCAAGATTCGCGTCGAGCGGGATTCACGCTCGTCGAATTGCTTGTGGTGATTGCGATCATTGGTGTCCTTGTTGGGCTGCTGTTGCCCGCAGTTCAGGCTGCTCGTGAGGCAGCTCGACGAATGAGTTGTAGCAATAATTTCAAGCAACTTGGCTTGGCGATGCACAACTACCACGCCGCATACAATAAGTTGCCACTGCTCGGCACTGGAACGCACCCCCCCACAGGCACAAACACTTGGTCAGGTCTGACCAATAGCAACAACATGCGGTTGAGTGCTTTGGTAGGGATGTTGCCGTTCATCGAGCAGCAAGGCTTGTGGGAGCAAATCAGCAACCCGTTGTTGCTCCGAACGGACGGTTCAGCGACGAACAATCCTGGCGGAACGATTCCCTGGCCCGCGATGGGGCCAACTCCCCAGAACATTCAGTATCCACCATGGGCTTCGGAAGTCGCAGCTTTTCGCTGCCCAAGCGATCCGGGCCGAGGGTTGCCCGCACTCGGGCGGACGAACTATGTCGCCTGCACAGGTGATTCCACCATCAACAACCGCGACGGCTACTTGAATGTCAGTGCGGGGGCTCAGGTGCCATATGTGGCCACCTCCGGCACCTCGGAACGAGCCAATGCATCGATGCGAGGAACGTTTGTCATGCGAAAACAAACCGCGTTCCGAGACATTCTCGACGGCACGTCCAACACCATTGCCATGGGCGAGATTGCCACTGACTTGGGAGACAAAGACGTCCGCACGATCGGAGGTCGTTTGGCTGGTAACAACAACACGGCACCGTTCTACGAAGATCCGTTGTATTGCCGCAACACGGTGCCAGGGATCGATCCGGAGCGTCCTTCGTTCTGGGCGGTCACCACAAACGGCTCGGCTGACGGACGCGGTTTCCGCTGGGCCGAGGCTGTGCCGCTCTTTGGTCAGTGCACCACCATTCGCCCACCCAACAAAGAGCTTTGTGGCATGAGTGGCTCCGACAGAAACTTGTCAGCCACGATGTCCAGTCGTCACCAAGGCGGCGTGCACGTCGTGATGGCCGATGGTGCTGTGAAGTTCATCACCGACTCGATCGAGTCAGGCAACCAGAGCATGGGCAATGTTCGGACTGGGCGAACCGGTCCACGGGCCCCAGGTTCAGCCAGCCCCTATGGATTGTGGGGATCACTTGGTACCCGTGGTTCACGAGAAGTGATCAGTGAAAGCTTCTGAGTTCGTTCTCTGAGAAAGCAAGGACAGTGGATTGCCGTCGGTTGATCCGACGGGGTTTGCTTCTGGATTCAACTGGGCCCTGGATACTTTGGGGCCGGGATCCAGCTTCGGATTTGGACTCATTGGGACACAAAAAAACCTCCGCTTCCATTTTGGGAGAGGAGGTTTTTTCTTAGCTGATCGGATGAATCGCGATCACGCGCCTTCCGCTTCGTTCATTTCTTGTTCCGCTTGTTCCATCTGCGCTTCGTAATCTTTGATCGCTTGCGCATCGGCGTCTTCTGCCACATTGCTAGTCGCAGGACTGTCGCAACCGGTTGTTGCAAACACGACTGACAACAGCATCACACTTAGTAAATATCGCATCTCATTTTACCTTTTCGAATTCATACAGTTGGCCGTGATCACCTATCAGCAATACGTACCGGACCAATCAGGGGCGGCAAGATAGGTTCTGAAAATCAGCAGTGCAACCATGGAATCGATTTGTGACACGGGAATCGTTCCCCCTTACACTGCATCGAGATGCCGCCAACCAATTGGAACGGCATTCGGTTCAATTCTTGATCGAAGTCCTATGAGAACATTGCATGACTTATCAACACAGACCTTTGGCTGTTTTGCTTTTGTGGGTTGCTGGCCTTGGTGTGAATGCTGCCAGTGCGACTGCTGCCAACGCGGCCGAAGTCGTGACGGAATGTCAGCCGTGGCAGGAAGTCCAACTCGACTTCTTGGCTGAGCGGGGAACCGCCAATCCCTACACGGACGTGGAGGCTTGGGTTGATTTCACTCACGACGATGGGACGGCCATCCGCCGCCAGATGTTTTGGGATGGTGGGAACACCTTTCGTGTCCGATTTGCATCGCCGCTTGCATCCGGCCATTGGCATTGGCAATCGGCAGATCGCGACAACGATGCAGGATTGCATGGGAAAACCGGATCGTTCCAAGTGAGCCAGTCAAAGCCGGAGACACCCACCGTGTTCACGCAACATGGTTTTTGGAGTGTTCCCCAAGGGGGCCGGAACCTGATTCATGCTGACGGGACTGCGAGACTGCTGTGCGCGGACACGGCATGGGCGCTGCCATGGCGAGCAACGGTCGATCAAGTGAAAACGTATGCGAAGGATCGGCAGGACAAAGGGTACAACGCGACGTTGTTGATGACGGTGCAACCGGACCTGAAGACCAAAGGGCCGCGTTCTCGTACGGAAGCGAAAGGTTTCGATGTCGGCTTTGAAGATCTCCCCCAGGGGACGCTGACGAAACTGAATCCCGAATACTTTCAGACGTTTGACCGGTTGGTGGATGTGCTGACATCGCACGGCATCGCTCCTGTTTATCAACCTGTCTTTCATGGGTACGGATGGAAAGGTGGCGGCACGGCAGGCAACGTGGTCAGCGCCGATGACTACGCCCGTTATTGCCGCTATCTCGTCGCTCGCTATGGTGCCCGCCCCGCGATTTGGTTGGTGGGAGGAGACGGGCCAGCCGAGAAAGGCTCCATCGTCAAGCAGCTCGATTTGGCGGGAACGCAAATCGAGAAGTGGGACGCTTACCAGCAGCCAACCGGAATTCACTATTCGCCCCATGCAAAGAATCGCACGCATCAGGACAAAGCGTGGCTGGATTTTCAGTGGTGCCAGACGGGGCACGGGGGCGAGCACCTTGCCGAGCGAGTCGCTGACATGTGGCGAAACGTTCCTGTCAAAGCGGTCGCCAACGGCGAGCCGACTTATGAGAACATCGGTCGCAAAGGCAACGGAGCAGGTTGGTGGCAAGGGCATGAAGCGTGGTGCAATCTGACCGCCGGTGGCACGATGGGTGTGGTTTATGGAGCCGGCAGTTTGTGGCAGTGGCGGCTCGATGCCAACGAGCCCGGTCACGCGAATTGGTGCACCGCTCCAGGAGCAGGTTGGCGCGAAGCCCTCGACTTCGAAGGTTCCAAGTACCCCGGCATCGCCGCGAAAATTTTTGAGGGCTTGCCGCTTGCGAACATGGAACCGAATTGGGACTGCACTTATGGACGGCGCGGGTTGCTGGTGCCAGGGAAACTGTTCGTGTTGTATTTGCCCGAAGGTGGGAACTCGGCGATTCTCTGCCAGGACGTGCCGCGATCGTATCGAGTTTATGATCCGAAAACCGGAAAGGTCATGGCAGAGGGGACGCTCGAGGACAAAGAGACCGCCCAAGCCAAGAGTGACTCAGCGGGTGAGCCCCGCGTACTGGTGTTCACAGCGGACTGAAGTGGTGAGTTTGGGAGCCTGGCTGGCCACCGAAAACAATGTCCCCTGCGGCAGTTCGCTTCGTTCGGTATGGCCTGTGTCGCTGCAAGGGACGTTCGAAAATGAATGGTGGCTGGCGTCTGGGATTCGCCCCGGATGGGGCCGTCGTGGGAGTTGGAGACGTTCCTCGATCACGCGTCGTGTTGTGATGGGTAGTCTTGGCCGACTCAGGCGGGCAAAAGTGGCCATCCTACGCGTTGAAGCGTCGCTTCGGCCTGGAGTCAACGATGCGACCACGCGGATGGCCGAATTAACTGAAGCGGTGAAACTCAATGTTGCCCAATCAGCCAATTCGGTGTCCGACACCTTTCTTCTTCCGTTGCAAACTACCTTGCCACTGGCGACCACAGTGCTGCCTTTTTGTTCTAACGCATTTTCAAGAAAAGATCGTCCAAGCCACTTGTGCGATGTTAAACTCTGGGTTAAACATAGGGCAGGACACAGAAATTCTCCAGCAGGCCTCGCGATTATTTTTCGCTCGGCCTTCCTTCGCCGGGCTTGCTCTGCGGGGGCTACTTCGGTGTGGCGTTGCCATGCTGCCTATTGGCCCGTCATATCTGGGACGACCTCCCTCTGATGTGACGTGTCACCGTGATGCGACTGATGTCATTGACTTCAAGTCGTCGGATGATTCCTGAGGTTTGGAACCCGGTACGTTACCGGCGGAAGGACCTCACATTCCTCCACACGGAGAATTGTTATGAGCGGTAAACGCCGTGAAGTTGTGTCCTGCAGGGAACGAAAGTTGAGTGCGATTGTCAGTTTCTGGCACTCGCTCCCCGACCCGAGTGAACTGGCAGGAATGAGTGGGAGGTCGCTTGCGGACCTTCGTCGTGAAGCGTTGGCTTGTTTGAAACGTTCGCCTCCGGACCTCAACGGTGCGCAGGCAGCCACCTTCCAAGCGATCCACGACATGCGAAACGATGAGCAAAGTTAGCGACCTCCCAAAATCATTAGAGAACCAATGCGACGATTAGGAAAAACAGCCCGGAAAGTTCGATCCAAACTTGGGCTTTCGCAAGCCAAGATGGCGAAAGAGCTAGGTATTTCGATCGTTCAGCTCAGCAAGATTGAGAACGATCATGCGATGCCTTCACCAAATTTGATCGAGAAGTACCGCGAAGTTGCGAACGTCGATTTGTACGTGATGGATTGGTGCGAGGATCCCGACATGACGACGTTGCCAATAGCGGTTCGTGAAGCAGCAGCAGAATTGCGGAACGCTTGGTCTCAGGAATTTGATTGAGCTTGATCGGCATGGACGCGAAATTGTTCAGCTTGCACCGTCCCCGGCAGGTCGCAGATCGTCTTGGCCTTGACGAGTCATGGTTGCTTCGTCTCTCGGAGGAACTCCGCACCGCTGAAGGACGGTCAAACTACATTCGCGAGTTTACGCTTTTTGACCCCCGGCCCGGAAAGAAACCAAGAGACATCATCTCGGTTCGCGGCGATCTTCGATTGGCTCAGCGACGTCTTCATCAACGGCTCCTGTCGCATTCCATTGAGCCGACCCCCTATAGCCACGGTGGCGTTCGTGGCCGAAGCATTAAGACGAATGCCGGGCAGCATGCACGCAACCGCTTTGTTTACCTGACAGATATCGCAAATTTCTATCCATCTATTCACAGCAGTCGCATCAACGACCTTTTTAAGTCGAATGGGTGCCTTCCTGCAGTCGCTCGATTGCTGACCAGCCTCACGACTCTCGACTACCACCTGGCACTGGGGCTTATTACCAGTCCGATTTTAGCGGAAGCCATCATCCAGCCAGTCGATCGACGAATCGCGGTCGCCTGCGATCGACAGGGGCTCGTCTATAGCCGGTACGTTGACGATATCTGTATATCGTCCAAGCACAGCCTGCACGGATCGGGAATTGACGCAACAGTTAGAACGATCCTTCGCCAATCAGGATTCAAGGTTCGAGTGTCGAAGGATCGCTTCATCCGTGTCGATGAGGGTTGTGCGGTTACGGGAGTTCGTATCCATCGTGGACGACTTTCGGTGACACCAAGTTACATCGGTGAGTTGGAGACGGATCTCAGCAGCGCGCTATCCTTCGCTCGCGGCGGTCAGCACACCGGACTCTTCTTCACAAAAGAGCAACTCTGGGGCCGCGTTCAATTCGTCCGGTGGATCAATCCCGGCCGCGCGAAACCACTGATTCGATTGTTCCGCCAAATCCCCTGGCGACGCTACCGTGTGGCGGCAAGCCAGAGCGGATTGATCGCTGCAAAGGCCTTTTTTGCTGAACGAAAAAGCTCCGTCCTTTGAAACTGATTGAAGTGTTCGATTTTTCCCACAGTGCTGCCTCCAAAAACTAAACACCCAAATGATTGCTCGCTCAATACTCTGCCTGGCCGTACTGGTCATTGCTTCGCCGGTCTTTGCGAAACCGCAAGAGTCCCAAACGTACAAGGGGAATTCAGGGGCTTTCTCAACGCCAGGCGAAGCCCTTGACCGTGTCCAGGGGGATCATTCGGACGAGATACCGATCGTGGTCGCACAAGGCGAGATGGACAAATTGATCGACTGCAAGGGCGGTGGTGCATGTCCTATTTCGGCTGCGTTGATCGCTTCGCAGGGAGTGCGGGTGATGGCGGGGTTGCCAGTTGATTCGCAGCCGCACCGGACTGCGCTTCGCGTGTTTCAAGACAAACCGGAGTTGCTGCTGGGGCGGATCAGCAACGATCGTATGGTGATCTTGTTAGCTTATCTATGTGAAGATCTGGACGAGACGCCAGTCGTGATCTCGACAGTTTCCGCGCCGAACAGTCCTCATGCGGCGCTGGGGCCGAAATGGTCCGAAACCGATGGACCAGACCTTACGACATCGCCTGGGGAGTTGAAAATTCTCGCTTACACAGTGACGACGGCCGACGGCACGGTTCGTGGGCGTCACTTTGTTCTGCTAAAGACGTACGAGGGCGGGCGTCTGAACTTCATTGACCCCGGCAAACCGCTGAAGAAACGAATGTTCGATTTGGAATATCGCGGTGTGCCGTCGGCTACCAAGCGTCAATTGTTCTTTCAAGTTCCTAACGGTTTGGACAAGTCGGGCCAGACCTACGAGCTGAACACGATCTTTTCGATTCGGTTGCTGGTCAACGATCCGAACGCTACGTCAGACAGCGAATCAAGGGTCGAAACGATGAAGATAAACATCGACAACCTCGCCGAACGTTTGCGGGCGAGCGGCGAGTTGACGTCGCCGATTGCGTGGCGGCGCGAAGGCGCGGTGTTCGGGTTGCCCGGCGTTGATCTGCCGGCCAGTGTCGATGGTGGAGGATACTCGGTCGCTGAATCACTCGAACTGTTCCGGCACGCGGGACGCATCAATTTGAATCTTCGTGATGTGGTGGGTGGAGCCCATGGTCGACCGCTGGCACAAGCCTCCACGCAGATCGCAGGGGAGGTACTGAACAAGCTGGTCACCGGCGAGGCTTACGTTGCTGTCTCGATTACCGAACCGTTGGCTGGGTCGAACCCAAAGGAGATGCAGAGCAAGGCAGTTCGTTACGAAGGCGGTTTTAAACTCACCGGACGCAAATTATGGAATGCTCGCTTGCGACAGGCGACTCACATCGTGCTCTACACGCAGGCGGCCAATGGAAAGGAAGGTGAATTTTCGGCATTCCTGATCCCGATAGATCATCCCGGACTAAAAATTGTCGACCGATACGCACATGGACTGACCGGAAATTCATTCGGCGGTCTCGAATTCGACGACATGTTCGTCAGCCAAGACCATCTGATCGGAAAAGACGGCGAGGGCTGGAAAATCTTCACCAGACACTTTCAGTACTGGCGATTGATGCAGGCCGCTGCGGCGATCGGGTGTGGCGAAGCAGCGCTAGACCAATTGGCTGATCGACTGAAAACACGTAATGCGTTTGGCGGTCCGATCGGCCGATTCAGTCACCTGCAACAACCGCTCGGTGAATACACCACCAAATTGCGAATGGCGTTGGCATTGGCACGAGAAGCAGCGAAGTTGCTTGATGACGGCAACTACAAGGCGGCTACCTCATTGATCGACGGCTTGAAAGCCGAGGGCGTTGAGATCGCATTGTCGGCTTGCGACACCGCCATGCGTGCTCATGGTGCGATGGGTTACAGCCGAGACGTTGACCTTGGTGACCGGGTTCGCGATCTGATGGGATTGCGAATTGCCGATGGGACGACCGATGTGATGCGAATGTCAGTCGTCAAGAATGTCTACGGTTCAGAGCTTTGGATCATGGCGGTCTACGGTATGTCCAGGAACGAAGAAACCGAAACTGAAATCGAAGCAGGGGCTCCTGTCACCTCTGAGGTCAGCAATGATGAGTAAGCCGTCGAGCAGCGTCTGGAACGTACGAGCTGATCGAAGCATCGTCGTTACAGTGCTCCTGGTCGGGATAGTGACCTCCACCGGTTGCGACAATGTGATCCCGCCACCACCTGATGAACGACACCGACCGAGGCCACCAATTGATGAAAGAATCGACACCGACGAACGCGACGGACGCCCAATCCCCGGCCCCGTCGAAAGTCACCGGTAGCCGTTGGAGTGTCGCCGCCGTCTTTCTAACCAACCTAGTGATTGCCGCGGCGGCTGGCTTCTTTGCTCACCGCGCGTGCGGAGACACCGGATGGCTGTTCGGTTGGTTGATCGGCGCGTCGCAATCAAGCGTCACCAACACGGTAGTGCCGCTGATTTTGGCTATCATCACCGGCACGGTTTTCACGCTTGTTGCCAAGGCTATCGAGAAGATACCGGCCGAACGCATTTGGTGGTCTTTGTTCGCGGTCGCAGCATTGTCATACCTGACAATGATCTTTGTTGGGCGAACCGTGGACGGGCTTCGCGAGGGCGTCGATGTCCGCATGGAAGCTGACAAGCAATCGAACACCAGCGACCAGAAATGATCGGCAGATCTTCGACAAGAGTTGAGCTGCCTTAGATCTAGACGTGCGACTTTGCCGAGAGCCCAACCTTCCACGTCTCTCACTTGCTGTTCTTGGCAGGCGACATTTTTGTAGCCCCAAGAGGTTACTGCGACCCCGCGGACCAAAAGAAAGCCGACTGGGGACAGAGCACTTTTCTGGGGTGCCTCGAAGAGACCGTGTTTCAAGTTGGCTTGTGGTTGTCTGCAAGGGGAGCGGTTCCGGAGCGGCGCCGAAGCGGCTTGATCCGGCCTACTTGCTGACACGAAATGATGACAGTTGGTGGATGGCACCAAAGGTTTCTTAGCAACGCGTGAACAGCAAGTGACGTTGTTAGCGGTGTGGCGCAAGCCGCCCGGTGAGGAACCGGAGGGCTCGCGCTCTTCCGCTATGTCACTTGTTGTTCACGACGTGCTTACTCGCGGGTGAAACGCAGCAGGTCGTAGGACTGGGCGGTTTTGCGGTCGGTTAGTTCCAACGGCCACCAGTCGTATTCGAGGTAGCGGTCAGTTTGCTTGGTGATGACATAAGCCTCTCCGCCTGATCGCAGTTTCTGCGCGGCGGTGACCATGAAGTGCTCGGCGATTCGGAAGTCGCCGTAGTACGGCGGGTTGAGCAACGCGATGTCGCAAGGCGGCACGTCCGGAAGCAATCCATCGTGGTTGACGATGGCGGTCAGGTTGGTGATCTGGTTTTGGGCTGCCGCTCGCTCGGTGCACTGGACGGCTCGCGAATTGCAATCGACAGCGTATGCGTGACCCGTTTGTGATCGCACGGCAGCCGCCATCGCGACGGCTCCATTGCCGCACCCCAGTTCCAGAACGGTGGAGCCATCGGGGATGGGGGCGTGCCGGATCATCGCCGCGGCAGCTCGGTCGACGGAGCGATGAGAGAACACCGACGGGCGGGAATGCACCGTCAGAATGCGATCGTCGACTCGGTGAGTGAATTCAGCGTCGAAGTTTTTGGGTTTGAATGTCTCGGAAGACTTTCGCACGGCATAGACGCGGCCGGTCGCATGATCGTGGCATCGAACCTTGGGCCCGAGAGCCTGCAACTGATTCAGCAGCCAAGTGTCTTTGGGTGAGTTGACCGCGGCGATCAGTTCACCACCGATCGCCAATCGTTGCCAGGATTGATGAATCAGGTTGCGATTCATCTCCGCTTCGCCGGTTTTCAAGACTGGCAGCAAAGCGAGGTCCCACGAGGTGTCAGGAAGATCGGGTTGGCAGATCACATGGACGTCTGCGGAGGTCGCTTCGCGAGCCTGTTCGGCTCGGTGCAGATCCACAAACCAGCTCGTGACTTTCGAACTTGGATCAGCGGCAATCAACGCATCGGCCGATTGTCCGCGTCCCGGTGACATCACGATCGCAGAAGCGGGGGATGTTCGGGAGGAAGAAGCCAAATGATCGATCAGCAGTTGTTCCGACGGCAGCGGAGGCAGGTCATTCACCGCCAACTCCAATTTGCAAGGTGACAGTTTCGTCCTCCAGTAGATTCACGGTTCGAATCCGAGCCCAGTCTTGGGTTTCGGCTTGAACGCGATGTGTGCCACGAAAGGCTCGGACGGTGGCGATGCCTTCGGCATCCGTTTGAACGGTTTGGTTGGTCCACCAGGTGTTGAGAATCCGTTCTTCCCAAACCTGACCGTTGGGTTTGATTGTCCAGTCCTCCCGGATCATGGCGCCGTGGGGACGCCACATGTCGCCTTCCCAAAAACCCCAGGTCGTGAACCCGGTGGTCGCAGGGTGAGCGAACACCAGCGTGAGAAAATCGCGAGTGAACTGGGCTTGGGTGGCTTCGTCACGGGAGTCGACGTCGAACTCGGTGATCTCAATGGGCAACTGGAACTGCGAGAGTTCGTTGAGGATTTTCCAGGCTTCGGGCATTGTGATCAGGTCGGATTGGAAGTGTCCTTGGACACCGATGCCTTCCACGGCCCCGCCGCTGTTCAAGATTTGTTCGATCTGCTGGATGTAAGTTGTGAGATGTTTGGATCGCTCGCTGCCACCGGTCATCAATCCATATTCGTTGATGAACCAGAGGGCCTCGGGTTGCGATCGCTGCCCCCGATTGAAGACGTCGGCGTAGTAGTCGCTTCCTAAGACATCGCCCACCAGCGACACATCGCGAAGTTCGTTGATCGCATCCCAGACTGCGATCGGCATGTCACGGGTGCGTTCCAGAGCGGCGTCCATCGCGGTTTCGATTTCGGCCTGGAATCGCGAGGGTTGATCGGCCAATTGCTTGACTCGATCGGGAATGAACTGCGGGTACAGTAGCAAGTGGTTCTTGATTTCAAAGCCGGCTTCGATCGCCCACTCGGCGGTCGCATCAGCTTTGACAACCCCGGCGGGACGATCCGTTCCCCAGTCCGCCCAGTAACGCGGCAGGGTGACACGGTTGAACCAACGCTTGGTTTGCTCACGAAATTTGGCGGCATCTTCGCCGGCATGAATGGGTGTGTTGCCGACGAACGTTCCGAATGCGTAGTCGTGCTCTTGCTGCTGGACGTGAACGGTTGCACCAGCGATCGGCTGACCAGCGGCGTCGACAACTCGAACGGTGAGGTCGCGTTTACGATGACGATCGATGCTGCGCTGAGCTTCGGTTCGCCAGGCATCGTTGTCCGCGCCTGGGTAGAGCAACCGCGTGAAGGGCAGACTGGCGTCGGGGACATTTCCCAACCCGATCAATTTCAGATCGCGAATTTCGAGGCGTTGCTTTTTCTCGGCGCACTGGATCGAGGCGTAGACACGATTGGCGTCGTATTTCCGTTTGGCTCGAAAGCAAATCCGAAACGGATGCCAGGTGTTGGGAACGTCGAAGGAGCGAAACCCGTTGGGGTCCTCGATCGGTTCCCAGGGATCGTTGGTCGCCATCGAAACATGGATGCTGCCCAGTCCATCCGTGTTAGACGGAAGTGCCCGCGCATCGAAGGAGACACAGAACACGTCGGACGCCGACACCGAGTTTGAGATCGGCTCGCACTGAACCTGTAGCGCCCAGGCTTCTTCTTGCAGGGCAGGGCAGTCGACCGTGATCAGGTTGTTTTGTCGGTCGATCGAGCCGGTGCCAGGCCGGACGTCCAATCGAAACTCGGCGGTGGGAACGAGTGTGATTCCCTCCGCCGAAGTTTGCGATTCTTGTGCGAACGCACGGATGAGCGTGGCCGGTGTCCCGAGTGAACTCAGGAGCAAAGCGATTGCCACAGGGGCCAGCCACCAACGCATGATCAAGCTCAATCTTGGATCTTGAGCAGGGCGTATTTGCGTTTGCCGCGGCGAAGAACCAAGACGGAGCGGCCGTCCAGGTCATCGGCGACCAAGCGTTTTTGCACGTCTTCGACGCGAGCGTTGTTGACGTACACGCCGCCTTCGGACAGCGCCCGGCGAGCGTCCCCGCCGCTGTTGCAGAGCTTCGCTGTTTGCAGTGCTTCGACAATCCACAAACCTTCGCCTTCGAGTGCCGACCGTGGCACGTCGCAGGAGGGAACGTCCGCAAAAATCTCTTGCAATTGGGCATCCGTGGTGTCGCCGATTTCGCCACCGAACAGAATCTGGGTGGCTCGTTGAGCCGATCGGACTCCGGTTTCGCCGTGAACCAATTCGGTCAGCCACTGAGCCAGTCGTTTCTGCGCGGTGCGTTGACCGGGATCGTTCTTGGTCTTGTCTTCGAGTTCGTCGTATTCGGCTCGCTCGATTTCGGTCAGGTAGGCCAGGCAGCGCATCACGTCTTCATCGGCGACATTGATCCAGTACTGGTAGAATGCGTAAGGGCTGGTCCGCTCGGGATCCAGCCACACGGCGCCGGATTCGGTCTTGCCCATCTTGCGACCGTCGCTGGTTGTCAGCAGAGGTGCCGTGATGCCGAACAATTGCTTGCCCAGCATGCGTCGGCCCAGGTCGATTCCGGCAGTGATGTTTCCCCATTGGTCGCTGCCACCGGCTTGGATGCGGCAGTCATGAGTCTGGGCCAGGTTCACGAAGTCGTAAGCCTGCAAGAGCATGTAGCTGAATTCGGTGTAGCTCAGGCCGGCCTCGCTTTCCAATCGACTGCGGACGGATTCTTTGCCCATCATCGCACCGACGGGAAAGTTCTTGCCGACGTCGCGAAGGAACTCGAGGTAAGAGTAATTCTTCATCCAGTCGAAGTTGTTCAGCAACTTGGCTGCGTTGTCGCCTTCGAAGTCGAGGAAGTGACGCATTTGAGCAGCGACACCATCGACGTTCTTTTGAAGTTGATCCGCCGACAGCAGATTGCGTTCTTCGCTTTTGCCGCTGGGGTCGCCGATCATTCCGGTGGCACCACCAACCAAGGCAATCGGATTGTGGCCGGCACGCTGGAAGCGACGCAGCATCATCAACTGCATCATGCCGCCGACGTGCAGCGAGGTTGCCGTGGGGTCGAACCCGATGTAGATCGTTTGCGGGCCGGAATTGAGCAGCTCGGCGATTCCGTTTTCATCGGTGGTTTGATTCAGCAAACCACGCCAGCGGAGATCTTCGATCAGTGAATTGGTGGCGTTGGAGGTGGTCATACGAATTCGCTTCGGCACTCGTTCAGGATCGCCTCCGCGATGCGGAGATCTTCGGGGAAGGTGATTTTCAAATTGTCAGCGGAACCAGTGACAAGCTGAACCGGGTGAGAGGTTCGCTCGACCAGTTGGGCATCGTCCGTGGCCATGCGGCCTCGATCGCGAGCGTAAGCTTGACAAATGACGTCGATCGCGAACACCTGGGGAGTCAACGCGACAAAAGTGTGGCGACGATCGACTGTTTCAGATCCATGGCTGGTGGCCCGCTTGAGGGTTCCCGAAACGGGGGCCGCCAGAATTGCCGCTCCGGTTTCAGCGGCCTTGGCGAAGACCCGGTCCAGGTCGACTTGGCGAACCAGCGGTCGAGCGGCGTCGTGGATCGCAACCAGTGTTTTCGTGGAGGGGCCGGTTGAATTTGATTCGGCCACGAATTTTTGCACTTGATCCAGCGCCGCACGAACGCTTTCGCTGCGTGTCGCGCCACCTCGAACCAAGTGGATTGGGACGGTGGAGGAGATTGCCGCGATTTGCTCGTGAAACGTGGCGTCGTCTTCCTCGGAGATTGCCAGCACGATTTGCCGGACGTCGCCACGATGTTGGAAGCGATCCACGGCGTGTTGCCAAAGCGGTTTGCCATCCAGGATCGCAAACAGCTTGTTGGACTGGCTGCCAAAGCGTTGCCCGCTGCCAGCAGCGGGCATGATCACAGAAACGGAAGCAGCGCAGTTCATAGAGCAGGATCGTTGATTAAACGCGGGCGACGGGGTGCTTCAGAGGCAACCAAGCCGCGTTGTCTTTGTGGCTGGCGACGCACTGTTGGATGAAGTACATGCCTTCGACGCCATCGTGAACGCTGGGGTACAGCGTCGTTTTGCGATCGATGGTGGCTCCTTCGGCGCGTTTGGCCATGTCGTCAAAGGCAGCGGCATAGACGTTTGCGAAGGCTTCGAAGAACGCTTCGGGGTGCCCCGATGGCAAGCGGCACGATGCCGCGGCGATGGGGTGCATGTAAGGCGCGTTCGGGTCTCGCGTGTAAATCTGATGAGCCTTGCCGTTTTGGCGGTAGTGCAGCTCATTCGGGTTTTCTTGACGCCATTTCAGCGAACCCTTGGTGCCGTCGATTTCGATTTCCACATCGTTTTCGCGGCCGTGGCTGATTTGCGAGGCGGTGACGGTTCCCAGAGCACCGTTTTCGTAGCGGATCACGGCGGTGCCGTAATCGTCCAGTTGGCGTCCTTCGACGAACGATTTCAGGCTGCAGCTGACCGTTTCTGGCAACACGCCGGTCATGAAGCGACCCAGGTTGTAGGCGTGCGTGGCGATGTCGCCGAAGGCACCCGCGGCACCGCTCTTGGACGGGTCGGTTCGCCAAGCGGCTTGCTTTTGGTCTTCGGCTTCCAGTTTGTCTCGCAGCCAGCCTTGGATGTACTGAACGCGGATCGCGTTGATCTCACCCAGTTCGCCGCCCAAGATCATTTCCCGAGCTTGGCGGACCAGAGGGTAACCGGTGTAGTTGTGTGTCAGAGCGAAGACGACATCCGAGTTTTCGACCGTCTTCAGCAATTGTTCGGCTTGGTCCAAGTCGAACGTCATCGGTTTGTCGCAGACGACGTTGAAACCGGCTTCGACGGCGGCCTTGGCAATTTCAAAGTGCGTGTGGTTGGGGGTGGTGACGCTGACGAAGTCGATCCGCTGGTCCTCGGGGAGCCGTGATTCGGCGTCCAACATGGCTTCGTAACTGCCGTAGGCTCGCGATTCATCGACCCCGTAACCGGGGGCGGATTGGCGGCTGCGTTCCGGGTTGCTGGAGAAGGCTCCGGCGACCAATTCGCTGCGATTGTCCAGTCCAGCAGCAACGGTGTGGACGCGACCGATGAACGATCCCAGGCCACCACCAACGATTCCCATGCGGAGTTTTCGGTTCAGGGGAGCATTGAGCGACATGATGATTTTCGCGAGAAACGTGGAAAGAGGCGGTCCAGGACACGAGATTCCAATCGTAAAGTTCTCAGCCGATGCGTACAATCACAGGCTGAATCAACTCCATTGTTCCCTTCCTCTGCCGCTAGCTGAGAAACGATTCATGAAAGACATTGCAGATTCCGCTCAATTGCCAGTCGTACCAACCGAATCAATGCGATGCTGCGGGAATCGCGGATGGATGGTCGGTGTGACGTTGGCAGCCGTCGGGGTGGCCATTTACTTCGCAGGTGTCGCCTCCGAAGCCCGCCGATCGGAAGAAACCCCTGCGGTGGCATCAAATTCTTCCAGCCTGAGCAATTGGCAAAACCTGCCGATTGCCAACGCAACCGCCGCGGTCAGCAGCGAAAAGTTCTCGCTGGCGACCGGTGCTGTCAGTGATCAAGCCGATGGATTGTTTGTGCTGGATCACAATTCGGGGCTGCTTCAGTGTTCGGTGATGTACCCGCGAGTCGGTCGTTTTGCGGCCACGTTCACGGGGAATGTCGCCGAGGCGTTGGGGACGGATGGCAAAGGTGGGAGTTACATCATGGCCACCGGACAAGCGGATTTTCCTCGCAGCAGCAGCAATCCAGTCGGTCGCTCGGTCATCTATGTCTTGGACACCGCGACGGGCAACTACGCCTGTTATGGCGTTCCCTTCAACGCACAGGCGATGAATTCCAATCGTCCTCAACAAGGTTTGCTGGTGTTGATTGGACAGGGGACTGCCAACCCTGTGATCGATCGCGACGATCTACGTTGAGCTGGAAACGGTTCTGTTGAACACACGCTCATCCGACACGCTGGGAAACTCCCACGATCGGTCCCGAGGGGACCAATCGTGGAGGGCTGCATCAGTTGCTGCCTTGATGATTGCCGGCATGGTGTTGGTGCTGGCAGGGATGGGGCGTCAGTTTTGGTGTGAGTGTGGTGCGTGGGTCCCGTGGTCCTGGGACATTTGGACCGCCCACAACTCACAGCACCTGATCGACCCGTATTTTTTCTCGCATGTTTTGCACGGCGTGTTGTTTTTCTGGGGGCTGCTGTGGGTGCCGCGGCTGAATCGAACGTGGCGTTTCTTGATCGCGGTGGGATTGGAGGTGAGTTGGGAGATTCTCGAGAACTCGCCACTGATCATTGAGCGTTACCGCGAAGCCACGATGGCGGTGGGGTACACCGGAGATTCGATCGCGAATTCGGTCACGGATGTGGCGGCCTGCATGCTGGGGTACTGGTTTTCGTCCCGGTTTGGTTGGCGTTGGTCGGTCGCTTTGTTCGTGCTCAGCGAGATCGTGATGTTGATCACGATTCGCGACAACTTGCTGCTCAACGTGCTGATGTTGGTCAGTCCGATTCCGGCGATCCAAGAGTGGCAGAGCGTCTGATTCGATCTTGCAGGCACCCTCCGCCGGATGGTATTGCGGAGCGTGAATGTTTGAGAATCGGCGTGTTGGACGCCGTTTTCATTGAAAATGACTGACTCCACGCCATGGAAGGCTGAATCAGGATGTCTGCTGGACGATTCCATTTGATCGCGTTGACGCTTGCCGTCAGTGCTTTGTGTTTAGGTTGGGACACTCGAACCTTCGCCGCGGAAGCGGAGTGGATTTGGGCGTCGGGGACGACCGCGGAGCAAGCGATCCCGCACGGTGAAACGTGCTGGTTCCGCAAATCTTTGAACCTCCGCCATCGCGGCGAGGCAATCATCGAGATCGCGGCTGACGATGCCTACGAGGTGCACGTCAACGGACGCAAAGTCGGTGAGGGCGAGTCTTACCGGCAGATGCAAGAGTTCGATATCAGTGACTACATCGAACCGGGACGCAATGTCGTTGCGGTGCAGGTGCAGAACACTCGTGGCGACACCGCCGCGCTCGTCGCTCGGGTGTCGATTCGGCCTGAGCTGGGCGAGAAATGGTTCACGTTCAGCTCCGACCGAACTTGGAAAACCAATCTGCAAGAAATTCCACTCTGGAACACCGCGGCTTACAACGATGGAGCCTGGCAATCAGCGGCGACCTTTGGCCCGCTTGGTGAAACCGCTCCATGGGACCGTGAACCCAGTGTGGAGGTCGAAGTCGCCAAGGAGAATTCCGAACGTTTTCAAATCCAGCGCGGCTTCGGTGTTCAGCGTTTGATCAACGACGAACAGGTCGGATCCGTCATCGCGATGGCGTTCGATGAATTCGGGCACGTGTTGCTTTCGCAGGAAGGCGGCCCGTTGTTGATCGTCACTGACCGTGACGACGATGGAGTCCCCGAAGACGTCCAAACGTATTGCGACCAAGTCGAATCCATCCAAGGCATTCTGCCACTCAACGGCGAAGTGTTTGTGACCGCCGATGGTCCCGATGGTTCAGCTCTTTATCGCTTGATCGATGAAGACCGAGATGGCGAACTGGAAACAGTCAAAACAATCGTCAAATTCAGTGGCAACGGTGGAGAGCATGGCCCTCACGGCTTGCGTCTGGGACCCGATGGCATGATTTATGTCTCGGTCGGAAGCTATGTCAAACCGATCGGGAAAACGGGCAGCGGCGAAACACTCAAAGATGTTTACGAAGGCGATTTGCTGCCTCGCTATGAAGATCCTGGCGGACACGGACACGGTGTGAAGGCTCCCGGTGGAACGATCATTCGGACCGACATCGAAGGCAAGGTCATCGAGCGTATCGCCGGTGGATTGCGAAACGCATACGACTTGGCTTTCCACCCGGAAGGCAACTTGTTTGTGCATGACGCGGACATGGAAGCCGACGTGGACACGCCGTGGTACCGTCCCACCGCCTTGATGGATGTGACCGAAGCGAGTGAATTCGGATGGCGACCGGGTTGGGCGAAGTGGCCTGAGTATTACATCGATCGACTGCCAAACGTGTTGGACACCGGGCGTGGCAGCCCCACCGGGATTGAGTGCTATGAGCACCACATGTTCCCGGTTCGCTACCACAACAGTTTGTTCATGGCGGATTGGTCCGAAGGTCGGATTCTGAACGTTCGCTTGAAACCCAATGGCAGCGGATTCCAAGCTGACAGCGAAGTGTTCTTGAAAGGGCAGCCGCTCAACGTCACCGACTTGGCCGTCGGTCCAGACGGGGCGTTGTATTTCTGCACAGGAGGCCGTGGGACCGCCGGCGGTGTTTACCGCGTCGTCTATCAAGGCAAAATTCCTGAGGCCATGAAGCAACTCGGCAGCGGCATCGCAGCTGCTGTTCGCCAGCCTCAGTTGGATGCGGCTTGGTCGCGTCAACGCATCGCCGCGATTCGTCGCGAACTGGGAAGCGATTGGGATCAACAGTTGGCGGGAGTCGCCTACAGCGATGAAAACCCACCGTCCTACCGCATTCGAGCGATGAACTTGATGCAGATGTACGGGCCCGTGCCCAGTGACGATTTGTTGATCGAGCTGTCCAAGGCCGAAAGTGAATTGGTGCGACGTCGCGCCGCGGTTCAGCTGGGGCTGAACCCGTCATCGCGAGCGAAGGCTCGTTTGAACGACATGCTCACCGACAGTGACTTGCGAGTCCGTCGCGCGGTTTGCGAAGCGATGCTGCGTAGCAATCAGATCCCAGATGATCCGCAGCCGTTGATCGACTTGCTGGCTCATGAGGACCGAGTTCTGTCCTACGTCGCTCGCCAAGTCTTGCAGCGCATTCCAACGGCGAAGTGGAAGGAAACCGTCATCCTTCACGAAGACACGCGGACCGCTTTGGTCGGCATGTTGGCACTGGTTGCCGCGGACACAAATAAGATGACCGGGTTGTTGGTGCTGAAGCGGACCAGCAACATGATGAAAGAGTTTTTGAGCGACAAGGACTTTGTCGACACGCTGCGTCTGTGCCAGGTCGCTCTGCATCGTTGCCACATCAAGGCCAACGATGTGCCTTGGTTGGCAAAGCAGATTGCCGACGAATTTCCTGCCGGCGATTCTCGCATGAATCATGAATTGATTCGTCTGGCGAGCTACCTGCAAGCCGAATCGTTGGTGCCTCGTGCGATGGAATATTTGGAATCTGATGCTCCGGAGCTGGACCGTGTTCTGGCTGCGATGTGCTTGCAGCGCATCGACCGTCAGTGGTCGGCTCGTGAACGGTTTGCATTGCTGAAGTTCTATGAAGGCATTGCTGGACGAGACAGCGAAGGCTCACTGCCGATGTACATGGTGGGTGTGACCCGTGATTTTGCGCGTCACCTTTCCGAAGACGACATCCAGGCGATCCTGGACGAAGGCAGTCGTTGGCGAAATTCTGCTCTTGGTGCTCTGTTTCAGTTGGAACGTCCGATCAGCGAGGCCACGGCAGAAAAACTACGCACGCTGGACGATGAGCTGACCAAGGAAGACAAGGTCGATGACGTTCATCGTCGCTTGCGAACGGGCATCATCGCGATGCTGGCAACCGCTCCTGACGACGCCTCGTCGGCTCACCTGCGAAAGATTTGGCGAACGGAGCCACAGCGTCGTGCGGTGGTGGCGATGGCGTTGGCGCAGAACCCTGAGGGAGAAAACTGGGACTACTTGGTTCGCAGTTTGAACGTCTTGGATGGTCCTGCTGCGAATGAAGTGGTCACGCGACTTCGCGCCGTTCCGATCGCCACCGATGATCCAATGGCATTGCGAGCATTGGTCCTGATGGGACTGCGAGCTGAAAAAGAAGGGACCACGTTTGAAAGTGTGGAGCAATTGCTTGAACACTGGACTGGAATGCAGCGGCCCGATGGTGCCAAGCAATCCATGGCTGCTTGGCAGCGTTGGTACGCCAAGTCCTTCCCTGACCGTCCTGCGGCCGAACTTCCGCGAGAAGAGGAGTCGCGTTGGGACTTCGAACAGTTGATCACTCACCTGGAGAGTGACGAAGGGCAGGGCGGTGACGCTCTTGCCGGGGCGGAGGTTTACGCCCGGGCTCAGTGTGCCAATTGTCACCGTGCTGGCAACCAAGGGACTGTGATCGGTCCGGACCTGACCAGTGTGGCACGACGATTCACCCGTCGCGAAATTCTCGAGTCGGTTCTGTACCCGTCGCACGTTGTGAGTGACCAATACGCCAGCAAAAAGGTGCTGACGCTCGATGGCGATGTTTACGTCGGCATGGTCAGCAAGGCTGGAAGCGATTTGCAGATTCGCGATTCCAAAAACCACGTGACAACCTTGGCTGAATCCGAAGTGGATTTGATTCAACCGAGCCAGTCGAGCATCATGCCGAGTGGTTTGTTGGACGAGTTGTCCTTGCAGGAGATCGCCAACTTGATGGCGTATCTCAACGATGCCAACCGGATCGAGGTTGCAACGCGACCGGAGTGAGTGGAGCGATTGGGTTCGCCTGGACTGCGAAATGTTTGGTGTTGACACCGCTTTGGACTGCGCAGGTTTCGTTCCTCGACTTCGCCCCAACGGGGCAGCCCTATGCCAGCCCAGGGCAACGCCCTGGGTTGTGGCGGGACCAAGATTACAAAGCCCCAACGGGGGCGGTCCTAGCGGGTTTTGGGGAGTCTTTCTTAGGGCCGCCCCGTTGGGGCTGGTGTCGGAATCTCCGTAACGAAACCCCAGGCGATGCCTGGGGCTATCTTAGAGCTGCCCCGTTGGGGCGTAGGACAGAATAAAAATCAACGTCGCATTTTCCGTGTCAATACCAACCTTTTCGCAGTCCAGCGTTAGGCCCGGTTGTGCGTGAAAACCGTGGCTAACGCCAACGGCTCAGATACACGATGACACCTGGGTGCATGCTTAGATCAGACGATCCAACAACGCTGTGGCCATTCCGAGGACCAGCATGAAACCGCACATGTCGGTCACCGTGGTCAGCAACGGGCCACTGGCAACGGCGGGGTCAAACCCAAGTCGTTTGAGCAGCAGTGGAACGGTGCCACCGATCGAGACCGCGATCAAAGTGTTTGCACACAACGCGATTCCCACGACCAGTCCGAGGTAAGGGTTGCCGTCCCAGACCACGGCGACAATCGCGACCAGCAGTCCGAGCACCGATCCGTTGATCAGGCCGACACTCATCTCTTGCAGCCACACGCGAAACATTTCGGCCGGGCGAACCAAGCCGAGTGAAAGCTCTCGCATGCTGACCGCGACGGCTTGGTTGCCGCTGCAACCACTCATGTCGCTGATGATTGGAAGGAACACGGCCAACGCGATCACTTTGGAAAGCGTGTCTTGATACAAGGCGATGACACCCGCCGCGCCGATGTTGAGCAGGATGTTGATGCTGAGCCAACTCAGTCGTCGTTTCGCTCTTTGCCAGAGCGGCATCGTTCGCAATTCTTCCCCGCCGATGATCCCCTGGCTTTTTAGGAAATCGTTTTCGGCGGCACGGGTCGATTCGTAGTCCACGGCGTTTCGGTGGACGACGCCCAGAAGTTTGTGGTTGTCATCGACGACGGGGACGCCCAAGAAGTGATGGGCGTCAAAGAAGTCACGCAGTTCATCCAGTGGCATGCTGGCGGTGACCGACAACGGATCGAGGATCATGATGTCCGCCACCGGGTCGGTGCGTTTGGCGAACAGCAGGTTCCGCATGGGCAGCACACCAACCAGTTTGTCGTTGTCGTCGGTCAGGTAGGCGTACTGAACGTCGTAGTCGCGAAACTCTTCGGCGTTTTCGGAGAGTGTCGTGATGACTTCGTGGACCAGGCTGCTCTGCTTGAAACGCAGGATCTCACGAACGAGCAGACCGCCGGCTTGGTCATCGCTGTAGGCGGCCAATTCTCGAACCGAGGCCGCATCCGCGGGCGGCATCGCCAGCAGAATGGATTCGGCTTGTTCGTCATCCAAGTCACCCAGCAAGTCAGCCTGTTCGTCGCTGGACATCTCTTGGACGATGGCCGCCGCATCTGCCGCATCCAGCGCGTCGACCAATTCGGCCGCTTGGGTCTCACTCAGGTGACGCAGGACTTCGGCGGCCTCTTCGGCGGGAAGCAAGGTCAGGACGGCGGTGTGATGCTCCTCGTCCAAACGGCTCAGAGCCAGGGCTTGGTCGTTCGCCGCTAGGCTGGAAAGGAAACCCTCCAGAGCTTCCGCGTCACCGGCTTCGGCGAGTTCTCCCAGTCGTTCCCATGGTCGCCAATCGGATGGCGGTCCGGTCTCGTTGGAATCGGCGGGCACGGTGCGGTCGGGGGAGGCGGGAGCATTCACGGGTGCAGAGGGCCGCTGGAAGGTGTAAATTGTCGGATTTGAGTTGCCACGGCTATTCCTACTGAGACTTCGCTTTGTCACTTGTTGTCAGACTATTGTCCGATTTGATCGCGTTTCCGACGGTCAGTCATACCAGCAATCAGGCGATCACGGAGTGGGTGGGCGATCGTTTGCGAGCGCAAGGGTTCGAATGTGAGCAAACGCGGTACCTGGATGGCGACGGTGTCCCAAAATTCAATTTGGTTGCCAAGCGTCTGCCGGTCGACTCGCTGGGACAAGCTGGGGACTTGTCTGTGCCGTCCGGCGATCGGGCTGAAAACCAAACTGGACTGGCTTATTTTTGTCACACCGATGTCGTGCCGGCAGATCGGTGGGGCGGGCCGGGCGGAAACCCCTTCGCGGCGGTGGTGGAAGACGACCGTTTGTATGGTCGCGGTGCGTGTGACATGAAGGGGTCGTTGGCCGCGATGCTTGCTGTGGTGGATGGTTTGGACGTGTCGCAGCAATCCGCTCCGCTCTGGATCGTTTGCACTGCCGATGAGGAAACGGGGCTCCGAGGTGCCAAGGAGTTGGCGCAAAGCAGCCCGGCCTATCGCGACCTTGTGGCGCACGATCCAGTCGCGTTGATCGGCGAGCCAACCGAATTGCGGGTGGTCCACGCGCACAAAGGCATGGGCGGATTTCGCGTGGTCTCGCATGGGCGAGCCGCTCACAGCAGCACCAATCGAGGCGTCAATGCGAACGTGCTGATGATCCCCTTTCTGCAAACGATCCTCGAATTGCACGAACGAGCGCAGACGGACCCGATGTTGCGAGACGATCGATTCGACCCTCCGACACTGACGTTCAACTTCGGAATCAGCGACCACGCCGACGCCACCAACATCGTTCCGGATCGCAGCGAAGTGTGGGCCAATTGGCGGACGATGCCCAGCGTCGATGGCGGCTGTTTGATGTCCGATGCGAAAGCTGCTGCCGAGCAACTTGGGTTGCATTTTTTCGGCTACAAATCGATTGCACCGCTGGAAACTCGCACCGATGATCCGGCCCTGGTTCGAATGTGCGAGTTGGCCGTTCCTTATTGCGGGCGGGAAAAACCCGAAACGGTCTGTTATTCCACCGACGGCGCGGTGTTGGAAGAACTCAGTCACCGAATCGTTTGTGGGCCAGGCAGCATTGAGCAGGCGCACACGGTCGATGAATTCATCGAACTGAAATCGCTGGAAGATGGAGTCTTGCTGTTTCAGGATGCCGTTCAGGCCTTCGCGATGCGGTCTTGTTAGCTCACCAACCTGACCGACTGGTGGATGAGTCAGACGAAGAAGGAGTCGATCCCAGCGGCATCGAACGCGGATTCGTAGTGCTCGATGCGAGTCGGGCGTGGTTCATCGCCCGGCCACCAAACCGCGACCACGTCAAAGCGGCAGGCAACGCCAAGTAGCTTCTGACGTTTCAAGTACCGCAGGGCCGCGCGGGTGATGCGGGCTTGTTTGTTTTCGTCGACTCGGTCGGCCGGGTGACCCGGCCGTGTGGTGGAGAGCGTTTTGACTTCCACAAACACCATCAGCCGTGGACGTTTGCGAATCGCGATCAGGTCGATTTCACCAGCGCGATCGGATTCACTTTCGGCGATGACTTGCAGCCCTTTGCGTCGCAGCAACCGAGCGGCCACTTGCTCACCACGGCGACCGAGTGGGGCATCGTCATCAATCGCACCAAATCGCTGGTCGATGTACCACTCGTGCCAGCGCTGGGCATGCGAGGTGATCCAAGCGAGGGCTCGGGGGACGCGATCGGCGGCCAAGCGTCGGCCTCAGGGTTTGGGGACGTGGCGGTATTGACCGAAGTTCTTTTCCGCGATCCGCCGCATCCGACTTTCGCCTTCGCGGCTGTGGTAGCTGATCGTGTGAACGATGCTGATCGGGTCGGTGTCACCGAACAAGTTGGTCGACCGGTTCTCTTCGGTGAGCAAATCTTCAATGCCTTGTGGGAACTCGCCGTCGGACAGCAGGAAGATCACGTCGGGTTTGAGTTCCAACGCAAATCGCAGCGGCTCGTAGGGAGCTTTGCCGCGGTCCATCGACACTCGCATCGCCCAATTGCGAAGTTGTTGTTTGTTGTTGGCGGTGGCGTAAGCACTGCGTGATTCGGGGGCGGCAGACCCGGACAGCTGCATGTAGTCGCACTCGGCGTCAAAGAAAACAACGTAGAAACGTTGCTTTTCAGTGAGCATGTCAATCGATTGAAGCAGGGCGGATCGAGCCGAGGTGAAGGCGTCACCCATGCTGCCGGAGCTGTCGACGAGGTAGACAAAGTGGTTGCCGCCCCCTTCGACCCCGCAGAATTCCATCTGCGAGTTGGCGTCGGAACTCAGCTTTTGCATCGCTTGAGAAGCTGCGGACGAGGAGCTGGAAAGCGACGAGAGGTTCGAGGCGGCCGCAGCGACCGAGTCCATGGCGGTGGAGGTGATGTCCACGATTGGCATCTCACCCATCTCACTGACGTCGTACTGGGTTTCATCGGGCTGCGACGAAGTCGGCTCGGTGACCGGTTCGCTGCTTTCGATGGAAAAGGTTTCCATGGCGGTCTCTTCATTCTCGCTGGTCGCGGAAGCGGAGAACGCCATCTGGTCTTTGGGGCGAGCGTTGTTGAGAGTGAATGCGGCGAGGAGGAACAGCAGAACCAAGTGAACGATGGCGCTGGCGATCACCGCGACGGGTTGGCGACGACGACCGCTGGTGTCGGTTTCGCTGTCGTTCGCAACGACGCTTGGTAGCGGTTTGCTGGATGGGGGCGGTTCGTCGTCCGCTGAAAGGCGTTGGGCTGCGGAGGAAACAGGCGAGTCTTCCAGCAGGTCGAGTTTCGCAGTCGCGTCGGTTTCGATTGGGGCTTGATCGGTGGCCCCGTCTGAATCAGGAGCATCCGTCGGAGCGGGAGAGACGGCATCCGGCAAAGTTGCTTCGCCGAGGCGTCTCATCTTTGGCGCTCGCACCGAGACGCCATGACCTGGATCGTGTCGGGTGGTGACCTTCGCGAAGGAATCAAACGCTTCGCGAACTTCGTTCCACGACGAGAAGTGACCGGTTCGTTGAAGGCCCGCAGGATTCCAGTTGTGGTGCGATGCGGAGGGGGCTGGTTCAGTGACGCTGGGCCGATCAGCTGTCTCGCCCCGTTCAATCGATTCGAGTTCCGCTTCGATTTGGGAAGCGGTTGCTTCCAGTCGGGCGGCATTGGCTTCGAGTCGTGCCGCATGTGCCTCGTGGCGGACGCGAATCAATGCGGATTGCAGTTGTTGTTTCCGGTCACGCAACGCGTCGGCATGGTCCGGCGGCAGGTCGGAGGCGTGGTCGACGCGATTGGGATCGGGAGCGTTCATCAATCCGAGGGGAGCAGTCGGTTGAATTCACGCATCCATGCGGGGTGAGCGGGCCAAGCCGGTGCGGTCACCAGGTTGCCATCGACGTGGGCGGTGTCCATGCCTTCGCCGGGCGGCATGTAAGTGCCGCCGCCGATTTGAACTTCGGGTGCAACGGCGGGGTAGCAACTGCACTGGCGATTTTTCAGCACGCCGGCGGCGGCCAAAATTTGCGGTCCATGACAGACCGCGGCGATGGGTTTGTTCTGGTCCGCGAAATGGCGAACGATGTCGAGGACTTGCTCGTTCAGACGCAGGTACTCCGGTGCTCGGCCGCCGGGGATCACCAAGGCGTCGAAGGTTTCGGGGTTCAAACCGTCGAAGTCGGCGGTGATGGCGAACCGGTGGCCTGGTTTTTCGGTGTAGGTCTGGTGGCCTTCGAAGTCATGGATCGCGGTGGCCACGGAGTCGCCGGCGGATTTGCCGGGGCAGACGGTCGCCACCTCGTGCTCCAGCATCAGCAGCATCTGGTAGGGAACCATGGCTTCGTAATCTTCGACGAAGTCGCCGACGAGCATCAAAATTTTGGCCATTCTGGCTGGGAGCGGATACGAGGGAGTGGGATCGAGGCCGCCAAAAAGAGCCCGCGGGACGTGCGGAAGCTCACAGCCACGATGAAAGTCGCGAAAAACAGGGGGCGATTACGACGTTTGAATCGATCTTTCGGCCCCTTTTCTCGCCAGCCGAGTGTACCGGAAACGGTTCCAATTGGGAAATTCGCGGTCGCGGTGATCGTGGATTATGCTGAACGGTCTTCCGGATGGCTCCCGTTCTTTTCTGGTATCGCTGCAATGCACCGCTCTTCTCAATTCCGCCTCAGCCTTTCATTCACGCTGGTTGCCGCCTGCGCTTTGGGGGGGGCTGCTTCTGCACTTGCTGATCACGAACTGCTGGGCCCGGTTGAGACCCGCCAGCTTGGGTTGGAAGAGGTCTGGCGTCGCAGTCTGAGCGTTCCGGCTGGTCGTCAATCCATTGTCGATCAACAAATGGTGGTCCACGAAACGCAGAGTCATGTGTTTGTGGAGATCGTGCAAAAGTCGGGCAAATCCAAGCCTGTCGCAGCGGCTGCTGACGCCGAGTCCACTGAAAATGCGATCGACGAAAATGCCATCGTCTACGCCCGGTTTCAGGTCGACACCGATCTGACCAACCGGGGAGCCATCGACCAAGCGGAAGCAGAACGCTTGGGCCGGAATGAAATGCTTCGGTTGAAACGGCGTGGCATCGAAGCCAAGTCACGGACTCGGAAGGTGCCAATGATTCGGTTCTACACCTTGTCAGATGATGGGACCGTGGAATGCCGAGACGCTGAATCGGGGGATCTGATTTGGTTGCAACGGGTCGGATCCGAACGGCGTGGCTATGGCGGTTTGGGCGTCGATGAAGAGTTCGTCTCCGTCGTCAATGGTGGCGAGTTGATCAAACTGGATGTCAAAAATGGCCAAGTGTTCGGTACCACCGCACTGGAATATGTGCCACTGAGAGGCGTCGTGCATTGCAACGGGTTTGCGCTGGTGCCGTCGATTGGTGATCGGATTGTTTGTTATGGATTGGTGGATCCAACCCTGGATCCGTTCGCTGAGATCGTCGCGGGATCGTCCTCGGCGGTGCCAACGCATGCCGCGGATTCCAACAAAGTGGCTTGGGGAACCAGCCGAGGTTTTGTGTATGTGATGAAGATGGAAGGCGAACCCAACGTGCAATTTCGCTTGAACACGGATGGCATCGTCAGCGGTTCTCCCGCGGCCGCCTCGGGAGAACGGTTTTTCTTCGGCTCCGAATCCGGCCAGATCTACGGCATCAAAGCGACTCGGGAAGGGGAAGTGCTGTGGAGTCGGCCAACGGGCGAGCCGATTTATTCCAGCCCCATTTTCTATAATGAGAAGGTCTTGTACCCGACCATCTATGGCAACTTGATGTGCGTTTCGGCGAGCGACGGTTATTCGGTTTGGCCGCAGATGGTGCCGGGTGTGCAGGAGTTGCTCGGTGCGATTGATGGCAAGATCTACGCGCGCAGTTTGTCGGGCTCCCTGTTGGTGGTGTCAGCGGAAGACGGCAAGTTGCTCGGTCGTTTTCCCGGCATTCAGCCTGAGGCTTTGGTGGTCAATCGCTACTCCGATCGCCTGTACTTGGTCAACAATCGCGGCACGATGCAGTGCCTGCGACGCCCCGGTTCGGTCCTGCCAACGGTGATCAAGTCGACGGCTCCTGCTGAAACCGAAGAGGAAGCCGAGGTCCAGTTGGAGACGACGAAGCCAAAAGAGACCACGCCCGAGAACGCCGATCCATTTGGTGGGGGCGGTGGAGCGGATCCATTTGGAGGCGCGATGGAAGACCCCTTTGCTCCTGCGGGGGGGCAAGATCCTTTCGGCGACTTCTGATTTCGGCCCAGGATCGCTCTGGGAGGCCCTCTCCTGAATCGGAAACGTTTCCTCGCAGAGCCCACGCACGTGATCTAGCGCAAAGTCGTTCTTTTTGGTAGAATGCTGCCTGCTATTTGACGCTTTTTTTTGACGAGCAGGCGAGACCGCCTGCAGCGTCAAAAACCCCGCATTTGACGGCCTCCACGGGCCGCCCATTCATGAGCGATTCATCCTCGACTGACCCTGCTTCGAACGACCCATCCGAGGATCCAAACGTTGTGCCCGCTGGTGCGGTTTCCGGCGACGGGAATGCAGCCGAGGTGATCGCTGGTCCGCAAAAACCGGTGGAACGTGTTTCGACGGGACCGGCGGCGAACTCGGAGTACACCGACAAGGATTTGCTGCACCTGTCGGATCTCGAGCACGTCCGCGAACGTCCCGGGATGTACATCGGTGACACGACCGTCCGCGGTCTGCACCACTTGGTCTACGAAGTCGTCGACAACTCGATCGATGAAGCCATGGCTGGTTTCGCCAAATCGGTCAGCGTGATCGTTCACACCGATGGCAGTGTCACGGTGGAAGACGATGGTCGCGGGGTTCCCGTGACGCGGCACGATCAGTTGTCAGAAGAGCTGGATCGCGAGGTCAGCACGCTGGAGGGCGTGATGACGGTGCTGAAGTTCGGCGGCAAGTTCGAAAAGGGGGCGTACCAAACCTCCGGCGGTTTGCACGGCGTCGGTGTCACCGTGGTGAACTTCTTGAGCCAGTGGGCCGAGGTGGAAGTCAGCCGGGATGGGTCGACTTGGACTCAGGGGTACGAACGCGGCATTCCCACCGGTCCGATTCAGAAAGGTCGGCCGACGAAAAAGACGGGAACCAAGACCACGTTCAAAGCCGATGGGCAGATCTTCACGGTCACCAAGTACAACTTTGACACGCTGCAGAAACGACTGCAGGAACTTGCCTTCCTCAACAGTGGCGTTCGCATCAAATTCCTCGACGAGCGAAATGGCGAAGGCGGCGACTACCAGTATGACCGTGGGATCGTTGAGTTCGTGGAACACCTCAACCGTGCCAGCGACGTGTTGCACGGCGATGTGATTCAGTTCGTCGGTGAGAAAGAAGGTGTCGAGTACGACATGGCGCTGCAGTACAGCACCGAGTTCACGGAAACGGTTCAGTCGTACGTCAACAACATTCACACCATCGAAGGCGGAACGCACGTGTCCGGTTTTCGATCCGCTTTGACGCGGACGCTGAACAACTACGGCAAGAAAGAAGGCCTGTTCAAGAGCACCACGCCAACCGGCGATGACTTTCGTGAAGGTCTGACGGCGGTGATCAGCGTGCGGGTTCCTCATCCGCAGTTCGAAGGTCAAACCAAAACCAAGCTCGGCAATGGCGAAGTCGACGGCATCATCACCAGTGGTGTTGGCGAAGCGCTCAGCAAGTACCTGGAGGAGAATCCTCGAACGGCCAAGGCGATTGTTCGCAAAGGTTTGCTTGCCGCGGAAGCTCGCGAAGCAGCACGCAAGGCCAAGGATCAGCTGCGGAAACGAAAGGACGCCCTCGGTGGCGGTGGTTTGCCCGGCAAGCTTCGCGATTGCATTTCCAAGAAGATGGAAGAGTGCGAAGTTTACCTGGTCGAAGGTGATTCGGCCGGTGGGTCGGCCGAAGGCGGACGGATGCGAGAGTATCAAGCGATCCTGCCGCTTCGCGGTAAGATCATCAACGCCTACAAAAGCCGCGAAGACAAGGTGCTGGCCAACGAAGAAGTCCAGTCGATGATCCAAGCGATCGGGACTGGAATCGGTGCCGATCAGGATCTCACGCGACGCCGGTACAACAAAGTCATCATCATGACGGATGCCGACGTCGATGGCAGTCACATTCGCACGTTGTTGCTGTGTTTCTTCTATCGACAGATGTATCAATTGGTTGCCGCGGGGCACGTCTACGTGGCCCAGCCGCCTTTGTTCCGGGTCTCGCAAGGCAAGAGCCGTTACTACATCCAATCGGAAGAGGAGATGAAGGGCCAGTTGCTCGAACGCGGTTTGAACGACACGCGGTTTGAGACCGAAGACGGACGCAGCGCCGAAGGCGATACAATGCGAGCTCTCTGCGTTGCGCTCGCGTCGATGGAAGATGCGATTGTCGCCTTGGAACGACGTGGCGTCAGTCTGCGTGTTCACAGCGAACGATTCGATCCAGTCACCGGCAAGCTGCCTCCGTTCTTGTTGACGATCCTGGGGGAAGAGCACTGGTTCATGAAGCAAGCGGATGTGGAGACTTATCTGGCTGAAAACAATGCTTCCTTGGACATCGATCAGCCTGAAGAAGAGTTGAATGCCGATGGTGAGCCCGTGCCTGAGAGTCACGAACCAGAAAGGTTGGTCGCGCACTTGGCTGAGCTGCATGAGGTTCGGACGATCAACAGCGGTTTGAAGGACATGGAGCCGCTCGGGTTCGGGTTGCAGGATTTGATTCCAGCCGACCGAACCGGTTCCACCACGCCACGCTTCGAGCTCGTTCGCGGCGAAGATCTGCGGCGGCCGCTGGAAGACCTGCGAGAGCTGTTGCCGGAAGTGCGGGCGGCTGGTGAAAAGGGGTTGCAAGTGACCCGCTTTAAAGGGCTGGGCGAAATGAACGCGGAAGAGCTCCGCGAAACAACGCTCGATCCCGCCAACCGGACACTGGTGAAGGTCAATCTGACCGACGCGGGTGCGGCCGACGAAATGTTCCGTTTGTTGATGGGTGACAAAGTTGAACCCCGTCGCGAATTCATCGAAACCCACGCACTTGATGTGCGAAACTTGGACGTCTAGCACGATGGTCACACCGCCTCCCAGAGACAATCCCGAAGGTTCGGACATCGAAACTGCGGAGGCGTTGATTCAGAGCGTTGCCCAGGTCAAAGAGCAGGTCGGCCGAGTGGTGGTCGGTCAGAGCGAGGTGATTGAGCAATTGCTGATCGCGATTTTGGCACGCGGTCATTGTTTGCTGGAGGGTGTGCCGGGGTTAGCCAAGACGTTGATGGTTCGGACCTTGGCCAGTTCGATGAGTCTGGATTTTCGTCGCATTCAGTTCACGCCTGACCTGATGCCGGGCGATATCACCGGCACGGACATCATTCAAGAGGATCACGAAACCGGGCGTCGAGAGATGCTGTTTCGGCCCGGCCCCGTGTTCACGCAAATGTTGTTGGCCGACGAGATCAACCGGACGCCGCCCAAGACTCAGGCGGCGCTGTTGGAGGCCATGCAGGAGCACGAGGTCACAGCGGGCGGCAAAACCTATGCTCTCAAAGAACCCTTCTTTGTGCTCGCGACGCAAAACCCGATCGAGCAGGAGGGGACTTACCCGCTTCCAGAGGCTCAGCGGGATCGGTTCTTGTTTCATGTCGTCGTTGGCTATCCCTCTCGCGATCAAGAGTCCGAGATCGTTGAGCGAACCACATCGGGTGATCTGGCGGATGTTCAGCCTGTCGTTAGCGGTGAAGACATTTGCAAGTTTCAATCCGTTGTCCGCCGGGTTCCCTTGCCGGAGCACGTCAAGAACTGGGTGATCGACGCTGTTCGGGCGGCACGCCCCAGCGAGCCCGACGCAAAGGGTTGGGTGAAAGAGTGGATCCAGTGGGGGCCTGGTCCACGCGCCAGTCAGCAGTTGGTGCTGGCTTCCAAGGCACGTGCGTTGTTGCACGGTCGCACACATGTGACGCTTGAAGACGCACAGGCGCTCGCGTTGCCAGTGTTGCGTCACCGAATTGTGCCAACTTTTGCCGCCGAAGCGGATGGGATCGCGGTCGCGGATTTGGTCGAGCGTTTGGTGGCCGAACAGAGCGCCGGTGCGGCATCTGTGCTTTAAGCAGCTAGGCAGGAATGAGGGGGGTGAATCCCGTGATCCGCTTGCGTACCTGCTTCACATCGTCCATCAGAGGGTCAATGGTGACGGCTTTTCGACTCAGTCCTCAACAACGTTTCAACGCGTAGGATGGGCACTCTTGCCCGTCAGGGTCGGCCAAGACTACCAATCACAACCCGACGCGTGAGCGAGGGACGCCCCAAACTCCCACGACGGCCCCCTCCCTCGCGTACGCCTGAACGGCGTCGCTCGACCTCCCCCAAAACTTCGTTTCGGGAGAGGTTCTCAAATGCTGAACCCACCTAAAACGCGGCCTCGATCAACGGCACGACCTCTGACGGGCAAGAGTGCCCACTCTCCATGCGTGAAAGCGTCGTTGACGACTCAATCGACAAGCCGTCGCGCTGCGGGTTGTGAATTTCGCTCAGCTCTCAGCTCGCGCCGCACGGCGGTAGCTTCCCAGCACGTGTGTGTGATGCGTCGCGGATTTCAGGTGTTCGATCGCTTTGGCAACGGCGGGATCCTCGCGATGGCCTGGGAATTCGACGACAAAGAAGTACTCGTTTGGTGTGCCCGGCTGAGGAAATGATTCGATCCAGGTCAGGTTGAGCTCATGTTGCTTGAAGATCCCCATTGCGTCGGCCAGTGTGCCGGGCTGGTGGGCGACCTGGAACAAGAGGGTTGTTTTGTCGTTTCCAGTGGCGGCGGGTTGGTCGTGTCCGAGGACCGCAAAGCGGGTGATGTTGTCACGATTGTCTTCGATGTTTGCGCCGATGACCCGCAGTCCGTGCCGGCGTCCGGCCGCTTCGCTGGCGATCGCGGCGACTCCGGGCTGAGTGACAGCCAATTTGGCGGCGGCAGCCGTCGAGCTGCATTCGATCAGCTTGGCGTTGGGCAAATGATTGGCCAGCCAGACGCGGCACTGTGAGATTGCCTGCGGTTTACTGTGGACTTCGGTGATTGCGTCACGATCGCACATCGCCAGCAGTTGGTGGTGAATGGCGAGTTGGACTTCGCCGGTGATCGAGACTTTGCCTTTGGAGAGCCGGCCAAAGGTGTCGACCACGCGGCCATCGGTGCTGTTCTCAATCGGGGCGATTCCGCCAGCGCAGTCGCCTCGCTCAACCGCGTCAAAGACCGCGCCGATGGATGGGACAGGCAACAGATTGGCTGCCTCACCAAAGTAAGCCAGTGCTGCGAGATGGCTGTAGCTGTCTGGTGGTCCAAGGAAGGCGAAGTTGCCAGAGCGGGTGGCGCGCCAGCAGGCGGAGGCGACGTGCCGCAGGACACTGCGTTGATCCTCGGGGCAGACCGTGGCATTCCCAGTAACTTCGTTCGCTTCATTTTGGTTGACGAGGCGGTCGATCGACGCCAGGGTGCCGGCCCAATCGGATTCGGCGTTTGACGCTGATTTGTGGGCCATCACCCGGCAGCGTTCACGCAGCAGTTCCAGAATTTGGGTGTCGATGGATTCGATTGTGTCGCGTGGTTCAGGTGAGCTCATGGGATCTGTCTTTCGAGCGTGTGCGAAAGGTGACTGCCGTTTTGGCAAGGCAGCATTGTGGCACAGAGCACGGATTTAGGAGGGCTGCCAAAACGGAAGGAAATGTTTTTTTTACAGCGGGCAAGTCGGTTTTTCGTCGGCGAAACAGGTGTTTTTCAAGTGTTGTCGTTTTGGCAAGTGAGGCGTGTGGAGGTGTCTGGCACAGATCTTGCCATATCTGACGATCGAACCAAAAGGCTGACGAAATGGACCGCCCAGGTGCCGCGGTCGGCCCGGCGAAACCCAGACTCATATCATTTGACACCCACTCACCCGCTCGGACACAGGAGTTCACGCATCATGGCACAAGGCGAAAAAATCATCGGCATCGACCTCGGGACCACCAACAGCGTGGTCGCGATCATGGAGGGCAGCGAGCCCAAAGTGATTCCCAACGCGGAGGGAAACCGGCTGACTCCGAGTGTGGTCGCGTTCACTGACAAGCAAGAAACCATCGTCGGCGAACCTGCTCGACGTCAAGCCGTCACCAACCCGAAACGCACCGTTTACTCGGCCAAACGTTTCATGGGGCGTCGTCACAATGAAGTTCAGTCGGAAGAAAAGATGGTGCCTTACGGCGTCACCGGCGGGCCTGGCGATTACGTCAAGATTCAGGTTGGCGACAGTGAATACACGCCACAGGAAATCTCCGCCAAGATCCTTCGCAAGTTGAAGGAATCAGCGGAGTCCTACTTGGGACACAAAGTCAACAAGGCGGTCATCACCGTTCCTGCTTACTTCAACGACGCCCAGCGACAAGCGACCAAGGACGCTGGCCAAATCGCCGGTTTGGAAGTCGCTCGGATCATCAACGAGCCAACCGCTGCTGCACTGGCATACGGTTTGGACAAGAAGAAGGATGAAAGCATCATCGTCTTCGACTTGGGCGGTGGTACGTTCGATGTCTCCGTTCTAGAAGTTGCCGACAGTGGTGACGAAGATCAAGAGAGTCGCGTGTTCCAAGTGATCAGCACATCGGGTGACACTCACCTCGGTGGGGATGACTTCGACGAAGCGTTGATCAACTACGTCGCCAGCGAATTCCAAAAGGAAAACGCGATCGATCTTCGCAACGATGCCATGGCTTTGCAGCGGTTGCAGGAAGCTTGCGAAAAGGCCAAGAAAGAGCTCAGCACATTGCCTGAGACCGACATCAACTTGCCCTTCATCACGATGGATGCCTCGGGACCGAAGCACCTGACGATGAAGATCACTCGATCCAAGTTTGAAGAGTTGATCGATGCGTTGGTGGAACGTTGCCGCGGTCCAGTTCTGCAAGCGTTGAAAGACGCTGGCATGGACCCCAAGGACATTGACGAAGTCGTGTTGGTCGGTGGTAGCACACGTGTGCCCAAGGTTCGCGAAGTTGTCAAAAGCATCTTCGGGAAAGACCCTCACCAAGGCGTCAACCCTGACGAAGTGGTTGCGGTGGGTGCCGCGATCCAGGGCAGTGTTTTGGCCGGTGACCGCAACGATGTGTTGCTGCTCGACGTGACCCCCCTGACGCTCGGGATCGAAACCGAAGGTGGCGTGATGACCGCCTTGGTCGAACGCAACACCACGATCCCAGCCGAGAAGAAGAACGTCTTCAGCACAGCGGCTGACAATCAAACGGCAGTGACCGTTCGCGTTTTCCAAGGGGAACGCAAGATGGCCAATGCCAACCGGTTGCTGGCTGAGTTCAACCTGGAAGACATTCCCGCCTCCCCGCGTGGCGTGCCGCAAATCGAAGTGAAGTTTGACATCGATCAAAACGGCATTCTGAGCGTTTCGGCCAAGGAATTGAAAACAGGGAAGGAGGCCAACGTCGAAATCAAAGACAGTGGCGCGTTGTCTGACAGTGACATCGAGCAAATGCAGAAGGACGCGGAAGCCAATGCTGAAGAAGACAAACGGCAGTTCGAATTGGTGGAAGCACGCAACAAGGTCAATCAGCAGGTCTACCAACTTGAGAAGTTGATGGGCGAGAACGATGACAAGTTGTCCGATGATGACAAGGCTCCAATGAACGCTGCGATTGAGAAGGTCAAGAAAGCCGCTGAAGGCGATGACTTGGCTGAGATCAAGGCTGCCTCAGACGAACTGGAAGCTGCCTCGCAAGCATTCAGCAAGGTCTTGTACGAAAAGACGGATGCCGCTGGCGAAGCGGGAGCGGATGCGGCGGGTGCCGCTGGCGCAACTGCGGGCGGTGGCGATGACGACGACGCGATCGACGCGGAGTTCGAAGTCAAAGAGTGACCCAACCGATGTGAGTCGGATGGTTCCATCCTTTCGGCTCGCACGTTTTTGATAACGGCGAGTCTCGCTCGGCTGCATCGCAGCCGAGCGGGCGCTCGCTTTTTTTATGTCTGTTCATTTTGTCCTTGGCGATGCCGTTCGGCGCGGGAATTGTATTGCTGGTCCTCTCGATTGATTCCGCGTCCCACCCCCTTGTCCCACCCTCCTACTCTGCCTGGAGATTCTGATGGCCTTTCGAATCGACAAACTCACAACTCAAGCTCAAAACGTGGTCGCTGAGGCGCAAGCCCAGGCCACTTCCGCCGGCAATGCCGAGATTGATCCACTGCATGTTCTTTCCGCAGCGGTGAACCAGCGAGATGGAATCACAACGCCATTGCTGGAAAAGATCAACGTGGACGTTTCCAAACTGAAGTCGTTGCTGGTGAGCGAATTGGAAAAGCTTCCCAACGCATCCGGCATGGGCCAGGCACGTGTGTCGGCGAAACTGCAAGCGGCGCTCGAAGCCTCGGCGACTTCCGCTGAATCGTTGAAGGACGAGTACGTCAGCACCGAGCATCTGCTCGTCGGTTTGGCTCGCACCGACAACAAGGCCAAGAACCTGTTGTCGTTGTTGGGCGTTTCGGAAAACGATCTGCTCACAGCGATGAGCCAGATTCGTGGTTCGGCTCGTGTGACAGATCCCAACGCGGAATCGACGTATCAAGCCCTTGAGAAATTCGGCATCGACCTGACCCAGTTGGCTCAGAGTGGCAAGTTGGACCCTGTCATTGGACGCGACAACGAGATCCGTCGTGTGATTCAGGTTCTCTCGCGTCGCACCAAGAACAACCCTGTGCTGATTGGCCAACCGGGCGTGGGGAAAACGGCGATCGCAGAAGGATTGGCCCTCCGCATCTTTGAAGGCGATGTGCCGCAAAGCTTGAAAGGCAAGAAGGTGGTTTCCCTGGACATGGGGTCCTTGGTCGCCGGAGCCAAGTTCCGCGGTGACTTCGAAGAACGATTGAAATCGGTGCTTCGAGAAGTCAAGGATTCCGATGGCAAGGTGATTCTGTTCATCGACGAATTGCACTTGGTCGTCGGTGCTGGCAATGCCGAAGGTTCAGCCGACGCAGCAAACTTGCTCAAGCCCGAGTTGGCACGCGGAGCGCTGCGTTGTATCGGTGCCACGACGTTGGATGAGTATCGACAGCACATCGAAAAGGACGCCGCGCTGGAGCGGCGGTTCCAGCCTGTGTTTGTGGGCGAGCCCAATGTGGAAGACACCGTCGCGATTCTGCGAGGGCTGAAGCCTCGTTATGAATCGCACCACGGTGTTCGGATCACAGACAGTGCGTTGGTTGCCGCCGCCAATCTATCGGATCGTTACATCGCGGATCGATTCCTGCCGGACAAAGCGATCGACTTGATCGACGAAGCCGCCAGTCGTTTGGCGATGGAGAAGGAAAGTGTGCCTGAACCGATCGATCGTTTGCAGCGACGCCTTCGCCAATTGGAACTGGTTCACCGTCAGTTGGTGGACGAGCAAGAGGCTTCTGCGGTCGAAAAACGCGTCGATGTGGAAGCAGAGATGGAAGCCGCCAAGGCGGAGTTGGCCAGTTTGAAAGAACAGTGGGAAACCGAGAAGATGGGCTTGGACGATGTCCAGTCCGTTCGCCAAGAAGTCGATCAGTTGCAGCATCGTTTTGCGCAGTTGGATGCGGAAGCCAAAGAGAAGCAACTCCGAGGTGAGAGTCCCGAAGACGCCTACAGTGAGATGTTGCAGGTGCAGTCGCGGCTTCGTGAGTTGCAGGCTCGAATTGATGAGGCTGAAAAACGCGATGAGTCAGCGCAAGAAGAAAGCGACGGTCCTGTGGACGAAAAACGTCGTCTGCTTCGCAAGGAGGTGACAGAGGAAGAGATCGCTGAGGTTGTCAGCACGTGGACCGGCGTTCCCGTCACTCGCATGATGGAAACCGAGCGGGCCAAGTTGTTGGTGATGGAAGAGCGATTGCATCAACGTGTGGTTGGCCAGGATGAAGCGGTCACCGCCGTGTCGGACGCGGTCCGTCGCAGTCGCAGTGGTTTGCAAGACCCCAATCGTCCGATTGGATCGTTCCTGTTCTTGGGCCCCACTGGTGTCGGGAAAACGGAGCTTTGCAAGGCGTTGGCAGAAGTCATGTTCGATGACGATTCCGCAATGGTTCGGATCGACATGAGTGAGTTCATGGAACGGCACAGTGTCTCTCGTTTGATCGGTGCCCCTCCCGGTTATGTTGGCTACGAAGAGGGTGGCAAATTGACCGAGGCTGTGCGGCGGCGTCCGTACGCGGTGATCTTGCTCGATGAGATGGAGAAGGCTCACCCGGACGTCTTCAATATCTTGTTGCAGGTGCTCGACGATGGACGACTGACGGACGGGCAAGGCCGAACGGTGAACTTCACCAACACGGTGGTTGTGATGACCAGCAATGTTGGCAGCCAAGTGATCCAACGGGTCACGGAGGAAGGCGGCGGCGAAGACGAAATGCGTGCGGCGGTCGAGGAAGCCTTGAAGGCCAGGTTCTTGCCGGAGTTCCTCAACCGGATCGACGACACGGTGATCTTTCATCCGTTGCAACAAACACAAATTCGACGGATTGTGGAGTTGCAACTCGAGGAGCTTCGGACGCGACTGGCAGCCAACAGTTTGTCGGTCGAGATTTCGGAAGCCGCGATCGATCAGATCGCGGAAGTGGGATACGACCCCGCCTATGGCGCACGCCCTCTCAAGCGTGTGATCCAGCGCGAGATCCAAAACCCGCTTGCATCCGCGATCTTGAAGAACAGTTATCCGGAGGGGACGGTGATCAAGATCGATCACAATGGCGACGGATTTGTGTTCTCGAGCTGAGTCGCTGCAGGAGGGCCACAGGGGCCGGTTTCGATCGGCCCCGTTCGCATGGCTAGCAAAGCGGGCTGAATTGTTGCCTGGGCAGGGTGGATTTGTTGTTTCGCGTCCCGAGTCCTGCGACAATCACGGGGCCGATGGTCCGTCGAATGTCCAGTCAACGCTCCCATGAGATCTTGGGGCGGGGACCGGAGCAGTTTGGACATTGGTTGTTGAGTTTCGTTACGATGAGCTCACTTTGTCCCCCGTCCTCATGAGAGATTGTCCCTGATGTTGCAACGTTTTGCCTTGCTGTTGACGCTGGTTTGCGCTTCTTCCGTGGTTGTTTCCGCCGCGGAACAGCCCGCATTTGATGCTGAAAAATCGAAGCTCTCTTTCACTGGTTCCAAGCCGGATGGCAAGCATGATGGTGGCTTCAAGAAGTTCACCGCTGATGTGACTTTGAATGTGGAGGAACCCAACAAGGGCTCGCTCAAGATTGAAATCGATGCGACGAGTCTTTGGTCCGACGCTGACAAGCTGACCAATCACCTGAAGAATCCTGACTTCTTTGACGTTCGGAAATACCCCAAAATCACGTTCGAATCGACCAAGATTGAGCATGACCCTTCTCAAGACAAAGTGAACATTGTCGGGAAGCTGACCATGCTCGGCAAAACGGTCGAAGTCACGATTCCTTCGATGCCAAAGCTGACCGAAGACATGTTGGTCTTGGCCGCGAACTTTGACATTGATCGAACCAAGTGGGGCATGAACTACGGCAAGGGCAAGATTGACGACAAGGTTGCCATTCAAGCTCTCTTGGTCTTCAAGCGATAAGACCGTGGAAATACAAATTCTACTTTGGTGTGTGATAACGCCAGCGATCTTGTCGCTGGCGTTTGTTGTAGGTGCTTGGGCAATTCTGCGATCCGAGTCGAGCGTTTGGACGCGACCGCTGCCAGCCGTGCTCGCTGCAACGGGTTGGTTTGTCGCGGTCAGTGCCTGCATGTATGCAAGGCAAGAACTGGATTGGTCGGCCCTCGAGGCTTGGCAAATCGTGTTGGCGCCGGTCTTCGTTTCGTCGCTGCTGCTTGCGGGGTGTTCTTGGGTACCTGCAAAAGATCCATCCATCGACGCCAAGAATCACTTTGGAACGTGGTGGTTGATCGCGGGATTGGGATCGGTCGCCACGGCGATGTGGACCATGCCAACTGGTGATGGGTGGACCGATATGTTGCCACTTCATCGTCCTTGGATGGCATCTGTTGCCGGGGCCACCTTGATCAATATTTGGTCGTTGGATCGAATGCGACGAAGTGGTGCAGCGACATGGGTTCTGTGGGTTGCTTTGTCTGGCTTGGTCGCACCCACGTTGTTGGCCGCCAGTGCTTACGGTGGACTAGCGGAGTGGATGGTGAGCGCTCTGGTGGCGACGTTGGTCGTTGCCATCGCAGCGACATGGTCGCCGGATTTGCATCTCGAGCGGATGTTTCCCGCGGTTCTGTTGTTGGCGGCGAGCACCACAGCGACCGGTCGCTTTTACACCTATGAAGAGCATCCCGCTTGGCTCTACGGATTGATCCTGCTGTTGCCGACGTGCGTCTCGATCCCGGACGTTTGGCTGCAGGGCAAATCGACGTTCCTTCGTGTCTGCACTGCCGCCTTGATCGCGGTCATCCTGCTCGGCGTCATTGGATGGTTCTTGCTTGGCGACACGATGTTTGGAGAGCCAACGGAGGACTGGTGAGCGGAGCGGCGCAGGGGAGCGTCTGGGCAAGTGCTAAGACAAGTCACCAGCTTTACGAGGTTATCCGTGATGCCAGCGACTCGGGAAATTGCTTGCGGTTTGACTTTTGCCTGTGCTACAATGTAACACAGGCCGCAAAACGGAGGAAATGATGCGAAAAACCATGTCCCTATCGCTGACGCCCGAACAATCATCGTTTGTCGAGTCGTGTGTTGGTACTGGCCGATTTCAGTCGGCAAGTGAAGTCGTTCGTGCTGGTCTTCGACTGCTCGCGGATCAAGAAGCGATCAGGCTTGCTGAGCTAGAGGCGGTTAAAAATCTGGTTCAAGCTGGAGCCGATTCCATTGATCGTGGTGAACTGCTTGACTCGACTGAATTCTTCACGTCTCTTCGCGAAAAGTACTCGGCTTCGGGCGGCTAAGCCATTGGCATGGAAATTCAACTTTCGAAGGCTGCCGCGAACGACATTCGGGAAATTGAAACGTACACGCTGTCGAAGTTTGGCGCGTCGCAAACGCTCGACTTTCTAGGAAAGCTCGAAGACGCTCTGACGCTCATCTCGACGCAGTCGGCAATGGGAACGCTTCGTCCAGAATTTGACCCGCCAAATCACCAGTTTCGCTATCAAGCTATTTTGAGAAGCTTTGTCGTGGTTTACGAGGAGCATGAAGGTCGTCTTCGCGTGGCTCGGATCATCCACGGATCTCGCAACCTGCTTTCGGAGCTTTTGCGCGAATGCGGTGATGGAACGGAATGAGTTTTGGCACTCAGTTCAACAACAACAGCAGTCGCTCGTTTCCGCTACGGCAACTGCCTGAAATCCCATGCAGGATTTTTGTGTCGATCCGAAGCTCGTTACCATTTGCAAAGTGAGTTGACGTAGGCAGAGCCTCCGTCTCGGTTCCAGCCATCGAGCTGGCTGGGTTCTTTGAGCTGCTGGCCACGTCGCATGGGAGTCACGATGAATCGGCTGTCGATGTCTGGGAGCGTCGTCATGTCGCCCCATAGTTTTTCGAACTGTGCGACCGGGAACACGTCTTCCTGTGCATGGCCCCAGCGTTTCTTGACTTCTTTGAGCGTGATGTAGGTTGGCAAGCGAGCGGCCATTTGGCGGACCGCAGAGTCAACTGCGGACGCATCGTTCAGTGAATTTCGATCCAAGCCAAAGGAGTCCAGCAGGGCGTCGATGTCGATCCAGGTCGTCATCGAGTTGTAGAACTTCAGCCCAAACTCGATTCGTTCGTCGGGCATCGCGAGTCCTTCGACCAATCGAGGCCGACCTGCGACGAGGGCCAGTCCGCCGCCGCGATCTTCCAGGCGGCGCGGGATGACTTCGTAGCTGAGGGTGGCTCCGGACTCGATGTGCAAGCCGAACAGTGCCGGGTCCACGTTGGCACCCAAAGTGTCGATGTTGTGCAACATCAGATACCGAAGCGACGGTTGATCACGCAGCATCTGCGAGAGCACGCCATTGCGGAAAAGGTTGGGGATTTCGTACCAGTGACCGACCGGGTGCACGCACTGTGCGGCGACGTTGTCGGTGTAGTCGGAGCCTTCTCCGGTTTGCTGCGCCCAGTTCGCAATCGCGGATCGGGCGCTTTCACGCATCTTTTGTTGTTGTTGGTCGAGAACCTGTTGAGCGGTTTCTTCCCACAGGAAGTGCAGGTCTCGAACCATGGGGACCATTCGCAACCCGACGCTGCGCCCACTGGAGACATGCACCGGGCCGTTGTGGCCGTAGTTCTGGGTGCGATCCAAGACGGTGCGGATCGCTTCGTCTGTCATCCAGCTGGTCGTGATGACGTGGGGGATGACGCCGCCGTGCTGAGCGGTGGTGGCACGGTTCTTCGCCAAGTGAATTTCGAGGAAGCTTCGGTGCTTTCCCGCCAACCGGTGGAAGGGATGCAGGGCTTTGCAAACCCCTGCGCCCTGTGTCCAGCGACTGCCAACACCAGCCGCCAGCGTGATGACGCCGACTTGCCCGTCCGCGATGGCTTGGGAGCCAAGCTTGGCCAAGCGATCATCCACGCCATCGCGAGTGTCAGTGACGTGGGCTGGTGTGACATCGGTGATTTTGAGATCGCGAGAGAGTCGGTTGGCGGCCAAGCCAAACTTTCCGGCTCGCATGTCGGCCCGGATCTGCTCGTGTTGAGCCCGGTCAAAGCCGCTCCGTTTCAGGATTGCGGCAAGCGAATCAGCATTCGTTGGCGGAGCATCGTTCTTTTCGTTTTCGGCTTGGCTGTTCGATGGCAGAACGCTTCGAAGCAGCAACGCTGCATTGGCCTCGTGATCGCTTGGATCGCTGCAGCGTCGTGAGATGCCCGCAAGTTCTTCGCGGGTTTGAGGGGATAGCTCACGCAGTGGTTTGCGAAGCCACTTGGGCATCATCAAGGCGTAGTACTTTTGCGGCAGGCCCGCAGATTGGGGCGGCAGTAATTCTGCGAATGTGCCGTGGTCGTTGATCTGAAAGTCGTAGACAACCGGATCCATGGCGAACGGCAGCGCGGTTTCCAATTCCCGTTTGACCGTCACCATCTCTTGGCTGAGCCAATCCTGGGCGGCTTGTTTGATGCTGGGGTCAAAGATGAATCCCATGCCGCCGCCGGACATGCCGCCCAGCATCCAGAATCCCCAGAATTGATCACCATATTGCTGACGGCAACGCTGGATCATCACGTCGGTGAATCGGTTGGTCGCCCAGGGGATGATGGTCTGCAGAGGGCCTTCGAAGTTCTTGGTCGTCAGTGATCCGAGACGACGGATGTCACCTTGTTGCAGTGCATCGACCACCTCGTCGTAGATCGTCATTGCTTCTTGACGGCCGATCCATTGGTCGCGGCCACGAACGAGGTAGTGCTCGGTGACCATCTCGAGGATTGGGCCGACGTTCTGAGCCATGCCGCCGTGCACGACGACCAACGAGTCCTGCAGTTTTTGGCGAGCTTCGGTGCTGATGTGGTCTTCGCCGAGGACCTCGTGGTCGGGCATCAGACGCCCGCGGCTGATACCCAATTCAGGGTCGCCTTCGCCTGCCACTTGCCCACAGATGAGTTTGATGCCAGGCCACACGCCGCCGGAATCTTGCCAACCACCACCGCTGCCGCCGATCCATTCACCCAGAATCGCGCGGGCGGCGATCAAACGCCGATCGGTTTCCGTCAGCACACCTTCGAGCGACTGGATTTGACCGGTTGCTCGCATCAGGTTGCTGATCAGCGAACCGAGCAGGTTGGTTGACACCGCGAGTCGTGAGCCTTTGGGGATGTCATTGATTTTGGAAACCAGTTCCAGCCCTTTGCCGCGGCCGACCACTCGTTCAAGCAGTGAGGCCATGTCGGATCCGCAGCCTTCCAAGCCCGGAGGGACGACACCGGCGGCGATCACGGCGGCTTTGAGCAGTCCCAGGTAGTCCCTGGCGAAATCGAACATCTCGGCGACCGTCGTGACTTCGACACTGGCGTTGAGGTCAACGCTGACCAATCGAAACACCGGTTGATCAATCACTCGCAAGTAAGTTTCGATTGGCGGTCGTACCTTTTCGTCCCGCCCGCGAACACCGAGGTCGACGGAAACGTTGATGACTCGGGCGCCTTCGGGGTAGTCCATTCCCAGAAAGAAGATGTCGCTCCAGGCGGAATGCGAGACATCCATTCGCACGGCGGTGGTTTCTTTCAAGACCGGCGAAAGGTGCGGGCTGTCTTGGGTCGGCAACAGTTCCTTGCGGATTCGCAGCGGATGCTCGGCAACATGCCCCAAACGGAACATCCATTGGTTGCCGCGAACCGTGCGGACACTGTGGCGGACTTGATCGGCGAGTGTTTGGAAACCCAGTTCGTGATACGCCGCCGCGAGTGCGCTGGCCAAGGAGTCGCTGGGGCCGTCGGCGGATTGAACCTCGAGGAACTCGTCGATGGCTTCTTGGAAACGTCGGCCGAGCAAGTGTTCGTAGCCTTCGAACGGGATGCTTCCGGAGACCGATTGATCGAGACGCGGTGGCAGGTGATAGCGATAGATCGCGGACAAAAAGAACAACGCTCGAACGCGTTGGTACAAGTTTTCTTCTTGGCGACGAAAACGATCGAGCTGATCGATGTGTTGGAGGAGGTCGTTGAGCGTGGCGTCCTCGATCAGTGATTCCAGCGAGCGATCTCGCAGTTCAGCTTGATCGGTCGTGATGGTTTCAATCAGCGAATTCAGGGAGCGAAGTTCCGGCATCAGTTGGATCCTTCTGGTGTCGATGATTCCGCCGAAGGCTTGGACGCCGGCGCGACGGGCGACTCCGTTCGTGTGGCCAACAGTTCGACCAATTCGGTTAGCAGGAGATCTCGGTCACGTCCCGACAAGCCGATTGCCAACTGGGCGATCAGGACGCCGTACTGTTCGCCAATGTTGTAGCGGCGACCTTGCAGTTGATACGCGAGGTACTTTCCGCGGTGAGGGAGTTTGGCGGCCGCGTCGGAAAGTGATGGGCGTTCCATGCACTTGTCAGCCACGACTTCATGCAGGCATTCCATGACCGCAGGAGTCAGAACGTGCATGCCGAAGTAGCCGAGGTAGTATCCGCTTCGCAGGCCCGGCGTGATCAGCGATTGCTCGGCGAGCGTTGGGGTCGGTTTTTCGACGACAGTGCGAACGTCATACAGGCCATCGAAGCGCGGCACGCTGGCTCCACCGACAATGCCAAAGTACGGCAGGCGATGTTCGCGTGTGGATTGGACCGCGGACACCGGGCAAGCGTGTTGCTCGGCCATCTGAATCAATTGAGCGGCACAACTTCTCGACGTTGCGGACAGATACAGGTGGTCGCTCACCAGGTGCAGGAACGCGTCGTCGCCGCAAAATGATTCGGCTTGCAGGATGGCATCGGCATAGCCGAGGGGGTGTTCTTGATGAACAAAGTGCAGGTTGCCGAGGGAACCACCGGCGGCCTTTCGGTAGTTGTCCTCGTCACCGGGTTGGATCACGACGCAGATCTCTTCCACACCCGCCGAAAGAGTTTCTTCGACGATCAATTGGAGTGCCGTTTTCTCTTCGCCCGAACCGTCCACCAAGCGTTGCAGCGGGAGGGTGTTCTGGTTGGGGGCTGCGGCGGTGATGACCGCTTTTCGAACTCGCATGGGTCGGTCTTGCAGAAAAGGAAAAGGCCTTGGTTGGGTGCTTCGACCCACAGAATAGTCGAGGTGCCCGAGACCGCCACCGGATCAAACCAATCGGGGAGTCCGAGAGCAGGTTCCCCCGCCGCGGGAACGGTCAGCTATCCTGTTGACGCTAGCGTTTGGATGGACTGTGTCGGTTGTTCCAATGGCGCGGCGGCAGTTCGATGGTCTCTGGATACGAAGGTTGGTCGTGAGCATTCTCACCCATTTACGCGATGTTGTGATCGGGGCGTTGTGTTTGGCGTCTTGGGTTGGTGTGGGAGGGTCTTGCCGAGCCGACTCCGATGCACGTCCCAATGTGTTGGTCATTTTGACGGACGATCAGGGCTGGGGGGATCTCAGCCTGCATGGCAATCCCAACTTGCAAACGCCGCACATTGATTCGTTGGCTCGCGATGGCGTGCAGATTCAAAACTTTTACGTGTGCGCGGTTTGCTCACCGACTCGAGCGGAATTTTTGACGGGTCGGTATCACACTCGGTCGGGGGTGTTCAGCACGTCAGCGGGCGGCGAGCGGATCGACGCGGCCGAGCGGACCATCGGGGATGCGTTTCAAAATGCGGGGTACGCGACCGCGGCCTTTGGGAAATGGCACTCGGGAATGCAGGCACCGTATCATCCCAACTCACGCGGGTTTGAGGAGTTTTACGGTTTCTGCTCTGGCCACTGGGGCAACTATTTTTCGCCGATGCTGGAACACAATGGCGAAATCGTGCAGGGCAAAGGGTTCATCGTCGACGACCTGACAAACCACGCGATCGATTTCATGGAGCAGCATCGAACCGACCCATTCTTTGTTTATCTGCCATTGAACACACCGCATTCGCCGATGCAGGTTCCCGATGAAGATTGGAAGGAATTCGAAGGCAAGGACATTGTTCCCGACCCCAGTCCCGAGAACGCCAAGCAGGAAGATCTCCAGCACACGCGGGCGGCGCTCGCATTGTGTGAGAACATTGATGACAACGTTGGGCGGTTGTTGGAGGCCTTGGACCGATTGTCGCTTTCTGAAAACACGATCGTGGTGTTCTTCTGTGACAACGGGCCGAACGGATCTCGGTTCAACGGCGGGTTAAGAGGCCGCAAGGGAGCGGTTCACGAGGGCGGGTTGCGCTCGCCTTGCTTGATTCGGTACCCGGAGGAAATCCAAGCCGGTCGAACGGTCGGGGGGATCGCGGGAGCGATCGATCTGTTCCCGACCCTGGCCGATCTGTGCGGCGTCGAGGTGGGTGCCACCGCGGGACCGCTGGACGGCATGTCGCTGAAGGGCGTGTTGAATGATCCGAAGGAGGTGCCAGTTCAACGTTTGATTTTCACCGCTTGGAAGGGAAAGCTCAGCGTTCGATCGAACCAGTATCGCTATCACCCAAACGGCGACCTGTTTGATTTGCAAGCGGACCCAGGGGAAACGCGATCGGTCGCGAAGGAGCATCCTGAAACAGCGGCGCGAATGAAACGGGCGCTCGAGGATTGGGCGCAAGAAACCAAGCCTCGTGAGCGGAACTACACCGAGGAGCAGGTCTTTCCGGTCGGGCATCCCGACCAGGTGTGGACACAGCTTCCCGCTCGCGACGCGCAGGCGACCGGTCAGGTTCGCCGCAGCAATCGGTTTCCCAACAGCAGCTACATGACTCATTGGCATTCGGAGGAGGATGCCGTCACTTGGGACGTCGATGTGTTGGCCGGCGGGCAGTTTGAGGTGGAGGTGCACTACGCTTGTCCCGAGTCAGCGGTGGGGACGCAGTTGAATTTGGAATGGAAGCAGGGCAACCGCACGGCGGCGACCGAGTCGGTTGTCACCGTGGCCAATCCCTCGGGGGCCATTCATTTGGACAAGGATCGGTCGAAGCGGGTGGAAAGCGACGAGAAGCGATGGGCAAAAATGTCGCTCGGGCGGATCACTTTGTCGGAGGGCAGGGGGCGCCTGTCATTGACCTGCCCAAGAATCATGGGCGAGGATGGGGAGCGTCGAGGCGTGGAGATTCGGCTGATGATGCTGCATCGTGTTCCCGCTGAATGAGCGACCCCTTCGAAAAGCAAGCAGAATGACGGAATCGGAAAAGAGAAAATCGCGTATCACCACTCGAACGCTGCAGCGCATGCGGGAACGTGGTGAGCGGATCACGATGCTGACGGCGTACGATTTTCCAACCGCGAAAATTTTGGATGAAGCCGGTGTCGACGTTCTGCTGGTTGGCGACACCGTCGGCATGGTCGTTCAGGGGCACTCGACGACGTTGCCCGTGACGATGGATCAAATGATCTATCATGCCGAAATGGTCGGTCGGGCAGCGGAGCACGCGATGGTGGTGGTTGATTTGCCCTTTCCTGATGGCCAGCTCGATTTGCTCCACAGTGTCCGCTGTGGGGCTCGCGTGCTGAAAGAAACGCAGTGTCACGCGGTCAAGTTGGAAGGCGGGGCTGAGCAAGCCGAGCGGATCCAGGCGATGGTCGGTGCTGGGATCCCGGTGATGGCACACATTGGGCTGCGTCCGCAAAATATTCACGTGGAAGGTGGCTATCGATTGCAGCGTGACATCGAGCGATTGGTGGCGGACGCCAAAGCCGCCGAGGCCGCCGGCGCATTCGTGGTTTTGATTGAGTGTGTGCCCAGTGAAGCCGCCGCCGCGATCACCGCTGCCGTGAGTGTGCCAACGATTGGCATTGGTGCGGGACGAGACGTTTCGGGGCAAGTCTTGGTGACCCATGACATCCTGGGGCTGACATCGGGTTACACGCCCAAGTTCACTCGGTTGTTCGCCGATGTTGGCAACACCATCCGAGAGGCGGCCAAGTCGTACTGCGAAGAAGTGAAGGCAGCGAGTTTTCCCAGCGACGCCGAATCGTTTGAGTGATTCACGACGGCGCCGTCACTGAATTAGAAGCCGTATTGATTTCCCCAACATTGAGAATGCAACATGCAAGTATTTGATTCTTTGGATGAACTTTCCAACGCCGCCGCGGACGCTTTTTGCAAATTGGCGAAAGAAGCGATCGAGCAGCGGGGCGTGTTCCGGGTGACGTTGTCCGGTGGTTCGACCCCCAAGCGTCTGTATGAATTGCTGGCGACCAAAGAGTTGCCGTGGCAAAACATCGAGTTCTACTGGGGCGACGAACGCAACGTCACGGAAGACAATTTGGACAGCAATTACCGGATGGTTCGGGAAGCGTTGCTGTCGCACTTGCCAGCGGATTCGTTGCGTGCGTTTCCGGTGCCGGTGGATCCGGATAACCCGGCGGCCACCGCGGAAGCCTACGAGAAAACACTGCGAGAAACGTTTCCGGGTGCCGATGTGCCGACGTGGGATTTGGCGCTGTTGGGAATGGGCGATGACGCGCACACGGCGTCGTTGTTTCCTGAAACCAAGGCGATCGAGCAGAACGATCGCTGGTTCGTGGAGAACTGGGTTCCGAAAATGGAAACCTATCGCTACACGTTGACCGCACCCGCGATCAACTCCGCTCGGCAGCGTTGGTTCTTGATCGGTGGAGCGAACAAGCGTCAGGCTCTCGCGAGTGTCCGAAGTTCCGCCAACGATCTCCCCGCCGCGTTGTTTCCGTCGCGATTGATCGAGTCACCAACTTGGTTTGTGACGCGCGACGCCGTCGCGATTGCTTAAGCAGGTACGCAGGTGTCATCGGGTATGTGAGCCGTTGGCGTTAGCCACGGTTTTCACGCGTAACCGGGGCTAACGCCCAAACGGCTCACATGGTTGTGCCCGATCATTCCAGCCGACCTGCTTAGAACAGGTTCATGATCGCGTTGATGCACCACACAAAGATCATCACCATCAACCCCAGCAGGACGATGAGGGTGATCACGATGGCCATCAGGATCGGCCAAATGCTGCGTCGATGTTTGTCCTCGACGTAGTACTCCCGCAACAACAGCAGGTTGCGGTGGTTGGCTTTGTAGAACAAGTCAAAGAGGTTGCCCAAGATGGGAATGGTTCCGACCAAGGCATCCAGGCCCACGTTGCCCAGCATTCTCAGCACCAGTCTTGGGCTGGCACCATTTTTCGCCATGGTTGCGATCAAGATTCCCGAAAGGCCCATGCTGATCGCATCGCCGGCACCGGGGACAAGGCCAAGGATGAAGTCCAGGCCGAAGCGGACCTTTGTTCCGGGAATACGAAAGCGGGTGTCCAGCAATCGACTGTAGCGATCGACCCAACGCAGCGATGGATGGCTGAGTTGCACCTCCGTTAAAACAGCCGATTCACCGGTGAGCGATTGGGAGGCAGATTTCATGAGCGTGGTTGGTCTTGAGGTGGGCGGTTGTTCCAGCCTGCGTCTTCAGAAGCCTCGCTGCAGTCCGGGGGTGATGTCCAAATCAAGCGGTGCGAACTGGCCGGCTTCGAACTTCTTCCAAGCGATCGCGCCCATGACCGCGTTGTCAGTGCACAGGTGCGGGGGAGCGATCCAGAGTTCGAACCCGTCTTTTTCGGCGGCGGCCTGCAGGTCACGCCGCAAGCGTGAGTTGGCAGCCACGCCTCCACCGACAATCAGCCGCTTGGTTCCGCCGCTGGATTCATTGGGATTGGATGCGTTGCGATTCCTGTGCCGCTTGATTGCCCGGCGGCACTTTGCGACCAGAACATCGACCACGGCGGCCTCGAACGAGGCACACACGTCTCGTTTGACTTCGTCAGAAATCTCCAGGCTGGAAAAATCTTGGCGTCCGGGGCCAGCGATGGCGTACCGAACCGCGGTCTTCAGCCCGCTGAATGAAAAGTTGTCGCCGGGATCGTGGATCATCGAACGCGGGAAAGAGTACGCCTGGTCGTTTCCTTGCATGGCCAGCTTGGCGACTTCGATGCCGCCTGGAAACGGCAGCGAGAGCATCGCGGCAACTTTATCGAACGCTTCGCCCGCGGCGTCGTCGATGGTTCCGCCCAGGTATTCCAATTCGATCGCTGTGTGGCAGTGGTAGAGGCTGGTGTGCCCCCCCGAAACGATCAGCCCAATCGCCGGATAGATGTCTGCGGGGGCGCCATCGATCAATTGGCACGCGTACAGGTGAGCGTGCAGGTGATTGAGCGCGATGAGTGGTTTGTTCCAAGCCAGCGCGAGCGTTTTCGCAGCAACGACGCCGACCAGCAGGGAACCGGCCAGCCCCGGTCGGTCGGCCACGGCGATCGCGGTCAGGTCTTCGCCACGGAGGTTGGCCTGGTTCATTGCCGTGTCGATCACCGGCAGGATGCGTTCCAGGTGGGCCCGGGCGGCGATCTCGGGAACCACTCCGCCAAACTGCTCGTGCAACGTTTCTTGGGTGGCGATGCATTGGCCCAGGACCGTGCCGTCACGGCGGATCACGGCCGCAGCGGTCTCGTCGCAGGTGGATTCGATGGACAGCAGCAACTCGGGGCCGGCGGCTGAGGTCATAGCTGGACTCGTCCCAGCACGTTGTACGTCGGGCCGTGTTTTTCCAGGAAGCTGCCCACGACATGAATTTCGCGAACGTTGAATTCGCCAATCTCATCGTCTTCGTGCTTTCGCCATCGATCGATGACTTCTGAATTGGCTCGGCGACTTCCGCTGCGAGTGCGTCCCACCGTCAAATGAGGCCGGTAGTCCCGCGGTTCGGGTTTGTAGCCAAGACCTGCGAAACGTTTCTCGAGATCCGCGACCAGATTGGTCAGCGAGGAGGTGAAATCGTCGACGGCGATGGTCAGCACACGAGGTCGTTCAAGGTCGGGGATGCCAGAGGCACCCTCCAGAACCAAGCCAAAGGGTTCCAGGGGGTCGCAAGCTGCTTGCAGTGTGTTGCAAACCGTCGGTATTTCAATGTTGTCGACTTCCCCGAGGAACTTCAGCGTGAGATGAAGATTCTCGTCGGGAACCCATTTGATTCCGTCTCCAGGGGTTTTGGTTTCCGCCATCCAACGCGATGCTGTGCGGGCGAGATCAGATGGCAACGGAATGGCCAAAAAAGTGCGAATGGTTTTCATGAGCGAAAGTTTAACGAGATGACGTTTTCAGTGCATCGGTTCGAACCACCGAGCTTTGTGCCACATCGTTGGCGTCGAGGTGGGCACTTGCAAACATTGCTTGCACCGCGGGCAACGATGGGGATGACCGAATGGCAAAAGCTATCGACTCAAATCAAATCCGAGAAGCATCGGTTGCCAGTGTCGGAGGGAGACACGCTCATTTTGCATGATGATGTGCCGGCACCGTGGGGGGAATCTCCTCGGGGCAGCGTGTTGCTGCTGCATGGGATTTGTGGCTGTCACGCGGCCGATTACATGGTTCGATTCACACGAAGGTTGCTGGCGATCGGCGTTCGTGTGTTCCGATTGGACATGCGAGGTTGTGGTGAATCCGTGGCGTTTTGTCGAGGGATCACGCACGCTGGACGAAGCGACGATGTATTGGCTGCGATCGAGTTCATTGCCGAATTGACGAGTGGTCATGCCGCTCCGATCGGCGCGGTGGGGACATCCTTGGGCGGCAACCAATTGCTGCGTGCGGCGGGGCGAGTCGGCGCCGGTCTGGATGCCCGTCCCTCGTACTGGGATCGTGTCGGGCCGATCGTCGCGATCGCTCCGCCGATCGACTTGCAGGCCTGCAGCGACCGGATGGAGGCTTGGTCCCTGCGTTTTTACAACCACTACTTCATCACTCAGTTGCTCCGGCGAGCCAAGTCGACCTTGCAGATGCGGGAGGAGTTGGGCGGTCTGTTGGACGGCCGGGCTCCGAAAACACTTCGCGAATTTGATCGTCGGATCACCGCGCCCATGGCTGGTTTTTCTGACGAGCGATCCTATTACGCGTCCTCGTCGGCTCACTCCGTGGTCGAGCGGATTGATATTCCTGCGTTGATTGTCACCGCCGCGGATGATCCCTTGGTGCCGGTTGATTCGTTCGTGGCACTGCGCGAGCGGGTTCGCGATTCAACTCGCGTGTTGACCATGCCAACCGGAGGCCATCATGGGTTCACGCAACTGGACGGAACGGCGTGGACAGATGAGCTGATCGCAAAATTTTACGACGCAGCTTGGTGAAACGGACCGTTCGCGTACGAGTCGGGCCGGGCAGGGTGTCGGAACAATTTTGACGCTGAGGCGCCAGGGCGCAGAGACGCATGGGGTTGCTCGAGCAGAGGGGGCGTCCCGGTGATGCGCAACCAATTGGGCAAAGGCCAAGTTCATCCCCATGCATTGAGTTGAATTTGGCCATTGGCCAAAGGGTGGTTGGTTCGTGAATCGTTCCTGGGACGTTGTCCCAGGCAATGTTGAGAAAGGCCGTTGGCCTTGGGGAGGCAGTGCGAGCATCGCCCTGACTGGGGACATCGTGGGGATACGGTCTGTCTTCGCTGACGCTTTTGCTTCAGCGTCCGGCCGGGCCGATCTCGATTGGCATTCCCCTGCGCCGGAAAACGCACGTCCAGTCGCGGAGCGACGGTAGTTGACAGCCTTGGGTTTCAACCCAAGGTCACGGGCCCACCCACAGGTCCACCCAGCCGCGGAGCGGCGACAGGTGGGGCGTACGCTTTGCCACCTGTCGTCGCTCCGCGGCTGGGTTGTTTTCGATGTCGCCGTGGGAGACCTCGGGTTGAAACCCGAGGCTGGCAGATGTCACTGCTCCGCGGTTGGGATTGTCGATGCCGATGCCGATGCCGATGCCGATGCCGAGCACGGGCACGGGCACGGGCACGGGCACGGGCGTGGGCGTGGGCGTGGGCGTGGGCGTGGGCGTGGGCGTGGGCGTGGGCGTGGGCGTGGGCGTGGGCGTGGGCGTGGGCGTGGGCGTGGGCGTGGGCGTGGCGACGCAGTCGCAGGCGTTGGTGGGCTCAGTTGAGTCCTTCGAACGCAGCTTGGATCAGGTCGATCTGTTCCAGTTTGTGAGCTGCCATCGACCCGGTGCTGGGGCTGGCTGATTCCGCACGCGTGGCTTTGGTGAACCGGAAGCGTGTGTTCAGTTCGTCGCCGATCTTGAGTTTCAAGTACGGCCACGCGCCCATGTTCTCGGGTTCTTCTTGGACCCAGCGGATCTCGGCGCCTTCGGCAAGCCCTTCGAAGGCGGCGAAAATCTCGTCCAGTGACAGCGGGTAAAGCTGTTCGAGACGCATGATTGGCACGCCTTCGATGTTCTTGTCGGTGCGTTCCTGCAGCAGGTCGTAATAGACTTTGCCGGTGCACAGCAGCAAGCGTTTGGCGCCTTCCAGTGGTACCTTGCGATCAGGCAAGATCTTGCGGAAGCCACCCTCGGCAACCACGTCCAGGGGGCTGGTGACCTCGGCGTGTCGCAGCAAGCTTTTGGGGGTCAAGACAATCAGGGGCTTGCGCCATTTCCGGATGACTTGTCGACGAAGCAGGTGGAAGTACTGGGCCGGCGTGGTGGGCTGGCAGATTTGGATGTTGTCTTCGGCCGCCATGGCCAAGAAACGCTCGACGCGAGCGCTGCAGTGTTCAGGGCCTTGTCCTTCGAAGCCGTGAGGCAGCAGCATGACCAAGCCGGAGAGGCGATTCCACTTGTCTTCGGCGCTGGCGATGAACTGGTCCACGATCACCTGGGCGGCGTTCCAGAAGTCACCAAATTGGGCTTCCCACAGGCACAGGCCGCTGGGGCAATCCAGCGAGTAGCCGTATTCAAATCCCAGCACGCCGGCTTCGCTCAGCGGGCTGTTGAACAGTTCCAGGCGTGCTTGGCTGTCATGCAGGTTCTTCAGCGGGCAGTATTCGCTGCCGTCGCGCATGTCGTGCAGCACCGCGTGGCGGTGGCTGAACGTTCCGCGTTCGCAGTCTTGACCGGTCAATCGAATCGGGTGGCCCGCATCGAGCAGCGATGCGAACGCGGCGGCTTCTGCTGCGGCCCAATCCAGGGGGCGTTCGCCGCTGGCCATCTCGCGGCGTTGCGCCATGGGCCGCTTGAGCTTTTTGTGAGGTGAGAACCCTTCCGGCAAACGGGTGAGCTTGTCGAGCAATTCGCTCAGTCGCTCGACCGACATGGTGGTGTCGACTTCATCGGCTGGTTCGGGGCCGCCGAAGTACTCCATCCAGTTCTTGGCAAGCGTTTGTGTGTCGGGGACAAACGACTCGTGCTTGCTGGCCTCGAATTCACTTTCGAGTTTTTCGGTTCGGTCACGGCTGATTTCGTCGGCTTCTTCTTCCGTGATTTTGCCGAGTTTCAGCAAGCGATTGAGGTACTGTTGCCGAACGCCGGGACGGCGATCAATTTCGGCGTACATTTGCGGTTGGGTGAAGCGCGGTTCGTCGCCTTCGTTGTGTCCCCAGCGACGATAGGCGTACAGGTCGATGACAACATCGCGATGGAATTTTTTGCGGAAATCCATGGCCAGCGAAACGACTTGGGCGACCGCTTCGGGGTCTTCGCCGTTGACGTGAAAGATGGGGATTTGCAGCATCTTGGCCACATCGGTGGCGTAGGTCGTGCTGCGTCCCTCGTCGGGTTCGGTGGTGAAGCCGACTTGGTTGTTGATCACGACGTGCAAGGTACCGCCGGTGCGATAGCCTTTCAGTTCGCTGAGGTTCAGCGTCTCTTGGACAACGCCTTCCCCGGCGAAGGCTGCGTCGCCGTGAATCAGGATCGTCATCACGTCTTGTCGATCGGAATCGCCACAGTTGTCTTGTTTGCACCGGGTCCGGCCGAGTGCCACGGTGTTGACGTATTCGAGGTGGCTGGGGTTGAAGCACAGTGAGATGTGCAGGTGATCACCCGAAGCGGTTTTCCAGTCGCTGCTGTAGCCGAGGTGGTAGCGAACATCGCCCCCACCGCGGCTGAGTTCCGGCGTGGGGTCATCGAACGACCAGAAGATGTTCATCGCCCGTTTTTTCAGGATGTTCGCCATCACATTGAGGCGACCCCGGTGGGCCATCGCCATGACCACTTCTTTGACTTGATGCTGGCCTGCTTTTTCAAGCGCCAGGTCAATCAGAGGGATCAGGCTTTCCGCACCTTCGAGCGAGAATGTTTTGGCACCGACGAATTTGCGGCGCACGAATTCTTCGAAGATGGTGGCGTCGGCCAGGCGGGTGTAGATTCGACGCTGAACTTCGTGGGACAGGTCCAGCCGATTTTCGGTCGTTTCCATCCGGCGCTGCAACCAATCGCGAATGTTGCGATTGTCGATGTGCATGAACTGGGCGCCGATGCTGCGGCAGTAGGTGGACTGCAGTTTGTTCAGGATGACGTCCAGGGTGCTGCCCGAAACGTTTTCCAAGATGCTGCTGTCAAAAGGACGCGCCAGGTCCTGTTCGCTCAAGCCATGGCTGCGTGGCGACAGTTCTGGGCAGGTGTGTTCGAACAACCCGAGCGGGTCCAGGGTGGCGATCAGGTGGCCTCGAACGCGGTATTCGCGAACCAATTGGTCCACGCGGTCTTGGATTCGAGCCAGCCACAGGGCTTGGTCGACATTTTGGTCGCCCGTGGATCCGGTGCGATCGGTCGTGTCGGCGGCGCTGCCGGCTTGGCCAGATGCAAAGGCGGGAGCCACCACCGAGCGTGCTCCCGAGGGCGTTCCATTGCTGCCAGAGTCACCTTGCACGCTCTTGGGGGGCGAAGCAGAAACGCTCGCGCCCGCTCCTACCAAGAACTGCTCAAAGTATTGACGCCAGGTTTCCGAAACGCTCGACGGATCACGCACGTATTGCACGTACAAGTCGTCGATGTAGTCCAACGAATAGCTATTCATGAGTCCCGCAACGAACCGCCGTGGCCAAGCGAATCGCAAAGGAGGAAGGAAACGTGGAAGGTGGGGCAGGCGTTGACAGGCACGGCTCCAACCGGGGTGCCATTGTCGCGCCGAAGTCTACTGTACGGAACCGATCCCGGGGTGGGTAGGACGACCGGGTGAACTTTTCCCCGGTTCTCGGTACGTTTGACGCGGCGACAAGGTTTTGGGAACGTTTTTCCCAACCGCTTCGTCTTTGTTTGCTCCTCTTTCCGATTTAGAAATTTACTCAGAATGGCCGTTTTAATTCAGCTCCGAGACGCCGAGAAACGGTTCGGCGACCAAGTCTTGCTCGACGGGGCCAATGTGTCGTTGGTGGACGACGTGAAGGTGGGCTTCGTCGGACGAAACGGAGCCGGCAAATCCACGATGCTGCGAATCCTGCTCGGCGAAGAAGATGTCGAACGGGGTGAGGTGATTCACCACCCCAATTTGCGGATTGGCTACCTGCGGCAGCACGATCCGTTTCAGGAGGGCGAATCGGCGCTCGATTTCCTGATGCGTGACAGCGGCGAACCGGATTGGCGTTGCGGTCAAGTTGCCGGTCAGTTCGAACTGAAAGGAAATTACCTGGAGGGGCCGGTCAAAGCCCTGTCGGGCGGTTGGCAAACCCGTGTCAAGTTGGCGGCATTGTTGCTGCACGACCCCAACTTGTTGATGTTGGATGAACCCACGAACTTCTTGGATTTGCGGACCCAGATCTTGCTGGAACACTTTCTGCGGGACTTCGGCAAAGCCGCGTTGATCGTCAGTCACGACCGCGCGTTTTTGAAAGCGACCTGCAGCCAAACGCTGGAGCTTTCCCGCGGGCAGTTGACGATGTTCCCCGGGAAAATTCAGGAATTCCTCGAGTATCGCGATGAGCGTCGCGAGCACGAAAAACGTGTCAATGCGACGGTGCTTGCCAAGCAAAAGCAGTTGCAGCGTTTCATCGATAAAAACCGTGCGAACGCGTCCACTGCCAGCCAGGCTCGCAGCAAAGCAAAGCAGCTCGAACGCTTGCAGACGACCGAGGTGGTGGGCGATGAGCCCACCGTCAACATCCGGGCTCCGCGTGTCCAGCCGCGGCAGGGGACCGCCGTCCGATGCGAAGGCCTTGCGATTGGCTATCCGGGACACGTGGTGGCAGAAGACATCTCGTTGGAGATCGAGCACGGTCAACGGGCAGCGATCGTGGGTGACAACGGCCAGGGAAAGACGACGATGCTGCGGACATTGGTCCACTCGCTCGAGCCCATCGAAGGTTCGATGAAATGGGGGCACGGGATCGAGATTGGAACGTATGCCCAACACGTTTACACGACGTTGGATGAGCGGCAGACGATTCTCGAGCATCTCGAGTACGCCTCGGATCCCGAAACCACTCGCCAAGATGTGTTGGCGATGGCAGGGGCATTGTTGTTCCGAGATGAACACATCCAGAAGAAAATCAAGGTGCTCTCCGGTGGAGAACGCGCACGCGTTTGCATGGCCAGTTTGTTGCTCGGCACGGCCAACGTGTTGGTGCTCGATGAACCGGGAAACCACTTGGATGTCGAAACCGTCGAGGCGCTTGCCGAAGCGTTGAAGCTGTACAAGGGCACGGTGATTTTCACCAGCCACGATCGTCACTTCATGGCCGAAGTCGCAACGAATGTGATCGAAGTCAGAGACCGACGGGTTCGCAACTACTTCGGCAGTTACGAGACCTACTGCGAGGCGGTCGAGAAAGAAATTGACGAGGGCGAGCGGGTTCGCAATGCGAACGCCAAGGCGGCGGGGACCGCACCCAAGGCGGGAGCGGCCAAGAGCAGTGGGGATTCACGACAGGACCAGAAAGAACAACGCAAACGCGAAAAAGAGGTCAAAAACCTGGAGCGAAAAATTGCCAAGCTGGATGACGAAAAGAAGGAGCTGAACCAGAAGCTGCTGAACGAAACCAACCCTGCCGAAGCGGTTCGTTTGCACGATCAAATGCAAGCCTTCGAAACGGAACTGGCGGAAGCCGAAGAGCGTTGGATGGAGCTGAGTGCGGATCAGTGGGAGTGAGCTGAGACTGGCGGTGGGTGTGCCCCATCACTGCTCTGTCCACACTCAAGTGCTTTGCCACACTCAACCGATCGCATTCAGCGAACAAGAGAGGGTTCGATCAGCAGCAGGTCGTTCTGGGGCATCGCCACGGTGAGGTTTTGGGTGCTGCCACTCGGCCAGCGAACTTCCATGGTGACCTCCGAATCGTTGTTCGGAATCGCAAAGGTGAGGGTTGGTTCGTTCGAGCATTGGTATCCCGAACCAGCCATTCGCTGTCGCATCTGTGTTCCCGAACTGCTTGTCACCAGGACGGTTGTGCCGATCGCATCTCGCTCGGATGAAACACCGACCACGCGGACGGCCAGCGACTTGGTCACGCGAGGCGTGTGGTTGATCAGCAGGGCAGTGGGGCGGAACAAGTCGGTGATGACCAAGTCGGTTTGCCCATCTCGGTTGGCGTCCAGCGTTGCCATGGCGCGTCCCAGGCGTGGTTCTTCGAAGTAGGGCCCGGCGGTGGATCCAGGAACCCATTGCCATTCATTGTTCCTGTCGATGGCGAACAACTGGGCAGGCATTTCATACTGCAGGCCATCGTGTGAGAAGTCATCGATGTGACCATTGGCGATGACCAGTTCATCGATTGCGTCACCATCCAAGTCAATGAATTGCGTTCCAAATCCGAGCATGTCTTGGCTGGTCTCAGCCAGGTGAACGGATTCTGTCGTGTCTTGAAACAACCCCTCGTGAACTTGTTCGTAGAAGGTATTGGATTCGTCGGTGAAGTGAGTGACGAACAGGTCCAGGTCGAGGTCTCCGTCCGCATCGGACGCCGCAATCCCCATGGAGGCTTCTGCGGCGGATTGGTGGTTGAAGGCGAGTCCGCGAATGGTGGCTTGTTCGTGCAGTGACTTCGAGGCAGGTTCAAATCGCCAGAAATGATTGGCGGTCATGTCGTTGGAAATGTAGATGTCCAGCCCATCGGCACCGTCAATTTGTCCGACCAGAATTCCCAGCCCACGACCGGGGTCGCTGTTGGCGAACCAAAGGTCGGTTTGGTCCTCAAAGAGAGCCGAACCCATGAGAACCCCGCGGTTGCGATGAACACGATCGCGTTCTGCCCGAAGGGAAATCGGTTGGCATGAACGGTACTCTTGAACGGCTTCGTCGAGGCAGCGTTGTTGATAAGGAGTCGGCCCGCCGCAGTAATTGACTTCGATCAGATCCGCCAAGCCATCCTGGTCGATGTCCGCAATCGCGGTCGATGAAGTCCAGGTGTTTCGAGGGTCCGTGCCGACCTGCGTCTTGGCAGTTCCCTCGGGATCCATCGCATCGTCAGGGTTGTCAAACATTGCCCGAGTGACGTTGGTGAAGGTTCCGTCCCCGTTGTTTTGATACAGCGTGTTGATCCCAATGTTGGCGATCAAGCAATCAGGGAAACCATCCGCGTTGAAGTCGCCGATGCCGACTCCCTGCGTGAACCCGGTGTCAGCCAAGCCGCTGGCGGAGGAGACGTCGATGAATGTTCCTGCCAGATTGCGGGCGGTGGTGTTGGGTTGGCTGTTGCGTTTGCCGGGGGTGCCGCCGTCCTTGCCGCCGTCCTTGCCGCCTGACGCGGTCAAGTGGAGATCGGGCCAGCCATCCAGGTCGAGGTCCAGCACCCCGGCGCCACCCAGTCCCGACTGCCACAGCCACAGCCCGTCTTCTGGTCGTGGACGCAGCAGACCAACGGTGTGGTTCAGGCCTCGGGTGGCCGCTTCATCGATCAACCGGTATCCGCGATCACTGATTGTTCGCGTCGGGGCCGGGCGTTTGGGGGTGTTGGAAGCAGCCAAGGTTGAGCGGTCGTCCTCGGACAGGCGGCTGAACCAGCCGCGCTCGGCAGCCTCGGCGAGTCGCTCTTGGGTATCTGACTTGGTTGGCAGCCACTTCGTGTCGAAGGTTTGCCAGGGGGTTTTTCCGGTCAGTTGGCTTCGAGCGGCCGCGTAGGTGTCCTGCAGGTTTTCCGCTGGGTCTTGTGGCAATGCGAAAGCGGCTCGCAGCCAAACCACGGCTTCCCAGTGCCGCCCCAGGGCTTGCAGTTTTTCCGCTACAACAACTGCCAGGCGTTGTGAGTTGCGACGCCATCCAAGGAAGCCATCGATGGCGTCTCGCAACTCGTTGACCTGCCCGGCGCGAACCGCCACTTTCTGACTCAAGTCAAGGTTCCCGGAACTGGCCAACGCGGCGGTCAGCTTGGTCAGTGCTTCGTGGTGATTCGGATCCAGTCGCACCGCTTCGGTGAACGCCGCGACGGCAAGCAAAGGGTCACCGTTGCGGTTCGCCCACACGCCACGAGCCAGCCACACCTGCGGGTGTTCCTCGTAGTCAGCGGCAAAGGGTTGGAGGGCAATTTGCTGAAGGGTTTCGGTGTCGTTTTCTTCCACGGCGGCGCGGGTCAAGAAAGCCCAGGCGGGGGTGAACTCAGGGTGTTGTTTGACGACAGGTTTCAGTTGCTCAAGGACCTTTGTCCAGCGATGTTTGTAGGCGTCAAATCGCGTCAGTGCGTATTGAGGTCGCAAGTCCGAGGGGTTGAGTTTGAGGGCTTGCTCACACATTCTGTCATCGGCTTGAGGACGCGACGAGTCACTGGCGATCACCAGTTCCGAGATGCCTGCCTGTCCTCGTTGAATCAGGTATTGCAAGTGCATCATCGCATCCCGCTCCAACGCTTGGCTGATCATCAAACCGACCAGTGAGACTCTGCGACCAGCGTCGTCGGGATGCAATTCCACGCATCGTTTCATCAATTCGATCGTGTCGAAGGCTCGGCCCTGTGCCATGTAAGCATGACCGGTCTTTTCGAACAAATCGGCAGACGGCAGGTCAGAGATTTCGATTGCCGTTTCGAACATCTCAATCGCGTCGCTGGTTTCCCCCAGCGCGTTCCAGGCATCGCCAAGCTCTTCATAGTTGCTGGGGCGATCACCCGCTGTGAGCATTGCCTGACGCGCGATCGAACGCAGCGACTGGGGGTCACGAGCGGCAACCGCGGCAGCGATCTGTTGTCGAAACGGATCCGGGGTGGGGTCGCTCGCCACAGTGGATTTGTCACCAGCGAGCTGCTTGGATTTCTCGCTCGTCTCGATGGGGTCGCGACCCGTGTTGGACTGCGGGGTGACGGAGGGATCGCTTGGTCGACATCCAGGCAACCAAAGAATCAGCAGTAGGAAAGCGAGGTTGCCGCCGAATTTCATGAGGGGGTCGAAAAACGAGTTGCGAAGAGTGGCCTGATGGAGACTACAGCAGAACGGGGGTGGAGAGTTCAAGTCAAAGGCACCAACCCAAAAAAAACGGGCCCCGAATGAAATTCGGAGCCCGTTTGAAATTTGAGCAGAAACGACACGGGATGTTGGAAGCACCCCGAGATCGGATCCTAGAGATCGTCGATGCTGACGACTTCTTTCATGCCCCGTGTGCTCAACGCACCCCACAAGCCGTAGGGGCTGGCTGAGCCCGGAGCACGGTTTCCGGTTTGACCCAGCATGACCACGCCATTGTGGATGTTCCCTGAGTCGATCGAATCCGTGATGAACTTGACAGCACCGTCCCCCATCAGCACGTGAATACCACCTTGGTGACGGCTGCTTGGTGGGCAAGCACCGGTGTCGAAGTCACCGCCGCCTCCAAAGCAGATTTCACTGTTGGGCGGCAAGATGCAGTTGAAACCGGTGTAGATAATCGGCGTGTCCATCCACCGGAAACCGCGTTTCCAGTCGGCTTGAGCGACACGCAGTCCGGTGTCGCCTGTTCCAGCAACATCAGGGTCCCAGAACTGTGGCCGGGCGGGGTCGATCCAACCGGCTTGGTCACGGCAGTGAGCAGGGTTGTTGTGAATCGTTCCCCAGCCAACGTTGTAGCGGGCGTTCGTGCTGATCGAATTGTCACCAAGGTCCGTTGCAATCTCGCCGCAGGCGATGGTGTTGGACAGGCCGTCCAAGACGTCACGGAATTTCAGTTGACGACGGTGGTAGAAGAAACCACGGTTGGTCGCGTTTGCGTTTTGGCCATTGTTGGGAGTCAAAACCCATTTGCCACCGGTGTGGTACATGTAGCCGTGGTTGACCCAGTCCGTGCTGTCGCCAATGCAAGCGGCGTAGTTGGTCCGGCCGTGTGCTGGTGCACCGCGACCGGGGTCACTGGGGCAACGAAACGTTCCCACTTCGGTGAACCAAGGGCGGTACTCACCGCCCCAGGGTGCGGGACCCATGGGTGGGAATCCAGGGCTGATGGCATTGCCATTCATGTCCAAGTTGTAGGGATTGCTGATTTGCTCCCACAAACCTTGCTGCTCGATGAACGGTAGCAACGCTGGCAACCAGCTCAGGCGAAACTTGTTGGTCGTGAACCCGGGACCAGAGCCACCCGGGTCGCCATCGAGGTAGGTCCCACCGCCTTGCTTTGGCAAAGCATTGTAGGCTGAGTGATAGTTGTGAATGCCCAGCCCAATTTGCTTGAAATTGTTGCTGCACTGCATACGGCGGGCTGCTTCACGGGCAGCTTGAACGGCGGGCAAGAGTAGCCAACAAGGACGCCAATGATGGCGATCACGACCAGCAGCTCAACGAGCGTGAAGCCAGACGCTTTTGTTCTGTTTCGAACCATTTCATGTTCCAAATAGAAAACGTAAAGAAGAGAAAACGAAAGTGAAGGAATCGGAATTCGCAAAGTAACACGATATATGCACCCTCACATGCGCAAATATTACATTCTCTCAACGGGGATTGAAATCCCATTGTTTGGCGATAGCGTTGCGGAGTCGCACAGTGGTGGCTCGTTGGAGGGGCGAAATCTGAAGAGGTGTTTGGCTGGATTCGCCATTGTCCACGTGAGTGGAGGGCTGCTCAGGACGGGAGTTTGAAATGGGCCGTATCCCCATAAGAGTGAACTTTTCGGACGCTTTGTCGGTAGCAAGTGCGAGCGAAGAGGCACTTGAAATAGCCGCGGCGTGGCGGAGGAGGGAACCCGAGTTCACAGAGTCCGCACGGCGTGCGGAACACCCAAAGAAATTTCTTCGAAATTTGTCGTGGACTCGCCACTTTCGCGGTGATTGCATTTTCCACTGGCGGTCTGCAGTCCAGTGTCACGAACGAACTGGGGCGAGGAGCATCCGCACGAAGGTGCAAGCACAAAAAAAACGGGCCCCGAATGAAATTCGGAGCCCGTTTGAAATTTGAGCAGAAACGACACGGGATGTTGGAAGCACCCCGGGATCGGATCCTAGAGATCGTCGATGCTGACGACTTCTTTCATGCCCCGTGTGCTCAACGCACCCCACAAGCCGTAGGGGCTGGCTGAGCCCGGAGCACGGTTTCCGGTTTGACCCAGCATGACCACGCCATTGTGGATGTTGCCCGAGTCGATCGAATCGGTCACGAACCGGACCGCTCCATCCCCCATCAGCACGTGCACACCGCCTTGGTGGCGGCTGCTTGGTGGGCAAGCACCGGTGTCAAAGTCACCTGAGCCTCCAAAGCAAACTTCACCGTTGGGTGGCAAGATACAGTTAAAACCGGTGTAGATGATCGGGGTGTCCATCCAGCGGAAACCGCGTTTCCAATCGGCGTTCCCGGTCCGGATTCCGTTGCTGCCAGTGCCGGCAACATCAGGGTCCCAGAACTGTGGCCGGGCGGGGTCGATCCAACCGGCTTGGTCACGGCAGTGAGCAGGGTTGTTGTGAATCGTGCCCCAGCCGACACCGTAGCGAGCGTTCGTGGTGATCGAGTTGTCGCCCAAGTCAGTTGCGATTTCACCGCAAGCGATGGTGTTGGACAAGCCATCCAAGACGTCACGGAATTTCAGTTGACGACGGTGGTAGAAGAAGCCACGGTTGGTCGCGTTCGCGTTTTGGCCGTTGTTGGGAGTCAAGACCCATTTGCCACCGGTGTGACGCATGTAGCCGTGGTTGACCCAGTCCGTGCTGTCGCCGATGCAAGCGGCGTAGTTGGTTCGGCCGTGTGCTGGTGCACCGCGACCTGGATCGCTGGGGCAACGGAACGTTCCCACTTCAGTGAACCAAGGACGATAGGCACCGCCCCAAGGCGCTGGTCCCATCGGTGGAAAACCTGGGCTGATGGCGTTGCCATTCATGTCCAAGTTGTAGGGGTTGCTGATTTGCTCCCACAAACCTTGTTGTTCCACGAAGGGCAACAGGGCGGGAAGCCAGCTCAAGCGAAACTTGTTGGTCGTGAACCCGGGACCAGAGCCACCCGGGTCGCCATCCAGGTACGTGCCACCGGCTTGCTTTGGCAAAGCATTGTAGGCCGAGTGATAGTTGTGAATGCCCAACCCAATTTGCTTGAAATTGTTGCTGCACTGCATGCGGCGGGCTGCTTCACGGGCAGCTTGGACGGCGGGCAAGAGCAGCCCAACGAGGACACCAATGATGGCGATGACAACCAGCAGCTCAACGAGCGTAAAGCCGGAAGCTTTTGTTCGGTTTCGAACCATTTCGCGCTCCAAAATAGGAATAGAGAAGAAAGTTGATTGCAGGCACCGGCATCGAAAGAAAAGCAACCCGAATTCCTGCAATTTGTTACACTCGAAGGTTAAGAGGATCTAAGGGTGGCTGGAATCGCGTAAGATGAAGCGCAAAGGTGGAGGATCGACGCCTTGCGAGTTTTGAAGGGGTGTTTCCTGGCTTCGCAATCGGGTGGGGGACGGGGGTGCATCAACCCGGTGAGTTGTTTGCCGTGACGGAACACACATGTGAAATGTGCTTTTTTCCCGAGTCGAACGCTGGCAAGCGTTTGGCAATGGTGCGCGTGGGGATCTGCTCTGCAGGGGAGAGGGATCTGATTGCGCATGAAAAAACCCAGCACTGAGGGAGTGCTGGGTGGACACGAAATTTCTTGGGATTTCGGTGACTAGTCCTGCTGTGCGTCTGTGGCAGCGTCCATTTCTTGCTCGTACGAACTGTCGTCGTAGCTGAATTCAGCAGGCGGTTCAATTTGAGTGGTGCTGTCGCTGGGACCACAGCCCACGACAGAGAAGGTGCCGACGAAGACTAGCAACGCGAAAAATGATTTTGCAGCATTCATGGTAGGACTCGATGAAAGGGGGATGAATTTCCACCCCCCAGCCTAATCGCTTTGGAAAGTTCCTGGCAAGCGTTTGGCTCCAAGTTTAGGGGGGTGCAATATTCATCCAGTGAATCTTTGGTTGTCCTTCGACGATCAACCCTCGTCGATTCAACATCACAGGGTCGAATGTTTGCTTCTTTCCGCTGGGCCACTTCACCTCGATCCGAGGCCGGGTTTGGTTGGTGGGGATCCCGATGCAAACCACGGCTTCATTTCGGCACATGTAGCCGTCTCCGGTCACGACCGCGTGCTGAATGGAGTTGTCATTCAGGTGCACCTGGACCGTGGCGCCGATTGCGTCTCGTTCGGAGTCGGTGCCAATGAGTTGCAGCTGCAGCCAATCATTGTCCGTCTTGGTTTGGTTCTCCAGCAGTGCCAACGGGTCCATCAAGTCGCCGATCAAGAAATCGACCAAGCCGTCATGATTCCAATCCAGCCGGGCAACAGAGCGGCCCAGGTGCTGGTTGGCAAAGTAGCCGCTGGCATCGTCGGGCTGCGTTGGAATCCATCGCTGGTCGTGATTGATCAGTAACTGGGTGGGCATCCGGAAGTGTTGCTTCTGTGGTCGTCGATCTTCGATGTCACCATTGCCAACGACAAGATCCTGGTCGCCATCGTTTTCGAAGTCGATGGCTTGTGTTCCAAACCCAAGCATCGTCCGAGAGTGTTCTTCGAGACCACTTGCGAAGACAGCGTCGGTGTAGAGGTGGTCTGTTTGTTGCAGGTAGAGATTGGACAATTCGTCATCGAAATTGGTGACGTGGAAATCGAGAGTGTGGTTGCCATCAAAATCTCCCGCCGCGATTCCCATGCTGGCCAGCGGGCGACCGGTGACCCCGTTGGCGACACCGCTGAGCAGGGCGATGTCATGAAAGGTGTTGTGTGAAGTCGCGTCCCGATCCCAGAGTTGATTTTGAGTTTGGTCATTGGTGACAAAAATTTCGTTGCTGCCATCGGCATCCAAATCACCGACCACCAAACCCATTCCGCGATGTGCGTCCGATGTGGTGGGGCAGAGTTCGCGAAGGGTGTGGCCCTCCAGTGATCCGCTTGGACTGCTGAGGAAAACACGGTCTTCGGCGGCGGTGAACTGCATGGGGCCGGGCAAACGAATGGGCGTCCCGGAGGGATCGTATTGGATCGAATCAAAGATTCGTTCATCGTCCACGTAGTTGACCTCCACGATGTCGGGCAAGTGGTCACCGGACACGTCCGCGATTGCCAACCCGGTGGTATAAATCCCTTGGTTCCAAGTTTTATCCACCTCAACCGATTCAAAGGTGCCGTCGCCTTGGTTGATCAACAGGTGATTGCGTCCCATGTTGCCAACCACCAGGTCAGGGAATCCATCCTGGTTGATATCACCGGCTGTCACGGCCATCGAGTACCCGCGGTCATCGACGTGGGCGGAGGCGGTTGCGTCTGCGAACGAATCGCCCAGGTGACGAGCGAGGTAGTTGCCGGATTTTCCAGGTTCGGTCGCGTTTCCATCGCCCTGGGCAGCGTAGATGTCAGTGTACCCATCCAGGTCAAAATCGAAGCAGGCCAATCCCGAGCCGAGTGGTTGGTGCAGCAGGAAATGTTTTTCGACGGGAGGGTGGGCATTGCGGTACTGGAAGTTCAGGCCCGTTTGCGAAGCAACGTTTTCGAAGTGTGGCTGAATTGATGGTTCGTCACTGGGCGTGTGTTGAGACGGTGTGTCGGAGGCTGGCCTTGTCCGTTCACGCGAACTGACGAGTGACTTCCAGTCGGTTTGAGGGGGCATCGCGGGGGGCAATCCGACGCGTTGAGCGAGCAAGGCATCGGCTGAGTTGACGGTTTGTTTCAGCTGGCTCAACGCAGCGAGGTGTTGATCAACGCGAGCTTGTTGTGGGGTGGTGTATGCGATGGCGTTGAACTGCCACGCAAGCGATTCAAACGGCAGTCCGATGGGGGTGAGTTGTTGAGACAAAATTTGGCAGGCTCGGCCCACGTTGCCTCGTCGAACCACGGTAGAAGTCGCGAGTTCAGCCAGATCCTTTGCCAGTTGGGCGCGTTCTTCCACACGGGATGCCGCTGGGTCGGAGTTCAGGCCACGCAGCGCGGTGCTGAGGCGTCGCAACGCAGACTCGTGGAGTGGTTCCAGTTCAACGGCCCGCTGGAAGGCTTGGCTCGCTGACGCCCATTCTCGGTTGGCCTGGTGCCAGGTTCCGATCGCCATCCAGTGGTCGGGGAACCGTTGGCATTCATTGGGAGCTTCCGCAAAGGCCAAGGAGGCTTCCTCGGTTTTGCCCATCTCCGCCAGGATTCTTGCTCGCAATGCAAGCAAGGCTGGTTCGTCCGCAGCGAAACCGGGAGCGTTTGCAAGGACATCCAGCGCCTGTTGGAATTGATTGTCGTCAAGCTTCTCGCGAGCGATTGCGAGTGCTTTTTGAGATGGCTTGGCGCGTGATTGTTGGCTGTCATGGATTTGTTGATCGGGCGCCAACAAGCAGAGCAGTTCGACGGTTGTCATCGGTGACCTTGGAACCAAGCGTCGTAGGTGCTCATTGGCTTCGAAACGATTGCCTTGTTCGTTTTGAAGTGCCGCGATGGAACGAAGCGAATTCACATTGGAGGGGTCTGACTCGAGCAGTCGCGTGTGTCGGTGGATGGCAGCGTTGTAGTCGCCGCTTTCCGCCAGCCAGGCGGCTGCATTGGCAAGCAGCGTGGGGCGGTGCTGCGGCAACCGTTCGGCGGATTCATCCAGCAACGCGATGGCAGCGTCAAGGTTGTTCAGCGACCGTTCGGTCTGGGCCGTCAGCGCGATCACTTCCAGTTGATCGGGTTGCGATTGCAAGAGCGACCGCAGTTCTGTCAGAGCGCCCGAGGGGTTCCCCGATGCGAGGAGACGTCGGGCATGCAGCAGGGAGGGGGCTGGCTCGTTTGCAGTGTCCGATCCGGTTTGCGACGGAGTTTTCGCAGAGGCGGGCTGGCCAGATTCCGCTGAGCGAGATTGGGGGGGCGAGACTTTGGTGGCAGAGTCCTGGCGATCGCACCCCAGAATCGCAAGCAGCAGAAGCACGCAGAGGCTGGCAGAAAAGGAGGCGACCGGTTCGGTCCGTTTGGACATGGCTCGTCACTGCAGAGGTGAAATCAACGTTGCGGATTTCACTCAGTGTAGCCGACCGGGGCGTTTCGACTGTCGCGTTAAAATCGCAGTTGACCACCAATGCTCAAGCCATGAGCCACGTAATCGTTTTGAATGAATCGGAATTCCGGACGGGAAGGCGAGGTCACCACTCCGGGAGGAGCCAGCAGGTCGGGATCGACATCGCGGTCGATTTGGTCACCCGGGCGAGCGACGTTCGGCATGTAAAGCAGCGTGTAGCCAACCGTCGCGTCCAAGCAGCTGGTGAGGTGCACGCCGAGTGTGAACCCGACTTCTGGAACCATCGTGAACTCATCGCGACTGAACGTGCCGGAATTGTCACGTTGAGCATAGAGGCCGCCGGTGTAATCGTCGGTCACACCGGATTCGGTGATGGTGGTGTTCCCATTGATGGAGACGGTTTGGGATGTCGTTCCCACCGCGACACGCAAGAGGCTTTCCAGCCAAATGCGTTCCAGGTTGGCTTGGTAGACCACTCCCAATTGCAAACCATCAAATTCGTTGCTGGTCCGAAACGCTTCGTTCAGGTTGATCGTGCCGGGGGCGGCGGTGAGTTGTGATTCGAGTGATTCTGAAAACGTCAGCGATTCGTCCAGCTCAATGTGTCGGTACCCGATCAGCCAATCGACTCGGTCGGTGTTGCGGCAGGTCACGCAGTTGCCACCGCATGTTGGGCACAGAGCGATGCGCCCGTTGACCAAGTAGGAGTTGAGTTTGGAACTGGCCCCGATCGACAAACTGCCGTCGACCACGCCGGGATAGTTGATCAGCTGAGAGGTCTCGATATCGGTGTCGGTTCGATAGAACGGGCGAGCCAGAATTTGGGTTCCGCCATCGCGGCTGAAGCCAGATTCATTCGATCCGATCCGGAAGAATTCCCCTTCGATTCCGAACGCTGAGGCCGGCGTGACGAAGAACCCACCGCGGAACCGGATGCCGTTGGTGCTTTCATCGTTGATTTCCCCGCCATACAAGGTTTGGGTGTTTGCCAATCCCAACACACCGGCATCGGTTTGGGCGGTGCCCGTGGGGCTGGTCGTGGCCAAGGCAGGGGTTTCCATGCCGTCGGCCCACCAGCGGATGTAGTCGGTTCGCAACCAAAATCGATCCTGCGTGGCAACGGTGGGAACCAACAGGTTGCTCGGGAACGATTGGCTCGGAAACCCTGCTAAAAATCCGCCACCTTGGGTGCCGGAATTGTAGGCCGCGGTGGCGTAGGGATCGAGGTTGGTTCCACTGACTGGGACGACCGCATACTGTTGAGCTTGCACGCGTTGAGTTTCACATCCGAAGCTCAACAATAAAAACAGCGAGGCGATGATTGCGCCGCAAGTGAATGGTTTGCTGAGAGAGCGTGAAGCGTGGGACGCGAAACGTATTGTGGTCGGGGCTGGCATTTTTTTTCCGTTCTAGATCGGATTCGCTCAAGATTTTGGCGTGTCCAACCGAACGGATCGTCAATCCAAGTCCATGGCGTCAAGACCAAACCAGGATCCTGGGTCGATTCCAACGATGCAGCCGTTGTGAAACAGACCTCCGTCGCATGGTCCCGGGGTGACGTGTGGGACGGTTTGCAGGGCTGTTTGCAGGGCTGTTTGCGGAGGGGACTCTGCGAGCGAGATCGAAAGGAGCGTTCCAACACGTGGACGCGTTTGATGGTCGATGGGGTTCACGCGACGGGAGCGACAGAGATTGACGATGGGCGCATGAAAAAGCCCGACCTTTTCCCCCCGAAAAAGGCCGGGCTTGACTCACGAAATCGATCCGAGCGTTCCACCGGCTCCCCGTTGCCCGGCATCGATTTGTTGTCGCGAGTTCGCTTCAGTCCAATGGATCAGCGATCCGTCGGACGACTTTGCACGCCTGGCGTTTGCATGAACGAAGCCAGGAAACTGCGTTTGCTGTTGTCGACGACTGTGAAGTCGGTCAAGGCAACCACCGTCGGGTTGGTTCCACCCACATCGATGTCGTCGATGCTCTCGCCATTGCCCAAGCTTCCTTCCGAGGCACTTGGGAACTCCGGCCCATCGCTGGTGCCACTTGGCAAGGAAAGACGAGAGACTTGGTACTTGCCGGGCAACAGGTCTTCGAACAGGTACTCACCGTTGGCGTCCGTGGTCACAGTCACGGGAGTGAACGTGCTGCCGTCGGTGAGTGTGCCGGTCAGTTGCAGTTGAACACCGGCGTAGCCAATCTCGCCTGTGTCCCGCACACCGTTGCCGTTGGCGTCACGGTACACGTTGCCCGAGATTTCATTGATGGCTTGGTCAATGGCAGTGGTTGCTGAGGCCGTGTTGTCGGTGGAGTTGGTTTCCGCGGTGGTGGTGGAGACCGTCACGTTGTTGACTTGGTCATCCGTCACGCCATCGTTGACAGAAGCAATGATCGTGAACTGGAACGAACTGCCCGAGGCAATCGTGCCGCCGTTGACCGTGACCGTTTGACCGGTTGCCGACAATGCTCCGCTTGGTCCTGTGCCGCTGACAAACGTCAGTCCGGCTGGCAGAGTGTCAACCGCCGTGACGGCTGCTGCTGGCGAAGGACCGTCGTTGAAGACATTGACGGTGTAAGTCAGTTGGACACCGGTTTGAGCCGTCGTCACATCCACGGTTTTGGTGACTCGCACGTTGGCTTCTGGAACCACGGTGACGGGCACGGATGCCGAGTTGTTGTCGGTCTGAGTTTCACCGGTGTCGGTCGCCAATGAAACGTTGTTGGTGATCGAACCCGAGGCATCGTCGTCGACGGTTGCCGTGATGGTCAGCGTTCGAGTCGTGCCAGGAGCAAGGTCGAATTCAGGGAAGACGATCACGCCATTGGTGGTGCTGGTGGGCGTCACCGCGGCACCGCCTGAGGTGGCGGAGGCAAATGTCAGCCCCGCGGGCAACGTGTCGGTCACGATTGCACCGGTTGCCGTCGAGGGGCTTTCGCCATTGTCGGCTTCGGTGCCGTCGTCGTTGGTGTCGTGAGAGACCACGATGTTGAACGTCACGGTGTCATCGGGACCGAAGGTGGTGGCACCACCCTGGACGGTTTTGGCAATCGTCAAGTCGAACTCAGGCGTCACCGCCACGGTGACGGTGTCGGTGTTGTTGGTGCTGTCCAGTTCCGTCACCCCAGGAACTGCGACGGCTGCCGAGTTGACCAGGTCCGTTGTCACGGTGGGATCCACGTCCGCGGTGACCGTGAAGCTCCGCGTGGTGCCAACTGGAATCGAAGCGTATTCGACTTCCAACAAACGAGTGGTGGTGTTGAAGTTGGAGGTCGAAGAACCCGCCGCGGTGATCACCACGTTGGACAGTCCGGCTGGCAATGTGTCGGTGACGCGAGAGTTGATCGCATCGGAAACGCTGTCGTCGTCATGCGAGACCGTGAAGGTGTAGGTCACGGTGTCCGCACCTGGGACAACGGTGGCTTCCGCCGCCGTCTTTTCCAGGATCAAGTCGATGCGAGCATCGGGATCGATGTTGACGGTGGACGTGTTGTTGTTGGAGTCCGATTCTGGATCCGTGGTGCTGACCGTGGCCGTGTTGGCGATCACATCGAATTCATCCGAGCCGATTCCGACTTCGAATTCAAACGTCAGCGATTCGCTTGGGTCCAGGTTCGGAACGGTGAAGGTCAGGGTTTGACCTGTTTGGATCACGGTGACCCCGGACGTTCCAGCATCAAAGCTGCCAGCGACCAAAGACAGGCCGTCGTCCAAGATGTCGACGACCGAAACCCCGCGAGCTTCGGACGGTCCGGCATTGCTGACCACGACCTGGTAGGTCACAAATCCGCCGGCAACAACTTGGAATGGCGAGGTGCTGTCGATGATGTCATCAGCGTCATCGCCATCGGTGCGATCATCTGGGATCCGAGTTTCAACGACGGTTTTAGCGACCGTCACATCGACTTCACGAACGACGTCGGTGGTGTCATTGGTGGTGACATCGGGTGCGTTGTCAGCTGTTGCGGTGACCGAGTTGTCCAGCGGTGAATTCGCGTCGGCGATGGTGGGATCAACCGTGACGATGATCTCGATGGTTTCGTCTTCCCCGGCGGCCAAGTCACCCAAGACCATTTGGATCTTGCCGATGTCTGGGCCCGCGGTCACGAGGCTGGCCGAACCCGCACCGTCGGTGAAGCTGGCCGAGACAAACGAGACGCCTGCGGGCAGCGTGTCCAACGCGGTGACGTTGATTGCGTTGTCGGAGCTGGTGTTGGTGACCGTGATTTCGTAGGTCAGTTGGTTGCCCGCGGTGACGGTCGTCAAGTTATCCGTTTTGGTCACGCTCAACGTTGCGATCGGAACGTCTGCATTGGCGAGCGAAACGTTGTTCAGCAAGGGGTCGGAGTCGACGGGGTTGGTGGGGTCATTGTCGACTTCCACTTCATAACCACTGACGTGAGCTTCGTTTTCAGGGTCCGCCGTGATGTCGGTGTCGATGTCGGTGAAGACTCGGTAGGTCACCGATCCCGAGGCTGCCAAGGCACCAACACTGAAGGTGCGGATCTCGCGACCGGCTCCGCCGACCTCGGTCGTGGTGGTGGTGGCAACGGCACCGCCGCCGCTGTCTTCGACGCGATCGAACGTCAATCCTTCAGGGATGTAATCTTCGACGCTCACATCGGTCGCGTCGGTGGGACCCAGGTTTTCGATCACCAAGTCAAACACGGCGGTGCCGCCTGCGATCAGGCTCGACGAGGCGGTGACCAGCGACTTGGTGATTCGCAGGTCCGTGTTGGGGACCACGCCAAAGTCGACGGTCGAGTTGGTGTTGTTGTCGGTGCCGTCGGTCGTGGGCTCGCCGTTGACTTCCAGGGTGATCGCACCGCTGACCAAGCCGATTCCATCGACGTAGGTGCCGTCGTTGTCGTCGTTGGCGTTCAGGTCGGTGTCCGCTGCCGCGGTGCCACTGCCAGAGTGCCCAAAGAGTGGTTGGCCCGTTGCGAATTCCGACTCAGGAATCACGACGGCGTAGGTTCCAGGCCCCAGTGGATCGCCGCTGGTCAGCGTGGTGAATGTGTAAGCACCCGAGGTGGCTCCACCGGTCACGGTGGTGGTTGCGATGGGTGTGTCGCCAGCGTCAACGGTGTCAGAGGGACCGCTCAGGGCATACAGTTCGACCACGATTTCATTGCCCACACCGGGGTTGGGGAAATCGGGTTCGCCGGCATCGCGATCGCCGTTGTTCTGGTTGGCTTGGTTGGTGCCGCCGCCATCGTCGATGAAGATTTTACCGCCCAATTCCATGGGCTGAATGCTGGCCAGGTTGATGACGTTTTCGTTGCTGCGTTGGGATTCCAAAACGGCAACGAAGAGGTCCAAACTGGACGCTCCCGCACCACCGTTGCTGGAGACACCATCGACGAAGACTTCGATCGCACCGACGTCGCTGAAGTCGGCACCCGTTCCGGTGTCGGAAAAGGCACTGAATGGCACGAACAATTCTTCAGCTGGGCCACCAATGTTGCTGGGCAGGTCCAGCATGGCGGTCGAGAAGTTGCCGGCATCGGTGTAGATTCGGATTTCCAAACCGTCGGTCACGACCTGATCGCTGCGGACCGAAAGGACGATCCCGGCTGCGTTGTCCGAGTCAGAAAGATCGGCACTGCCCAATCCAGTCGGGTTCAGAGCCAGGGCAACGCCATCCCCATCCACACCGTCGTATTGAACAAGCAGGGTTGCTGTGACATCGCCACCGTTGCTGAAGACCAGTTCACCGGATCCTGTGGCGATTTCAAATTGGCTGTCGCCACTGGATTTGGCATTGAGGTAGATTTCCACATCTCGCTCGTCACCAATCACGGCACCACCGGAGGTCAACGCACCGCTGCTGCTGGTGGTGGTGCTGAGGGCGACGGTTTCGGTGATCGGTTGCGATGGTTGGTCGATCGAGAAGGCATCGATCACCGTGGCCGTGACGCCCGTGTCATCGGTGATGGTGACGGTCGCGGTGTCAGGGAAGACCAAGCCGCTGAGGTCAGCACCACCCGGGGCGTCTTCTTGGGTCAAGAAGTACACACCGGTGGCTGTTGTGCCAGTGGCGTCGGAGCCGTCTAGGTTGGTGAAGCGGTAGGCACCATCGGCCACTGTGGTGACGGAGCCTTCGACAACGTCGGTGCCGATTTCCAGCGTTCCGTTGGAGTTGGCGTCACGGTACAAGGTGATCAACGCACCCTCGATGGCTGGTTCGCCACCGTCCATTGATCCGCTTCCATCGCTGTCGATGTAGGCGACTCCGCTGATTGCACCCAGGTCGGCGGCCATCAGCTCTCGCTTTTGCAGGGATTCCAGTCTCAGACGCCGTTGTCCACGACGACCACGACGGCTGGATTTCGCTTGATCAGCTTGATTGGTGCGACGGTTTTGACCGGTCAGACGGTCGATCATGCGTTGGAAGATCATGTCCAATTCCCTGGAAACTGTTGTCTTGTTGGGGGAGCGTGCGTCTCCGGAGCCTGCCACGCGAAATCATCTGGGATGACGCGACCGGCTCGTGGCTAGGTGGGGCGTTGGATGCGCTCACCCGGCGAATGGTTTCATTCTTCACCGCTCCGAATCCCTCGGCTTCGGTGTAATCGGCATGTTTGCTTCATTCGGGTCAGCTGATTCATTGCGAGTCAGCGGAATTTTTCGAATTGTTCCTCCCAGCACCCCACTTGGGATTGCCGGTCGAATCAGCAGGCCTTGCCAAGCCTTGCAACGTGTTCTCTACCAGCGGTACTCGCCACCGAAGCTGATGCCTTGGGCCCAGTAGTCGGAGTTGTCGAATTCGAAGGCGGGGTAATCAGCCAAGACCGTGCTGGCTGCACCGTTGGGCAATTGAGCCGTGTCGACGCGGCGGTCGATGTGATCGCCAGGTCGCACCACGTTGGACCAGTACAGGAACGTGTATCCGAACGTGGCTCGCAGTTGATCCGTGACTTGGTAACCCAGTGTCAGGTCAAGTTGTGGCAGGACAGAGAACTCGTCGCGGCTGTATTCGCCGATGTTGGAGTTCTGAGCCAGCAAACCGCCCTTTTGAGCTGCCGCACCGTCGATCGATGTTTCACCGTCGATGGTGACTCGTTGGCGAGTGTTGCCAACGCCCAATCGGATCAGGGCATCAAAGGTCCAGTAACCGCGGGTTCGTTTGTACATCCAACCCAGGTCCAACCCGTTGAACTGGTTGCGAGTTCGGAAGTCATCGAAGATGTCGTACTGCATCACCGCTGCGGTGCCTGATGGGATGCTGGTGAGGTCTTCGGTGATTCGAACGCCTTCACGCAGTTCGACTTGGCGGAATCCGATCAGGTATTCAATTCGTTCACAGGTGTGTTCCGGGCAACCGCAGAAGACGCCTTGGCTGCAGCTGGTTTCGCTGCGGCGTAGGTGACGCAGGTTGATTCCCCAGCCTCGCAAGCGACTGTCGACATCGACGGCCACCGTTCCCGCAAGTTGGCTGGGAAATGCGACTTGTTGTTGATCTTCGACGCTGCCGTTGGCCACGTTGATGAAGGGACGACCAAGGTATTGTGAGTCTGCACCACTGGCACGGTAGCTGTCGGTTTCTTCCCCGATTCCAAAACCTTCTGCACCGATGCCCCAGGTGTGGCACTTGTCCAACCAGAATCCAAACTTCAGACGCAAACCGTCCATGTTGTCGGTCAAGACATCTTCTCCGCCGTACAACACGCGACCCGGATCATTCGGGAAACGTTGAGATGGCAACACGTCGGTGGACACCAATGGTGGCAACGACATGCCATCTTGCCACCACATCAGGTACTCAGCCGAGAACCATCCGTCCTGTGGCCAGCAAAGCGTCATGCAGGGACGCATCGCGTCGCAGTCGTTGTACTCGCCGCACATTGGATCGCCGTTGTGGCAAACCCCACTGCCGCAACCGATGCCATCGCATCCGCCATAGCTGAGTGAACCGCAACCGCCATCGCACCCATGGTCGCCGCATCCGCAGCTGCCCATTGGCATGGAGTCGCAACCACCGTCCAGCATCGGGTCGTAGATGACCTGACCGTCCAAGGGCATGGAATGCGTCATCGGGCCTTCTTCAATGATCGGGTGGATCGAAGGCGGCATGGGCGGAGAAGGCAAAGGTGACGTGTGGTCCACCAAGCGAACGTTCGCCGACTTCGGGCGATTCGCGTTGGTCGACTGCGAGGTCGTTTTTTGCGAGAGGTCTCGGACCGGCTGCCACGATGCTCGAGCGTTCTGCTCGATGTAGCTCGCGTTGCGGACCGAACCGGATTGGTTCGACCGAGTTGAATTGGTTTGTGCATGCAGAGGGGCTGCCATCACGGCGAGCGTCCCAAAGATACAGAAGTAAAACAGACGTTTTGACACGGGCGTCACCCATCAATAGCTGGAGTCGGGGGGGGAGGTGAGGATCGACCCCGTTGGCCAGACTGACAAATGCATGTCGAGTCACGCCGTCGGTCGAGAATCACCGGCTCACCACTCGTATCGACCCGGTTTGTCGAGATCCTGCATCCAAAAACCTCAAAATTGGAAAAATCGTTACGGTCGCCGTTCTCGGAAAACTCAGCTGAAGGGCCCTGTCTTGCCAGGATTGCCTGGGTTGTTGGTTTGCAGCCGCGACGGCGGTTTCACGGGCGATTCTGTGAAACAGCGGACTTCCCCTGAAACCGTCTCTGGCGCCGCTATAATGCAGAGGTTCTGATTCCGCCCAGAAACTCGCCTCAACTCCCTCCATGCCAAATCTCCCCCCCAGCTTCCCGTCCCCTGCCGATGAGAATGCTCCCGGTCGTCCTGTGCCCTGGGTCCCAGTGCTTCGATGCATCCTCTGCCGGAGTGGCAGCCAGGAGCACGCTGGCTGGCCCTGGAGGGTCGCGTTGCTCGGCTGCCTGTGCCTGAGTCATTTCGTGGCGGACGCGGCTCATGGTGCGGAACCCGCCACGGCAAACGGCCCCGCACCTGGCGATGTAGCTCCCGTCGACTTCAATTCCCAGATTCGCCCGATCCTCGTCGCGAATTGCACGTCGTGTCACGGTGGGGTGAAGCAAGCCGGTGACGTCTCGTTCATCTATCCCGAGCAAGTCCTGCCGCCGGATGGCTGGATCGTGGAACCGGGTGACCCAGACGCGTCGATCCTGATCGAACGCATCACAACGGACGATGCCGACATCCGCATGCCGCCGCCGGACGAGCATCCCGATCCTCTGTCTCCGGAAGACATTGAGTTGCTACGTCGCTGGATCGCCGAAGGAGCCCCCTGGCAAAACATGTGGGCGCTCACGCCATTGGCACCCGCCGTGTCATCCGTCACTTCCGAGCAGGCCAGCAAAGAGAGACCCCGTTGGGGAACGCAATCACTCGATCAAATCGTGCTGGCAAACTTAACAGCCAAGGATCAAACGCCCAGTGAAGAAGCACCCGCGGAGCAGTGGCTCCGACGAGCCTCGTTTGATTTGATCGGATTGCCACCGTCGGAAGCACAACTCACGGGGTTTCTCTCGAAGCTGGAAGCTTCGTCTTCGCCGAACGAGAAAGAAGCTGCCTATGCCGCAGAAGTCGACGCGATGTTGGCCGAGTCTCACTTTGGCGAACGTTGGGCATCGGTGTGGATGGACCTCGCTCGCTACGCCGACTCGATGGGGTTCGAAAAGGATCCTCACCGTGACATGTGGCCGTACCGTGATTGGTTGATCGAGGCTTTCAACGCCGACATGCCCTACGATCAATTCACTATCAAGCAACTGGCGGGCGACTTGGTCGAAGACGCGACCGCGGAAGACTGGATCGCAACCGCGTTTCATCGCAACACACAAACCAACACCGAAGGCGGGACCGACGACGAAGAGTTTCGCATCGCCGCGCTGATCGACCGAGTCAACACGACTTGGACGGTGTGGCAGGCCAGCACCTTTGGTTGCGTGCAGTGCCATTCGCATCCGTACGATCCGATCGAACACAACGAGTACTACGCATCGTTGGCGATGTTCAACGACACGATGGATGTGGATCTGCCAGACGAGTATCCGACCATTCGGATTCCCAACGATCCGTCCCAATTGGAACAAGCGATCGATGTGCAGCGACGAGCTGAAGAACTGCGTCAGCAACGCAATGCGGTCGGATGGAACGTTGCCCACACCGCGAAATGGCAGTCGCTGGCACCAGCTTCGTTTGCAACCACCGACGGCAAACTGAAGCAGGTCGACAATCAAATCGTCACCGATGGCGGAACCTTCCCGCCTGGCACGAAGTACACGATCGAGTTGGATCTCGAGAGTTTGCAAACTCAATTGGGTGAGCAACCGTTGTCGGCGATGAAGCTGGACATCTTGCCGCTCAGCGATGATCCGGCGCAGTGGCCTGAACAGGGTTCCGTGCTCAGCGAACTCACCGCCGAATGGATCGACGCCGAAGGCAAGGCCAACCCGGTCGAGTGGGCCGGAGTCATCGTGGATGCGATCACCGGCAGCTCCGAACCGGACGATGTTCTTCGTGGCAACGCGTCGGGTGCCGGCGAATACCCGAAGCTGACCGGGCCACGCCAAACCGTGTTTGTGATGCGAAAGCCAAATTCCTGGGAGTCGCTGAACGAAAAGTCCATTCGCACCTTGCGATTGACGATGCGTCAGTCGCACTCGACCTCGGGAAACGTTGCCACACCGATCCGTCGATTGGAATGGTTCGCGACATCGGACGAGGAAGCCAGCCAGTTGCTCGCCAGCGACCAGTGGAAACAACTCAGCGAATCGCTCGCGCAAGCCCGCAAGGAAGCATCGCAGATCAAAGGCCCCAAGTTGCCGATCGTTTCCAATCGTCCGGACACGGCTGGGCGAGAAACACGTGTGTTCGTGCGTGGCAACTGGATGGAACGCGGTGAACAGGTTGATCCGGCCATCCCCGTCGCCTTCACCCAAGGCACCTCGGTTCGTCCCGCGGACGTGAAGAACCGCTTGGACTTAGCACAATGGTTGGTTTCCAATGACAACCCGCTAACACCGCGCGTTTGGGCCAACCGGATTTGGGCTCAGTTGTTCGGAATTGGATTGGTGGAAACGCAAGAGGACTTTGGATCCAGCGGGCTGCAGCCGACCCATCCACAGTTGCTCGATCACTTGGCTTTCCGATTGCGAGACGAGCACCGTTGGCACTTGAAACCGTTCCTGCGTGAGTTGGTGTTGTCATCGACTTATCGCCAAACGCATCACGTCAGCAAAGAACTGCAACAGGCTGATCCGCGAAATCAGTGGTTGGCTCGCGGGCCGCGAACGCGATTGACCGCCGAGATGGTTCGCGATCAAGCCTTGGCTGTGTCAGGATTGTTGACCGAGCAAATCGGTGGCCCGTCCGTCATGCCGCCTCAACCCGATGGCGTTTGGCAGACCGTTTACAGCGGTGCGTCTTGGAAAACCGCGACCGGTCCCGAGCGTTATCGACGGGCGCTCTACACGTACTGGCGACGGACGAGTCCCTACCCGAGTTTCTTGACCTTTGATTCACCCACACGAGATCTGTGTGCACCACGACGAATTGCGACCAACACGCCGTTGCAAGCCTTGGTGACGCTGAATGATCCTGTCTACGCCGAATGCGGGAAGGCTTTGGTCGAACAAACTGCCGCGGCCGATTCCCAGGACGCCAGCAATCCGATCGAGTCACAAATCGCTCGCATGTTCGTTTGGGTGACCCAAAGCGAACCGTCGGAATGGGAACTTCATGAACTGAAGGCTCTTTACGACGACCTGGATGAAACCAGCGGCGTCCCCCAAGGCGACGGCAAACTCGACGTGGACCAGAACGCACTCGCGATTGTGGCCAGCACCATTTTGAACCTCGACAAAGCACTGACCAAATGAATCCTCTCAACGACTCCGTGCGTCATGGTTTGTTGGAATGGCAAACACGGCGACACTTTTTGCAGAACTGCTCCCTCGGTCTGGCCGGGATGTGGTTAGGCAGTCAGGCCAATCTTGCTCGCGGTGAGGCCGCGCAAGTCGGTGACGCGGCACCGATGTTGGCACCGCATTTTCCACCCAAAGCCAAACGTGTGATCTTCCTGCACATGGCAGGCGGACCGAGCCAGTTGGAATTGTTTGACTACAAACCCGACTTGCAGCAACTCGATGGGCAAGACACCCCGGCCAGTTTCTTGGAAGGAAAGCGTTTCGCCTTCATTCAAGGCGTTCCAAAATTGTTGGGGCCGCAATTCCCCTTCGCACAATACGGCGAAAGTGGGGCTTGGGTTTCCGATCGTTTGCCGCACTTTCAGTCGGTGGTCGACAAGGTTTGCTTCGTCAAATCGATGCACACAACTCAGTTCAATCACGGTCCTGCTCAGTTGCTCTTGCACACCGGCAGTCAAAATCTTGGCTCTGCGTCCTTTGGTGCTTGGACGATGTACGGTCTCGGCAGTGAAAACCAAAACCTGCCTGGGTTTGTCGTCCTGGTCTCCGGCGGCAAAACACCGTCGGCAGGAAAGAGCGTTTGGGGATCGGGCTTCCTGCCTTCTGTGCATCAAGGCGTCCAGTGCCGCAGCAAAGGCGACCCGGTCCTGTACCTTTCCAATCCGGAAGGCGTCAGCCGCATTCAGCGACGTCGAGCTTTGGACACGCTGGCCAAGCTCAACCGAGAAACGTTTGAGCAAACCGGTGACGCCGAAGTGCTCACGCGAATTTCTCAGTATGAAATGGCGTTCCGGATGCAGACCAGCGCGACCGAAGCGTTTGATTTGACTCAGGAAACCGCCAACGTTCACGCAATGTACGGCACCAAGCCCGGCGAAGAATCGTTTGCGAACAATTGTTTGCTCGCTCGCCGGTTAGCGGAACGCGACGTGCGTTTCATTCAATTGTTTCACTGGGGTTGGGACTCCCACGGTGCGGGAGCCAACGAAGCGATCAACAAAGGATTCCACGATCGTTGCCGTGAAGTCGACCAGCCAATGACGGCGCTACTGAAAGATCTAGATCAACGTGGCCTGCTGGAAGACACGTTGGTTGTCTGGGGCGGCGAGTTTGGTCGGACGCCGATGCGAGAGAATCGCGGCGGTCGCGAGATGAAGTTGATCGGTCGCGACCACAATCCCGGCGCTTTCACGATGTGGTTTGCGGGCGGCGGAATCAAACCCGGCGTTTCGATCGGGCACACGGACGACATCGGCTACGAGGCGGTCGAGAACAAGGTTTCGCCTCACGACTTGCACGCGACACTTCAGCATCTGCTGGGCATCGATCACCACAAGTTGACTTACATGAGCCAAGGCTTGCCGCAACGATTGTCCAACGTGACCCAGCCCTCACGAATCGTGACGGACATGTTTGCTTGAGATGATTCGCCTTGCGAGAGAGAGTTTTTGAAGCCTCATCGGATATCGCACCCATGCACAACGACGAAGATCCGTTTGATTCAACCGGCAGCCAACACGTCGATGCAGACCCGTGGGGTGCTCCGAACTCTCGGTCAACTCGGTGGCCCTTTCGTATCTTCGCGGCGATTTTGGGGGTGTTTACCATTCGGCTTGCTGTCGCCAATGCGCTCCCATTGAACTGGGGCAATTTCTGTTTCGCATTGTTTTATTCGCTGTTCGGCTTGCAGATGCTGATTGCATCCGTCACAGGACGCTGGTGGACGGCTTCCGATCTTGATTCGCTCGCTGATCGATAGAAGGCAGGTGGCACCGTTTGGAAAACGCATCATGTTTCGATTCGACGGCCGCCACCGGGGCGGAACCGCGTGCGATTGGGCGTGCCATCTCGGGGCTTCCACCCCGAGCTATCCATGAGGACTCCTCCGGAGCCTTGGACGCAGATTCGCCCCGGAGGGGGCCGTCATCGTTAGCTCGGAGCGGAAGCCCCGAGGCCATCTGAAATCAGCCGCTGAGGCCTGGGTAGCGTTGTTGCAGTTCGGAGCGGGCTTCGGCGGCGCGGTCGGGTTTGCCGACTTTGGTCCACAGATCCGCGAGTTGTTTCAATGCTTCTGAATGCGGGCCAGGGTGAGTCGAGAACATCAGCTGGGTGTGCAGGTAGGCCAGCAAGGCTCCTTGGTTGTCGCCCATGGCCATGTAGCTGGCACCTTGGGCATTGTAGATTTCGGCAGCCGTCTCGGTGTCCGTTGGATTCAACTTGGCGATCAGTTCGTTGACCATGTCCAGGGCTTCTTTGCCTTGGCCCTGTTTTGCGGTGGCGATGGCCAGGGCTGCTTTGGACAGCGTTTGCAGGCGTGCCCCCTCGGGCGATTGGACACCAATGCTGACGATCTTTTGCAAGTCGCTGGCAGCCTCGGCATCTTTGCCTTGTTTCAGTTTGACCAACGCATTGAGATAAAGCGACTCAACTTTGGTTTCCGCCGAAGGAGCGTTGCGAAGCGACCCGTAGTACTTCGACGCTTGGTCGTACGAGCCCAACTTGACCGCGAGGTCACCGAGCAGTTTGGCTGTTTCGTAGAAGTGCCAAGAGCCCGTGTTTTGCTTGATGAAGTTGAGTGCGGCGGTTGCCGAGGCTCGCAAGTCGCCATTGCCGGACAAAGCCTGCTGGGCCTGGCAGTACATCACGTAGTAGGCGAAGTCCGCTTTTTGAGGGTCCCGATTCAGCTTGCTGGCATCGACGGTCTTGAGTTCCGCGATCGCTTGATCGAATTGGTTGTCGAGTGCGAATTCACGGCCTTGCGTCAGGCCGCCGGGGTCGCCTTGAAAGAGCACCTTCTCGATTGCACCCGCGTTGAACGTTTGGTCTTTGCCGGACACCGACATCACAATGCCGTTCTTGCTGATGGATTTGATCTTTCCCAAGACGACCTCACCACCGCGAGGGTAGAGGCGATCGGTTTGCGCCATGACGGGGGACGCCAGCAGCAATCCGAGCAAAACGGCACTACAGCGAATCGAAAGACGAGCGATGGCAATCATGGATGTCAGTGCTGGAAGAGTGAATGCAGGTTGGGAAGGTGTAGCGAAAGTCGTCAAGACTTTCGGCGAATCATGGTGCAGCTCAAAACTCTTGACGAGTTTCGCTACCCCGGACATGGAGTTGAAATGGAACGTTACTTCAGGCCAGTCGCGGGTTGCCCGGCGGCTTGTTGAATTTGTTTGAGCAGGGCGTCAAACTTTTGCTTTTGCTCGGGCCCGCCCATTTCGGGATACAGGACAACCAGTCCGGTGATGTCTCGAATGGCTTGTTCAACGATGGCGTCGCTGTTCGTCGATTTGCCTTGCAGGTACCGACACAGAGCAACGTGGTAGCGAGATTCAAAGAAGATGTCTCGGAACTGTTCATTTCGCTGAGTGAGTTGACTGATCCGGCCCCAGCCCCAAATCGTGTTCTTCTTGTCTGGTCCAGGGCGACCTCCACTGAGTGCGGACTTGTAGGCTCGACCGGCGAATTTGGGTTGCAACTCGCCTGCCCATTGTTCGTACGTCAGCGCGGCTTCCTTTTGTGCGTCCAGCATCATCGATTTTTGCTTCAGAACGCTTTCCAGCTCATTGAGTGCCGCCGAGTATTCACCTCGCAGACGTTGTGTTTTGCCCAGCAGGAATCGATTGGTCAGGCCTGCTTCAGAAGGATCCTTCAAACTGGTGAAGGTATCGGCAGCCGACTTCAGCAACGCGGCGGCTTGACCGTTGGCTTTCTTTTGACCGGGAGCCATGGTTGCCTCACCGAGTTCCATCAGAGTCTGGCCAACCCATTGCAGGGTCGCTTTGTCGTCCGTTGAATCAGCGATGCGAGTCAGGAAGACCTGGAAGGCATCGACGAGTTTGGTCTTCTTGGCCGGAGGTGCCGTGTCGAGCTGTTGGCGGATGTCGTTTGCCAGCGACACAAACGTGCTGACCAAGCGTTTCTCGCCGTCGGCTCCTTGTGCGTTGGAACGAAGTTCATCGATGGCGCCGGCCGCACGGTCAAGCAATTTGTCCGTGCCATCGTCGCTGGTCGTCATCAGCCCCACAACCGCTTGCAGTTCCGTGCGATACAGATCGGAAATCATGGAAGTGGAGGGTTTGTCCATCTTCGATCGATTGGCGATGGGGCCGAACTTGGGATGGTCCAGTGTTTGGACAGCAGCCTTGGGGGCATCGGTTCGGACTTGGATCTTGGCCAAAGTGAGCGCCGCTTGGAAGGCTTCCATCGACACCAAGCCACCCGAGATCCCGTCGAGTCCCTTCTGAAGTTCCGTGGCGGCGGCCTTCATCTGTGCCTGAGCCTCGTCGGTCTTCTGATCCGAGATCAGTCGAATGGAATCGTTCCACAGCGATTGACCGAGCAACCGCGCCAGCATGAATTTCTGGGGGCCATCGGCCATCTCGTCGATCAGTTTTCGGCTGCCATCAAAGTCATCGTTGCTCAGCGCCAATCGCACCATGATGTCTTGCGCTGCCGCGGCCTTCGGATCGTCAGGCCAGATGCGGACCAAGTAGTCGCCAACGGACTGCAGTTCTTTGAGCCAGTACTCGGCTTCGCGATCACCTGATTGCGCGATCAGTTTTTGAGCGGAGCCCAGTGCCAAGACGCCGCCGACCAACCCTGCGTCGGTTCCAGGAGCGTTCTGCGCGAGGAAACGGCCGGCCACAAAGCTGTCGCGGAAGTGCTCTTCTTGTTGCAGCAGGTAGGTCAAGAACTTGCGGGCTTCGTTGACCTGCATGCTGTCCGATTCGGAATCGATCATCGACAACCCACGCCGCAGGATGATCACGCCGGTCTGACGAGCGTTGACGAGGGAGTCTTCGACTTCCTTGATTTGGTCGGCGGGAGCTTTGTCCGCTTGAAGCTTTTGCAGTTGTTCGCTCAACAACTGAGTCGTTTGAACCAATTGGTTCGCCGAGCTGAAGGCTTCGTCAAAGTTGGCTGGATCGTCAGCGGTGGGAAGTTCCACCGTTTCGTCGCTGGATTCCACCCCGAGTTCGGCCAGCAGAGTTTGGGTTTCGTCGGTGTGAGGACCCTCCACCTTTCTGGCTGACAAGAGCAGTTGTCGGGCGTCGCTGGTCGCTCGCTTTCGCTCGTTGGGTTTGGTGTCTTTCTCGTCCTTGCTTTTCGCGATGAATGCTTTGGCCAGTTCAATCCGCAGTTCTTGAGCAATCGGCAGTCGCTTCTCATTGGGGCGTAGCGTTTTTTCAAACTCTTCGCCTTGTTGGATGGCGTCTTTGTAGTTCGGTGGGTCTTCCGCGAGCGCCAATTTGATCAGTCCGATCGTGGCCCCGATCTTGGGTTCACGAAGCGGATCGGCGTCCTGCTGTTCCAGCATTCGCGTGTAGCTTTCGATCGCCTTTTCTTTTCGACCGAGCAAGCGTTCGATGTCACCGCGTTTGTGGTAGGCGGACGCACCGATGATGTACTTCTCATACTTCTCGCTCAGTTCGACCATCTCGACGAGCGACTTTTCAAGCAGTCCTTTGCCGTCTTGGGCTGGGTTTTCGAACGTCTTCGCGCCCATCAGTTGAGCTTCGCCAGTGTTTTGGCGAGCCAGCAGATACTCGAAACGATACTGGTCCCGCAGAGCGGCCTTGTCGGGATCCTTGGCAGGATCGATCTTGGCGCCCTGCATGCCTTCCAACTTGGATTTCAGATCCGCTTGAATGGCGCTGAATGTTTGGGCGGCCTTGGCATAGGTCTCTCTTGCTTTTTTTCGTTTGTCGAAATCCAGCTCACCGCTCATGTATTGGGCTGCGCGAACCATCTGCAATTTGCCCAGCATCGATCGAGCTTCACTGGCTCGTTCGTGAGACGAATTGGCGTCCACGTAGGCCTGAAGTTCCGCTTCCGCTTTCTCGAATGCTTGGTCGCGTTGGCTGGTGCTTCGAGAGGCGATGGCGGCATCGATCGAGGTCTGGGCTTTTTCGAGCGGGATCGCGGAAAGCAGTTGGGGGTCCACGCCGGGGACATTTGGCAACCGATCCAGGTACACGTCGGCCAGTTCGTAGTAGCCCGCCGAGCGAAGACGTTTCAAAAATTCTTCCGCGGGTTCACCTTCTGCGGCAACGTTGGACGATGACTGCAGAATGGAACTGAAGAACATCGCCGCAACGACCCGGATGGCTAGTCGAGATCGGCGACGAGACGATGGAGTCGGTGCTGGCATAATGGGTGCAGACGAGGTGGGAGAAGAGCTTCGGATGGTGGTGCCGCGACCCTTGCGGTTGTGTTGCATCGCAAAGGACTAGATTAAAGTGCGAAAGTACCGGGAGCAACCTTTTGCGGCCGGATGTGTCCACGAATCCAATGCGTGACCATGCGTATCCCCAACGAAATCAATCGTGACAATCTCTATCGTCGACGCGCGCGAGGTGGCCTTCCCACCCAAACTTACCGGCGGCTGTTTCGGTTGATGCTGGCGTTGGTATTGGTCCTGATGGTGATGAGGCAAGCGGCGCGTCCTGGGGTGTATGCGATCTTCTTTCCCGAGACGATGGTCCCGGTCCAAGTGGAGACAACCTCGCGTTTGACCGAGAAAACCGACGCGCAAGAGGCTCCATCGGAGTGGGAAACGGTTCAGGCTGCCGTCGCAGAACAAATTCTTTCAGAAGACCAAACGCTCGAAGACGGCGAACGTACCCCCACCCGAATGGAGCAGGATTCGCTCATCGCTCAGGTGGACGACGGAACCGTTTGGCGGTCCGCGGATCAGCCCGCTCTGTGCGCGACGTTGGCGCTGCACCGATCACAGCAGGCTTGGTCAGCGGAGCCACCTTTTGAGCCCGTGCTGGAAACGGGCGTGTTGCCGTTGTTGCAGCAGCCGGAGGTTTACCGAGGTCGAACGGTCCGTGCGACCGGAAAGTTGGTGCGGATTGTTTCTGTTCAAGCCAACGCGAACCAATGGGGAATCGATCGCTACTGGGATTGTTGGTTGCAACCCGAAGACGGAAGCCAGCGGCCTTGGCTGGTCATTGTCCCTGAATTGCCCAACGGAATTCGCGAATTGGTGCCGGGCCTTGTGAGTGATTCAACGGCCAGCGGTGCGTTGGATGTGGATTCACCGCTGCCGACGATCATCGTCGAGGGGGAATTTCTGAAACGGCTTTCGTATCAATCTGCCGATGGGGTGGAGCTCACGCCCGTCGTCGTGGGGCACGTGCAAGCAGTCCGGTCCAACGGCAACCCGGTCGTTGGAGCCGCGATTCAGTCTGTGACGGCGGAAGGTTCGGGGGTGCAGTCGCAGGAGAAGTCCCGTCCGCTGTCGTTGGGGATGATTGTTGTGATCGCGACTTTGATTGGGGTGGCGATCGGAGTCTTGGTGATGTGGCGTTCAGCGGTCTCACACCGGCGTCTACGTGCCAGACGCCAGCAAGATCATGTCACCTTGCCGCTGGTGGCGTTTTTGGCGTTGGGGTTCTCGTCCTGGACGGTCAATCAGGCTTGGGGTGTCGCGCCGCAGTCCGACGTTTCTGTTTCCGAGCAAGAGACGAGACTCGGGAAAAGTGACACGTCGTTGCTGGATGTGTTGTCCGGGTTTGACCTCGAGCGATTGCAACGACTCGGCGATCGAATGCGAACCGGAAGCAATGGCGATGCAGCCAGGGACGAGCAAGCCAAGTTGGTGTTCCGGTTGAAGCGGTTGTCGGAATCCACATTGGATCAGCGTCGCCCCGACTCGGGCACCTCATCGGTCTCGGTGGGAGATGCCATGGAGATCGATGGAAAGATTGAGTCGTTGCAATTTGTGGCCGTTCCGGAGGAGTTGACTGAGTTCTTGGGGCTGCGTCAGTTGGTGGAGTTGGTTGTGGCTGATGAAGCTGGATCGCGCATGTTGATCGTTGCTGCGCCGTTGCCAAAGCAGGTTGCGGTGGGGGATCGCTTGTCAGGCGTTGGTGTTGCGGTTCATGGCGGCGACGAAACGCCGGCCATTGCCGTGGCTGGAAATCTCCGTTGGCATCCGGTGCAACCCGAGTCACTCGGCTGGCAGGTGCTCAGCGAGTTGGGGGTGGACATCTCTCGGTTGCCCGAGATTGTGTCGCTCAGTCGCCGGCCCTTGATGGACGCGGACTCGCAGGTTTTCTTTTCAATGATTGGGGCGGCACATCAAGCGGGCTTGATTCCCGTCAGCAGCGAACCGCTGGGGCCCATTGCGTCCGCGATGCGAGCGTCGGCAGTGGAGGTCAGTCCAACGGATCTGTTGAAGGAGCCCCAGAAGTGGATGGGGCAGTGGATCCGGATCGATGTCGAGACAGTCCGGTGGACTCGCGTGTCGGTGGAACTGGATGCTCGGGCTCAAGAGGTTGGCAGCGACCATTACTACCAAATCGACGCGATGGGTGATCTGGGCAATGTGCAGCTGAAGATTGCGACGGAAGATGGCGAGACCGTCACGATGGAAAATCGTTATCCGGTGACGTTGGTGACCGCCGAGTTGCCCGCGTTCCTGGCCGAGGAGAACGCTCTGTCACGCACGATTTCCAAGCCGGTTCGGGTGGAAGGATTTTTCTATCGCTTGTGGAGTTACGAGTCCGATCTCATGGCCTCGCACGACGGCAAGCAGTTTGCGCCGTTGTTGATCGCGGGCCGCTGGGTCGATCGAACCCCAACATCGAAGGATCCCATCGGCGTCCGTTGGATCGGAACCCTCGCAGCGGCGGGAGTGGTCACGGCGATTGTGGCGGCACTCGTGTTCGCTTGGTGCAATCGCCGCGGCGACCGGTTGGCACGCCAGCAGCGAGTGTAGGAGGTGCGTTTTGAGCCACGGTAGTGGCGACACAGCCTTTGCCGGGCCTGTGAAGGCCCGGTTTCAAATTTGAGTTCACGAACCAAGCCCCAACGGGGCGACACAACGAATCCAGCGGAGATATGTGCCGGCCCTTTGGGCCTCAAAACGCAACTTCAAAATCACTACCGGTCTTCGCCCAGTTTGATCTCGAAACCGGTTCGCTCGTTGATCGTTTCAAAGAATCCACGAACGATGTTGGTCGCTCCGTCGTCACCGATCAGCTGGGCCATGAAACGCTGTTGCGGCTGGCTGAATTGCTCTCGCAGTTGCTCCATCTCAGGTTGGAACTGAGTGGGTTGAACCACGTAGTAAACCGAGAGAGGTGCGTTGGGGGCGACATTGGCTTGGCCGACTTCGGTGTTGAAGACCGATCGCATGAATTCATCACCGACCGAGTTCAGTTCAGGGACATTGCCGATCGAAGTTTGCATCATCCCGACCATGTTGAGCCAGCTGAACGGGCCCAGTCCGGTGTGCAAGTTGTCTTCTTTGCCTTCCGGGACGACGTCGGCCAGTTTCTTGCCTTCGGTCAAGGAGTCGGCCAGTTTCCGGGCCGCTGCTTGGGCCAATTCACGAGCTTCTTCCGTGCGGATCGCCAGGATGACTTCTTCGCGAACCTCGTCCAGTTCGGGGGTGTACGCTTCGATGTCTTTGGTTTTCCAAGAGACATACGACTTCGCATTTTCGAGGTCCACCGAACGTTGGGGCGCGAACTCTGGTTGGGCAGGGATGGATGAACCGTCTTGCATGGCGGCTCCAAACATCATCGCGTAGTAGGGAGCACCGCGTTGTTGCAGCGATTGGCCCAGCCCGTAGGATTCGCCGATCGGCTCTTCGCTGACGGAGACACGATTGACCAAGCCGGTCGTGCCATAGCCGAGTCCCTTTTCTTCTGCGATCGCCTTCAAGTCCGGACGTGTGGGAGCCTCTTCGGCGGTCGAAACGCCAACCGCAACGTTGCTCTCGTGGACGGCCATTTCACTGAAGTAGTCCCGCATCAAGGCGTTCATTTCGGTGATGGTTTGGTCCAGCTTTTGACGTGCGGTTTCGGAAACCATGTCGGTGGCAATTGCATCGCGAACGTCTTCGAAGGATTGCGGTTTGGTCTCGGCCGGTTCGTCGCCCAGGTCCAACCCGTCGCCCAGTTCCATTTCGTCTTCGTTGGTTTCAGTGGCTGGGGGAGCGTCGGCAGGAGTTTCTGCGGCGTCATCGTCGTCTTGGAACGCGACCAGTTGGACCGCTTCGTCGCGTGAGCGGAGCATGGAACTGTCTTCGCTGGCCGGTTCGTCCGTGCTTTCTTCGGAGCCTGTTTCTTCCGAGCTGGTTTCCTCGGCAGGAGTTTCTTCGGCAGGAGTTTCTTCGGCAGGAGTTTCTTCGGCAGGAGTTTCTTCGGCAGGAGTTTCTTCGGCAGGAGTTTCTTCGGCAGGAGTTTCTTCGGAGGTGGGTTCTTCCGCTGGGGTTTCCTCGGAGGCGGTTTCACTGCTTTCTTCGCTGGCGGGCTCGGTTTCAGCTTCCGCTTCGGTGGTTTCTTCCACCATTTCTTCCGCGACCGGTTCTTCGGTGGTTTCCACCGTTTCTTCGACGGCTTCTTCCGCAGCGTTTTCGGTTTCCATTGCTTCGAGTTCCGCGGTGGCGTCCTCGGTTGCCTCAACGGGCATTTGGAAATCACCGCCGGCCAGTCGGCGTTCGTATTCGGCGCGGATGGCTTCTTCGGTCAGTTTGGCTTTTTCTCGTTCAACGAACTCGTTCAGGTCGGCGAAGACAAATTCGATTTCGGCCGAATCCGGACGACGGAACTTGGGTTCAGGGCTTTGGTCGTTGGGATAGGCCAGCAGGTCCTTTCCAGCGTCATAGACTTCTTGGATTTTGGACTGGCTGGGGGATTCATCGGTTTGGTCGAGGTATTCGGCGACCAACACGCCGTAGGCGTCGATGTTTGCGGACTGATTGGTCTTCAGGAAATTTCGCCATTGAGCCAACGGGGTGGTGACAGGCATGCGGCCGTTCATCAGTCCCACCATTGCACTGCGTTGGTAAAGATCCGACAGCAAATGCATCCGCAGCTGTTCGTACAGTTGGATGGGACCCATTTGGTTTTTGGTGAACTGCATCAGCATCGAACCGATTTCGTTGTCGCTGAGCAATCCATCGGTGTAGCGGCTGAGCCAGTTGCGAACGGACGTGTCATCCAGCTCGAAACCAGCTTTTCTGGCTTCGCTGTAAAACCGCATCGTGTTGATGGTGGCTTCTTCGCTTGGGTTCGCATCGATGCCGAGCGATTGAATCTGGCCTGATTCTTGATCGTATTGAAAACCAGGAACCTGTGGCACTCCCCCACGCCGGAGCGTTTCTTGGCCCAGATCGCTGAGGAACCCGACGATTGCACGGTGCTGCTGAGTTGTGCGGGCGACGCGGCTCTGCGTCAGCGTGACACCGTCATAGACCGCCGCGACAGGGTCGGAATTGGATCCGCCTCCTCGCCGCAGGTAAGTGTCCAACGCAGGCAAGACGACGAACGCAAACAATGCCAACAAAGTCAACAAGACCATCATTGGTTTGAGGTTGCGTCGAAAAATCTCGAACGGGCTACTGCTCATCGTTGGGTCCAAAAAACAAAATGGTTGCAATTCAAACCGCAGAGGGTATCCCCACGGGAATTTACTGGTCAAGGTGAGTTGAATCGAAGGCTCGCTAGCGGGGCAAGCACCTCGGCGTGATTGGGCGGTCGATTGGGTGAAAGGAATGTCAGAATAGGCAAACGGCGAGGAATGGCTGGTTCATCACCACGCTTCGGGGGCTTCCTGGCCTTCGGATCACCAGGGATTGGGCCAGCGCCTGCTCCCCTGGAAAGAGCTGAGCCAAGAAAAAGAATCCCAGCTCATTCGCTGGGAATGAGCTTTCGGTAACATCCGATTTCTGAAATTCGCGGCGATCTCACCAGATTCGAATGCGTTCTTCCGGAGCGATGTAGAGCGGATCGGTCTCGTCGATTCGGAACGCTTCGTACCAAGCGTCCATGTTGCGGACGATTCCGTTGACGCGGTATTCGCTGGGGCTGTGCGGGTCCGTGATCAAACGTTTCCGCAATTCGGGTTCGCGATACAGGCGACGCCAGATCTGGGCCCAGCCCAGGAAGAATCGTTGATCACCGGTCAAATTGTCGATGACCTTGGCCGGTTGGCCTTCCAATGACAGTCGATAAGCCTCGTAAGCAACGCTCAGTCCGCCCAAGTCGCCGATGTTTTCGCCCAGCGTCAGTTCGCCGTTGACGTTCATGTCCTCAAACGGTTGGAACTCGTTGTACTGGTCGACCAAACCGGAGGCTCGCTTTTCAAATTCTTCGCGATCCTTGGGCGTCCACCAATTCACGAGGTTCCCGTCGCCGTCGTACTTGCTGCCTTTGTCATCAAAGCCGTGCGAAAGCTCGTGGCCGATGACCGCGCCGATTCCGCCATAGTTGACCGCGTCATCGGCGGCCAAATTGAAAAACGGTGGTTGCAAGATCGCGGCCGGGAAGACGATTTCGTTCATCGTCGGGTTGTAGTAAGCGTTGATCGTTTGTGGCGTCATGTGCCATTCGTTGCGATCAATCGGCCCACCCAGTTTGGCGAGTTGACGCTCGGTTTCAAAAATCGACGCGGCGATCAAATTGGTCGCGGGGGACTCAGCAGTGATGTCGAGTTTGCTGTAGTCCTTCCATTCGTCCGGGTAGCCGATTTTGGTGTGGAATTTGCCGAGTTTCGTGAGGGCCTGCTTCTTCGTGCCTTCGCTCATCCAGTCACGCGATTCAATGCGTTCGGCAAAGGCGCGTTTGAGGTTTTCGACCAATTCGTTCATGCGGCGTTTGGCTTCGGGAGCAAAGTGCTCTTCGACGTACAGTTGCCCGACGACCTCACCCAAAACGCTGCCGGTCAAATCGACCGCGCGTTTCCACATCGGTTGTTGCTCATCGATTCCCGAGATCGTTTTGTCGTGGAATTCGAAGTGGCGGCGTTCCAAGTCTTCGGTCAATGCCGACGCGTAGGCGTCGATGGCATGGAACTGGAAGTACGCTTGCCATGCTTCGAGGCTGTGGTTGGCGAAGGTCTCACTGAGTGATTCCATGTAGCTGGGTTGCCGGACGACAAAGGCGTCTTGGTCGGTCAAGCCAATCGCATGGGTCATTGCGGGGACGTCGAAGCCCGCGATCGTTTCGTCGACTTCCGCGAGCGTGAGCTTGTTGTAGGTCTTTTCCGGATCGCGATTTTCGGTCTTGGTCCATTGGTTCTTCGCCAGTTCGGTTTCGATGGCGACGACTTGCTGTGCCAACTCTTCGGCGGACTCAACCGACAAGACTTGCAGCATGTCTTGCACGTAAACCTGCAACGCTTGGCGAGCCGACACGTATTGGGGATCGTCTTCGAGGTAATAATCGCGGTCGGGCAGCGACAATCCAGATTGAGACAGGTACACCGTGTAGGTGTCGCTGGCCTTGGCATCGACGCTGATGTAGGCACCCAAGGGAGCACCCACGCCAACGCGAGACAGGCGACCGATCGTGGCCCCCAGATCCTTTTTGGATTTCAATCCGTCGACGATCTCCAAAACGGGTTGGATGGGTTTGAGCCCGAGTGCATTGCGTTGGTCGAGGTCCAACACGCTGCGATACAGATCGCCGACCTTTTGGGCTGGCGTGCCCTGCTCGGCTTTGGTCTCAGCGGATTGTTCGATCAACGCTCGGACTTGGGACCGCGTCGCGTCGTCCAACACCGTGAAGATTCCGTAGTTGGATTTGTCCGATGGAATCGGCGTGTTTTCCAGCCACTCTTCATTGGCATGCAAGTAGAAGTTTTGCCCCGGTTCGACCGTGGCGCTGAACAGGGACTGGTCGATGCCAGAGACTTTGTCGGCAACCGTTTGGCTGGTCTTGCCGGGAGATTCCGCCGAGACGACCGCGGGATGCAAAACCGCGGCGAACAAGGCCAAACCCGCGGCGGATTTGCCGAGCGACGACAGACCGGCCATCGCGATTCCAAAGCAGCCCTGCAGGCGAACCCTGCGGGAAGAACGAGGGGCTGAGGGTCGGGGCATACGAGTGGTCACGAGCAATCCTTTTGTCGAAACGAGTCGATTGGAAAGAATCAATGGGAGGGTGCGAAGTCAGCGGAGAAACGACCCATACGATTCCAGCGAATTGCTAGTTCGTGGGGCAAAACTCCGGGGGCATCGTCCCACAAATCCGGGTTGGTGTCAGGTGCGGAAATGCGACACTTGGGCACCCCGGCCGGGTAAGATGTCTGACCCACCCGCACCCCCGCCTTTCGTTCTTTTTGCGAGGAAATCATGCCAAAGTCCCACCCCACGCCCGAATCGCAATCGGTCTCGCGTCGTCGATTCCAAAAAACAGCCGCGACCACATTTGTGCTCTCCGCCGGAACGGCTTTGTCGCGTGCCCGGGCAGCGGGAGCCAACGATCGCGTTGGTCTGGGGTTCATCGGCGTTGCCAACCGTGGCAGCCAATTGATGAAAGCCTTCGCTGAGCACAAAGATTGTCAGCCTGTGGCGGTCTGTGATGTGGATTCCCAAGCGATGGCGGCGGCCGCGAAAAAGGCCAGTGAAACGGCGGGGAGCAGCGTCTATCAAACCGGCGACTATCGCGAATTGTTGGAACGCTCCGACGTGGATGCTGTGGTCATCGCCAGCCCCGATCATTGGCACGCTTTGCAAATGATCTCGGCCTGCCAAGCGGGCAAGGACGTTTACGTCGAAAAACCATTGTCGGCGACGATTTTCGAAGGACGAGCGATGGTCAACGCCGCTCGCAAGTTCAATCGGGTCACGCAAGTCGGCACGCATCGCCGCAGCAGCCCGCTGTATCACGAATTGGCCGGGCGTGTGCAGGATGATTTGCTGGGAAAAGTCTGCGTCTCACGTGCCTATCGACTCAGCAACATGGCTCCCGCTGGCATCGGCAAACTTCCCACGTCCAAACCACCTGCCCATTTGAATTGGGACATGTGGGTGGGCCCGCGTGCCGAGCAACCCTATCAAGACAACATCGCCCCGTACAAATTTCGTTGGTGGCAGGATTACAGTTCGCAAATGGGGAACTGGGGAGTGCACTACCTCGACGCGATTCGTTGGTGCCTGGGCGAAGAGGCACCCTCGAGTGTTTGTGCGATGGGGGGACGCTTTGGCGTCGACGACGACCGCACGATCCCGGACACGATGGAGGTGACGTTCCAATTCGCATCGGGACGCTTGGCGGTTTTTGGACAATACGAAACCAGCATGAACCCAACGCTCGCGTCAGGCGAAATCGAACTGCGTGGCACCAAGGGGACCGCATACGTTTCCGAACGTCAGTATGAGATCCTTCCTGAACGACGCGGTCAGTTTTCGAAGCAAGACGACTTTGCCAAGCCAGAGACACGTTCGGAGGTTTCGAACAATCATGTGTTGACCGTCAATCACGCACGCAACTTTTTGGACTGCATGGTTTCGCGTGAACGTTGTCACGCGGACATTGAGATCGGTCATCGCAGCACCACGTTTTGTCACCTGGCGAACATTTCGCAAACGTTGGGCAAGCGATTGGATTGGGATGCAAAGGCGGAGAGGTTCACCAACGACGAATCCGCCAACGAGATGTTGCACTACGAATACCGTGCCCCATGGAAATTGCCCACGGTGTAAAACGTCGTAGCCGGATTCGCCAGAATTCGGAGAGCACGATCTTGTAGCCGGATTCGCCAGAATTCGGAATCACCGCGAAGTCACCCACCGAATTCTTGGCGAATCCGGCTACGTTATCGCTGCGTAGGCCAGGTTCCACCTGGCGATGGTGATACGCTAGCCCACGATACGCTCGCGAGCGACGTTGAATCACACGCCTCGCTTTGTTCCAAAGCATCGATTGCGGTCGCCAGGTACAACCTGGCCTACGAATCGAGGTAGCCGGATTCGCCAGAATTCGGAATCACCGCGAAGTCACCCACCGAATTCTTGGCGAATCCGGCTACGTCATCGCTGCGTAGGCCAGGTTCTACCTGGCGATGGTGATATGCTAGCCCACGATACGCTCGCGAGCGACGTTGAATCACACGTCTCGCTTTGTTCCAAAGCATCGATTGCGGTCGCCAGGTACAACCTGGCCTACGAATCGAGGTAGCCGGATTCGCCAGAATTCGGAAGGCACCGCGAAGTCACCCACCGAATTCTTGGCGAATCCGGCTACGTCATCGCTGCGTAGGCCAGGTTCTACCTGGCGATGGTGATACGCTAGCCCACGATACGCTCGCGAGCGACGTTGAATCACACGTCTCGCTTTGTTCCAAAGCGTCGATTGCGGTCGCCAGGTACAACCTGGCCTACGAATCGAGGTAGCCGGATTCGCCAGAATTCGGAAGGCACGGCGAAGTCGCCCACCGAATTCTTGGCGAATCCGGCTACGGTCATTTCTGGGGGTCTTGCAGGCCCTTGTCGATCAATTCCAACTGCTTTTGAACGCGCTGCTCGACTGCTTCGGGACGGCTGAGTTCCGCGATGGAGTCACTGATTTGTTGCAACTGCTTTTCCAGTTGCTGGATGTGCATTTGCTTCATTCGGATCTGCTCCCTTTCAAGTTCGATGAACATCGCCTTGATTCGCTCTTTGGCTTTTGATTTTGCTGCCTTCGATGCTTCGTTGTCGCCTGCTTCACTCAAACTCTTGAGCTCTCGGCCGATCTGTTGGCGAATTCTCTGAGCCTTATCGGCAGCTTTTTGAATCGAAGCAGGTCTGGATGCCGGTGGAGCGGCAAACGGATCGGCTCCCGTTTCGGCACCAAATGGATCCGATGTCTGCGGTGAGGAAGTCTTCTTGGGCGGGGACCCGCCAAACGGATCGACGGTGGCGGGAGCAAATGGATCGGTTGCGGGCGCATCAAACGGGTTGCGGTTCATCAGTTCTTGCGAGAAGAACAGGTCGATGCGTGGCCGTCGGCGGCTGGTCTCGGACCACTCGGCCAAGTCCAACGCGATCGCGACGTGTTGTTCCATGTTGGATTTCAAGGTCGCCTGGCTTCCAACCGGGACCTGCAACCAAATGCTGCTTTGGTCTTTGGGAATGCTGAAGTCACTGGGCAGGAACGTCACACGGTTCAAACCGAATCGCAGTGCTTTCAGTCGGATCTTTCGTTTCAAAGAATCGAGGTCTTCTTCTTTCAATCCCTCCGGCATGCGAGCGATGACATGCCGCTCGGGTTTGTCGGGGATCGAGAGCTTCATGTCCAAGTCGATCAAACCAGAAGTGGGTTTTCGATATTGGATGGCGGAGACTGAGCCGCCCCCCATGCCTCCCATTCCACCTCCGCCGTAATCGTAGTTTGGAAAACACTTCAGGACGTCCTGGACCGTCATGAAAGGTTTGGTCTCGAAGTCATAGTCGGGACCGAGAAGGATCGTGACCTTGAGAGGAAGGTTGGAAGGTGACGGAGGAGCCGTGCTCATTCCCATGTCCATCCCCGTGCCGTCCATCCCCATGTCTCCCTGCGCCTGCAGCGAACCAGTGGGCATGGCGATACCAAGCATCGATGAGAAGACAACCGCAAACAGCAGGCTCAGTCGTGTGCACATAAGATTTCTCCGAGTAGGCCAGGTCTCACCTGGTGATGGGTTTGTTTTTCGTTCTTTATGGGGCAGATCCTTTGTGGGTTTCGGCCCGGTGCACCTCTCCCGAAACGAAGTATGGGGAGAGGTCGAGCGACGCCGTTCAGGCGTACGCGAGGGTGAGGGTCGGGCATGGGAAGCAAGGTGCATTGCCTGGACGGTCAACACTTGAGGGGTGACACCGTTCTGGACCGCGTAAGTTCTGTTGCACGACTTCGCCCCAACGGGGCAGCCCTATCACAGCCCAGGGCGACGCCCTGGGGTGCGGCGGGAACAAGATTGCAAAGCCCCAACGGGGCGGTCCTAGCGTTTTTGCGGGACTCTCTGTTAGGGCCGCCCCGTTGGGGCTCGCGTTGGAGCGTTCGTAACGAAACCCCAGGCGATGCCTGGGGCTATCATAGAGCTGCCCCGTTGGGGCGTGGGACAGAACCAAAACCCACGCCGCATTGTCCGTGTCGACCCTCAAGTTTTGACGGTCTTCGCGTAACTCTTCCCCATAACCCTCCCCTCGCTTCGCTCGACCCTCCCAGAGGGAGGGTGATGATAAACGCTTGGCGAAACGGCAAGTAAAAACTGCACGACATCTTCGCTCAAGACGGCGAAGCTGAGACGATGCACTCACGGTTGTTCCTTGACCTCGAGGCTTCGTTGCAGCGATTCGATCTGCTTCTGTATAAGTTCCAGTTGGGAATCGATCTCGGCGAACGAGGTGGTTTCGTTCTTTGTCTGATCGTCCCACACCGATTCGGTGACCGGCCCAGCAAAGGCATACTCGGAGGCGACGGGCTCGGGTTGGGGCGAAGACGAATTGCTAGCAGGTTGCGTCTCGACGACGGTTGATTGGCTGGTTCGGGATCGGTTCCAAACATTGATCGCCGACAATGGGATGGAAGCCAGAAGCAGAACCGTCAGTAGAATCGCGAGACGGATGTGGGGTCTTTTCGATGCCATCACTTCGCTCGGAAGAGGGATGCTGGGTTGTTGCACGTGGGCCAAGCAGGCTTCCAGCAAACGCTGCGTTTCTTCGGCGCTGCTGATTCGATTTCGTGCATCCTTGCGAAGCAATTGATCGACCAAGTGGTCCATCCAAACCGGAACACTCGCTTGGCTTTCTCGCATCGGACGATGAGGATGATCCGTGATCCGTCTGAGAATTCCGTAGCTGGTTTCCGAACGAAAGGGCGGGCGTCCTGTTGCCATCGCGTACAGAACACATCCGAGTGCAAACAGATCGCTGCGAGCATCGACCGATTCACCACGGGCTTGTTCGGGTGACATGTACTGCGGGGTTCCCGCGATCACGCCGGAGCGTGTGACGGTTGCATCATCGGCGGCGCGGGCCAAACCAAAGTCGGTCAGCATCGTTCGGTCGACGGCGGGTTCGATCAGAATGTTGGCGGGCTTGACGTCACGATGCACCAATCCTTGACGATGGGCGGCAGCGAGTGCTGCGGCGACTTGGATACCGATCCGCAGCACATCGGTGATCGGCAGTGGGCCCTCGGTGTCGATGCGTTGTTGCAGTGTTCGGCACGCCACAAACGGCATCACCAAGTAGGGCAGGGTGGCGGATTCACTGACAGACAAAATCGGCATCACGTTGGGATGCACGATCGCCGCGGTCGCTTGTGCCTCACGAAGAAAACGTTTGCGAGCCGTTCCGATCGAGGCCAAGTGCGGCGACATGACTTTGATGGCCACCGGACGATTCAGTTCCGGTTGAAAACCCTTCAGCACAATTCCCATCCCGCCATGCCCGATCACGGATTGGACTTCGAATTCGCCGAGTTTGCCAATCGCATCGGGTTGGTCGGTTGGCTGCAGAAACGATACCGCGAAATCGGCCAGCCAAGCCGTCTCGCTGGGTTCAGCCAACTTGGGCGTGTCGAGCGTGAAGCTGCCTGACATCGTCTCGCGGCGAAGCGATTCACGAATTGCGTGGGAGGACTCGGCAAACCGCTCGATTCTGTTTTGACAGAGCTCGCAATCATCGAGGTGCGAGGTGACATCTTCGTCGGTCAGCGCGTCGGCGTGTTCGTCGAGCACCAATCGCAGGACGTCGTCGCTGGGGTGTTGGGGTTTCACTGCATCACCTCGTCGAGAACCACTCGAATGCGACGCAGGATGCGGGAACGCGACATGTAAATGCTGCCGGCGGAGACGTTCAGTTCTCCAGCGATCTCCGCAACCGGTCGGCCTTCGATCATCGTGCCCCAAAACGCTTTCCAGCTCGTGGGGGCAAATTCGGAGCGGACTTTCTCGGCCGCCCAGACAATCAATTCATGTTGGTACTGATCTTCCAACACGGGATCATCCACGGCGGGCTGTTGGTCGAGTTGCAACAGTGCGTCCGTGCCGCCCTGGCCAGTGATTTGTTTCCGCTGGCGAGCCATGTATTTGATCACGACGTTGCGAGAGACCCGGTGGACCCAACGCCGGAACGAGGCGTCTTTGCCGTCGTCTTCGAATCCATCAATGCTGCGAGCGATCGAGATCAGGACTTGCTGGGTGACGTCGGCGACGTGCGACGGGGGCGTTCCATGCCGGGCAACCAGGTGTTTGAGAAAGGGCTCGTACGTTTCCACAAACGACCACCAAGCCGATTGGTCTTCCGCACCGCCCAAGCGAACGATCAAGCTCGGTCGTGTCTCGGGTGAGTGCATGGCTGGGGACCGCCGAAAAGAAAAGCCGCATCTGCTCCACGACGTTGCTCCTGTCCGAGCGACGCTGTGAATGAAACGTGTCGTCTAAAAAGTACAGTCCTCCACCGAGCGAGAATCTCACGCCTGTCGAAAAGTTTTTTTGAAACTCAGTTTTGTTCCGCAGGCTCACCCAGCGTTTCGCGAATCGCGTCGGCCAATTGTTCGCCCAGTTTCGAGCCGCCACCGACGAAGACTCGTGTCACGGTGCCCTCCGCGTCGATCACCACGGTCTGCGGAATCGCGTTGGCTTGGTAGCGTCCTGCCGCGACACCGTCGATGTCCATCACGACTTCGGGGCTGACCCCAATTCGGTCGAGTGTGTTGCGAATGTCTTCGGCGCTCTCCTGCAAATTGACGGCGACCAAGCGGACTTGTTCAGGATCAAATTCGGCAACGGCTTCCTCGATCACGGGCATGGCTTGCAGACAGGGGCCGCACCAGGTCGCCCAGAAATCCAGGACCAGTGTGCGACCGGTTTGATCCGCGATTTGGAACGGTTCGCCGTCGAGTGTTTTGAGTTTGAAGTCCGGAGCAGGATTTCCAACCAAGGGAGAGCGAGTGCCCGCCAGCGAGTCGTCCCCACCACCCGAGTCGCCGATGATGGGTTCAGGGGCGTTCACGAGCTGCCAAATGGCGTGAGGGTCGTCGGGGTTGTCACGGTCGTCGATTTGGCCGAAATACAGTTCTTCGCAGTTGGAGAGCGGCAGTCGGATCGGACCGAGGAAAAAGTTGTCACCGATCAACGTTTGGTTGATGACACTCTCGGGAACCAAGGACAATCGGTTGCCGTCGTGCATCTTGCCTTGCACGGTCAGGACGGTGCCATCGCTCGTGTCTTCGTCAGCATTTTGTACTTCGGTATCAGCATCCGTGTCGGGGGTGTTCTCGTCTTCCGTTTCGAGTGGTGGTTTCAACCAAATGATTTGCGAGATGACGTTGCGAGGAATCGTGATCGTTTCCAACCGCGATTCCACTTTGGCAACTTCTTCCGTCAGGGTTACCAGTCGACAACGCATCATGTCGCCGTTGTTGGCGATCAAGAGGTGGGTTGGCGGGCTGTTCTTGCGATTCCGCGGAACGGTGAGCAATCGCTGGCGTTCCTGTTCATCGATGACCGGTTCCGAACCGGTCGAGTTCAGATGAATCGCACGGATTTGTTCACGCGGGAGCTTGGTTTTTTGGGTCATCCCTGATTCGAAGGTGACCTCGTTTTCGTCGATCGAAATCACTTTGCCAGGAATGACTTCTCCCGTCTTCAGGTAGATCGGTTTTCCGGCGACGGTCTTTAAGTTCGCTTGGGGATCAAAGACTTTGCTGAACACATTCCAAACCCCAGGTTTTGCGGCTGGCCGGATGGGGGCGGCCTGGCGATTTTGAGCCTGCACCACACCGTTTTGTTTTTGGACCGCTTGACGAATTTTTTGAAGCCTTTCGATACGAAGCTCCGTCGCGGATTTCGTGGTTTCCACTTTGGGACGCAGGATCAATTTTCCGGTGACATTGGGGCGCATGACCGATGCGATGGTGCCAGCCGGTTCGAACCGAAGTGCCGTTGGTTGGCTGTCGGGTTCGGCGTCGAGCAGACGTCCATGGAGCCGTGTGCCTTCAAGTTCCAATCGCATTTGTCCCCGCAGGGAAGGGACGTTCGGTTTCGATGCTTGGAAGTCAATTGTATCGATGCTGGAAATCGGGATCGTGACTTCGCCTTGGGTCGCCTCAGCGATCACATGCAAAGACTGTTGATCGATTCGTTGCAGGCGACCGCTCAATCGCATTCCATCAAAAGTTCGGATTTGCAATTGATCGAGACTGGGCAGTTCGGGCTCGGAAGCTTCATCCGAGTCGGCTGGATCGAGGTCCACCACCATGATTTGATCGGCATGGATGGAGCGTTCTTCTTCGCCTGCTTGGAACTGCCACAAGTTATCCTCGATGCCTTTCCAGATGCCTTGGAATGCATCGCCGTTGGTCAGGTGGACCGTCGTTTTGACGCCGTTTTCGTCGGTGTTCTCGGACGCTTCAGCGGTGTCATTGGATTTTGGAGCTGGATCGGTGGCGTGCAGGACTTGCAAGGAACGGATACGAAGGGTGCCGTCGATGTTGCGGAAGTAGATGCCGGTCTGAGTAATCCGTGGCGTTTTGATGGGCAGCGTGTACTGCGTCAGTGTTTCGCCACGCATCGATTCGATCATCACGTGACGGTTGGCTTGGTCAATCTTCAAAGTCACCTGCAGCCGGTTGCCGAGTTCTTTGAGTTTCGCGATGGATTCCACCCCAGCCAGCGAACCATCCTCCCAAACGGCGACGACGTCATCGTCCCAAACTTCAATGTGGAATGCGTCGGCCCAAGTGTTTTCAGGGGATTCAGGATCGACGCCGATGGCGATGACAAAGTTCGGTTTTCCTTCCCAGGCGATGTCCAGTTCGACGCGAGCCAATCGCGGAAGCTGGAGGTCGCGGAAAATGGTGGCCAATGCGGTGCTGGTTTCCAACGTGCCCTGGGAATCCACCCAGCTTTCAAGTCGACCGTTCGACTCCCAATCATCGCGTGATCCGGGGCCTTGGAAGACAACGGCGCGGCTATCATCCCAGCGAAAAATTTGGCGAACCTTGGCGAGAGGCAGTTCCGATGTTTCGCCTCCGGTGAGGGAAACCGTCAATGGATCGCCAACCTGGACGATATCGCCGAACAGACGATCGCCATTGAGCAGTTCCAGTGCGAACCGACCTTGGGTGGCGGTGATTTCCGAGGGAGGCGGAAAGGTGGCCGATGCCAAGGACGCGAAGGGGAAGGAAAACGGTGTGGCAAACCCCTGGTTTTGCCAGTTCACAACCGTTGGGGATTCTCCTTCGCTGATTCGTGATGCTGCGAAATTCCCTAGCACATGATCGCCATTGTTCAGTCGCAGGATCCCGGAAAAGTCATTCGCGAACAATGGAGGGGTGCACAACGCCCGGTTCAGGAAACCAAAGGCGCCCACTAGCAAGATCAGGGACACCCTCGCCGCGGTGGAAGTCCTTCGGTGCCTTTGGGAGGGACGGTCCGCTTCGGGCCGGGGAGTGCGATTGCTGAGTTCAGGCTCGACCCTCCCCTCGCTTCGCTCGACCCTCCCAGTGGGAGGGTGAAGGGTGAAAACGCCGATGTTTGCAAGGTCTGAACACCGGATGAGCTTGGCGAATGGTCGTTTCATGCGATCGTGATTTTCCAAGGTTTTCATCGTTCGTAGATCGGCAAGAAGCGGAAGTTGAGCGCCATGGCCAACAGCGACAACGAGGTTTCAACGGTGGGGCCAAAGTTGCCCGAGAAGCTTCCATCGTCGCTCTGGCTGGCCTTGAGTTGACGGATCAAATCCTTGTTCCATTTTTCCCAGGCATCGACATCGCCTTGGAACAACGCCTGGGCTTGGTAGTAGTTTCCGTAGCTTTTGTAGGACCCACCGGAGGTGTCCATTTGGTTGGTCAACGCGGTCAAGGTGGTTTTGAATTCGGGCATGTCTTTTCGGCGTGAGACGGCATAGACCAAGCACCCAATCGAAATTCGCGGTGTCGAATTGTCAAACCCACCCAGTCCAGCGTAAGCGACTTGTCCGGACGAGCTGGTCATGGATTTGAAATAGGCCACACCGCGGTCGATCGCTTCATCGGGAACCTTGACGCCCGCGTTGCGGGCCGCCAGCAATCCGACCATGACAGCGCCACTGACGGAGGTGTCGGCGTCTTTGGCATCCGCGCCGTATCGCCAGCCCCCGTAGGAGTTCTTCTTTTGCGAGGTCACTGCGCCGCGAACGGCGAGTTCCAGGGCTTCGCCGAGCGAGCGATCCAGTTTCTTGCCGCCGGTGGTGAGCAGGCGTTCGTTGACCACACCGTAGGCTTCGGCGAGAGCCAACATTGCGAAGCCGTGGTTGTACATGCTGGCGTGGCCGCCGGGGCCGCTGTTGCCGCCCAGGATGCCCGAGTTGGAATCTTGTGAGTTGACGATGCTGATCAACCCGCGGCGGATGTTGCTGCTGTAGATGCCGTAGTTGGGGTCCTCACCCGAGGCCAGGAACGTCATCACGGCCATGCCGGTCACGCCGGGGCCGGCGTAGGATCCGCCGGACCATTCGCCCGTCTCGGTTTGTGATTTGGCCAGATACTGAAGGCCTTTTTCGTAGATCTCTCGAACATCACGCGGGACCACATCGCCGAGTTGTGCGGTCGGGAATTGGGCTTGGGCGGGGGTTGAAAAGAATGTTCCGATCATCAGCAAAGCGAGGATCGCGTTGGGGCTCATGGTCTTCATTGGATCAGTCCCTGTTGCAGGAGCATCTGGCGAACGCCTTTGGCCCGTTCCGCGAGTCTCTCGACGATTTGGATTTGTTCTGGATCGAGAATGCGCTCAGCTTCCTTCTCTGTGATTTCGCCGATCCAGATGCTGAGCAGGTAGTGCTGCAACGCGACTTGATTGTTGCCGGTTGGGAGTTCTTGGATCTGTTGGATTTTTTTCTGAAAGAGCTCATGCAGTTGCCGTTGTTGTTTAGCCGTCAGGGCTGCGCCACGCCCCAGCGTGGCCAGGAACACTTTGCTGCTGCCTTCGAGTTTGGCACGGTACTGCTTGATTTCGAGCTCTTCCAATTCGCTGGCTTGGTCTTCGGTCATCACGTATCGAGTGACCTTCTGAATCAGGGATCCATTGCCAAAAAGACCTTGGGTCAGTTCTTGCTGAAGTGGCGATGCCAGTTGGTAGGCTTCATTGATGTCTTGGTTGCCGTTCTTCTGTTCCATCTGGAGGAACTTTTCACGTGCGTCGTTGACTCGGTCAAAGAAGCGTTTGATGTCACCTTGGCCGGCGAGCCGGAGGGCGTCCTTTTGGCTCTCGGTCAGCGGAGTGGATTGTTCAATTCGGACGAACTGAAGTTCGATTTCCTTTTTGAGGCCGGTGCGACAGCGTGCTTCGTCTCGGCCATGTCGTTGAAAAATCCAACTGTCAAACTGGGGCAAGTCAATCTGGTTCTGAGCAACGCACCGAGTGGGAGCCATTCCGCCAAGTGACCCAAGCAGAATGGCAGCGAACAAACCAACCCATCCAAACGGTTTCATGGCAGCCACTCCTTTTCTAAGAAACGCTCTGGGGATTGGCCGATCATGACCCCCATGCTGACCTGCTGATGAGAGGCCCAGGCCGCTTGTTGATCGGAGTTGAGGACTTTTCGGAGCAGGTTGCTGGGGATGACCGGGACGAAGTTTGGGTTGTTGGCATAATTGCCAATCCATTCCACATCGAGGTCCGACCATCCGGTTAGAAAGACCGTTCGAAGTTTTCGTTGCTGCACGTCGGTGAGAACCAACTTTGCATCCAAGAGAGTGACGAGGTAGTCCGTGGCGGCCTCGCGTTCGATCCGCTCTCGTTGAGAGGATTCTTGCTTGTACTTTTGGAATTGCTGCTCTGTTAACAGCAACGGCAGGAAGTCCATCGTGTCGTCGCGGATTCGGCGATAGGGATTCGCTGCAAGCGTTTCACCATTGAGTCCATGAAATCGAGGTTGCTGGTTGACTCGAGCGTTGTTCGCCAGCAAGTCACCCATTTCATCAAACGCCTCTTGAGCCGACTCGACGATGGCCTGCATCTGTTCTTCGGTCGGTTTGCACACTCGGTGCACGAACGACAATTCCGCATTCATCAGTGGCTTGAGGAATTCGGGTGGTTTGGGTTTCTCCTTCTTGGCTCGGACTTCTTTGGCTAACAAACGATTGAGGACATTGAATTCTTGGATCGCCTCATTCGTCAGTTCCTGTGATGAGACCGGACGCGCCATCAGTGCCATCAGACCGAGCAGTAGAAAGCTCCAGCGGCGGATGGACATCAGGATCCTCCCAGTCGGCTGAAGTATTGATCCAGTCCGCGACGGAATTCTTCGGGCAGTTCTGCGCCGGTTTCACCGGTCGATTGCGTGACGTTCTTGTTCTCTCGCACTTCCTTATCGTTCTTGCTTTTGCCCAGCAACGCCAAAGCGGAATCCGCACTGTTGCCGCCTCCGGTTCCGCCACCAGGCGAACCGCCACCGCCTCCGCCACCCTTCGGGTTGATGCGTTTGGAACGCAGAATCAATTCAATGGCTTCGGTCTCGGCGGCAATGGCTTGGGAACCCGTGTTGGGTTGCTTCAAGATCGAAGTGGCATCGGTCATCACTGAGTCGACAGCGGCCAGCATCTTGAGCTCTTTCCCGAAGTGCTTGGTCGCGTCGGGCAATTCGCGAATGCGGCCAATCACGTCCACGACGCGTTCGTTGATCTCCGTTTGAGTCTTGGCCAGCGTTGCCGCGGTGGCTTCGTGGTCCTTGGATTCAACGGCCTCCTTGGCTTGTTCGGCCACGCGAGTTTCGTCGCGTAGGTTGACTTCGGATTCCAAAATTTGCATCACGTCGCGAACGATCGACGGTGGCAGGCTTTCCGGTGACTTGCCGCCGGGGCAACTGCCGTTGCAGGCGGGGTCGACCAAGTTTTCTGCCCAGCGGTCCAGGGAATCGGACCAGAACTCACACTGCGCGACGGACATGCCCTGTTGGTCCTTGATCGCCGCGGAAAGTTGACGCAAGCCACCGATCACATCACTGGATTTCATTTCGTCCAAGGTGACTTTGAACTGGGCGAAACGTCGTCGTTCAAAGTAGGCCTCCATGTCGTCCATGATGTAGGAGATTTGTTCCGTGCTTTCGTCCTCGGTGGTTTGTAGTGAGGTGAAGACCTCTTTGACTTTCTCGTCGATGCGTGGGGCACGTTGACCAAATGCCGGTTCGAGATGGTTGGTCAATTGCTTGGCGACCAAGTTCTGTTTGCGTGAGGCGGCCTTCAATCGTTTGACCAACGTGCTGCCTTCGAGATTCGCCAGGATGAGATTCAGTTCGTCGGCGATCTTGTCGAACTCGTCGAGCAATTCTTTCTGCTCGGTGATCGCTTGCGTCATCTTCAAAGGCTCGTCCTTCTTCGGTTTGTCATCCGAAGGTTGGCTCTTGCCCATCACTGTGGTGGTTGGCAAACGCAACGCAGGATTGCTGGGTTTCTTGGGACCACCGGGGGAGCCTTTGCCTTCATCGGGTGAGTTGGCCGAGGATTCCATGTCGACCAACTGCGGTGCCGCACGTGGTTTGGGGCCAGGGTGCTTGGACGCTTGAGCACCGGGGCCTGGGCCGCCCGCACGACTTTGTCCCGCTTGGGGACCGCCGGGACTCTTGGGACCAGGTTTGGATGCAATTTTCGGTGCCTCTTGTGCCGCGTCATCCAGCAAATTCGCGACGCTGGGCATCCGGTTGTCGGAGAGGTCCTGCAAAACCTGCAGCATCTCCGCCCAACGTTCCAGGTGGCCGACACCGATTTCGGGATTCTTCGAGGCCGCCAAAACCAATTGGTCACCCGCTTGGCCGAGACGTTCCAGTCGACGGCCGTTGGAGCGTTCGGCAGATGCCTGGCGTTCGATGTCGCGTTGGTGTTGCTCGAGTTCGATTTCGTCAGCGGACAACGCTCGAAGTTGTTTGTTCTTCTCGTGCAGTTGGCGTTCGCGGTCTCGAACGTCGAGAGCTTGGCGATGCCATTTGCTCAGTTGTTCGGTCATCCAAATCGCATGCTGGTCCGGGGTGAGGACGTACAGCAAAAAAGGCGGCGACAACACACGGGCCCGCTCGGGCAGGTAGTCCTCCGCCCAAACTTGCAGTTCGATCGGTTGAGCGGGAATCCCCAGCGACTTGGCTGAAAACGTTCCCATCGCTTCCAGACTGGCGGCGGTCGGATCGCCTGCGGCGAGCGCACGTTCGCCTTCGGCGGGTTCTTCGACCGCACCGACGTCCATGCCTTTCCACTGGATGCCAACGCGGCGGATGCCGAAGTCATCGTTGGCGCGGACTTGGAACGTCAGTGTTTCCGAATCCAACACGACGGCTTGGCGTTCCAGTCCATCGCAGATCAACGTGGGGGCTTCGTCGTCAATTGCCTCGATCGACAGCGTGAACGGTTCGCGTCCCGTCAGTCCCATCTGATCACGCCATTGGAACTGCAGTGTTTCGGTCTCAGTGGCTTGCACGGAGTCGCTGGCCAATTGCGGTCCATCGACGGGCCGCGATTGTTCGTTGACTTTCCCATCGGCCAATTCGCGATTGGCGATCGCGGTCACGACGGCTTGGCTTCCGCGTACAACGGTCAGCGAACCGCCTCGTGTGTCGATTTGTTTGGGTTCAGGCTGGCCGAGGTATTCGGGCAAGTTCACGTCCGCGACGATCTTGGAAAGTTCAGGACGCAGCGTGGGTTTCAGTTTCACCGATTGCTTCACATCCCCAACGGTGAGCGACATTGGATGTTCGCTGAGTTGGGGCGGCAGGGCAAAGGCGTACTGCCCATCGCGAAGGGTGGCTTGGATTGGTTTCTGTTGCCCAATGTGCAGTTCGGCGGACTCGGGTTGCCAGCGAGAATCGGCGCTCAAGGCAACCGGCAGCACAACCGGTTCGCCGTGTGGAATGTAGACGTCGCTCGCCAACGCATCGATCCGAGTGAACGTGTATCGCGGCGTGGAACCCCACGGTGCCAGCAATCGCGTCATCGCGTTACCGGTCGCAGCGGGGTAGGTCACCGCCAAGGTTCCGATGGCCAGCACGGTGGCGGCGGCCAAACCGGTCCAGGCTTTGTACCAGGAGTTCGGGGCGGCGCCGCGAAAGTCTTTGCCTGCCGCATCGTCGGCGACCTGCACCATGGCAGCTTGGCAAAGCTGGGGTGAACGAGCTTGTTCGGAGGCGTTCTGAGTCAGCTCGATCACGCCCAGCAAACGGTCACCGATCGCGGGCATCTTTTCGCTCAGCAATCTGGCGAGCGGTTCGAGGGCTTGGTGCTTGTAGACCCATTTGTAGATCGCCCACGGCACGATGCCGATCAATGCGAATCCGCCGATCCAGAGCAGGCCCCGGAGAATTGCCGGTGTGTCGGTGAAGCGATCCATCCCGTAGACGAGCAGAAACGCCAGCCCGATTCCCGCGACCACGATCGCGACGGCTTCGGTCAGTTTGATTTGCCAAACTCGCCGCCGGTAAGTCAGCAATTGCTGCTTGAGCGAATCGGGAATGCGCAAGTTTGTTTGCGCGGGTGAATGGTTGTCTGCAATCTTCATATCAATCCGACTCCCTTGCGACCGATCCAAAACAATGCCAACAGAGCGATGAATCCACCGACGATTGCCGGGTGACTCCAAAGTGCGATGCGACGAATCGAAGGCGGGCGGTCAGGCATGGCGGACAGCCACGCGATCACGTCTTCCACACGATCGACGGTGAAGACTTGCCCGTTGGTGACGCGAGCGATTTCTTGCATCACGTCCGGGCGAGCTGGTTTTCCAATTTGTTCCAAGGCGACTCCTTGAGCAAACACCGTGGTCTGCAAGGAGTCACCGGTTTGTTTGCAAAACAAAGTCAAGTTGTGTTCGCCGGGTTCTTCCGGTGTGAAGCGGCCCGCGAACGCCCCCCAGGCTTCGCCCGAGGATTGCAGTTGAATCGTTTGCGAACGGCCGGACGGAGCAACGATTTGCAACGTCACGTCGCCTTCGGAGAGCGGTTCGCCGCTGGCTTCCATCACGTTTGCGTTGACGCTGACCGTTTGGCGGACTTGCGGTTGTTCGGGCGAGTAATACAAACGCATCGTTTCGCCTTGGGCCATGTTCCGGCGATACGCCATCCAACGCACGACTTGGCCCCAGAACCGATAGTGGTACAAATCCTCGACGCCTTTTCGCCAACGCCAAGCACCATCGGTTCCCATGAACAGGACTTTGCCCGCTCCATAAGTCCGAGTGACCAGGAGCGGCAGGCGGCCGAAGCGGTTGCTGACCTCTTGGTGAACCAGCAGCGTTTCCGATCCCGGTTTGGCGGCCAGCACGGGGGCGTACCACTGAAATCCAGGCAGGTTGCCCCAGACTTCCAGGTTGTCGTCGGCGGTGTCGGCGAGTTTCGTCAGCAAGCTGCGGCGACCGAGTTGCGTGAGTTCAAAGTGCTGCGCGGTCCGCGAACCCCAGCCACCAGGTTGGCCTTCGTCGAGCGTGACCGGCAACAGATCCTTCAGCGGTGTCTCTTGCAAGCTGAGCTGGCGGCCTTCCCAACCGGGGATGAAGACCAAACCGCTGGCTTGTTGTTCGACCAAACCATGCAACCACTCGCATTGTTCCATTGTCAGTTGATCGTCGTCCAAGCCAACGTCGCCGAGGAAGACGACGTCGTACTTCGACAGCTCTTCCTTTGTATCGGGGAAGGTTGCGATGTAATCGGAGTTGCCTCCCCCGCGAGCGTCCAAGCCCGGATGGAACAGCAAGCACGAAACCTCCACACCCGGATCACGAGACAGTGCGTTTCGCAGATAACGGTATTCCCAGCGGGGAACCGATTCGATCACGAGCACGCGAAGTTTTTCTTCTCGAATGGAGATCGGCGCGGCGATCTCGTTGTTGTCGTTGAGCAGTTCGTTGGGATGTTTACTGATCGTCAGTGTCAGCGTTTCATCGCCGAGTTCTTCCGGTTCCCAATCGATCGAATCGTTGGTGCGGCCCATCGCGGCAATGCGGATGTCCTTGGTGATCGTTTCGCCTTGGGAGGTGGTCATGGTGACCGTCGCGGCGTGGTCTCGTGGTAGCGAGCTTTCGATCGAAAAGGGGATCCGAACCTTTTTCCCGCCGATCGCAAAGGTGGGCACATCGAAGCTGAGCAGTTCGACATCGGGCAAACGTTCTTCGCTGCCCACGGGAACGGTGAACACGGGAACGCCCATCGATCGCAGTCGGCCCGCCGCACGCACGGGCGCGTCGCCTTGGTTCCAGTCTCCGTCCGACGCCAACACGACGCCGAGCAAATGTGGGTGCTTGCGGACGACATCCAGCAGTGGGCTGGAGAGGTCCGTGCCTTTCTCTTCGACGAACTCAGCGGTCTCACCAGGAGCAATTCCGGCGGGGTTGGAGATCGGGGTGATGCGATCGGGGGCGCTGGGTTCTGGCTTGGTTTCGGCGAACGGTTCGATGACCACTTCGGCCCGCGATTCGAGCGACTTCCAAGCTTCGATTTGCGTCAGCGAGGCGATTGCTTGTTCGCGGGTTTGAGGTTCCGAATTCACCACGTCCCGCGTTTGCATGCTGCCGGAATTGTCGTACAGCACCGCGACGACGGGTTTGTCATCGGGAACGTATTGTTCGACCCATTCAGGACCGCCGAGCAACATCGCGGCGATCACGACGACAACCAAACGCAACGCTTCCAGCAACACCGTCGCTTTGCGGAAGTGGTTTCGCCAGCACGCCAGGAAGCCCAACACGAGCGTCAACGTGATTGCCAGCACCGCGATGGCGATCGTCCAAGGCGTCCAGGCAAACGAGAGCGAGTAGGTTTCGATCATGCCGTGGCACCTCCGACGGATGGGGAGGCTGGTTGGGCGGATTGCCGCGGCAAACACAGGATGGCTTCGCCGACCATCGCGATCAGCATCAAGATCAGGAACGCTCGCCAGACTTCATCGACCAAGGAATTGGACTCGCCCGCGGTTTGGTTGACGCGTTCCAACACCAAACCTTGAAAGAGGTCGTCGATTTGGGATTCTTCCAGTGTGTCGGTGGCGTCTTCTCCGGCGGATCGATTGATCGCGTTGAAGCGGTCACCATCGGCGTAGACCCCTGCGGTGAAAGCGTGTTCTGTTGAAAGCGAATCGTCCGGCCCTTGCAATCGTTTCCAACTCGCGGCTACTTCTGCATCGACCGTTCCCGCATCCAAGCGACCTGTGTTGGCCAGCGACGCAGCACCGTCGACCAAGGCTCGCTGGATCATCACGTAAAGCACAACACCGTCCGATGAAAGGGTCGAATCCTCTGCCGCCGGGGTCGTGCCACAAAAGTAAACGCCACCGCGAGGCGTGGGGACTCGGACCATCACCGGTTCGTCATTGGAGAGTTTGGCCAGCGGGGTGGTTTCACCGGACAGGGCCGCCAGACGATGCACCTTCAGTTTTCCAACCGGCAGGGACGCTCCCGCCAATGTCTTGCCGAGCAAGTCGGCTTCACCTCGCCAAGTCGCGATCGAGACGTCGTCTTTCAAGTCCGTCCAGGGAGAATACGACACGCCAAACAATTCCGCGTTGGGATCAGGATTGTCGGGCGGAAAGAAGATCACTCGGCCCCCGCGGTCCAGGAACGATTCCAAGCGTTTACGAAGTTCGGCGTTGGACGCGCCGGTGGGCAGTGGGGCTTGCCAAAGCAAGAGTGCGGTTTCATCCCAGGCGATCGATGGCACTTCGGCGGGCAGCAGGACTTCAGCGGAAGCCTCGATGTTTGGATCGGGAGTGATCTCGGCGGCCAATCGCAGCACGTTGGCAACGTCCTCGTTCGAGGACACCACCACGCTTTTTCGTGGCGGTGGTTCGTCAAAGACAAAGTAATACGTGTTGTCGGCGTTGTTCCCATCGGCGGGCAACGACACGTGACCCAGTCCGCTCACTTGTTCACGATCCAAGGGGACTCGCAAGTCCGTGAATTCACCCGAACCGGAATCAAGTGGCAGTTCAACAATCGATTCAGCTCCATCCAGATCCATGCGGATCGATGGCGCGGGTGCGTTCGCCGTGTCGCTGTTTTCAGAACCGCTTTGAAGTTTGCCCGACAGCATCAGCACACGTTCATCGCCTTCGGATCGCAGGACGATGTCGTCGATGCGGATCGCTCGGTTGGGTTGGTCCGTTCCCGCGACGGTCAACAGACGGAACCGGACTCGGCGTCCGAATTGGGCGAGGGCTTCGCGAAGCGTGGGCCAACGTCCGTCTCGCGATTGCCAATCGTGTTCGCGAGCATCCGAGCAAATCCAAACATCGGTTTGTCCCATCGAGTTGGCTTGGATGGTGTCGAGTGCCGCCAGCATCATCGCAGGGATGTCTGCCGATGCATCCGACGGGCCCGTTTGCGGGAGGTCCAGCAGTTCTTCGGGAGACGCCAGTTCTCGCGCGGGGGATGATTCGGCCGCCGCGACCGTGTTGCTGTCGATCAGCAGGACTCGGCCGGCACCGAGTGTTTGCAATGTTTCAGCGATTTGAGCCACACCGGCTTGCAGTTTGGTTCGCGAGTCACCCGCCGCGTTGGCGTTCATCGAGGGCGATCGATCCAGCAGCACGATCGTGTTCGCGGACGAGCCGCCTGAGAGTGAGCCGACCAAACCGCCACCCAGCGAACCGCTGGCGAGTGGTCGTCCGATGGCAACGATCAAGGCCAACAGCACCAGGGTTCGCAAAGCCAGAATGGCCCACTGGCGAATGCGAGCGTAACCTCGATTCATTCGGTTTGCGGCCAGCAGGAACCTCATCGCGGCCCACTGCGTCGTTTGATAACGACGCTGGTTGATCAAGTGGATCAGGATCGGCAGCAAAGCGATCGGCAGGGCGAGCAGCATCCAAGGTTGGAGAAAGCTCATCGTCCCCCCTTTGCCATCGCACGTCGGGTCAAGAAGTTCGTCAGCACTTCGGGGTACGGTTGATCAATGCTGACGCGGTGGTAGTCGACGCCGGAGGACACCACGATCCGTTGCAGTTGATCCAAGTAACTTTGCAAGGCATCGTGATACCGATCCGCAATCTCGCTTGGTTCCGCGAAGATGGCCGTGCCTCCTTCCATGTCGAGGAAGCGGGTCGGCCGGGAAAATTCGAAGTTCAGTTCCATCGGATCGAGCAGATGGAACAGTGACAGATCGTGTTTGCGGAATCGCAAGTGTTCAAAGCAGCTTCGCAGTTGATCCGGATCGACGAAGAAGTCCGAGATCACGATCACCATCGCGGCTTGGCGGGTTGTCTCGGCCAATTCATGCAAGACATCGGCGAGATGGGTTTCGCCTTGGCCGCGAGTTTCTTCGAGGGCATCGAAGATGGTTTTGAGGTGAGCCGGGTTGCGGCGTGGAGGCAGGTGACCGGTGATGCCATTGCTGACACACGACAGTCCCACGGCGTCGCCCTGTTGCACGGCCAAGTAGCCAATCGCCGCGGCGATCCGACGAGCGTACTGCAATTTATTGAGTTCACCGGAGCCATATTCCATTGAGCCGCTGGTGTCCAAAACCAGTTGCAATCGCAGGTTGGTGTCCGCTTCGAACTCTTTGACGTAGTAGCGATCGCTGCGACCATGGGCTCGCCAGTCCAGTCGCCTGAGGTCATCGCCGGGCACGTACTTCCGGTACTCGGCGAACTCCACACTGGCGCCCCGCATGGGGCTGGTGTGCCGACCAGAAACATTGCCTCGCATTGGCCGGCGCGCAAACAAAGGCAACCCCGACAAGCCTGCCAAGACAGTCGGTTCCAGAAATTCGCGAGGAGTGTGTTGTTCGGACAAAGCGTTGGAAGTGAGTTGCGAGTTGCGAGTTGCGAGTTGCGAGTTGCTAGAGGCTAGAGGCTAGAGGCTAGAGGCTAGAGGCTAGAGGCTAGAAGCTAGAAGCTAAGAGTTGTCTCCCCCAAGGAGCGAAGCGACGCGTCGTCCCCTCTCCCCCGGCTTCCGGGGGAGAGGGCAAGGGTGAGGGGGCAGATTCCAAAACACCATCATTCATGACTTTTCCATTCCTCCCCCATCGCCCGCAGAATCGCGACACCAACCGCTTCAGTGTTCTCCAAGACATCTGTGTTTCGAAAACGAATCACGGTCCATCCTTCGCGGTTCAATCGAGCTGTTCGGTTCATGTCTTGTTGCTCTTGATGTTCGTGGTAGTCGCCATCGAGTTCAACGATCAATCGTTTCTCGACGCAGGCGAAGTCAGCGATGAAAGGCGGGATTGGAAACTGGCGTCGGAATTTGTGTCCGTTGAGTCGACGGTTGCGGAGGAGTGTCCAGACGAGTGATTCGGGCTTGGTTTGGTGGGTGCGAAGTTCGCGTGCGTTTTGGGTGAATTGAGGTGGTTGGCGGATTGGCATGGTTGGCTTTGAGACTTGGGTTGGATTCCCCCTCACCCTTGCCCTCTCCCCCGGAAGCCGGGGGAGAGGGGACATCGCGTCGCTGACGCTCCCTCTTTTTTACTAACAGCTAACAGCTACTACCTAGCCTTCCTCCTCGAGCAATCGGGCGACGATGTCTCGAGCGGACATGCCTTCGGCTTGGGCGGCGAAGGTGGTGATCAGTCGGTGAGTCAGCACGGGCTGAGCCACCGCGCGAACGTCTTCGGTGCGGACCATGTACGAACCTTCCAAGGCGGCGTGAGACTTGGCGCCCAAGATCAAATCCTGAACCGCTCGTGGACCAGCACCCCAGGACACCAAGGGCAGCAACCAGGACGGCGCGGTTCCGCCGGCCGGTCGAGTCTTGCGGACCAATTGGGCGGCTTCCGTGTAGATGTGATCGGGCACCGGGATACGCCGCACCAAGTCTTGATTGGCGATGATGTTTTCTGCCGTCATCAAGTGCTGGAGTTCAGGCAGGCGTCCGCCGGTGGTCGTGCGCGCGATCGCGATCTCTTCTTCTTCGGATGGGTAGTCCAGTTCGATCAAGGCCATGAAGCGATCCAGTTGAGCTTCCGGCAACGGGTACGTGCCCTCTTGTTCGACTGGGTTCTGAGTTGCGAGCACCATGAACGGTGGGGGCAAGTCAAAGCCTTTGCCAACGACTGTGATGCGTTGCTCTTGCATCGCTTCCAGCATCGCGGCCTGGGTCTTGGGTGGTGCTCGGTTGATTTCGTCGGCCAGCACGATGTTGGCGAACACGGGACCGTGAGCAAATTGGAACTCGCGACGCCCGTCGCCGTTGTCTTGCAAGATGTCGGTGCCGGTGATGTCCATGGGCATCAAGTCCGGTGTGAACTGAATGCGACTGAACTGCAGCGACATCGTTTCGGCGAGCTTGCTGACCAGCAGTGTCTTGGCGAGTCCCGGGACACCCATCAGCAAAGCGTGCCGCCGGGCAAACAGACACACCAACAACAAGTCGACCGTCTCGCGTTGGCCAACGATCACACGAGCCAACTCGTCTCGGAGTTGCTGGGTCAACCGTCCGAGGCGATCGACCGCTTGGACATCGTCATCGCTCAGCGATGGTTCGGTCACCGAGGAAGCGGATGAAGGATTGGAGACCGCCGAATGCGACATCTGTTATTTCCCGTCGTGAACATGGTTGAAACCAGCGGTGTACTATAACCCCCTTTGGGGGATCGAAGCAAAGTGATGGTGGGAAGTTTGGTCCGGTTTCGCAGCGTCGAAAGGCCGGAAGCCGCCGTGCGCCTATGAGTTTGGAAAATCAAGTTTTTTGACACGAGGGGATCGAAGATGCGGGACACTGTTTGCAAAGGCCGCGGAAAACAGCGGCAAAATGGATTTGGCGGGCACTCGAAGTGGCTGGGGATGATCCTGGTGCTCGCCGCGACGGCGGTGCCGGGCGGTTCCTCGAAAACTCATGCACAAGACGCTCTTCGCGCGGTGGTGCAGACCGACTTGTTGGCGGAGTCGGCGCCCGTCGAGAAGGTCGGTGGGCGATATGTCCCCGATGATGCGGCAGGCAACAGAAGCGTATGCCGAGCGAGTCTCAGCCTTAGTGAAGGAGGCGATTCAGCCAATTCGCGAGGGCACGGATCTGACCATCGCGGTGGAGTCGCAGATGGGAATCGCATCGACCGGCGTGTTGGTGGGGTTGTTGCTGCCGGCTGTGCAAGCTGCCAGACAAGCGGCGCGTCGGATGCAGTCATCCAACAACATCAAGCAGATCATGTTGGCGATGCACAATCACCACGCCGCTTTTAGCGAACTGCCTCTCTCTGCCATCGTGGATGACGATGGGAATCCGTTGCTGAGTTGGCGAGTGGCTTTGTTGCCCTTCCATGACGAGAATGAGCTGTACCAGCAATTCCGATTGGACGAACCCTGGGACAGCGAGCACAACCTTCCCTTGGCTCAGCAGATCCCTTCGGTCTATCAGCCGCCCGGCGTGCTCGTCCCGCCTGGGCACACGATCTACCAAGCCGTCGTCGGCGACACGATTGGTCTGAAACCGAGGCAGCGAACTGGGTTTCGGGAATTCTTGGACGGACTTTCGAATTCCGTTTTGGTTTTGGAAACGAATGCGGAGCAAGCCGTTGTCTGGACCAAGCCGGAGGACATTGCGATTGACCTGGACGATCCGCTGAACGGGCTGGGGCAGGCTTGGCAGGGAGGGTTTCACGTCGGCATGGGTGACGGCGCCGTGAAGTTCATCTCCGAGGCGATCGACCCAGACCTCTTTCGGAAGCTCCTGACGCGAGCCGGGCGCGAACCGGTTGATATCCCTTAAAGATACGGGATATGGCTGGCGGCTTAGCAACGCACGATCAAATGCTGTTGGTGCAATTGCTCTCCGTAGCGAAAGTCGTCAAGACTTTCGGTTTTTCCGCTACCGACAAAACTCTTGACGAGTTTCGCTACCCGGAAACCAAGCTGTAACAGACCACTGGCTCAAGTCGCAGTGGGCACCTTGGCGTCCAATTGAATGGGAGCCGCTCCGCCGCTGCATCCACATCCGCTGCCGCATTGTTGCAGTCGCTTTTCGATCTGCAGGGATGTTGGCGTGGTGGCCAAGCCGCCCAGGGCGGTGCAGCGATGTTCACGCGGCATCCGTTCGGAGACTCGGCGAGCCGCGTCGATGGTTTCGTCCAGTGGGATGACGGGATCGAATCCAGCCAAGCACATGTTGGCACAGGAGATCGCGTTGCTGGCCGCGATCACGTTCTTGCCCAAGCAGGGGACTTCCACACGGTTGGCAACCGGATCGCAGATCAGGCCCAACATGTTTTGCAGAGCCATCGATGCGGCGCCGGTGGCTTGCGTGGTTGTTCCACCCGCCATCGTGACCAGTGCTGCCGCGGACATCGCTGCGGCCGAGCCACCTTCGGCTTGGCATCCACCGACTTCGGCAGCGAAGCTCCAGGCGGTCGCGATGAACACGCCGATCAAACCGGCCGCCAGAAACGCTTTGGCGATTTCTTCGTCGGAGAGTGACAAGGACTCGCCCATCGCCAAGCAAGTCGCTGGCAGTGCCGCGCAGGCTCCCGCAGTGGGAGCGGCAATGATGACGCCCATCGAGCTTTTCACTTCCATCATGGCGGTCGTGTAAAGCACGATTTGGTTCAGCGCACCCGCGTCGAGCAACTGACCGGACTGCAACTTGTCGCGAAAACCGCCGGACTGGTATCCGAGCACTCGGTCGGCGTACTCGGTTCCGTTCAGACCGGACTCAATGCTGGTGCGGGCGATCTGAACGATCTTGATCATGCGATCCAGGACTTCGCGTTCGGTCAAGCCGCCACGCTGCGTTTCGTATTCAACCGCCCATTTCCAAAGTGGCTTGGAATCCACCTCGGCTAGCGATGTCAGCGTGCTGCAATCTTGAAAGGGGAGCTTTGCCTGGGGACGCGAGCGGATGGGAAGCACGGGGGCCAGCCGAACGATCGGCTCGGAGCTTTCCCATGGAAGTGATCTTTGTAGCGTCGCGGATTCCAAGCGTTGGCTGGATTGAATCTGCAGCATCACATTTTGATCGGATGTCCGTACATGGACATGGTCAGCCAGCAGTTCTTTCGCCAGCGACTCACAATCCAGGGCTTGGATGGTGTCGTCGCAGGCGGGAGCATTGAGGCGAACCAAGGTCTCGTCAAAGCCGCCGTCCATGCGGACCTCGAAGTCATCGATGGAGGTGACCTCAATCATGCCCCCACCGGTCGAGATCGCGATCAACGTGTGCGACTCTTGTTCGCCGCAAACCGTCAGGCGGTAAGTGTTCGGGTGAGCGTCGCCGAAGTCGCCGTATTCGAATTCAAAGGCGATGCCATTGTCGATCAAGTGTTGGCGAGAGTTGGGCAGGCGTTCGTCGTGGGCTTCCCATCCCAGCAGCCCGCCGAACAGCCCCATGTCGGATCCTTGGCTGGTGTGGGTCGCGGGTAGCGATCCGGATTCGTCGAACTGGATCAGCACATGCTGGAGGTCGCCCCCCACCAAATCACGGGCCAGACGCCCAATTCGAAGTGCCGCGGCGCAGTGCGAACTGCTGGGGCCACGCATCACCGGGCCGATGACGTCATTGAAGATGCTGACGGTCATGGGGTCGCTCAACTGCAGCAAGAGAGGAGAAGGAAGAAGCGAAGACTCTGACTCAATTGACTTGCTGCGTCAAATTAATCATGGAAAACCGAACGCGGAAGGAAGCTAGTTCGCCCTAACGGATGGATTCGGGGAGTCGTCGGCGTTGTGCGTTTGGTTCCATCCTGAAACGTCTGGTTGTGTAGCGAAACTCGTCAAGAGTTTCGGCTGGCTCAAAAAACTCTCCATTCCGCCGTGGCCATTGATCACGGCGGGATGGAAACTCGCGAAACCATAGTGCGTCACAACCCCAGACGTTGAAGCAGGTACGCAGGTGTCATCGGGTATGTGAGCCGTTTGGCGTTAGCCACGGTTCCCACGCAAAACCGGGGTGAACGCCCAAGCGGCTCACATGATTGTGCCTGCTCGTTCCTGCCGACCTACTTAGAAGAACAGCTGCTGCGTGAGTTTTTGGTTCTTCGAGGGGGAGACCCGAAGGGCTTGCGTCGCGAGATGGCGGTCGGCACAGATCAGGTGCAGTTGATCGCCGAGGCATTCACGGTGGGTTCGCAGCGTCACGTCGGGGTCGTTGTTCTCGTCGGAAAGGTGAGCCAAGCAGGCCCACTGCAGATGGTCGCTGGCGTGCGAGATCACTTCCGCGGCTTCGCGGTTGGAGATGTGCCCGCCGGAACCCGAGATGCGATCGCGAAGGAAGTCGGGGTAGGCCGAGGCGGCCAGCATGTCTTCGTCGTAGTTGCTTTCGATGAGCAATGCATCGAGCGTGTTGACGCTGGCGAGCAGGTCATCGAAGACACATCCCAGATCCGTCCACAATCCAAATCGAGAGCATCCGTTGTCGAGTGTGAAGGCGGCCCCGTCGACTCCGTCGTGCGGCGTGGGCATGGTTTCGATGGTCGTCTGGCCGACCGTGAATGATTCGCCGGGAACGAAGTGCTGGATGTCTTGGACGGGGCCAAGTGGAACGCGGCTTTCGGTCGCTCGCAGGGTTCGCCGACTGATGTGAATCGGCACGTTCAGTTTGCGGTTCAGGACGCCCAGGCAACCGATGTGGTCGCGGTGTTCGTGCGAGATCACGATGGCATCGATTTCCGAGGCATCACGCCCGGCTTCGTTCAAGCGTGTTTGGACTTTGCGGAAACTGATTCCCGCATCAAAGAGCAGGCATACCGAGCCCGTGTCGACGAAGACACAGTTGCCGCTGCTTCCTGATTGCAAACACAGAACATCCATGCCGGCAATCGTAGCAGGTTCTCAAGCGATTGACGACGAATGATTCTGAACGGCGGTTGCCGCGTTTGAACTGGTAGCAAACGCGGCGTCACTGCTGAAAGGAGGTTTCCGTCCGTCGACGACACTCGTCAAGAGTTTCGACCGTCACGAGATCTTCGAAAGTCTTGACGACTTTCGCTACGTCATTCTCCGGAAAACAAGCTGCATCGGGGCACGAGCCAATGAGCGCGTTCAGTCCTTCGACTTCTTCGCTTTGCTGTCGCTCTTTTTTCCATCGCCTTTGGGTTCCGCCTTGGGTTTGTCGGCGCTCTGACCTTTTTTGTAGCTCTCGCTGCGGTAGTCGGTTTGGTAGAAACCGCTGCCTTTGAAGACGATTGCAGCCCCGGTTCCAAACTGGCGTTGCAGTTTGTTCTTTTTGCATTCCGGGCACTTCTTCAGCACTTCGTCGTTGATGCCTTGGAACACTTCCAACTCGTGACCACAAGCTTCGCACAGATAATCGTAAGTCGGCATAGCAAAGGATTGAAAGAAGAAGGGGGAGGGAGGAATGACGTCAAAGTCGAGTCGGTGATCTTCGAAAGTCTTGACGACTTTCGCCACGGATCAGGCGGAGCCATCACCGGTGCTGACGACGACTTGAGCCGGACGCACAACGCGGTCATGCATTTGGAAGCCAGGTGTGGCGACGTGAGCCACCATGCCCGAGGCGATCTCAGGATGAGGCATTTGCGAGATGGCTTCGTGAAAGTTCGGGTCGAACAGTTCGCCTGCGGCCGGGATCTCTTTGATCGCGTGTTTGGCCAGCACGTCATCGAGCTGCTTGCGAACCATGGAAACACCTTCGACCAATCCGGCGACCGATTCCCCTTCCCCCGCAGCGGTTGCTGCGTCGATCGCTCGCAACAGGTTGTCGCGGACTTGGAGGATGTCGGTGACCAGCGGCATGCCAGCGAATTTCAGTTGGGCTTCGGTGTCGCGTCGCAAGCGTTTGCGGAAGTTCTCCGCTTCGGCTTGGGCTTGCAAAACACGCTTGTTCGCTTCTTCCACTTCGCCACGCAGACGCATCATTTCTTCGTCGCGAGTTTCCTCACCGGCTTGGGAGAAGGCTTCGTCGTTGGTGGCGGAATCGTTTTCGAACGAAGCGTTGGCTTGGGAGTCCAATGATTCGTCTTCGGATTGGAATTCTTCTTTGGATGGTTCGTTCATGAGTCTTTCTCCGTGTCGGTTGAGCCGGTGTTGGCGTCTTCCGGTTCGGGGTCAAAAAAGTGGCGAAGTTTGTCGAGAAACGAAGTGCGTTCGGGAAGCACTGAATCGTGGTCGAGTTCGGCCAATTCGCGGAGCAGTTTTTGTTGTTTGTCGCTGAGCTTCTTGGGGACTTCGATGAAGATCTGGACCAGCAAGTCGCCGGTTCGTCCGCTGCGAGGATCGACGATGCCCTGGCCACGAATGGTGAAGACGTGTCCGGTCTGTGTTCCGGAGGGAACGGTCAGTTCGTGCGGTCCATCGAGAGTCGGCACGTTGATCGCAGCGCCGAGCGCGGCCTGAGCGTAGGAGATGGGCATCTGCAAAATCAGATGCTGGCCTTCGCGTTTGAACAGATCGTGTTCTTTGACGGAGATGAAGCAGTAGCAATCGCCGCTGGGGCCACCATCGGGGCTGGGTTCGCCCTCGCCCTGCAAGCGGACTCGCATGCCGTCGTCGACCCCCGCGGGGATCTCAACGTTCATCTCGGCCTTTTTGTTTTGTGTTCCTGTGCCACGGCATTTCCCGCAGGGTTCGCCGATTTGTTTGCCAGCGCCTTTGCAGGTTGGGCAAGTCGTTTGGACACGCAGGATGCCTGCGGACTGGATGACTTGTCCCTGTCCGCCGCACATGGTGCAGGTGACCGGTTCGCTGCCTGCGGCAGCACCACTGCCGTCGCAGGTGTCGCACGAAACGCGGCGACGGAAGACGATGTCTTTGTGGCATCCACGAGCGGCTTCTTCGAGTGTCAGCGTGACATCGCAGCGAACATCGGCGCCGCGTCGAACACGTCGTCGCCCGCCACCGCCCCGCCGGGAGCCTCCGCCAAAGATGTCGCCAAAACCGCCGCCGAACAGGTCGCCGAAGGCTTCGAAGATGTCTTCGACATCGCCGTATTGTTGCGTGGTGCCTTCGACCCCGGCGTGGCCGTATTGGTCGTACCGGGCTCGCTTGTTGGCGTCGCTGAGGACTTCGTAGGCTTCGGTGGCTTCTTTGAATTTTGTCGTCGCGGTTTCGTCGTCCCGGTTGCTATCGGGGTGGTACTTGATAGCAAGTTTGCGGTACGCGCGATCGACCTGCTGCTTCGTGGCCGTTCGCTCGACCTTCAGCACTTCGTAGTAGCAGGTTTGGGTGGCCATGAGAAATCAAACAGTGAGTGTTCGTGGTCGGTGATCACCTCGGCGCCGAGTCGTCCATCGGTCCGGCTGGGACGTGATGGGAACGACGCTGGGAGGGTCATGAAAACGGGCCGCTCACCGATGGCGAACGGCCCATTTATAAATTGCAGTGTCGAAGGCGGAATCAATGATCCTGTCCTTCGACGCTGGCGGATTTGGAAAGGCGATTAGCTAATCATGCCTTCGACAGGACGTTTGTCTTTGTCTTCTTGCTCGAAGTTCGTGACCAAGGCTTCGGTCGTGAGCAACAAGCCTGCAATGCTGGCGGCATTGGTCAAGGCGGTGCGAACCACTTTGACCGGGTCGATGACGCCGGCTTTGACCATGTCGGTGTATTCGCCCGTGTGAGCGTTGAAACCGATCTTGGGGTTGTTCTTTTGCAAGACTTCGTCGACCACAACGCTGCCGTCGATGCCACCGTTGTCGGCGATTTGACGCATGGGAGCATCCAGGGCTCGCAGGACAATCTCGACTCCGATTTTCTCGTCGCCTTTGGCCTTCTTCTTGGCAGCTTCCAACGCTTCGCGGCAGTGAACCAAAGCCACACCGCCACCAGGCAGGATGCCTTCTTCGACTGCAGCGCGGGTTGCGTGCAAAGCGTCTTCCAAGCGAGCCTTGGTTTGCTTCATTTCAGCTTCGGTTTCGGCACCGACGCTGATGACAGCCACACCGCCGGCCAGTTTGGCCAAACGCTCTTGGAACTTTTCCTTGTCGTAATCGCTGTCCGTTTGCTCGATTTGAGCGCGGATTTGAGCGACACGTTTGTCGATGTCTTCGCGTTTGCCGGCACCTTCGACGATGGTCGTGTTCGACTTGTCGACGGTGACTTTCTTCGCGCGACCGAGGTGTTCCAAGGTGACGTTCTCGAGCTGCATGCCGAGGTCTTCGCTGATCAGCGTTCCGCCGGTCAACGTTGCGATGTCACCCAGCATGGATTTGCGACGGTCGCCGAAGCCAGGAGCCTTGACCGCACACACGTTCAGCGTGCCACGGAGTTTGTTGACCACCAGCAACGTCAATGCTTCCGCATCGACGTCTTCTGCGATGATCAACAGGGGCTGACCGGTTTGAGCGGTCTTCTCGAGCAACGGCACGAGGTCGCGGATGTTGCTGACTTTCTTTTCGTACAACAACACCAACGCGTCTTCGAGACTCGCTTCCATGGTGCTGGAATCGTTGATGAAGTAAGGCGAGACGTAGCCTTTGTCGAACTGCATTCCGTCGACGTATTCGACTTCGGTGTTGCGGCTCTTGCCTTCTTCCACGGTGATGACGCCGTCTTTGCCGACTCGTTCCAACGCGTCCGCGAGCAATTCGCCGATCACGTTGTCGTTGTTGGCAGAGATCGCACCGACGTGAGCGACTTCTTGTTTCCCGTTGACTGGGCGTCCCATTTCAACCAATTGATCGCAAGCGGCTTCGACAGCCTTTTCGATCCCGCGACGAATCGCGGTTGGGTTGCTACCGGCAACGATGTTTCGCAGGCCTTCTTTGAAGATGGCACGAGCGAGCACGGTTGCGGTGGTGGTTCCGTCGCCGGCCAAGTCGCTGGTCTTTTGAGCGACTTCGATGACGAGTTTCGCACCCATGTTCTCGAAGCGATCTTCGAGTTCGATTTCTTTGGCAACGGTCACGCCGTCTTTGGTCACGGTGGGACCGCCAAAGGATTTGTCGATGATCACATTCCGACCGGTGGGGCCCATCGTCGTTGCGACGGCCTTGGCCAGTTTTTCAACGCCGGCCAACATGCGGGCCCGAGCGTGATCGTCAAAAAGCAATTGTTTTGCCACGACTGAATTCCTCGTAGATGTTTTGGGGTGAAAGAACGAACCGGATCAGCCGATCTTGGCCAAAATATCGCTTTCGCGAAGAATCTTCATTTCGTGTCCATCGACTTCGATTTCGCTTCCGCCGTACTTGCCGTAGATCACGACGTCGCCGACCGAAACGCTCAGTTCACCGCGGTTGCCGCTATCGAGCAACTTGCCAGGTCCAACGGCGACGACCGTGCCGCGTTGTGGCTTTTCTTTGGCCGAGTCGGGGAGCACGATTCCGCCAGCGGTGGTTTCTTCGGCTTCGCTGGGTTGAACCACGACGCGGTCATCGAGAGGACGCAGGTTGATTTTTTTAGCAGTGGCCATGAGTTAATTCCTGTGAGTTGAAAGTTGAGTTTGATGTGGGGGTGAAAAAAGGATTGAAAGGAGGGTCGCGGGCAGCGGCTTACATCATGCCGCCCATGCCACCCATGCCTCCCATTCCGCCCATGCCACCCATTCCCATGCCGCCCATGTCTGGCATTCCGCCGCCCATGCCGTGATCGTGATGATCGCCACCGGCAGGTTCTTCTTCGACGGGGATTTCGGCGACCAACGATTCGGTGGTCAGCAACAAAGCGGCGACCGATGCGGCGTTGGTCAGCGAGGTGCGAACCACTTTGGCGGGGTCGACGATGCCAGCTGCGACGAGATCGCAATACTTGTCAGCGTTGGCGTCGTAGCCTTCTGTTTTGCCCTTCATCTGAAGCACGCGGTTGACGACCACGGCTCCGTCGAGGCCAGCGTTGTTGGCGATCGCACGCATGGGCTGGTCGAGCACGTTGCGAATGATTCGCACGCCGAGCTTTTGATCGCCTTCGGTTGCTTTTTCCAGTTTTTCAACGGCAGCACGGCAACGCAGGAGTGCGGTTCCGCCACCGGGGACGATGCCTTCTTCGAGTGCAGCTTGGGTTGCTGCACGAGCGTCGTCGATGAGGGCTTTGCGTTCCTTCATCTCGGTTTCGGTTGCTGCACCGACGTTGATCTGAGCCACACCGCCGGCGAGTTTTGCCAAACGCTCTTGCAGTTTTTCGCGGTCATAGTCGCTGTCAGTCGCTTCGATTTCGCGACGGATTTGAGCGACTCGGCCTTCGATGTCAGCTTTCTTGCCAGCACCACCGACGATGGTGGTGGCTTCGCTGGTGATGCGAATTTGTTTGGCGCGGCCGAGGTCGGAAACCTTGACGCTTTCCAGGTCGATGCCGAGGTCCTTGAAGATCGCCTTGCCGCCGGTCAGGGCAGCGATGTCGCCCAAGATGGCTTTGCGGCGATCGCCGTAACCAGGAGCCTTGACGGCACAGGCCGACAGGATGCCACGCATCTTGTTGACGACCAAAGTGGCGAGCGCTTCGCCTTCGGTGTCTTCGGCGATGATCAACAAAGGCTTCTTGGCTTTGCTGATCGCTTCCAACAACGGAATCATCTTCTTGTTGTTGCTGATCTTTTCTTCGAACAACAGGATGTAGCAGTCATCCAGTTCAACCGTGACGTCGTCTTGGTTGGTGACGAAGTGAGGCGACAAGAATCCGCGATCGAATTGCATGCCTTCGACAACGTCGACGTAAGTCTCGTTGCTGCGGCCTTCTTCGACCGTGATCACGCCGTTTTTGCCGACCTTGGTGAAGGCGTCTGCGAGGACGTCACCAATTTGGGGGTCGTTGTTGCCGGCGATCGTGGCGACTTGTTTGATGTCGCTCTTGCTTTTCTCGTTGATCGGGGTCGCCATTTTGGCGATTTGAGCGATCGCGGTGTCGACAGCCTTTTGGATGCCGCGGGACAGAGCCATGGGGTCGGCTCCGGTTGCGACCATTTTCAGGCCTTCACGGAAGATGGCTTCGCTGAGCACCGTCGCGGTGGTCGTGCCGTCACCAGCCACGTCGTTGGTCTTGCTGGCAGCTTCTTTGACCAGTTGAGCACCGAGGTTTTCGAATGGATCGTCCAGTTCGATGTCCTCGGCAACGGTCACGCCGTCCTTGGTGACTTTGGGCGAGCCCCATCCTTTGTCCAAAACGGCGTTGCGGCCACGAGGGCCAAGTGTGCTGCGGACAGCACGGGCCAGCTTGCTGACGCCGGCAAGCAATGGGCCGCGTGCGTCATCGTCGAAAACGATCTGCTTTGCCACGATGTAGTTCTCCTGAGGTGGTTTGGATCCGACAGGCTCGCGGGTGTTGGACGATCGCAAAGGTGCGAGTCCAGGCGGCCACGGATTCGATGCCAAGAGGGAAAGAGACGGGGGAATGTGTTCGGGTCGAACGAGGCGGTTCGGCCATTCGGGCACGAATGCGTTCGTTGGGGCTCGCAGGTAGCAATCGCCGTACCGAGCGTTTTGGTTTTGTTGTAAGTCTCGAAGGGTTCGGGGGTTATGAAAACGGGGTGGGCGGCAGGCCAAAGTTGGGTGCCTGGTTCTGGGGTCCGCGGTTGCCAACGTGGCAGGAGGGCTTTGGAGGTTGTGAAATCACCATGTGTCCGGCCAGGATCTACCCCAACCGTCGCAATCGTTTCGACCGGCAACCAACGGCCCGAAATGCTTGCCAAGCGGTGAACTGCAGCTCAAGAATCATTGACCTTTGGGCTTTCAAAACCTTCACTTGCGGCAACTGCGCGTCGTTGCGTGGTTTTCAAAGAGTTGAGTTCGTGTTTGATCCGGCCCCTGAGATGCGGTCGGTCAGTCCGTCCTTCCCGATATGATTCAAACCTGATTGGTTGTGCTGATGCGTTGGTGTCATCGCCGATATGTGTTGCCGTTTGCCGTCCTGAGCCAGTTTGTGGGCTCCTTTGCCGCGCCCGTTGCCAACGCGTGCTGCTTGACCGATTGGCTGTATGGCAAGCAACCCGCGTACGTCGCGGGGTACACGCCGGTCGTGGGTGCGCCTGTCACAACGATCACCCCCATGCCTGGGCCCGCCATGGGGGCGCCCGCGATTGCCCCTCCGCCTGGCTATGCCGCCAATTACCCGGGCTACACGGCGGGTTACACACCGCTGATGACCGCGGCGCCAAATTCGTCGTTGTTGCCGCTCAATCCGACCAGCATTTACACGCCGTCGCAGGCTTATTCGTTGCAGCGTCCCGCCTACGGAGCTGTGCCGCTGGACAATCCCTCGGTCTACACCGGGTTGCCCACTGTCAACTCACCTGTCGTTTCCGGCTACCGAGGGGCCGTTTCCACGGGCAGCACCTTCATGGGGGCGGGCAACGTTTATCCCAACAGCAGCTACGCGACCAACCCCGCAGGTGTCCAGCCCGTCACGGCCTACCGTCCCGCGACTGGCTATTCAGCAGCGACGGGGTACCCGACACCGATCCGAAGTGGACTGTCGCGGTTTTTCAATTCGTTGCTGGGAACAGGCTATCGCAGTTCCTATTACACCGCACCGATCACCTACTATCGGCCTGCCACGACCTTGGACCCTGTCACCGGAACCACGGTCACGGTTCAACGCGCTTGTGATTCAACCGTTCAGCAGTTGCAGCGAACCCCTTACACCACGTTCCAAGGTTTGGCATCGCAGCCGACCATGGTCGCTCCCACCACGATGGATCCGTGCATGACCACGGTCGACTCGTGCGGCATTGCGACTTCGGTGGCTCCGGTCACCAGTCCCTACGGTGCTTCGCCTTACGCTGCCTCGCCTTCGACTCAGTTGGCACCTGCCGGTTCGTACGCGGCTCAGCCAAGTTGGGGCGGTGCTCCTTCCGCTTCGGCAATCCCCAGTACGATTGATCCCAATGGCTATGGTGGAGTCGCCCAAACGGGAGACCTGCAGCCGATGGCGCCGCCAGCTTCGGCTCCTTCGAACTTGCAGCCATTCGACGCTCAGCGGCAAACGCTTTCGCCGTTGACAGGGTCGCCCTACGCCAGTGAACCGCCTGCCGAGTCGCAGTCTTCACCGTCCGATCAGCCGCCAGCATCGCAATACCGATACAGCATTGAGCCACCAGCTCAGTCAAACAGCCCAGCCAAGGAGCCTGCTGAAGCGGAACGCACTGATTCGAGTGATGTCTACGACAGTTATCGATACCAAAGCGAACTGGAGGATCAGGGCGAAAGCGAAGAGGGCCCTCAAAACTCGTTGGACGACTATCTCAGTCGAAGCCGGCAAGAGGTCCAGCGGGATCGCGAGGACTTGCGACGTTTGACCGCCGGAAACCTTTCTGCCAATCCGTCTGCCGCTCCTCGTGTGCGACCCATTCCAGCACCGGAGGGTTATCGTCATGCGTTTGATGATGGTTCGGCCCAAGCGGCCGCACCGGTTGCTCGTCCGAGCACCTCGCCAGTCCGTTCGATCCCATCGTTGACGCCGCCATCCGGCTCGGGAGTTGGTCCATTGCAGGCACCCGATTTGTTGCCAGCCCTGCCGCCTCCACCGCGCACCAGCGGTGGAGCTTACGAGCAAGCTCAATCACGAATGGTTCCTTCGATGGAGGATGAAGGTCCGGTTCAGTGGGGATACAAAGTCCGCGAAGCGTCGTTGACGGAACGTCGGCCCTCGCTGCCAGAAACGGCTGCGTTGTCCGAGCCTGCTGGCGACTACCAGCCTGTTCGCCAGCCCGTCCAAGAGCGTTTGAATCGGGTGCAAAGTCGACGTCCCGCTGTGGCCCCCGTCAATGCGACGCCTCGGGCTTCGCAACCTGCGAAACCCCAAGCCACCCAGCATCAAGAGTCGGGCTGGCACGCACTGAATCGCTGAGCCTGGTGCTGCGTCACCACTTCGTCGTTTGGTGAGCCGTTTGGGCGTTCGCCCCGGTTCTGTGGTGGTGGAACCGAGGCGAACGCCTGAGCGGCGAAAGTCATCACCCCGCATTCCAAGCTGTGACCCAGCACTGGTTTAAAATCACCGGGGTCGCCCTGGGTCGAAAATCTGAGACGCCGCAGTTGGATGAATCAGCCGATGCCCATGGGCTCGGCTCGACTCATCACTTCGCGTTGACTCACTCTGCGGAATCGATTCGCACCATCGAACTCTCTTCGCCGAGATCGATCTCTTCATCCAGTTCGAAGTCATCGAAGTTCTGATCGCCCAACGTGGCCATTGCAAATTCGAAGTTGCCTTCGCCGAGGGTTTCGAGCAAGCGGTTGTAGATCCGCATTTGTCTTCCCGTGTCGTCATACGGGCCCGCGATGTAAGTCGGTTTCCCGTTCGTTCCAAAGGCAAGTGCCTCCCCCACCGATTCGGGCTCGATGTGGTGCCACAAGGGCGCGTACTTGCTGTAGTCAGGGTGCGGTTGCAGGCCGCATGATTCGGCATACGCGATCGCGGCTTCCACGACCCCGCGCGCGAACTCGGGCTGGCACGGTTGCAGCATCTGGCGTGACTGCATGTCAGCGATCACATCGTTGTATTCCGTCAGGGTGCGATAGTTGCCAGCCACGTCTTTGACGCCCATGCAACCCAGGTCCACCAAGAAGAACGCCGTGGCAATTTGGCCGCCCGGTGCCGTTCGCGAAAGCATCACGTGCCCGATCGCGGGGCGGGTTGGGTTGGGGGCCAGCAGATCGGCGCTGATCATGCAGTCCTTGATCGTTCCGGTGGCGGCGGCTCGCATTTTGCCCGCCATGGATGCCATCATCTGTTGCTGGCGAGCGAGCTCTTTCTTTTTGCGTTGCTCTTTGGCCTTCAGTTTGGCCAGCTTCTTTTGCTTTTGTTGTTCTGATTTTGCCATCGTTGATCCTCCGTGGTTGAGACAAGTTCGTTGTTGGTTCAGGTACCTTCGAAGCGAATCCGCCTTGCCTAGTCGTTCGGCGGATGAGCGAAGGATTGGTTGTGGTCCCTCGCTCACGCGTCGGGTTGTGAGTCACTTCAACAGCAGGGCGTCACCCGTTGGGTTTCCTTCGCTGTCAACAACGCGATTTTGTTTCGTTGGCACTTGCGAGGCGGGTCAGTGTAGCGAACTTGGTTGCTTCGATGAGAGGCCAGGTTTGACCAATCGGACTAACTTTCCCAGCTCGCCAATTGGTTTGCCCATTGGTTCAGTCGCGGTCGGTGCTTCTCGATCATCGCCAATCCGGTCAGCAACAGCAGTCCGGTGGTGATTCCAAACGCCCACCACGGCCACACCGCGTCGATCGCTTGCGTGGAATGCCAGACCATGCTGGTCACGCCGAGGAACACGAAGATCGTGCCGAGATACAGAAACGGTTTGACTCGCAGCACCACGCCGAGGGCCATGCCGGTCAGTGCAAGCAGCACCAAAATCACCGGTCCCCACAGCGAGCGACCGATTTCTGACAGCAGCATGTCGGCCGTGCTGCTGAGGTAGATCACCAAGGTGCACGCGTACCGAATCGCAGATCCCATGGCTGCATCCAGGCGATCGCGTTGCAGGTGAGCGACCAGCAAAACACAGGCGGCCGGGGGGATCAGCCAGGCTTGCGGGTGCGTGATGAAGTCCCAGCCTGGCACCTGGGTGAGCGTGACCCACAGGGCCGCGTTGGCGAGCACCACCGTCGCGATTCGAGGCAGCCCGTTCTTCCACAGCAGGGACATCATCCCGTAGTAGATCGCACCGACCAACAGCAGTCCCTGGTACGAGGTTGTGCCGCGAAAGAATGTCCAGGACCAAGCCTCGGACTGTGTCACGACCGCGTACGAACCGCTCAGCCAGAACCCAACCACAGGAATCATCGGCAGGAACATGGAGGTGCGCCGCATCACATCCGAGAGCACTTGGTCGCCTCGGCGAATTGCCCACTGAGTCAGACCCACGCTGGCAAACGCGATCACCATCACCACGTAGGGCCAGACCTGTCGCAGACCCAAGAAAGCGATTCCGGTTCGGCACAGAAACAAATGCAACCAAGTCGTCGCGGCAACTCCCTGGGCGATGTACAGCAACCACCTTCGCTGCGAATCGCTGAGCTGCACGCTTAGCAGGGCGTTGGACAACCGAGAGTTGGGCAGGCCGGTATTGGGGCCCGTCAGGATTGCCAAGGCACCCGCCATCGCGGCCAATCCGCCCAGCGTGATCGCGACTGCGATCACCACCGGCATGCTGATGCCGGGGATACCAACCACGGGCGTCCGTACCGCAGACTCCAACGCCAGCATGATGACCAGGGATCCCATGGCGACGATGCCCGAGATCAGCCCGCCGCGGGTCAAGGCTTCGCTCCAGCGATCCAGGAACGGACCCTTGAGCAACTTGGGGATGGCTAGCAACAACATCGCCACCATCAAGACGCCCGCGATCAGCAATCGCATCACCGCGATCAAGGCAGGGTGCTGCAGCGGCAGGCCGGTCAGCAACGCCATCAGAGCGATCGACCACAACGCGATGGCAACGGTGATGTGACGTCGTCGCGAGGTGATGGCAACGTTGTTGGCGAGGTTTCTTTCGGACAGTTCAAAGAACACCCAGGCGAGTGCACCGGTGGCCAGGATGCAAACCCGCGGCCATGGTTCAGGGGTGTGGTCCAGCACCAACCAGCAGGCCAGCAGGGAACTCAGTCCAACCCACAGCAGCGTCACCTGTTCGAGCGCATTGGCCAATCGCAGGCGAGCTTGTCCAAGCAGTGAAGTGCCAAACGTCCACGCCACCAAGGCGGCCGACACGGCCAGGTGAGTCACCGCCAACCCTTCGTTGGTTGTCAGGCCCGCTGACGCTCCAATCCAAAGGGCGACTTCGCTGATTGCGATGCAGGAGAGCACGACGCTGACAAACCAAACCGTTCGTTCGCTCGGCCGCAGCCAGGCGGACGCGGCGACCAATCCAAGTGAAGCCAACGTCAGCGTGCCGCTGGTCACGCCGATCCAACCGGAATCAGCGAAGGCGGAGTTGGGCAGTGCCAGGTGCGACTCCATCCAACCGAACGCCGCGATGGGGATCATGGCACAGGCGGTTTCCAGGTCAGCCAACGGTGCCGAGCGATCGTTTCGCACGCTTCGCCAGACGATCACCCACAGCGCCATCCAAGCCAGCCAAATGGATGTTGGATCAAACTTGGCCACGGCAATGACCGGATCCAAGACGGTGTTCCAGAGCAAGAACCCGCCCACCCCAACGGTCATCCATCCCAGCATTCGCGGCAGGATGAATCGCCAGTCCCAACCGGGCAATGAGGTGACCGAGCCGATGGTTTGCCAGGCCGGACGTGGAGGGCTGGTGGAGCTGTTTTTCGAGTCGTCGTCGCTCGTGGTCACTCGCCCGAACCGAGTGCAGAGAACCCCTGCCACGGACAAACCCAGCACCGCCAGGAACGCCAATTCCCAAGGGGCAGTGTGGTTGTCGAACAAGGCGACCCAGGCCATCAAGAAGGTTAACAGTGTCATGTGCCAGGCATGCAGCGGGATGTTTCGAATCCAGTGCAGCACTGCTGATCCAATGGACGCGGCGAGCCAAAGACTGCTCAGGACAACCAGTGCTGATTCAGGCTGGACCCACTGCATCCAAACGGTGAAGACGGTTGCCTGCCCGGACAAAAGGCTGATCGCAAACGGCCAAGCGTCGCGAGCCGGTGTGGCGACGCATCGCAGCGCAACCGCGGCGGCAATCATGGATACCAAGCCACCGACGGGCAGCGTCCACAAGGAAGACGGGATTTGCAGCATTGTTCCGGTCGATGAATACGCCACAAACCCGGCTCCGATGCAGGATGCCAATCCAGCGGTCAGGATCCAGACCCGCGAAAAATGGGCTCCCGCGATCGAGCGTGAGGGGCCGCTCTCAGATGACCCGAAAGCATTGCTGGTAAACCGCTGCAGCAGCCACCACGCCAATGATCCCAGCACCGACATTTGTGCCCACACCAAAGGCTGGTTCGCAAACGGAATTCGCGTGGCGATCGCCGGGGTCGCAATGCCTACCGCCAGCGGCAGCAAGACGCTGGAAAGAATCGAGTTGGACTTCGCTTCGCGTTCGGAGGCCGCTCTGGAAAACAACAGCCCGACGGATGCGATCGTCCACCAACTGGTCACCGCCAGCGTGCTGAATCGATCCGGCGAAAGGTTGTTCCGCAGAGGTGCGAACCAATCTGTCGCCAGCAACACCAGTGATCCTGCTGCGACCAACCCCGCGAGCATCGCGTGGATCACAGGTCGTTCGGACGTGCTCGGCAGCAAGCAGGCAATCAGCGGGTTTTGAGGGGGCAATTCCGACGCTGCGTTCCCGAGCGGCAACCCTGCGTTGTTTATGATTTGCGCTCGGAATTTCCAAGCCAGCAGGAACGCACAGGCGAGCGAGGTGGTCAGGGCCAGGCACGCGGCAGCGGAGCCCGTCCAGGCCAGTGAGAGTTGGCTCGCCAAGTACAAGCTGCCCGCACCAAGCAATCCCAGGAACCAATCCTGCCAGCCGTTTTTGGACCAGGGCGAGTCGTCGGTGTGGCGGCGTGAGAGAACGAACAACGCGGAGGTGCCCGCGATCAATCCCAAGCAGGCCGCTGATTCAAACCAAGCAAAATTCGCCGCGGCAATCCATTCGTTGGTGGGCCACTGCGCAATTGCTTCCAGGGGAGCCGCCACGATCGCGGCGTATTGGCGAGCGACAGTGAAGATGAGCGTGCCGGTCGCCAGCATGGCGAACAGGCCATCCGGCAGTTGAGCCCAATTCAATTTGCTATCAGGGAACCAACTTCGAAGTGGTGCGACCGTTCGAACCAGCATCCAAATCGCGGACGTCACCGCGAAGGTTGCCGCGACCCACCACATCGCAATTCCGCCCAACCAAGATTCGGAGTGCCAAATCATCACTCCCAGTGAAGCGGTGAGGGTGGTTGCGACGGTGATCGTTGACAGCCCCATCGAAGTTTGCAGCCAACCTCGTTCTCGCAGCAGAATCGCAACGCCGAACAAAGAGGCCACGAGCAGCCAAAGTTGACCGCTGGCGGACCACCACCCGGGGGCTGCGAGCTCGTTGCCGAAGAGCGACAGCAATCCGATTCCGGCAAGGGCAGCGGCAGACAAACATGCCATCACTCCCGCCGACGACGCGTGATGTCGCATCGACCGCTTGCCCGCGAGCGAAAGTGAGCCGGACGGCGCGGTTGAGAGGGCTGGTTCGCTGGCGTTGGATTGCCGGTAAAGCAAGAGCTTTGCCAGCACCGCGGCGACCATCAGCGACATCGTGACCGCGAGTCCAATCCAAGGTGTCAGTGGAAGGTCGGCATGGAGACGGCCGTCTGTCCAGGACAGCAGTCCCAACACCGAAGTCCAGAACGCGATCAGGATCACTGGCGTTGCGAAGGCGGCTCGTGAATCTTTGAAGGCAGCCAGGATGCATCCCAGGGCCGAGATGCCAAGCACCACATCGACCAGCGTCGACGGTACCTGACCGAGCCAGGCGGGCGGGGCAACACTGAGCACCAAGGCTTGAACGAACGCGAGTGCGCCCCAGGCACAGGCCGCCAGCCAACTCGGGGCGACTTGATTGCGAGCCCAGGATTTGCCGCTCGCGAATTGGTTCAGAGCGAAGCCGACCCCACCGAGAATCAGGGCGATTCCTAGCGAGGTGACCATCGACTCGCCGCCCACGATCATTCGCCACAGCGGTAGATCGCCCCAGTTGATGTCGCCCATCCAAACGGGAGACGAGAGCATCGCGGCGATGCCCAGAGGCAGCGTCGCGCCGATGATCCGAGAGGGTTGCCGCAAAGTGATGGACGCCGCGATCCACGATGCCGCTGCGACCACGGCATGCATCCACATCCAGTCCAGCTTGCGAAGCGAGGCCGGCAGAATCGCCAGCACCGCGGCCATCGAAAGCAATGTCAAAACCGTTGCGATCAAATTCGAATTGGCCATCCAGCCATGTTTGTCAGAACCATCGCTCGCGTGAGTCAAGTGAACGCGAAGCTTCAGCACGTCGCTGTGACAACTCGAGGCAATCGCGATCCAAAACGGAATCGATGCGATCGCGATTTGAATCCAAGCGGTCTGCACCGCGAATTCGTTTTCCAAGCCGCTGAATAGGAACGCCGCGTAGACCAGGACGCTGGCCATCGCGGAAGAAGCAATCCCCAGGGAGAGCCAACGGTTCTTCCAGAGCCTTCGGCCACCGACGGAGTTCGTGCGCAGATGCGACCGAAGGTGCGTTTGCCGCGTGCGCGGCGGCCAGAGCAACGCCGCCGCAACGCAGACCGCGGGAACCAGAATCGCGAATCCAGCGTTGGGACCGAGCAGGCGAGCGGCGGTCGGAAGCAAGGGCAGTGTGAGCGTTGGTGCGATGACACTGGCCGTCATCGGCAATGCATCGGCGCGACCAACCAAGCTGCGTGACGATTGCAACAGCAGCCAACCGCAACCGGCCAATCCAGCTGCGATCGTGCCCAGCGTTGTGGGCTCGGAAAGTGAAACGGAATCCAGTGATGCACCCGCCGCGGCCATGCCTGCTAACACACACAGAGGAACCAGCAACGTCGCGATGATCAACACCGCGCGGCTGGTGTGCCGCAGCTTCCATCGCCGCACCGTGTACAAACCCGCCGCGAAGATGGCCGCGTCGGCGGACATGAAGATCAACGAGGGCACGACTCGGTGGGCGGACGTCAGCGTGTTCCAGAGACTGACGACCAAGCCGATCGAGCAGACCACAACCAAGAGCCCCGCGACCAGTTCGCCCCAGCGAATGTTGTTGCGAGCCAGAAACGAGGTCACCACTTCTGACAACGCTCGCTTGGGCGTCGTTGGGGCTGGGGGATCGTAGACGGCTTCGGCGGTGGCCGCTTCTACAACAAAGGGATCGATGGCCACGGGTTCGGTTGGCGACGTTGCGATCGAATTGGCTGCGATCGGGGGGAGGGAATCCGCGATTGGTTGGGGAGTCGCAGCGGTTGTGGCGGGAAGAATTGGCTCGACAACTGGTTCGACGTCCGTCGGTGTCGAGTCCAGGGCCAAGTCGTGGGCGGACGCTTTCAATCGGCCGGCGGTCTCGGTATCGACTTGGCCGGTGGCGGTCAACGCATCCATCATCCTTGAAAACGCGGCCAGGTCCGCCGAGGCCGATGGTTGATCAACGAAAGCTGTCGAGCTTTTCTGGCTTCGGGTGGTGGATCGCTGCGTTGCAGGTGTTTCGGCCCGGGGTGGTGGTGATGGATAGAGCGTTTTGGGAGCGAACACCAGGCGAAAGATGGTCGCGAAGACGACCCAGGTCAGGTGCCCGACCATCGTGATGATCAGCCAACCGATCGCAATGAAAAACAGCACTTCCATCATGGAAACCGCAGCAAGAAGCAGGGAAGGGACCGAAACGGTCGGATACAGGCCAATCTAGGCCAAGTGGTTCTCTGCTAGAGACCATGGAGAGGAAAATGCTTCGGGCTGGTGCGATTTTTCTTGGTTGGTGGAGCGCGATGGGGGCGTTTCGAGTTGAGATCCGCACGAAAAAAGAGCCACACCGATCAAAATCGATGTGGCTCTTGCTGATGGATCTTCTGCGGGTGGCGAACCGAGGTCGCCAATCAGGTCACAGGGAGGCTTCGTTGGCTCGGGTCTCTCGTGAAGCAGCAGTGCCCATGGCACCCCAGACACCAAAGGGGCTTTCCACGCCGGCCGCGTGTCCGGTTCCGGGGCCACGTGGGGTCACGGTTGTGTTGCTGTCCATGCCTTCGGTCGAAGCGTTGATCGAGTCGGTGATGAACTTGATCGAACCGTCGGTCATCAGCACGTGGGCTCCGCCTTGGTGACGGCTGGTGACGCTGTAGACGCCCCCGGTCCAGTCCGACCCGGGGCCGGTGCTGTAGGTGCAGCTCACGCTGTTGGGGCCCAGGATTGTGTTGATGGCTGAGTTGCAGCTGACGGAATCGGTCCACCAGCGGCCGCGGTTGGATTGTCCACCGTAGCTGCCGTAGCCAATCAGCTCCTGGGCCGGTGCATAGAACTGAGGGCGTTCCGGATCAATCGTGTTCTTGCACTGCACCAAGTCGGTTTGGAAGTCTTGGCTTCCGAAGACTGCCGCGGTGCCGATGATCGAACGGTCATCGAGGAAGTTGGCCATTTCACCCATGATGATGGTTTGGCTGGTGCCATCGAGGCAATCGCGGAATTTCTTCTTCTGGTTCCATTTCCACATGCCTCGCCACACGGCTGCATCGCCCGCCCACTCATACCCAGGGTCGCTTCGTTGGTCTCCGTCAAACCAATAGAAGGTGATGTAGCGTGCCGCGTCCCCGTAGCAGAACGCATAGTTCGTCCGGCCGATGGTCTCGCCTTCGGCAGGATCCGATGGGCAACGCAGGGTTGGGATTTGGAATCGGTTGGGTGTGTAGTCGGAGCTCCATGGGAACCCGCCGAATTCAACGTAGGTGGTTCCACTGTCGCTGGTATGAGGGTTGGAGATCATCTCCCAGACGGCTTGTTGTTCCATGAATGGCATCATGGCGACGGTGGGGCCCAGTCCACGCCACTGGGTTTGGGTTGCAACGCGACTATAAGGAAACGTGTTGTAGGCGGCGTGGTAGTTGTGAAGTGCCAAGCCCATTTGTTTGAAGTTGTTGCTGCAGCTCATGCGTCGGGCTGCTTCCCGAGCGGCTTGGACGGCAGGCAGAAGCAAACCAACCAGGACGCCGATGATCGCAATGACGACCAGGAGTTCGACCAGGGTGAATGCCGAGCGGGTCGTGCGACTCGGAGCAGGGTTGGGGCGAGTCTGCCCAAGCGGTGAATGTGTAACGGACATGGTTGCACCTGAAAGAAGTGTGGCCATCTGACCACGGGAAGTTCGGAATGAATGAAGATTCAGGATCGCCGGCCCATGAGTGAGCTGGTGTTGTTTCCTGAATATGTTGGGATTCCGCCTCTCCCAGCTGGATGCAAGTGGATCGCATCCCTTGTGTTGCCCGCCGATTCATCGCCATGGGATGAATGGTGATGGGACTTTATTTCTTGGGTCGCTTGGCAGCGGCCGAATTGGCTCCGCCCATGATTTCTTCCACGGATGCTTGTTCTTCATCCGCGGCATCAAGGGGCAGCAATTCCGTTTCGGAACTGCCGCATCCGGCCAAGGCCGTTAGAAGAAGCCCTGCGGCTAACCATTTGCCCATCTGGCTCATCGGTTCTGTCATCTTTGCGTCCTGTCAGGTCATGAAACCAAACGGCCGGGCAATCGATTCAGTGTTCTGTTGCTCTTTCAACCGGCCACTGCAATGACCATAAGCACTTTTTCTGAAATGCCAAATCTCAAACGCGGTGCGGCCTAAGCCAACACCGCGAAAGTTGGTTGTTTTTGAGCGTGGGGGGGAATCTCAACTGTCATGATGTTTCCGAAATGTTCCACGGAAGGGCGTGGTTTTGAACGCTGATTTCTTCCGTCGAAATTCAAGGAAATTTGACTTTTTATGCCAAGATTCGGACTTTGACCCTAAGAAATCACGCCTTGTGTCCAGGCTCCATCCACCAGACGCCAAGTGTCGGAGGTTGGGGGGGCTGATTGCAGCAAAGCTGGTAGGCGAGACTCTTTGACATTGTCATAGCTGGTCAGTTTGCCGAACCGGATCAAAGAACCGGGAACTCCAACCGCCGTGAATCCTGGGTGCCCGGTCGCGGGGTAAGGGCCACCGTGATTCATGGCAGCACTGACGGCCACACCGGTTGGCATTTTGTCATTGAGGATGCGGCCCACTTTGGGTTCCAGCTCAAACGCGATTTGAGCGTAAGTGTCTTCGTCGGCACCTTGGCTCGAGGAGTAGATGCATCCGGTCAGGTTGCCTTCCAGGTGACGGATCGCATCGCAGAGTTGTTGGGTGTCGTCCGCGACCATGATCAACGAGGCGTTTCCGAAGGCTTCGGTTTGGAAGCCTTCCGGGTTGCCAAGGAACGCTTCGCCGCTGGTTTTCAGCAGTGTGTTGGCCATCGCACAACGATCTGTTTCGGCTTCTCCTCCGCCGGCAAGCAGTTCGGCACCAAAGCCGACGAGTGCTTGGATGCTCTTGCCCAACGAAGTTGCGACCGCAGGTGACAACAGGGTTCCGGCCGGTGCGGCGATGAAACGCTCTTTCACCGCGGCGATGAATTTGTCCGTGGCTTCGCCTTGGACGAGCATCACCATGCCGGGATTGGTGCAGAATTGCCCGGTGCCCATCAGGACGCTGGTGATGAACTCATCGACAATTGCATCGCTGCGTTCTTCCAGGGCTGCGGGGGTGATGACAACGGGATTGACGCTGGAAAGTTCCAGGTAGATGGGTTTGCCAGCTTTGTCCGCGGCGGCTTTCAGGGTCAGCCCCGCGCCGCGGCTGCCGGTGTAGCCGGTCGCTCCGATGCGTGGATCGGAAACCAGTTTTTCGCCATCCGCGTGGCTGGTTCGATAAATCAGTTGCACGGTTGCAGCGGGAAGTCCGGTCTCGGTGAGGGCCTCGAGGGCCAGTTCGGCAAACAGACGCGTGGTGTCGGGGTGCGAACTGTTGGCTTTGCCGATCACAGGGTTGCCAGCTGCGATGGCGGCTGCGAAATCGCCCCCGGAGACACTGCCAAATGCGAATGGGAAGTTGTTGGGGCCAAACACGCAGACGGGACCCAGGGGGCCCAAGCACGAACGAATGCCCGCTTGGGTGTCGATCGTGGGCATGGCCCAGTTGCCTGTCCGGCAGGCTTTGGCGGCGGCACGCAATTGGTTGCTGGTGCGGGGCAGTTCGACATCGGCCAAGCGGGGTGAACGTCCCAGGCCGGTTTCGGCAAATGCGGTTTCGACCAATTGATCCTTGGCGGCGTCAATCTTGTCCGCGTACGCTTCCATGAAGTCCGCGATCTTGGCCGGCCCAAGTTTGCGAAGTTCCGCGGCGGCTTCGACGGCGGCATCGAGTGCTTCGTCGCAGTCTTTCCAGCCACTGACGGGGAACTTGGCGTCGAGTTTTTCGTTGCGATTGGGATCGGTGGCTTGGAAGGTCGACTCGGTGTTGGCCTCACGCCAAGTTCCAGCGATCAAAACAGGGTGTGTGGCGGGAGAAGCGATGGACATAGCAGGCAATCTTTCTGCGACGAGGTGTGACGGACGCGAAGGAACTCGATGGAGTTCAACCTGTATCGTCAATCATTCGCCGCGTTGTCTCAAGCGGTCACATTGTGGTTGCCGCCAATCAATCGCCAGGACCCAGCCGGGGGTGGATCAATCATCCGCTAGAAATCGCGATTCCACGCACGCCATCAATTGGCTCAGGTGAGGTTCGACGACTTGGTAGTACACACGACGACCTTCGCGTTCGCTGTCCAGGAAGCCGCATCGCTGCAGCAATCGGAGGTGCTCGGACGCCAGGTTGTCTGCGATTTCGCAGTCGGCGGCGATCTCACCCACGGTGTAACGACTGTGCAGCAGCAACTGCACAATCCGCAGGCGGACCGGATGAGCCAGTGTTTTCAGGCATTCGGCGGCTTCGGCGAACGCTTGCACGTTTCCCGCGGGTTTGGGGGGGGCTTCCGAGACGCGTTTGCTGGAACGAGGTTTTGAAGCGGCCATGGCGGACTGGCAGTTGCACTGGAGTGGGGGACTCGATATTCATGTGTCGTGATGTTACGAGATAACGACCAAAAAGGATAGTGAAATGTCGGCGGATTCAAATGCACCCATTCGTTTGCTGATCGTTGGTGGTGTTGCGGGAGGGGCTTCGGCCGCCACCCGCGCCCGGCGGATGAATGAACAGGCCGAGATCATCCTGTTTGAAAAGGATCACGATGTCTCGTTCGCCAATTGTGGGTTGCCCTATCACATCGGTCAGGAGATTGAGGATCGAGACGCCTTGGTGGTCGCTTCGGCTGACTTTTTGCGACGACGATTCCGGTTGGATGTGAGGACCCGCGAAGAAGTCGTTTCGATTGATCGTGCCAACCAAACGGTGACCGTGCGGCGTCACGGGGCCACGTCCGGGCAAGACGAAACGTACTCACAAGCCTATGACAAATTGATCTTGGCTCCGGGGGCTTCGCCGATCGTGCCGGATCTTCCCGGCGTTGACGCAGACAATGTGTTGACGCTCAGGAATTTGGTCGACATGGATCGAATCAAGGCTCATGTGGATTCCGGTGTGGTCCGCCGAGCAGTCGTGGTCGGGGCAGGCTACATCGGATTGGAAATGGTGGAGCAACTGCGTCGTCGTGGTGTCGCTGTTGACTTGGTGGAACTACGCGATCAAGTGTTGCCGTTGCTCGATCATGAAATGGCACAGCCGATCGAAGAGGCTTTGCGGCGAAACAATGTTGAAGTGCACTTGGGTGTGGGGCTGCAGTCGATTTCGTGTGAGGGTGCAGCAGCCACTTCGGTTGGCTTGAGTGACGGGACGGAACTGTCAACCGAACTGGTGATCCTGGGCATTGGCGTCCGCCCCAATGCTGGTTTGGCGAACGAAGCTGGGTTGGAAATCGGCGGCACTGGCGGGATTGCTGTGGACGAGTTTTCTCGCACCAGCGACCCCAATATCTATGCGGTGGGGGACGTCTCCGAGCCGGTGTTTGGTCCGCTCGGGACACCGATGCGAGTGCCTTTGGCTGGACCCGCGAACCGTTCCGGCCGATTGGCTGGCGAGCATGCGGTGACGGGAGAATCCGCTGCCGCGACGCCAGTGTGGGGGACCAGCGTTGTGCGAGTGTTCGACGTTTCGGTCGGGATGACAGGTTTGACCCGAGCCTCGGCGGAACGATGTGGGAAAGAAGCGACCAGCGTGACGATCGTTGCCAAGCATCATGCGGGTTACTTTCCCGGCGCCGAAACGATGACGCTGAAACTGGTCTATGAGCCGGGAACCGGCAAAGTCATGGGGGCTCAGTGCGTGGGCGGCGAAGGCATCGACAAACGCATCGATGTGATTGCCACCGCGATGCACTTCGGGGGAACCGCACGCGATTTAACCGGTTTGGATTTGGCCTACGCACCGCCATTTGGTTCGGCCAAGGATCCGGTGCACATGGCTGGTTTTGCGGCCTGCAATGCACTCGATGGCATCGAATCCTTTCGCGATTCCGATGCTTCGCTCAGCGATGTTCAGGTGGTCGACGTGCGTGGTGCCACCGAGATCGAAAAGGCGCCGCTTCAGGAAGCGTCAGGGGCGATTCATATTCCGGTCGACGAACTTCGTGATCGCTTGGACGAATTGGACCGCAACCAGCCAACGGTTGTCAGTTGTGCGGTGGGAGTCCGCGGTCACATCGCCGCCCGAATTCTGCGGCAGAACGGCTTTGATGTTCAAAACCTTTCCGGTGGGGCAACCGTTCGCAATCGCTGCTTTGGGTGAGCGAAACGAAGCTCTGGTCAATCCAAACGGTGACCGCCCCAGCGGTCACCGCGGTGCCGTTTGCTGTTTGCCGACGGAGAAGTCGGACAGTTCCATGAAAGAGGGTTTGCCCTCGATCGCATCGGCCATTGCCACAGCGGTTCCGCAGGCCAGGTGAATCCCGCTGCGGTAGTGCCCACCCGCGACGAACAGGCGAGACTGGTCCGGCACGCGGCCAATCATCGGGAACCCATCGAAGGTCATGGGGCGGTGTCCCGACCAGTGGGAAGCGACGCTGGCAGATTCCAATTCAGGGCAAACTCGATTCGCGAAGTGTCGCAGTCCTTGGATGACATCGTCGGTGGTTCCCGGTTCGAATCCGACTTCTTCTTCGCAGGAACCGACCAGCACGTTCCCGTCGCCTCGCGCAACCAAGTAGCGATTGCCAACGTTGAGGACGATTGGGTCCGTGAAGGTCTGGCTGTTGAGCAGCAGGATCTGACCGCGGATCGGAATCACCGAGGATTCCAATCGGGCTTCGGGGAAGATGCTGCCCAGCGAAGCGCCACCACAGAGCACCGTGCGGTCGCTTTGCAGCAGGTGCTCGGTCGCATCTCGCGATCGAATGGTCGCAGAGCAGTTCGCTGCGTTGGAGGAAATGTGGAGCAGCGTGGTGTGGGGAAGCAGCGTCACGCCTTGGCTTTGGCAGGCGGTGGCCAGGGCCGTCAGCAAGCGTGGGGGACGGATTTGGTATTCGTCAGGTGTCCACCAAGCCGCACTGGTCGGATGGGATTGGATCCACGGATTGGTTTGAGCCCAATCCTTCAATCGAGGTTGCCGGCGCAGGAGCTCTGGTTCATCGATGCGCTCGCATTCCACCGCGAGGTCGGCCCAGTACGACATCATGCCGGTCAGTGCGGAGGCTTCGCCAACCGTTTCTGCTAAGTACAGCCCGCCACAGCGAATCAGTCCTGGGTCGATGCCCGTTTGGTCCATCAGTTGTTGGCACCACAGCGGCCACAGGGTGTGGCTGAATCCGCGGAGGCGATCAATCGGGTCCGTCGCGCGATCCAAGTTGGCGGGCGGAAAGATTCCCGCGGCGGCCCAAGAGGTTCCGTGAGCAATCGGGCCTTGATCGATCACCGTCACGTTTTCGCCCCGGCGGACGAGTTCCCAGGCGATGGAAAGTCCGATCACGCCGCCCCCGACGATCAGTGTGCCGGTGGATTGGCGGTCGGAAGGGGCAGGGGCGTCGCTCGATGCGGGGTGGATGGTAGACAAATCAGATCGCTAGCTGGAAAGGATGCGGCGAAGGTCTCGTGCGAGTTCGGTGTGGGCGATGGGGGCACCGGCATTGTCGGTTGGATGTTCGATTTGATGAAGGAGGGCTGTCAAATCTTCTTCTGTGTCGATGTCTGATCGGACTGGCAGCCTGCCAATTCGCAGCCCCAGCGACTCAGCCGCCGCAACGGTGCGCTCGAAAACCTCGCCGGTGCTCCACGGAATGTCGTTCCACAACGAGTCGAGAATGGGCTGGGCGAGAGGGCCGGATAGCCCGATCAGGTAGTAGCCGCCGTCCGCCGCCGGGCCCAGCACGAGCTCATTTTCGCGAAAGAGTCGATCGGCCTCGTCGATTTCTTCGGAAGTCAGCAAAGGGCAATCCGCTCCCATCAAAATCGCGTGAGTGCGGGGCAGAGCAGGGCGGTCGGGCAGCTGGTTGGCAAACCAGCGTCGCATGCGATCGCCCAGATCCCCGGTCCCCTGGTCGATGAGTTGCCACTTTGCCGGGGGCGGTTGGGGGAGGTGCGAGACCGATTCGAGCGGCGTGACCACCCAGTGCCGCTCATTTCCCCAGTCGCGTAGTTCGTGGAAGAGTTGGTCGAGGAATCGTTGGTGAATTCGGGCCGCTCGGTCGAATCCGATGGTGGCGCCCAGTCGTGTTTTGACCTTCCCTTGGGCTGCGACTTTGGCCATCACGCCGAGTTTGCGAACCGCCTGGCTGCGGGCCTCTTGGGATGGGTTGGAAGTCATGGGTGGAGGGGGCATGAGATTTGATTTGAAAGAGTCAAGAAACGACCACGCTCGCGACCACTCAGCGATGGCGGATTCGTTTACAATTCCGCCCTCCGCGTTTGGCAATCCAGCAATTTCGTCCTGCCAGACGTGAGTTTTTGGTTAAACTTGATTGAGGACGCGGTCGGACGCGGATAACCTCGCCACGTCGTTGACCTCCTTTCGTTTGGCGTCTCTGCGATCGAGATCTTCACCAACGGACTTGTCTTCTAACTGGATTTTCTTCCACACACCATGGCTTCGATCACATCGGAACGATTTGTCGAGATGGTTGCACGGAGCAACTTGGTTGACGAAGCCACGCAGGAACGGTTCCTGAAAAAGGTTCGGGAAAGGTGTGAGGGCAGTTTGCCGGCCAGTTCGAAGAAGCTGGCGATGGCCTACAAAAAGGCGGGGCTGCTCACCGATTGGCACATCGAGAAGCTGTTCACAGGGAAGTACAAAGGCTTCTTCCTTGGCAAATACAAACTGCTCGGCCACATCGGATCGGGCGGGATGAGCAGCGTTTATCTGGCTGAACACACCGGTTTGGGCGACAAACGCGCGATCAAGGTGCTGCCCAAGAAACGCGTCAACGATGCCTCGTATCTGGCTCGCTTCAAACTGGAAGCCAAAGCGATCGCGTCACTCAACCACCCCAACATTGTGTTGGCGCACGACATTGATAACGACGGTGACGTCCACTACATCGTCATGGAGTACGTTGACGGGGTGGATTTGCAGGTGTTGGTGCGCCGCGACGGACCGCTCGATTTTTCCACCGCCGCGGAACTGATTTCCCAAGCTGCTCGAGGATTGGCGCACGCGCATGATCGCGGGGTGGTTCATCGCGATGTCAAACCAGCCAACCTGTTGATTGACAGCGATGGCCGGGTGCGGTTGTTGGACATGGGATTGGCTCTGGTGACAAAGACCGGGGATGATGAGTCTCTGACCGTCGCCAACAACGAGAATGTTCTCGGCACGGCCGACTACCTGGCACCTGAGCAAGCTCTGAACAGTCACACGGTTGACCACCGAGTCGACATCTATGGTCTGGGTTGCACGTTGTATTACTTGCTGACCGGCCGACCACCCTTCGCCGAAGGCACGCTGGCCCAGCGAATCGCGAAGCACCAAAACGAGATGCCCAAGGCGATTCGCGAATTGCGACCGGAATGTCCCGGCGAGCTGGAAGGGATCGTGGTGAAGATGATCCAAAAGGATCCCCGCTATCGCTATCAAAACGCCACCGACGTCGCCGAGGTGCTCAAGAAATTTGCGGCTGCCGTGCCCAAGGGCGAAATGATTCGAGTTGGGCTGGGAGAAGACCCTGGCGAAGAAAGCAGTTTGTCTTCGATGGATTTCGATAGCAGTTCGGAATCGATGGTCACCCAGTCCAATCAAGACACATTGACCAACAAAAACGATGACACCCTGGCGAGCAGTCGTTCCAAGCTGATTCGGGAACAGAATCAAGCGGCCAGCGAAAGTGGTCGATTGGTGAAGGTGGGATCGATGGGGACACCCGCTGATATGTTGGAAGGAAGCTTTCTCGATTTGGAAGTGGAATCCGGTTACAAGGGTCCGCCCGGGCGGGCACCCAGTTCTGGAAGTCGACGTGGTGTGGGTTCGGGAATTGATCGCGGCAAGGCAGTCGACGCTCGAGCACAGCCTGGTGACAACCGGAGCAAGGGCATCGATCCGGTGTTGCTGGGGACCGTGGTGACCTCGCTGTTCGTGGCCGCACTGGCTCTGGGTTATTTCCTCGCGAAAGTGACGTCTTGACTGTTGTTCTTGATCGGCCCTACGAGTTCGTGCCGCCTTATCGCGGGAACCTCTGGCCCACTGCAATTCAAACCTTTCGATTGATTGATTGGCACCTTCGCAAGAAGGAGGCTGTGCTCGATTTCGAATGCCGGCACGCCGAGCGATTCGCGGAATCGTTGCAAGCCGGTCACGGAATCCTGCTCGCCCCCAACCACTGTCGCTATGCCGACCCGATCGTGCTGGGATGGTTGGCTCGTGAGGTGCACACCCATTTGTACGCGATGGCCTCGTGGCACTTGTTCAACACCAACCGGTTCGAGCAATTTGCATTGCGACGAATGGGGGCCTTCAGTGTTTTTCGGGAAGGCAATGATCGCAAAGCACTCGAAACCGCGATTGACATTTTGGTCAGCGGGGAACGTCCGCTGGTGTTGTTTCCCGAAGGCACCACCAATCGCACCAACGATGTGTTGAAACCATTGCTCGATGGCGTGTCCTTCATCGCTCGAGCGGCCGCAAAGAAGCGAGCCAAGCGAGAGAACGGGCAAGTTGTCATTCACCCGGTTGGTTTGAAGTACCTGTGCCTCGAAGACGCGCATGCCTGGGCGCACGAGCAGTTGGCGGAGTTGGAGCAAACGCTGAGTTGGTTGCCTGCGCCCGGTCCCGGGGCCATTGGGGATTTGGTGGGGCGTTTGTTTCGAGTCTCACAGGCCTACCTGGCATTGAAAGAAATTGAGTTCACCGGGCAGGCTTCGACGGGCGAGCTCAGTCCCCGGCGTGATCGTTTGATTGAGCAGTTGCTTCAGCAGTCCGAAGAACGGTATAGCTTGGTGGCGAAACCGACGGAGGATGTGCGAGAACGCGTGCGGAAGATTCGTGCGGCGGTCTCCAACACGTTCTTTGCCGCCGAGAACACGGTCCGTGACCCTGCGACTTTTCGTCGCGATGCAGAGCGCGCGGACTTGGCACAGTTTCTCCTCTCGTTTCCCGATGAATATTTGACACCGGGGAAAATCACCGACACTCGCATTGTGGAAACGATTCAACGCATTCAAGAGGCCATTTTTGGCAAGGCGAAGGAGTCACTGCCAATGAAGGTGGTGATCGAAGTGGGAGAAGCCATTCCGGTGCCCGCCGGGCGTCCGCCACGCGGTGAAGCTGATCCAGTGCTTTGCCAATTGCGGGACCAATTGCATACAATGGTGACATCGTTGTCCCAAGAGGCCACATTGTTGGCCTGAGTCATCTCTCACTCATCTCACGCCAACACGATCATGCCGTCCAAATCTCTTCGTCGTTCGAAATCCCTCACTTGTTTGGCTGGGGCGTTCGCGATCGCGGCCGGGTCGACGTTCTTTGGCGGTTGCAGCGAGCCGAAGCCGGTGGCGTTCGAGCCCAATCTCGTGCATGCGATGAAGTACGAGTTGAAAGAGGGCATCGAGATGGAACAAGCGTCCAAGGATGCGTTCTGGATCGTGACCGAGATGTTTGGGACTCCCGACCAGCCCAAGTTGCCAGCAGCGGCGATGGAAGACGAAGACTTTGCGAGCTTGGTCTCACTGGACAATCTGATGATGGCTTCGGGCCCCGCGGACGCGGAAGGTCGAGGGCTCTATCAAAAACAATGTGCGATCTGTCACGGCATCAGCGGCGATGGACGTGGTTCGTCCTCTGCAATTTTGAATCCGTATCCTCGGGATTACCGCAAGGGTGTCTTCAAATTCAAATCGACCGAACGGGGCGAGAAACCCACCCGAGAAGACTTGGCGACGTTGATCAAAAACGGCATCCAAGGCACCGCGATGGTGGCTTTGCCAAAGCTGACTGACGAGCAGATCGAGGACCACATCGGCAAAGCGATCGACACGCTGAGCGGTGAAGAAGTCGAGGCGGTCAACCAAGAAGTGATCGACCAGCAAACCGAAGCGTTGACCGATTACGTGATCTACCTGTCTTGGCGCGGCGAGTTGGAACGAACTCTGCTCGACGACGCGATCTTCGAGTTGGACTTGGAAGGTGGTGATCGGATCATCAACCCGGCTCACAAAAATTCCACCGACGAAGAAGAAAAGGAATTGTTCGACGAAGGCTGGGAGATCGCCGAAGACTACGCGTTGGAGATTGCTGACGCTTGGTTGGCAGCTCCCGACGCGGTTGTCGAAGTTCCCGAGCCACCTGCAGACCTGCCTGTCCCGGACAACTATGAAGAGTTCGTTGCATTCCAAAGCGGCGACCAGGCCGAAACCTTGGCCGAATCCGTCAAGCGAGGGCAAGAGCTGTATGTCGGCAAGATCGCTTTGTGCAGCAAGTGCCACGGCGTGAAAGGGTTGGGCGATGGGCAAACCACCGACTTCGACGATTGGACCAAGGAATGGACGCTCGGCATCGGGATCAAGCCTGAGAACCGTGATCAGTTGATTCCTTTGCTCGCCCGTGGTGCGTTGCCGCCACTGAATGCCTCGCCACGAAACTTCACCACTGGATTGTTCCACGGGGGTGGGACCGCGAATGATTTGTACATTCGAATCACGCAGGGCATCGAGGGGTCACCGATGCCTGCGGCTACCTTTGTGGAAGGTGAATTCGAAGAGGACGATGTGTGGCACCTGATCAACTTCCTGCGTTCGCTGCAGACGCCACCGGAACCGGAAGAAGAACCCACCGAAGAGCCCAAGCCCACCGAAGTGGCCGCTCGGTAAGGCGTAGGCCAGGTCCTACCTGGCTGGGTGAAATGCGCGTCCGTGATGCGCACGCGAGCGAGTTTGAACCGCACGCCTTGGCCATAGTCGCGGAGCGACGGCATTTGCATAGCCTTGGGTTTTAACCCAAGGTCTCTTTGACGCTAGACGCGCATCCAAGTCGCGGAGCGACGACAGTTGGCAGTGAGTTCGGATCCACCTGTCGCCGCTCGGGACGTTCGAAAATTAAATGGTGGCTGGCGTTTGGGTTTCGCCCCGGATGGGGCCGTCGAGGGAGTTGGGGGAGTCCCTTGCTCACGCTTCGGGTTGTGATGGGTGGTCTAAGCAGGTCGGCTGGAATGATCGGGCACAATCATGTGAGCCGTTTGGACGCTTGCCCCCGGTTGCGCGTGAAAACCGTGGCTAACGCCAACGGCTCACATACCCGATGACACCTGTGTACCTGCTTAGGCCGACTCTGACGGGCAAGAGTGCCCATCCTCCATGCGTTGAAACGTCGTTGACGACTGACTCGACAGGCCGTCACCATTGGCGTTCTGATTGCGGATGCCAAGCTTATTCCTGGATTGCACCCCGCGGCTTGGGGCCGGTGCGGGGCACCTGGACCTCGGGTTAAAACCCGAGGCTGTCGAATGTCACCGCTCCGCGGTTGGTTGGGCGACGTCTTGGCCGTCGGGCATCTCACCCGCCACTTCAGTGCAGGGCTTCGGCGAAGGCTTGTTTCAGCCTTGCGGCAGCGTCGCCAGCTTGATCGCTTTGGATGACCACGTTCACTTGCAGTTCACTTGTCGCGATCATCTCAACATTGATGCCGGCGCTGGCCAGTTGCTCGAACAGCACCGTGCCGACTTGCGTGTGGCTTCGCAGCCCGATGCCGCTGACACTGAGCTTGGTGATTCCGGAAGCACCGCGAACGTCTCGCATTTGATGTTTGTCACAGATCGCTCGAGCGACCTTTGTGGCGGCTTCCACGTCGGCTTGTTCGACGGTGAAGCTGACGCTGGTGCTGCCGTGTTCGCCGTCGTAGCCTTGCACGATCATGTCGATGAAGATGCCGGCTTCGCCAATCTGTTCAAAGATGTCGGCTGCCACACCGACTTGGTCCGGGACCCCATCGAGTGTCACGCGGGCTTGATCGGGAACGATCGAAATGTCGGTCAGTGTGAGCGCTTCCAACGCGTCGTTTTGCAAGCGAGAGACAACGTCGGCCACATCAGCTTCTTTGGCATGGCTGGCTTTGATTTCGTTCCAAGTCTTTGCGTCGCTGGGCCGTTGATCCAGTGTGAACGCTTCGTGCACCGCACGCAGGGCCGTGTTGGCTTGATCACGAGGAACCAAGCAGGAGATTTTGATCTCACTGGTTGTGATCATGTGGATGTTCACCTCGGCCTCGGCCAGGGCTCGGAACATGCTGGCAGCGACGGCTTTTTGATGGGCCATCCCCAGCCCAACGACGCTGACCTTGGAGACTTGATCGTCGTGGGTCACGCCATCGGCACCGAGCGACGCCAGGGTTCCCTCGAGTGCTGCGAGGGTTTTTTTGAGTTCGCCGCCCGCGACCGTGAACGACACATCGGCCTTGCCAGAGGTGCCGACGTTTTGGACGACCATGTCGACGGCCACCTTCTGCTCAGCGATGGCCGAGAAGATTTTTTGGCTCATGCCAGGAACGTCGGGCACGCCCAGCACGGTCACGCGAGCCTCGTCGCGGGTCAACGCCGCGCCTGAGACGGGAGCGGTTTCTGATTCGGGCTGGGCGACGATCATCGTGCCGTCTTGATCCGAGAAACTGCTGCGGACGTGGATCGGCACCTCGAATTTCTTGGCGAATTCGATGGATCGGGAGTGCATCACGCCGGCACCCAGGGAAGCGAGTTCCAGCATTTCGTCGTAGCTGATCACATCCACCCGGCGGGCTTCTGCCAGCAGTCTGGGGTCGGTGGTGTAAACACCATCGACGTCCGTGTTGATTTCGCAAGCATCCGCGCCCAGCACGGCCGCCAAAGCCACCGCGGTGGTGTCGCTGCCGCCCCGACCGAGCGTCGTGATGTTCAAGTCGTCGTCGATGCCTTGGAAACCCGCCGCGACGACGATGTTGCCAGCGTCGAGCAAGCGTTCGATGCGACCGGTGTCGATCGATTGAATGCGAGCCTTGCTGAAGCTGTTGTCGGTCTTCAGGCCGATTTGCCCGCCGGTCAGGCTGACCGCTTTCGATCCCATGTTGTGGATGGCCATCGCAACCAACGCCACGCTGACCTGTTCGCCGGTGCTGAGCAGCATGTCCATTTCACGCGCCGGTGGTTCATCGCTGATTTGCGAGGCCAGGTCCAGCAGCGTGTCCGTGTTTTTGCCCATCGCGCTGACAACCATCACGACTCGATGGCCGGCTTTTTGGGCACGAATAGCCTTCCGCGCGGCAGCACGAATCTTTTCAGTGTCGGCAACCGACGTGCCGCCAAATTTTTGAACGATCAGGGACATGGAAGTGACGAAGCGAAACGGAAGGAAGGAGGGAAAAGGATTGGCAGTCCATTTGCCAGCGGACCCGATGGATCAGCCTTTCTGAATGTAGGCGTCCATCATCGTCCAACCGGGATCGAACACCCATCCGGATGCCTTCGCGGCGATCTCGTCAAAGGTCGTCGCGGAGTCGGTTTCGATGCCGGTGCCGGCCATCGTCAGGGGCACGGGGCCGTGCGTGTGTTTCTTGGTCCGGCAGAACGTGGGGTGATCGGGCAAGATCAACATGCGGTGTTCGTCGTGCTTGGAAAGCGCTTCCCAAAGCGGGGCAACGATGTGCTGGTCGATTTGCTGCAGCGCTTCGATCTTGGCTTCGACGTTGCCCTCGTGAGAGGCTTCGTCGGGGGCTTCGATGTGGACGCAGACAAAATCATAGTCCGCGAGAGCTTGGATTGCCGCTTCGCCTTTTCCAGCGTAGTTCGTGTCGAGGTACCCGGTGGCACCTTCGACTTCGATTCGAGGCCAACCGGCGAGGGCACCGATGCCGCGCAGCAAGTCGACTGCGGTGATCATCACGCCGCGAATGCCGTAGCGTTCCTCAAACGTCGACAATTGAGGCGCGCCGCCGGAACTCCACAACCAAACGTGGGTCGCGACGTCTTTGCCGGCCGCTTTGCGAGCGACGTTGATCGGGTGCTTGGCCAGGATTTCCGCTGACGCGTTCATCAGGTCAACCAAGATCTGGCTGCCGGGACCACGCGGGAAATCGTCCATCACGCTGAGGTCGGTCAAATCGTGCGGGGCACTCGATCGTGTCGCGTTGGTGAACGGCGAGGGGTGATCCGCGTCGCCGCGATACAGCATCAGGTTCCGATAGCTGACCCCGGGGACAAATTCCAACCGGCTGGCCAGGTCAGCGTCACCCAGCGGTCCGTTTTCGCTGAACAGTTCCTTCGACAAATCCGCGAGCAGCGTGGTGGCTTCTTCGGTGCTGATGTGATCGGCGGTGAAGTCGATCATCGTCTGGTCGCGAATGGTGACCAAATTGCATCGCACGGCGCAATCCTGAGGGCCCAATTCGATGCCCTGCGCGGCGGCTTCCAAGGGAGCTCGGCCGGTGAAGCACACATTGGGGTCGTAACCCAGCAGGCACAGATTGGCGATTTCGCTGCCAGCAGGGAAATCAATCGGGGTGTTGTCGGTCACGCCAACGCGGCCCAGCGATGCGATTTGGTCCATCGCTGGCAGGTTCGCGGCTTGCAGAGGTGTGCGTCCGTTCAGTGATTCGAGCGGTTCGTCGGCACAGCCGTCGGGGATAATCAGGACATATTTCATGGCGAAGGCTCCGCCTGGATGGTCGAAAGAATTGCGGCAGTTTCGTTGAACGCCCGCGAAAACGAAAGGGCCCGACCCAAGCTGATGTCGCGGGAACCCGCAAAATCGATTCGGTCGTCGCCACTGTTGCTGTTGGATCGACCGATACAGACCGACGCGGCAGCAGCGGACTTCCGCCAGCCGAGCAAAAATCGGTGGTGAAGAGGGAGGGGCTGACCCATCCTTGAGAGGACACAGAGATCCTTCTCGTTCCAAGTCCATTGTCAAACGATGCAATCTGCCCCACCACCATCCGATTCCCTTTCGGCGACTGGCCCTCTTTCAGGTCAGTCTTCGGCATGCACATGGGAAAACTCCTTTTCGCATGACACTCGGGAGCAATCCGCCGAACCGGTGGCCCTCGCGGTGAGAAGTTCCGCTGACGTCCGCCATTTGGCTCGCGCTGTCCGCAAGGGACGCGACGTGTCGCGGGCTGTGGCCGTGACAGATGAGACCGGGCAAGACGCTGGTGGGTCTGGTGCCAGTGAGTCTGCATCGTCGCTGAAGCCGCATCGTCGGATTCTGGAGCTCGACGCGTTGCGTGCGATGGCAGCGATCAATTTGGTGCTGTTTCACTTCACGCACGTTTACGCAGTCAAATTCGGCTTCTCCAGTCCGCTGGGCGGGGAATGGCCTTACGGTGCTTATGGCGTCGAGCTGTTCTTCATTCTCAGCGGTTTCGTCAACAGCATGTCGCTGATGCGTCGTGGCAAGCCCACCGATTTCGTGGCCGCTCGACTGATCCGAATCGTGCCGCTGTTCCTGATGGTGATTTTCGCAAACCTTTGGATTGTGACGTTTGCTCCGCTCAACGGCCAGCCGATTTCGACGGAGCAGTTTCTGGCCAATTTGACCTTGATGCCGCGAGTCTTTGGCTATGAGTGCATCGATCCGGTGATGTGGACGCTGCAGGTCGAGATGATGTTCTACTTCGTCTTGGTGACGCTGTTCTGCAAAGGCTACTTGCAACGCTACTTCGTCGGCTGGGGGTCATTGTTGGCCGCTTCGTTGGTGCTGTGTCCCGCCTTGGATGCGGCCCAGGCCAGCTATGGTGACACGTCTGTGTTCGCTGCTCTGACCGCGGTCAGGCACCTGTTGGTGCTCGACTTCGCGCCGCTGTTCGCGATCGGTTTCTTGCTGTACATGATCAAGACCGGCGTCGGGGCGAAGTGGCAGAACCTGCTGGGCATCGTGGTGGCCGCGGGGGTCTTCCACAGCATCGATCACGGCAAACACAACCCGGCTGCAACGGCACTGATCATCGGCTTGGTCACGATGGCCGCCTACGGAAAAATTCCTGTCTTGCGGCTGAAACCTTTTGTGGCGATCAGTTCGATCTCGTACGCGTTGTACCTGTGTCACAACAACCTGGGCTGCACCTTGCTGCACGCCTTTGATCAAGCCGGCCTGCCACCGATCTTGTGTTTGGCGATTGTGGTTGGGTTCTCGTTCGCGTTGGCCTGGATGGTCACGGTTTGGATTGAGCAACCGATCACGAAGGCACTGCGTCGGCTATACGCCAATGTGTCCGAGCGAGTCCGCCGACCAGCGGTCGCGGAACCTGCCGCTGGCTGAGTCGCCCATCGACTCCGCTCGATGGAACCTGTAACGCGTAGCCGGATTCGCCAGAATTCGGACACGAACACGAACCGAATTCTTGGCTACCCTGGCCTACGTTCGCTCACCGGGTCACTTGACGACCAGGTTCACCATGCGGCCGGGAACGGCGATCGTCTTGACGACCTTCTTGTCGCCGATCGCGTTTTGAACCGCGGGATCCGCCAGCGCTGCTTCGCCCATCTCGTTCGGTTTCGCATCCGGTGACAACGAGATCTTCGCTTTCAACTTGCCGTTGATCTGAACCGGGATTTCGATGCTGGACTGGACCAACGCGGCTTCGTCCCACTGCGGCCACGGCTGCAGCGAAATCGATTCGTTGTGCCCCAGGTGCTTCCACAATTCTTCGCACAGGTGAGGTGCGTAGGGAGCCAGCAGGATCAGGAACGATTCCATCGCTTCCCGTGGTCGCGTTTCGCAACGGGTGAAGTGATTCGTGAATTCCATCATCTTCGCAATCGCGGTGTTGAAACTCATCGCTTCGTTGTCTTCGGTCACCTTCCGAATCGTTTGGTGCAGCACGCGAAGTTGCTCTTCGTCGCAGGGCGTGTCCACCACCGCGGCGGAAAGCTGCAGCTCGTCTTCGGGCTCGTCGATGATCATCCGCCAGACGCGATCCAAGAAGCTGCGAACGCCACCGACGCCATTCATCGCCCAAGGCTTGGTCGCCTCCAGTGGGCCCATGAACATCTCGTACAAACGCAACGAGTCCGCTCCGTAGTCGCGAACGACCGAGTCAGGGTTGACCACGTTGCCGCGACTCTTGCTCATCTTGAACGCGCGGCTATCGACCTTGATCGAGGCATCGGAAGCCAGGACAAAGCCTTCGCCTTTCTTGACGACTTCTTCTTCGGTCAAGGAAACGATCTCGACCTGTTCGCCAGTGGCTTTGCTGACACGGTTGCCCTCGGCGTCTTTCTTGACGTTTTTGGTGGAGACGTGTTTGCCGGACGGATCCACGAAACTGGTGAATTCCACTTCGCCGAGAATCATGCCTTGGTTGACGAGTTTGCCAAACGGTTCGGGGCAAGACACATGGCCGCGGTCGAACAGGACCTTGTGCCAGAACCGTGAGTACAGCAAGTGCAACACAGCGTGCTCGGCACCGCCGACATACAAGTCGACCGGCATCCAGTCCTTTTCCTTTTGCGGATCGATCAATGCGTCGCTGTTCTTGGGGTCGATGTACCGCAGGTAGTACCAGCAGGAACCGGCCCACTGCGGCATCGTGTTGGTTTCGCGGCGGTAGCGTTTGCCGTCCAGTTCCACGATCAACCAATCGTCGTCGGCTTTTGCGAGCGGTGGCTCAGGGCGACCGTGGGGTTTGAAGTCGGCCAGTTCTGGCAACGTCACGGGCAATTGATCATCCGGAACCAAGCGGCGCACGCCGGTCGCATTGCCTTCGGAATCGATCTCGTGCAGGACGGGGAAGGGCTCGCCCCAGAAACGTTGTCGACTGAACAACCAATCCCGCAGCTTGTAATTGACGGCTTCGCATGCCAGGCCTTGTTTGGCCAATTCGGCGGTCAAAGCGGCTTTGACTTCCGCGGTCGTTTTGCCGTCGTACTCACCGCTGTTGATCGCAACGCCTTCTGCGGCGAAGCAAGCTTTGCCCGCCAAGATTTCGTCGCGTTGTTTGTGATCCGCTGGTGGATCGACAACGGGGATCACAGGCAAATCAAACGCCACGGCGAATTCAAAATCCCGTTCGTCGTGAGCGGGAACGGCCATGATCGCGCCGGTTCCATACCCTGCCAAAACATAGTCGGCGATCCAAATTGGGATGCTGCGTCCGTCCGCGGGGTTGATCGCGTGGGAACCGGTGAACACTCCCGTTTTGGCTCGATCGCCATCGGTTCGTTCGCGGTCACTTTTGAACGAAGCCTTCTCGCGATACGCGTCGACTTCGGCTTTCTGTTCGGGTTTGACCAGCACATCGATCAAGGGGTGCTCGGGCGCGACGACCATGTAGGTCGCTCCGAACAAGGTGTCAGGCCGAGTCGTGTAGACACGCAAGCAGTCCTTGCCAGGATCGGTTGGAAAGCCTTCGGTTTCGCGTGCCCGTTTGAAGGCGACGAAGGGGCCAGTGTCATCACCCACGGCTCCGCGTTGCAAGTAGAAATCGACTTCGCCACCGGTGCTGCGACCGATCCAGTCGGCTTGCAGTTTCTTGATCCCGGAGGGCCAATCCACGTTTGCCAATCCGTCCAGCAATCGTTCGGCGTAATCCGTGATCCGCAACATCCATTGCCGCAGCGGGATCCGCTTGACCGGGTGCCCACCGACTTCGCTCTTGCCATCGACCACTTCTTCGTTGGCCAGCACGGTGCCCAGTTTCGGGCACCAGTTCACCAAGGCGTCATCCAGGTAAGCCAAACGGTTCGAGTCGCGATACTGCTCGATTGCCAATTCGCCTTTGGCGGTGACCTCCGCAGGGATCGGCAGCTCCGCGATAGGGCGGCCTTTTTGTTGTTCGCGATCAAACCAAGTGTCGTACAGCACCCCGAAGATCCACTGCGTCCAGCGGAAGTACTCTTCGTCCGTGGTCGCCAAGACGCGGTCCCAGTCGTAGCTGAAACCGAGCATCTTCAATTGACGAGTGAAGTTGTCGATGTTGCGTTGGGTTTGGACGCGGGGATGCTCGCCGGTCTTGATCGCGTGTTCTTCCGCGGGCAACCCAAACGCATCGAATCCCATCGGGTGCAAAACCGCTTCCCCGCGAGCCCGTGCGAAGCGTGAGACGATGTCCGTCGCCGTGTAGCCTTCGGGGTGTCCAACATGCAGCCCGTCGCCGCTGGGGTAGGGGAACATGTCCAGCACGTAGCGTTTCTTCTGGCCGATTTTTTCCGGCGTGGCGAAGGTGTGGTGTTCGTCCCAGTAGGCTTGCCAGCGAGGTTCAATTTCGTTGGGGTTGTAGCGGACCATGTCGTCTTAGCGATGCGGGGAAGGGCAGGGCAGAGCAGGGCAGGGCACTCGCAATGAAAAAACGACCACCTTGCGCTGCAAACAGGTTCCCTCAGGGGGCGTTTTCGGGCAAGCGGTCTGGTGAATGGGGGATTTCCCAAGTAGGCCGGATCAAGCCGTTTCGGCGCCGCTCCGGCAAGTTCGCTGCCTGCTAAGTGATGCCTAGCACGCGGACGACAACCAGCACGCCTGCCGCGATCACCAGGCACACAGCCGCCGTTCGCCGCAACCAGACTCCGGCGGGCTGGGTCACCGCGACCCATTCGGTCCGAAACGCCATTTCCGTCCAGTTGTCGCCCTCGTCTTGGGACTGCAACGCTTCCCGTTTCTGATCGCCGATGCCCAGCGAAGCCAGTTCCAAGCGGCGGACCGGGGAGGCGTCGAGCCAGGTCCAGCCCGTGAGGGCGACCATGAGGGCCACGCCGATCGCCCACGCCCAGGCTCGAGTCGGCCACGACATGGGCAGCGCGTTCACTTCGATGGACTTGGCAAACATCGCGATCCGCTCCGCGTTGGCACGCTCGTACCCCGCCAGCCATTCGTTGGTGCGGGTCGTTTCTCGCTGCCAAAATGCGACCCACTTGGACGGCGCTTCGAAGGACGGGGCGGAAGTCGAGTGGCTGGCCAATCGAAGCGGCGACTCCGAATCGCTCTCGTGCGACGCGAGTTGGTTTTGTTCCGCTTTCGCATAGAAAGCCGCCACCTCACTCCGCCAACGCACCCATCCCACATTGGCGGACGCCTTGGGGTGCTGGGCCTCCAGCAGTCGTTGGCGAAATCCCTCGACGTTGTCACTGGTCACCACGCGATGCGACCAGACTGGAGGGTGGTGGGCCGTGTCGTTGCGGTCCGCCGGGGCATTGGCACCCGCGGGGGCATCGGCCGGAAGGACAGCGGCAGCCGGTTGCGGGTAAGAAACCCGATGCCGGGTTGGCTGCGGCGGCCAGATCGCCATCACGAGTGTGAAACTGGCGATCGAGGTGACCGCGATGCCGACGAGCGGGTTGCGTGTTAGGATTCTCAATGCAGCGAACTTGCCAGACACGAAACGATGCCACTGAAAATGCGAGGGACCGGCGATTCGGTCGTGATCAGAGAGATCTCAGACCGTCCTTGTTGATGATCGGCCGGTTCCACTTCGGTGATCCAGGAAACTTGAAACGATTGTGACAACCTTGCCTCCCGTCGGCCCCAGCGATCCCCCCACCACGCAGCCATCTCGGTCGCCGTTTGCGATCAAAATCTGCGGCATGCGAAGCGTGCATGATGTGCGATCGGTTGCCGATGCTGGAGCCGACGCGGTGGGATTGAACTTCTACGAACCCAGCGTCCGATCGCTCAACCCCGATGCGGAGGAAACGATCCTGATCAATGCAGCGGCTCGCGAAGCGGGGCTGACGCGAGTTGGATTGTTCGTCAACCATGAGTTGGCTTTCATTCAGCGGGTGACCGACTCGTTGCAACTTGATTGGATCCAGTTGCATGGCGATGAACCCGCGTCACTGGCCGAGGATCTGATCCGAAGTGGCGGGCGAGTCCTGAGAGCGATCCGGTTGCCGCGCGGGAAACTCGAGCCCGGCCAGATTGAGGCTGCCATCGGGGAGTGGAATGACGTGGGCGTTTCTTGCTTGCTCGACGCGGACGCGGGAGCCTCGTTTGGCGGAGGTGGCCAGCCGCTGGATTGGCCGAGCATTCGAGCGTGGGCGGATCGCCGCGATGAGTCAGCGGCGGGGTGGGTGCTGGCCGGCGGCCTGAATCCCGAGAACGTCGCGGAGGCGATTCAAATCAGCGGAGCGACCCGTGTCGATGTCGCCAGCGGTGTGGAGCAGCCCAAGGGGCAGAAAAACGCCGAGAAAATCCGCCAATTCGTCGCAGCCGTTCGGCGGGGTGGGGAAGCTCTGTGAATCCAGGTTGACTGGGCGTTGACGTCGGGCAGATTTGTGCCAAACTTTGCCACCCAGTCAAAGACCAACACAGCTCGCGGCCGTGGCGGAACTGGCAGACGCGCTAGGTTGAGGGCCTAGTGGGAGATAATCCCGTGGAGGTTCGAATCCTCTCGGCCGTATTGATTGAACCCCGTGATTCACGGGGTTTTTTCATGTGCGGACGGAATTTTCCGTCGTCGGCATACCCGGCAAAATGGTCAGGAATGGACCCTGATTCACCACGGTTGCCTGAATCAGGTGCAACCAGTGGTGCAACCATTCATGTGATGGTGCGGCCCGTTTGGAATTCTGAGTTCACAACGTCGTCCCCACCGAGCCTGGTGGTGCAAGGTGTCACGTTGAAATCAAGACGAGGTGGCGTTCATCAACGTTTCCTGTTCGTCGAGCGTTGTCATGTCTCTGTGGTCGGCGGCCAACGACGATGAACCGGACGCGATCGCGTTTCGGCTGATGGATGAGGTTGGTCATTGCATCAGCCGGCGTGCGCTAGCACCCGGTTTCCTCCGACTGGATACACTCCATTGAGGAATGATTGTTTGAAAAAGCAGGAGCCCGAGCGATGAACGATGATGAGCCAATTGCATTTTTCATCACATGGACCGTTGACGGAACCTTTCTCCAGTCCCGCCGCACCGTCGGGGTGGCTCAAGCCGAAGCATCCCGACAACTCACGTAGGGTCACCGAAGTGTGACGACGACAAAGGTAGGCCGCCAGATCTCTCCCTCCAGCGTCGCTACGGAAGCCGCAACATTCCGATACCTCCACGTCGTAGTGCTCCGCGGTCAGCGTCAAAACCGTCTCGACGTTTACCACACGGTGTCTTTTTGCCGACTGCCGTTCGGTCGGATCATCGCCACCGGAGGCGAGGGATCGTCGTGAAGCAACCGGCGACGCCCGTCACCCCGGGTGGCCACATGATAGATGGCGTTCTCGTACTTCAGTCGGGGCAAACGTGGCATTGCGGCGAGCTGGCGGAGGGGTGAAACGCCTCCGTCTTAATCGGCTGAAAGCCGAAGACCAAGTCTGACCCCGGCGAAGTCCTTCTGCGGCTCCGCGGCTGATGGCGCGGCTCTTTCTGTCGTTGCAGATCGACGAGAGCCTGGGATTCCCGACCGCGGTGGTTTGGCGAACTCCGCTGGGATAAGCCACGGAGAAACGGCATCCGTGTCGTCGCCTCGGGTTCAGTTGCAGGCCCTGAGTGCCGTTCAATTGGACGCCGACTTCAACCTCCAAACGGTTCCAGCATGGTTTGATCTAGCGACCGTGACGTCTGCGGGATATACTCAGGCGGGGTATGATTGAGTCCTGAGCAGAGACCACCTTTGAACCGATTTCTATCACTGCTGCTGATTCCGTTTTTTGTGCTGGGGCAAGCTTCGCCTCATTCACATGCGGGTAGCGGTGTGGTTGAACCGGAGGGGCATGCGAATCGGCCGCACGTTCATTTGTTGGCGAGTCAGTCGCATGACGAGGACGGGCATCATCACGGGCACAGTCATTTCGGTGGTGACGACGACGCATCGGAAGACGGGGACGGTGAAACGAACGGTGTTTCGTTGTCGTCCCTCCCAGCCGATCATGATTCGGATGCCGTTTACTTGGGGCAATCGGGCACCGCGGTAGCTCGCTCGTCAATGATCTTGGATATTGATCTGGCGTGCCTTGTTTTCGCGTCGAGCGAAGCGGTTTGCTGGCCGTTGGAGGGCCAATCTCGGGTCCATCATTCTTTCCTGGATCGCGGTTCACCGCTGCCGATCTATCTGCTCGTCCGCAGTCTGCGGATTTGATTGAAGCGTTGAGATTGTCGATCGAAGTTTGATGCTGCGCAGTTGCAGTTCGCTTTGATCGAGCGTCTCTCGTTCCGCTGTTTCTCGTGGGGTCGCTGCGATTATTCATTCGCGCGCGTTCTTCAATCAACTCGTACGAACATTGATCGATTCATGAAAGCCTTCCTGCGCGCTTTGGCAGGCCCGGCGGTTGTGATTGCGTTGGCAATCGCTGCTTGGGCCTTCCGTGACCGGCTGTTTTCAACACCCGGCCTTCTCGTGGAAACCTCCGCCGAATCAACCGGTGAGGGGATCGAGAAACAGACGGTCCTCGAAATCAGTGAACAAGCTCGTAAGAATCTAGCGCTCGTTTCCAAGGCTGCTCGTCCGCAGGACTATTGGCGGACGGTGGTGATTCCGGGCGAGGTCGCAGACCGTCCGGGACTTTCGGATCGTGGCGTGACGTCGCCTGCGGTCGGCGTCGTGACAGCGATTCACGCATTTCCTGGCGATACGATGCAGCCCGGCGATCCGCTGTTCACACTGCGGCTATTCAGCGAATACTTGCAGGCAACGCAAACGCAGTTGTTCAAGGCGAGGCAGGAAACGGCGATCGTTCAGGCGGAGATCGATCGGCTGTCGGGTGCTGTCAGTACTGGGGCCGTCTCGCGTTCCAAGATGATTGAGTTGGAAAGTGAAATCAGTCGCCAAAGGACGCTGATTCAAGCGGCCCGACAAGAACTGCTCACTCGCGGACTGACGCCCGATCAGGTGGCTCAAATCGAAGCGGGGACATTTGTTTCAACCGTCGACGTCGTGGCTCCGCCTGTGCAGGAATTGTCGATCGCTCTGAGTAGCGAAACTCGCCAAGAGTTTCGGCAATCGGGCGAGCCGAAAGTCTTGGCGACTTCCGCTACGTCGACTACCGAAGATCAAGGGATTGCCTACGAGGTTCAGGAGCTCTCGGTCGTGCTTGGCCAGCAAGTGCAAGCAGGCCAGTTGCTGGTGAATCTGTCGAATCACCAAATGCTCTATGTCGTTGGTCACGCCTTCAAACGCGAAGCCGCTTTTCTGGAGCAAGCCGCGCAGGAAAAGCGTCCCATTGAAGTTGAGTTTGCTGAAGACGAAATGGGGCGTTGGCCCGAACACAAGCAGACGTTCAAGATTCGGCACCTCGCAAACTCAATCGACACCAACAGTCGAACGTTCGATTTCTTCGTTCCGTTGACGAACCAATCTCGTATGTACGGTGACCATGACCGGGCGTTCCTGGTTTGGCGTTTTCGACCAGGGCAACGGGCTCGTATCCACGTTCCGGTTGAAAAATTCGATGGCGTGTTCGTGTTGCCCCACGACGCGGTTGTTCGCGAAGGACCAGAGGCGTACGTGTTTCGGCAGAACGGCGACCTGTTCAAACAGATTCCAGTTCACGTGCTTCACGAAGATCGCCGCTCGATCGTCATCGCCAACGATGGCAGCATCCTGAGTGGAGCGTACTTGGCGCAAGGTTCGGCAGCATCGCTCAACCGAGTATTGAAATCTCAATCCGCCAGCGGCAAAGAGCCCGGCGTCCACGTCCACGCGGACGGCACTACTCACGCGGCTCACTGAGAAATAAGCATGCTCGATTCCATTATCAAAATCTCGCTGCGTTATCGCATGCTGGTCGTCGTCGTCAGCCTGTTTGTGCTGGTCTACGGATCGTACCTGGCCGCTCAGATGTCGATCGACGTTTTTCCGGACCTTGACCGTCCTCGCGTGATCATCATTACCGAAGCATCTGGGCTGGCGACCGAAGAGGTCGAAACGCTGGTCACTCAGCCGATCGAGATCGCGTTGATGGGGGCCAACGGCGTCCAGGCCGTGCGAAGTCAATCGACCGCTGGGCTGAACGTCATTTACATCGAGTTCGATTGGGCGACAGAAATTCGTGCCGCGCGGCAAACCGTGCAGGAGCGATTGTCAACGCTCGAAGGCATTTTGCCCGATGGGATTCGTCCCCAAATGACGCCGCCATCTTCCATCATGGGTCAGATCATCGTGGCGGGGATCTATCGGCAGAATGGACCCGAAGGTGGACGACTCGCTCAAGTCGGCAACACGCAAATGATGGCGGAAATGGTCGTCGATGAGACCAACAATTTCGAAATCCTCGTTTGGCGGCCCGGCGATCGCCATGACTTTTCCACATGGAAAAAGCTGAAGACGTCGGAGATCAATTGGGACGACGACTATGTGAGTCGCAGCACGCTAGCGGCGGGTTCGGGTGGCACACATCGACGAGAAGAATCGGCGGCTAGCGCCTTGCCGCTCACGGGGACTGCTTCATTTCGAGTCGATGGTAAGTCCTACGACGCCCATTTTTACACCGAGGCAAAACAACAGCTCGAGCTTCGTACCGTCGCCGACTGGATCATCCGCCCTCGACTGCTCAAGACCACGGGTGTCGCCGAAGTCTTTATGCTTGGCGGTGATCGCAAGCAGTATCAGATTCTGATTGATCCGACGGCGTTGCTTGAATACGACGTCACCGTTCAAGACGTGGAGCAGGCGATCCGTGAGAGCAACATCAACACGAGCGGCGGGTTCGCGGTGACGGGCGAAACGGAACGGCCGATTCGTATCCTGGGCCGACTTGGCCCAGGATCTCACGCCGTGATCGAAGACTTGAAAAAGGTGCCCGTTGGCGATCACACCAAACGTGCCGTGTTGCTAGAGCAAGTGGCTCGCGTCACCGAAGGCCCGCAGTTCAAACGTGGGGACGGGAGCGTGAACGGCCATCCGGGAATCGTGTTCACGACCGTCAAACAGCCTCACGTCGATACTCGCGAGCTAACCGATGCTGTCGCGGAGGCGTTTGTCGAAGTCGAAGCGTCTTTGCCGGCGGACATCATCGTCAACTCGGAACTGTTTCGATTGCGAAACTTCATCGACCGAGGCATTTTCAACGTCGCCGAAGCACTGGTGATTGGTGCGGTGTTGGTCGTGATCGTGCTGTTTCTGTTCTTGCTGAACTTCCGCACGACATTCATCACGCTGACCGCGATTCCGCTTTCGCTTGTGCTGACGACGCTAACGTTTCGCATCATGGGGTGGATCAGCGGCACCGAACTGTCCATCAACGTGATGACGTTGGGCGGGATTGCCGTCGCGATGGGGGAACTCGTCGATGATGCGATCGTTGATGTTGAAAACATCTTCCGGCGACTCAAGCAGAACAACCTTCACCCCATCGACAATCGACAATCTTCAATTGTCATTGTTTTCGAGGCGAGCAAAGAAATCCGCAGCTCGATCGTGTTTGGCACGGCGGTCGTGATTCTGTCGTTCATGCCATTGTTCGCACTCTCCGGGGTCGAAGGACGATTGTTCACGCCGCTCGGCATCGCCTACATCGTGTCGATCTTGTCGTCGTTTGTGGTCTCGATGACCGTCACGCCGGTGCTGTCTTACTACATGCTGCCACGATCCCGAGCCACGCACAGCGAAGGAGACGGGTTTTTGTTGCATGGATTGAAAGGGATGGTGACCTATTTGATTCAGTTGAGTATGGCGATGCCGCGAACGCTGCTGATTGTGACGTGGTTTGCTGTGGTCGTCGCGGCTTGGCAGATGTCGACGCTGGGTCGGAACTTCCTGCCGCCGTTTGACGAAGGCAGTATTCAGGTCAATGTCACGTTGCCACCGGGTTCGTCGTTGGACGCTTCCAACAAAGTTTCAACGGCGATTGACTCCGTCTTTCAGTCGATGCAAAAGACCGACGGAAATCCGGATGGCGAGATTCTGCACTTCGTCCGTCGAACCGGACGAGCCGAGATGGACGAACATGCTTCGCCAGTTAACTTCGGCGAATATATCCTCAGCATGAACCCTGAATCGCCAACCGAGCGAGAAGAAATTCTGGCGAGTCTTCGCGAGAAAATTAGCGACGAAGCGCCCGGCGTTGACATTGAGGTTGAACAGCCGCTCGCTCACCTGATCAGTCACATGATCTCGGGCGTTTACGCTCAGATCGCGATCAAGATTCACGGCGACGATTTGGACACGTTGCAGGCAGCGGCAGCGCAGGTGAAGGCAACGATTCAGGACGTGCCGGGAATCACGCCGCCGGTGATCGAGCCAATCCAAGAAACGGATGAATTGCATATCGAACTCCGAGCAGACGATTTGGCACTCTACGGACTGACGCGCGAGTATGTTGCTGACGTCATGCAAACGGCTTTGCAGGGCGAAGTGGTTTCGCAAGTTCTCGAAGGGCAGCGTCGTTTTGATCTGCTCGTCCGACTAGAAGAAGAGTATCGCACCGACTATGCCAACCTCGATCGGCTGCGTCTTGACTTGCCAGGCCGAGAAGGACAACCCGATCGCGGCCAGATCGAACTTCGCGACGTCGCGGACGTGAGGGTTGGCACGGGACCAAACTCGATCAATCGCGAGAATGCACGCCGCCGGATCGTGATTCGCTGCAATACCGAAGGCCGAGACTTGGCTGGAGCAGTGGGCGATATTAAACAACGGATCGGCGAACAAGTTGAAATGCCTGCGGGCTACTTCATTGAGTTCGGCGGGCAGTTCGAGAGCCAACAGCGGGCAACCCAACTGATTGTCGTGCTGGCAGGCATTTCGGTGATCGGCATGTTTGTCGTGTTGTTGGTGCTGTTCCCGTCGATTCGCATTGTTTTGCAAATTCTCAATGCCTTGCCCACCGCATTCATCGGCGGGGTGATGGCGCTCGTTCTGACGCAACAAAGTCTCACGGTTGCCAGTCTTGTTGGGTTCATTTCCCTCGGTGGTATCGCCGTCCGCAACGGGATTTTGTTGGTGACTCACTACTTCCACTTGATGAAGGAAGAAGGCGAGGAGTTTACGAAAGAGATGGTCGTGCGAGGCAGCCTCGAACGACTCGCTCCAGTATTGATGACAGCTCTTACCGCTGGCATTGGTCTCCTACCACTCGTGCTTGGCGGGCAAGAACCAGGCCGCGAAATTCTGTACCCCGTCGCCACCGTCATCCTTGGCGGATTGATCACATCGACGTTCTGCGAGTTCCTGGTTCATCCAGGTTTGTTCTGGAAGTTTTCCGGTAAAGACGCCGCGCGACTCGCGAAGCTTGAAACCGTGGAGGACGAATTCTCTATGTAATCAACGACGCAGCGAGACTCGCCAAGAGTTTCGACTTTCAATTTCGTAGCGGAACTCGCCAAGAGTTTCGGCCAGTCGGTATTCCGGAAGTCTTGGCGGCTTTCGCTACCACAAACTCTCCACAGCTATTTCTCACACAGGAACCAATCCATGAAACTCTCAACCATCGTCTTCTCGGTCGTCGCCTTGTCTCTGTTCACCCTCACCGGATGCAAGCAAGAATCGGCCACGACTGTTTCCAAGACGGAATCACATGAAGACCTCGACCACGCTGAGGGCGAACACGACGATCACTCCGTCGCCGGCCATGGGCACGCTGCCGGCCCAAATGACGGAACCATCGTCGATTGGGGCGGTGGCAAATTCCATGTCGAGTTCACGGTTGATCATGACAAGCAAGAAAGCACTGTCTATGTCTTCGGCCCCGACGAAAAGTCAGCCGTCCCCATCGACGCCGAAGCAATCGACTTGAGCATCAGCGATCCAGTCATGCAGGTGACACTGAAGGCGGCACCCCAAGACAGCGATCCCGCCGGCAAGGCGTCCCGCTTCATCGGCAATCATGAGAAGCTAGGCGTCGTTCAAGAGTACGCGGGCACGATCTCGGGCGTCATCGACGGCACTCCTTATTCGGGCGATTTTGCCGAAGAAGCACACGACGACCACGATCACTGAGAGATCAAGCCATGATCTGGATGTTTTCCAAAACGCTGATTTCGGCAGCCGTGATCGTCGCGGTTGCCGAGATCGCGGGGGGATGCCGCGAGCGGGTGCGTTGTTAGCGGCAGCCTACGGTCTTTTCAATTTGGGCGAGGGTGCTGGCGAGACGAGCTTCGGCGCGGGCGACTTGGACTTGGAGCGATAGCAGTTCGCGGTAGGTTGCGATCAAGTCGGTGAAGTCGGCTTTCTTGCCTTGATAATCGGCGGTGGCGATTTCGAGCGTTTGCTCGGTGCGGGGAATCAGACGTTCACGGTAAAGCTCGAGTTGCTCGATGGAAGCGTACGCGGCGGCGACTTGGCGGCGGAGCGTGCCGCGAAGCTTGTCTTGTTCGGCTTCGCGGCGGAGCGTCGTTGCCGAGCGGTCGTGGGCGGCTTCGCGGACGCCAGCGTTGATCTTGTCTCGCCAGATGGGAAGCGTCACACCGACACTGAAGTTGATATTGTCGTGTCCGTTGGCGACGGGGCTGATAACATCATGGTCGTCACTGACGATGGAATAGCCGATGCCGAGCTGGAAGTCTGGATACTGCTGCAAGCAGGCAAGTGATTCCTTGGCACGGTCGCGGGCGATTTCGGCGGCCAGTCCTTGCAGTGTCGGATTGCAGGCTTCGGCCTCGGCGACAAGAACCTCAAGCTGCGGTGCGGCTTCACTGACGCCGATCTCGTCCACCGCCGTGGGCATCAAGTTCATGGGTTGTCGAACCAAGGCACCGAGGTCGGCGCGGGCTTGTTCTTTTTGCTGACGTAGTCCAATGAGTTGTTCTTCAAGGCGATCGCCTTCGATTTCGGCTCGCAGAACGTCTTGCTGGCTACCACCGGTCTTGTAGCGAGCCTCGGAAACTTTGATTAGATCTTCGACCAGTTCGGTGTTGTCTTCGACGATGCGAATGAGTTCGTCGGCCAGCCAAAGTTCGTAGTACGCCAATTGGACCGCTTCGATAATTTCAATTTCGGCTCGTCGGATCTCTGCCATCGCGATCTGAACATCGCGAGCAGCGACAGCGCCGCGGGCGTCGAGTTTTTCTGGCCAGGGGACTTTCTGCGACAGCGAGAATTGATGTCCGATGCGTCCGCCAGCGGTCTGCAACGCCTGATCGTGGATTGGCCAGAACGTGTTGCCGAGCATCGGATCTTCGAGTGCGGTGACCTGCGGGATGCGGTGTTGAGCGGCCGCGACTTTTTGACGTGCCGCGGCGATCGAAGGGTGAGTTGCGAGGGCGGTTGAGACCAAAGAAGAGAGGGAGATGGGAGGTGCGGGAGAAGGGGAGTTTTCAGTGAGGAGTGAGGAGTTGTGAGCGAGGAGATCGGCGTCGCGGAAGGAATCAACTAGCTCGGAATCGTTGTAGGCATCTTCTCGTTGTTCACTTCCCGGTTCCGTGTTTCCCCCTCTCCCTGACTCCCCGTCTCCTGGGCTTCTGTTCTCCCCATTTTCTTCCTCGTGAAACCCAGTCAGTTGTACGGGAGCCTCAGTCAGCATTGGGGGGGGGCTCGTCACGGCCGCAACCGATTCCGAGGCTTTCGGCGAAACGACGCTGGTGAGCGGTTGGCCCGTGGATCGACATCCGGCGCATGCAATCAAACACACCAGCAAAAGATTTCGCTTGGCGTTTTGCACCGCAAGTGGCGTGTTTTGTGCTGATTCAGTCATCCGTTTCATGTTCATCCTGTCATCCTTGACGAAGATTCCTCTTGAACTCTCTTCGGCATCCGGTGATAGTATGCATACCGCACTGGGGTATCTTTCCTTTCAGTAGTCCCAATGAGCCCGCACTTCATCCGCATCATCGTCACACTTTGCCTGATCGTCGCCGCGACGATTCAGCCGATGTCGTTGCTGGCAATAGCCGCACCGTGCGGGGACGACGTTTGTGTTGTGCCATTGAAGTGCGAAGGCTGCGGTTGCTGCGACGTCGAGCATCAAAGCGACAAATGTTGCTGCTGTAGCGACGACGAATCGAAAGCGGAACGGCCCAAGTCGGATAGCGATGAGTTTAAACCTGGCGAATCGGCGCTCGCGGGCCACTGCACCTGTGGCGTGTCCAACCAGCCCATGAATCGCGGTGAATCTCGCGAATCACTGGTCCGCGAATTGTCGTTGCGAATCGCGTCCCTGGACTTTGTCGAATTGCCCACGGAAACCATCGCGGTGCTCCGGCCAAGCGTCGTGGATGCGACTCCGGGCAGCCGGGCGGATTTCGGCCAACGATTTCTCTGTGTTTGGCGGATTTAGCGAGTTTCAAAAGAGAGCGTGCGCGCTCACTGAATCGAAACGTTTGCTTCTTTTGACCAACACTGGCGAGCCTCGCTCGTCCACCACACAGAGGAATTTCTCATGCGCTTTTTCATTGGCACGGCAGCGTTGCTGCTGATTATGTCCGCTGCCATCGTTGGATGCAGCGAGCCGTCCGACACGGCATCGACTCCTGCAGTAGCCGACCCCGTCGAGGCCACGGCGGTTACGTTTGCGAACACGAAGTGCCCCATCATGGGTGGCAGTCCGACGGCGGAGCTAACGGTCGAGTATGACGGCAAAACGATCGGCTTTTGTTGCGACGGCTGCCCCGAAAAGTGGGCCGATCTGAGCGACGACGCGAAGGCGGAGAAGTTCGCCAAGGTGGACGCTCACGCGGGGCACGACCGCGCGGATGGCGACCACGATCACTCAGATCATTCCCGCGAATAAGTTCGCAAACGGCTACAGCCTGTAAGGCGTGTTCGATGACGGTTTTGGCGTAACTAACGCGTGAACAACAAGTGAGGATCGTTAGCGGTGCGGCGCAAGCCGCCCGGTGAGGAATCGGAGGGCTCGCGCCCTTCCGCTACGTCACTTGTTGCTCACGTGGTCTTAAGTCGCGGCCGTTGTTGAACGCCTTTTGCGAGTTGATCCAACGGGAAATCAATCATGAGTCATCCAGAAACGCAGTCCCAGACTGCGCCGCCGAAACGCACGCTTCGTCAACGACTCGCCGGCCTCCGCTGGTTGGGCCGAACGATGACGCATGCGCTGGTTCTTTTAGCAACGTTTATCATCGGCATCGCGATGATCGGCGTCGCGCAGCGGCAAGGTTGGATACGTAGTGGCGATGGTGTTGCATCCAACGCGACATCGAGCGACAGCGGCGAGACGATTTACACCTGTCCGATGCACCCACAGATTCGTCAAAACGAGCCGGGCGATTGCCCGATTTGTGCAATGAAGTTGGTGCCGGCGGCGGGTGATGCGGAGGCGGCATCCACCCAGGATCCCTCCGGTGACGAACGGTACATTTGCCCGATGATGTGCACGCCTCCCTCGACGGAGCCCGGGCGTTGTCCGGTGTGTGCGATGGAACTGGTCAAGGCAACCGGCGGTGGCGGCGGCGATGGAGTGTCCATCACGATCGAGCCGGCGGCACGCCGTTTGATTGGGATTCAAACCGGAGTTGCCGAACTGGGCTCTGTCTCGCAAACGATCCGAACGATCGGTTCGATTGACTACGACGAAAGTAAATTGGCCACGATCAGTGCCTATGTCGATGGACGGATCGAAGAACTCTACGCGGACTATGTCGGCGTGCCGGTCGCACAGAACGATGACTTGGCGTTGATCTATTCGCCCGATTTGTATTCCGCCCAAGTCGAGTACTTAACGGCGATCCAAGGCACGGGACTGAAGCGGTTAGGTGGAACCACCAACTTCGGTGAACTATCGAAACAGAAATTGGTTGAACTGGGTTTGACGGAGGATCAGGTTGCCGAGCTGCGATCTCGCGGCAAGGCGGAAAGCCGCATCCGCGTTCGATCGCCCATTCAAGGGACCGTCATCGGTAAGTTCGCGGTCGAAGGCGACTACCTCAAAACCGGCGACAAGATTTACCGGATCGCTGATCTGTCGACCGTCTGGTTGATGCTGGACTTGTATCCCGACGACGCTGCTCGGGTTCGTTTCGGACAACAAGTCGAAGCCGAAGTCAGTTCGATGCCCGGCGACGTGTTCACTGGTCGTGTCGCTTTCATTGATCCGACCGTGAATTCGACGACGCGGACCGTGCAAGTTCGCGTCGAGATGCTCAACGCAGACGGAAACCTGAAACCCGGCGACTACGCGACTGCGCGAGTCTACGTGCCCGCGATTCGGCAGGATCGAATTTACGATCCGGCATTGGCGAACAAATACATCAGCCCAATGCACCCGCAGATCATTCGCGAAAGCCCCGGTGATTGTCCGATCTGTGGCATGGACTTGATACCCACATCGAAGCTCGGTTACGCCAGCGAGCCGTTGCCGAAACAGCAAGTCGTCACGGTGCCCCGCGATGCCGTATTGATGACGGGCGAGAACAGTGTCTTGTACGTCGAAACAGAACCCGGTCGGTTTGAAATTCGCCGCGTGTCGGTCGGCCCCATGACGGACGATCGAGCCGTGATCCTAGAAGGCATGTCGGCGGGCGAAACGGTTGCCACGAACGGCAACTTTTTGATCGACTCGCAAATGCAGCTTGCCGGTAATCCGTCATTGATGGACCCGAGCAGAGCGGCGACGTATCCGCCCGGCCCGTTGGAATTACCAAGCAGCGAACCGATTGTTTTGGATGGCGATGGAGCCGAGCAGTTTGATCGCGCTTACGACGCGTACTTTGCCATCCAAAAATCGCTCGCGGCCGATCAAACGCCGTCGCCATCTGAACTGACCAAGCTGGAAATTGCACTCGGTCAACTCACCGAAGCAGCGAACGTTCCCGATGAAGCCCAAAGTCATCTACAGAACGCCAAGCGATCACTGCAACGGATGAATGGATCCATGGAGCTGTTTCGCAAGGCATTTCGTCCCGTCAGTCATGCCATGCTTCGCGCCGCCACGATTGTTCGCGGCAAATCGACCGCAACGAAGTTGGTTCACATGTATTGCCCGATGGTGCCAGGCGGCGGAGGTGATTGGATGCAGCCGGAAGGTGAACTGGTCAATCCGTACTGGGGCAGCGAAATGCTCTCGTGCGGCGAAGTCGTTCGAGACATGGCGATAGCGAACCCTGCGAAGACCAAGGATCGCTAGCCATGCTGAATTTGATCATCCGTTTTTGCGTGAAAGAGCCGTTGCTCGTTGTCCTGCTCGCTTTCGCTCTCAGCGTCGGCGGTTGGTTCGCGTTCAAGGCGGTGCCGATCGACGCGATCCCGAACGTGGGTGAGAACCAAGTCATCGTGCTGACGTCTTGGCCGGGACGCTCCCCGAAGGACATCGAGGATCAAGTCACCTACCCGCTCAGTGTTTCGTTGCTGGCGGTGCCGGGGGCGGACTCGGTGCGTGGCAAGAGCATGTTCGGTTACAGCTTCGTGCAGGTGACGTTCAAGGATTCGATCGACTTCTATTGGGCGCGCAGTCGCGTTTCGGAGCAGCTTGGGACGGCTGCAGCTCAGTTGCCCGAGGGCGTCGTGCCGCAGCTTGGCCCCGACGCGACCGGTCTCGGCCAAGTCTACTACTACACGTTGATTCCACCGCAGGTGAATGGGGGGCAGTCGCCAGAGGAAGGCATGGGGTTGGACGAGCTTCGCAGCCTGCAAGACTTCGTTGTGAAGTATGAATTGCAAGCCGTCGAGGGCGTCAGCGAAGTGGCGTCGATCGGTGGTTATGTTCGCCAATACCAGATCGATGTCGACCCTGATAAGTTGCGGTTCCACAATGTGTCGCTCGACAAATTGGTGGTGGCAATCAAGGGATCAAATGTCGATGTCGGGGCGAAGACCGTTGAGTCCACCGGAATGGAGTACATCGTCCGCGGCAAGGGCTTCATCGGTGGCGAGGGCGATCAAGCCAAGGCAATTCGTGACATCGAAGAAACGGTCATTCTGCAACGGGATGGGGTGCCCGTCCGCGTCAGTGATGTCGCCAGCGTCCAACTTGGCCCCGACTTTCGCCGCGGTGCGTTGGACTACAACGGCACCGAAGCCGTCGGCGGCGTGGTGGTGATGCGGCACGGTGAGAACCCGAGGGTTGTGATCGACCGTGTCAAAGCCAAGATCGCTCAAATCGAGCCGGCGCTCAAAGGGGTACGCATCCACGGCGTCTATGATCGCAGCGGTCTGATCGACGAAACGATGGCGACGCTGACGCATGCGTTGCGAGATGAAATTATCATCACGGCCATCATCATCTTGTTGTTTCTGCTTCACATTCGCAGCAGCATCGTCGTTGCGATTTGCTTGCCCACCGCCGTGCTGATGTCGTTCATTGCGATGCACTTTGTCGGCGTTGGTGCAAACATCATGTCGTTGGCTGGGATCGCGATCGCGATTGGGACGATGGTCGACATGGCGATCATCGTTTCAGAGAACATCTATCAACATCTGGCTGAAAGAGAGGGGCAGTTGGGGAGTCAGAGCGAGGGAGAGTCGCAGAGTCTGGAAGCATCACCGCTTCCAGACTCCTCCACTCCCGCTCGTCTTTCACGTGCCGAAACCACCTACGAAGCAACGGTCGAAGTCGCCCCGGCTGTGGTCACGGCCGTGGCAACCACGATTGTTAGTTTTCTGCCGGTGTTCTTTCTCACCGGCCGCGACTATCGACTGTTCTCTCCCTTGGCGTTCACGAAGACCTTCGCAATTGCCGCCGCGATGATTGCTGCTGTGACGCTCGTTCCCGCGCTGAGTCGCCTGCTACTGCGCAATGCGACGTATCGAAAACCAACGGCCGCGATTGCCGCAGTGTTTCTCGGCGCGGTGCTGTCGTTGTTGTCGCATTTCTATTGGGGCGATGACGTTGCCAGCTATCTTGGAATTGCCCCTTGGATCGTGACCTGCGTCGCCGGCGTCAGTGGATTGATCCTCGGTTGGCAGTGGACGCGAGAACGCATTCGACCACTCGAAGCAATTCCGACCAGTCGATTCATTCACTGGGTTTACGCGGCGCGGCTTCGCCAGGCACTCCAGCACAAAGTGATCGCTCTATCGTTTCCGCTGATGTTGCTGGTGCTGGGCATCGGTGCCTACGTCGGACTGCCGACTGTTCTGAAACCGGTCGAGCGGGCGGCAAGTCTTGTCGGGACGGACCTGAACAGTTTGCCGGGTTACGTCGATGCGAAACATGTTTTCACGGGTTTGCAAAGCGACGACTGGATTGCATTGGACGAAGGAAGTTGGTTCTACATGCCGACCCTGTATCCGGCCGCCAGTTTTTCCCAAGCGATGCAGGTGCTACAAACGCAGGACGTGTTGATCGGGCAGATTCCCGAAGTCAAAGACGTGCTTGGGAAAATCGGTCGCGTCGAGTCAGCACTTGATCCCGCTCCTGCTGCGATGGTCGAAACCTATGTGATGCTCAAGCCGGAAAGCGAATGGCGAGATGGCGTCACCTCGCGAGATGTTTGGGATGAGATCAACCGAGTCGCGACGTTGCCCGGCGTGACGCCGGCCTCGGCCCTGCAGCCAATCGAAGGCCGCGTCGTGATGTTGCAGTCTGGCATCAAGGCTCCGATGGCAATTCGTGTTTACGGCGACGACCTTGAAACACTCGCCACCGCAGCGATGGATGTGGCGGGCCAGTTGAAGCAGTCGCCGTACGTCAACGCTGGTACTGTCAACCCGGACATCGTGCTTGGCAAGCCGTATTTGGAATTCACCGTTGATCGGGAAGCGGCTTCGCGATACGGGATGAACGCCTCCATGGTGAACCAAGTGATTGAGACGGCACTTGGCGGGATGAATCTGATCAAGACCGTCGAAGGTCGTGAGCGATACCCCGTTCGTTTGCGATACAACCGAGACCTGCGTGAACGCATCGAAGGACTCAAACGCTTGCCGGTGGTGACTCAGTCGGACGCAGTCGTACCGCTGGAAGAACTCGCCGCGTTGGAAACGACTTGGGGACCGGGTGCGATCAACAGCGAGAACGGCCGGCTGATTGCTCACGTTGCTTTCATGACCAACGGAGCGGCCGGAGATTTAGAGTCTGTCGCCGCGATTGAAGAGCAGCTACGCGAGGCCCAGGCATTGCCGTCAAGCAACGCGAATCATCTCGCGCTTCCCACAGGTTACTCGCTTGAATCAGTCGGCAGTTTTCGCAACCAGATCGAAGCCAACCGCCGGCTGATGTGGATCATTCCTTTGGTCATGTCGATCAACCTTCTGCTGATCTACATGGGGTTTCGCAACCTGCCGATTTCTTTGGCCGTGTTCTCTGGGATCCCCGTCGCATTTGCGGGCGGGATGATCCTGGTCGCGTGGATGCAGGTCGAACTGAACACCGCCGTGTGGGTCGGGTTCATCGCGTTGTTTGGGCTTGCCGTTGACGACGGTGTTGTGATGGCAACTTACATCCATCAATTGTTGCGGCAGCGAAAAATTGAGAGCGTCGAAGATATCCGCAACACGGTCTACGAAGCAGGGCTGAAACGCATTCGTCCCTGCATGATGACCACCGTCACGACACTCGCCGCATTGATTCCCGTGATGATCGCGACGGGCCGTGGAGCCGATGTGGCGCGAGCCATGGCGATCCCTGTGTTTGGCGGAATGCTTGTTGAGCCGTTCACGTCATTCATTGTGCCGACGCTGTATTGCAGCTACCTCGAACTGAAAATACGTTTTGGAATGCAGGACGAATTGTGGAAGGGCGTCGAGGAGATGCCTGCTGAGAAACTTCTGAACGTGCGTGTTCAGAGACAACCCATTACTGAAAGGTGAAATCGATGAAACGAATATTTGCGACAGGAATGCTTGCCGTTTTGACGTTCTCGGCCTCGTTGTCGATCAACGCGGAAGAAAAAGTGATTGCACCGGCAGCACCTCGCACGGTGGCAGGCCCCCACGGAGGAACGCTCCGCCAAATCGACGGTTTGCAAGCGGAAACAATTGTGACCGACGCCGGAATCCGAGTTCACTTGTTCGATCGAGACGCCAACCCTATCAGCAACGCGGGCAGTCGCGGGGTGGCGGCGGTACGTGTCGCAGGAGGTGCGAAACGCTACCGATACGACTTGATGCCCGATGAAACGGGGGGACTGACCGCACGCATCAACTTAGCCCCGATTGCTGGGCGCCCGTTGACAATCGACGTTCAATTGGTGGGTGTCAGCGGAAGGAACGCGACCAACGTCGTGTACACCGAAGTGGCCTCGGTGCCGCTGAATGAATTGCAACTTGCTGCCGCCGCGATCGCTCGCCAGAAGACGTGTCCGGTTTCCGGCAAACCGCTCGGCAGCATGGGCGACCCGGTCGCAGTCTCCACTGGCGATCAACGAGTCTTTGTCTGCTGTGCCGGTTGCGTTGATGCCGTCAAGGCAAACCCAGGCAAGTATGCCAGCGGCAAGCCGACCGTCGAGATCGCAACGGTCGCCGCCGGCGACGCCGCTCTCATTGCAAAACAATCGACTTGTCCCGTGATGGACGAGCCACTGGGAAGCATGGGGCAACCCGTCAAGCTGTTGGTGGCTGGCAAGCCGCTGTTTCTGTGTTGCAAAGGCTGTGTGAAGAAGGTGCAAGCCGAACCGGCGAAGTACTTCACGATGATCGATGGGGAGAAGCCAGCTGGTAGTGGCCCAACCGTTGCCGGCGGAACCGATGCGGTTCGGCCTGGCGTGTTCAAAGCCACGGCTGCCGACAAGCCATTCATTGCCGCGCAAAAGAGGTGCCCCGTCATGGACGAAGCACTCGACGCGATGGGCGGACCGTACCAAGTCAACGCGGCCGGCAAAGCGATCTATATCTGCTGCCCTGGTTGCGCGAAGAAGATTGCAGCAGAACCGGAGAAGTACTTGGGGATGTTGAACTCACAAGGTGTTGAGGCACCGGTAATCAAGTAAGGGAGTGTTTGCTCTCCCTCACTCCCAATCCCTTCTTTGCGGGGGTGGTGTCCGGTCCGATTCGATGCTCCGGCTTCGATGACGCCACACGCCACCCCTGCCTTTTTCACTTTCTGTACTTGCGGAAGATCGTCATCACCTCGTCGAGCTTCGCTTGACGTTCAGCGTCGCTCCCGCTTTCCATCGCTTCGCGGACGCAGCGATTCAGATGCTGGTCCAGTACGATTTCGCCGACGCGGTGCAAGGCACCCGTTGCGGCTGATAGCTGCATCAGGATATCGACGCAGTACTCGTCTGCTTCGATCATACGACGAACCGCCTCCACTTGGCCGTTGATGCGGCTGAGCCGATGGGCGAGCTTCTTTTTCTCGTCGGCGGAGAGCATTCGGGGACTTTGGGGCGAATTCGGATCACGTGATCGGGCATTTTACTCTGCAAAGGGTCCCGCCGTTAGACCGCTTCACATCATCCTTTTGGGTGCCGACCGGGAGGCATCTGGATCGCCACAGTGACGCAGGAATTCCGGGGAGACTGCTCCACTTTGCGAGTCGTGGTCGTTGTCCGTCACTCAATCACGACCAGTCGTCAGGGGGGCTGTGCTCTCGGTCCCCCACGTCACCTTTTTTTCGCCAGGCAAGTCTTCGTTACCATCAGCCAGCGATCGATTTGGATAGAAGATGTTTGGTTAGAAAATGTGGTGGAGGCTCGGTCGAGGACGATCTTCTAACCTCCCATTTTTTAACCTTGTTCCTCCAGTCGATTCGATTCGCACGAGATCTGGTGTGACGTTGATCCAGTGAAAATGTTTCAATCGAGCGGTTTGACGCATGCGGTTCAGGTGGGTTCGGTAGTTGGCTTGTCCGGTTTCCAACGCGGTCACGACAAAGGCTTCGTTCTCAGCGGAAAAATTGAACCGCTGAAAGACGTCCCGATCTGCCCAGACTCGCCTCCGTTCGGTTCGACCAATGTTAGAAATGAGGCATTCCGTGTAGAGCGTGTTGGACAACTTGGTGACCAGGTCTCGCAGCATCTCGATCGTAACTTCATGCAGTTCCGTCGGGCCTCGATAGTCGACTGCATCGATCTCAAGGGTTCACCTTTTGCTCAGTGTGTCGGCGCAGTTGACGAATTTTGATTCGACCTTGTGGGGCGAAAGTTGACGATTTCTGCCCGAGTTGCATTCAACAGGCGAAGGTAGTTCAGGACTTGGCCAATGTGTGCTTTCTCGATCGCGGCGACTGTCTTGAATTCATAGAGCCCGGACTCGTTGACGACCAGATCGAGGCGATACGTTTTGGAGAATGTGCCGAACGAGACGGTCAGTGCGACTTCACGCGTGGATGACGAAAGCTTGTCCAGGATTCGGTTGTGCATCTCGGCCTGGTAGATTGTCTCATCCCAGTGACAGCCGCATTCGTTGTGTACCTCGAACGCGACTTCCATCACTTGGTAGTCGAGCTTGCCAAATCCTTCGCTCGTCAGGGGCGTTAGGTCGATGGGGCAGTGGACGGGCATGAGATCGCCGGCAGTGGGTTTGGTTAGAAGGTGTGGCCGAGGCTGCGACAACTCGATTTAGGCGTCAACCGGTCGTCCAAAAACATGGTGCTCCAAAGGGGCCGGAAACGATCTCCGCGAGGCAAAACTACCCCCGTCCCTTTTTCGCCGTCGCGTCCCTTTTTCGCCGTCCGGGCCGGCATTCAAGTCGCTGCCGTCAACGCGGACGCCGGGGAACAGCGGACCGCTCGGGTCAAGTTGCTCTAATCCGTAGGGTGCCGACGGGACCGGTGGTGGTGGGGTGAAAGTTCGTCCGATTGGCAAGTTCATGCTGTTCACGGGTGACCCCATACTTCCCATCGACGGTCTTTGTGCCTTCGTCGTAGAAAGCCATCCGGTTGACACAATGATCAATAGCCCGAACTTGAATAAAAACGATCGCACGGAAATCACTCCCTTAATCTAAGCGGTGGCATGTCGACGTGCCACTGAGATCGACCACATACCATACGGGGGTATCAGGAAAGGAACATTGTCGCACGCACTTTGCAGGTACCGTTCGGGTTGTGCCGATTATGTAAACTCTGCGCTGGTCGATCATCGATCAATCAGAACGATGTGAGCTTGGCCGCCTGTGGTCCCAACCATTCACCGTCGTTGACATGCTACGCCGACTCATCGGTGCCGCCGCAATCATCCGATTCAGATGCAAACGGCAGGTCGGAGAAAGCAAACCGGGCGTCCGTCCCTATCGCGACGGTCTTTCTGCCGGCCGGACTGGTAGCGGTCATCTCCGTCGTGGGCAGGGTCTATTCTCCACCGTCATGCTGATAACTGGATATATACCCCGTGCTGGTATGCGAGTTGCGTGTCATCTCTGACAGCGGCACGGGGTCGCGATCCATTCAAACACGATTCATTTCAGGAGAAATCGAATGAGTACTGCAACTGCATCGAAGCGAGACTGCATTCAGAACTGCCAAGAGTGCCTGTCAACCTGCGCCGACATGCTGACCAGTCATTGTCTGTCGCAGGGTGGCGATCACGTGGGGCAAACGCACGTCAAGCTGATGCTCGACTGCATTGCCGCTTGCAACGCCTGCGTCGACTTCATGTCCCGGAATAGTGACTACCACTCGCACTATTGCCAGGCCTGTGCTGAAATTTGCAAGGCCTGTGCGGATAGTTGTGAGAAGGTCGGGAACATGGACGATTGTGTCAAATGCTGCCGCAAGTGCCACGAAAGTTGCTCCTCAATGGCAGCGTAGTCTCCGGGGAAACGGCAGGAACCAGTTCAGGCTTTTGGACCTAACTCGCAAATTGTTGCTGCATGGAGTCGAGGAATTTTTGCAGCTGGTCGGCGGGGAGTTGGTTGATGCCGGCGGCAGCTTTGCGACCGCCTCCGGTTGGGAATTGGCGGACCAGTTCGTCGGCGCCGGTTTTGGTGGTCAAGGGAGCACGGACGCTGACGAGGTATTCGCCCGATGGCAGTTCGCTGAGCAACGCGTGGGCTCGGTTGGGATTTTCGCGGGCGAGTTGGTTGCTGTAGACGCCGCTGACTCGACGTGAAAAAGAATCGTTGGGGAACAGGAACGCCGCACAGGATTCGGTCGCAAGTCTGGGCTCGATCGAAGCGGCTCGCTTCATGTCGCTGTCGAAACCGTCGCGAAGGGTTTCAAATGTGGTGTCCGCCGCGATGAACTCAAACGGATCCGCATAAGGTTGAACCTTGCGATACAGTTCGTCAGGAGCGAAGTAGAGATCGTCGAGCGTGCTGCCATAGCCGTTGTAGTTGAGCAGCGTGCCGAGTTGTTCGAGTTCGGCAAGTTGGGCATCGCTGAGGTTCAGCGGTTCGGCGGCGGATCTGGCGGCGTCGTGCAGGTTGTCGCCATACAGAGCGGTGACTGCCCAGGGCAGGAATTGGCTGCTCAAAAATTGATTGACGAGCAGCCCGGTGCACACATCACCGGCCGTGTCGATGTGTGCCGACAGCAGCGGGGACGCAGGGATGTCGCCCGCGAAATGGTGGTCAAAGTAGGTGACCGGAACTTCGGCGGCCAAGATTCGCTCGAGCCCATCGCGGTTCTTGTCCAGCGAGATGTCGAGCACCGTCACGGAATCGCCTGAGCTCGCGGGGACTTGCTTGAGAAGGTTGATGTCTCGTTTGACGCCGGTCACCAGCGTGCTGTCTTTGGGGTCTGCGAGCCGCAGTTGGTGCAGCGCGCAAATGCCATCCGCATCGCCATTGAAAACGTCAAAGTGAGTCACGTCGGTATCTCAGTGAGAGTGAAAGTTGGAAGGCACGAGCTTGGGGGCGTGTCAGACCTTTGGGCCTGCCAGGCTTGATTCTAGTTCCCCATCGCGAAAGCGAAACCGTGCCTGGGGAGCCGCTCACAGTCCCAGTTCATCGAGCGAGACGGTTTGGAATTCCAGGTCAGCTCGTCACGCTGATGACGCGTCCGTTGGTGTCGGATTTGTCTTGGCGATTTCGGTTGTCTCTCATGTTCAGCATCAGCGAACCGTCGGCCAACTGTGCAACGGCACACTCCGTTGTGTCGGTGCGTGCGGCAGTGGAAACGGTCCAGGTCTTTCCGTGATCACGCGAGTAGATGAGGTTGTGCAGTTTTTAAGTGCGGTACTGCCAGACGCTTATCATCACCCTCCCTCCGGGAGGGTCGAGCGAAGCGAGGGGAGGGGAGTGCATTGGATCCAGCGCGTAACCCTCCCCGGCCCGAAGCGGTCCGACCCTCCCCAAGGGAGGGTGAAGTAAAACTGCACGACCTCGGGGCGAGGGGAGACTGTTGTTATTTGGAAGCGAAAGTTGCTTCCAAACGGTTCCGGGACCCAGACGAAATTTCTTCCGGGTCAGTTCTTGATCTTCGCTTTCTTCTTCAACTGGTTCAGCGTCTTCGTGCCGCCGTCGTTGACTTCGAAGATGAACTTGGCGAGGTCCAGGAACTCTTGTCGATCCTTCAACATGTTGACGAGACCGGGCGGCATGGTCGAGTTTTGTGACTCGAGCACGTCTTCCACATCATCGATTGGGATGGTGCGGGGTTTGCCTTGATCGGCCGCGATGCTCAGCGTGATCTTGTCATCCGTTTCTTCGACCAGGAAGCCCGACAGGATGGCGCCGTCGACCGTGATCACGTTCACGGTCTGGTAGCCTTCCAGGATCTTCTCGGACGGTTTCAGGATGGACTCGATCAAGTGCTCAGGCGTGATGTCCTCGCGCGATTTTGTGAGCTGAGGACCAAGTTGGTAGCCTTCGCTGACATCGTGGCAAGTCGCACAAGCGGTTTGGGAACCGTAGAAGTACGAGGCACCTCGAACGGCATCGCCTTTTTCAACAGCATCGCGAACCAGATCGCTGAGTGATTCCGCGAGGAGTTCATTTTCGAGCTGGTTGGTTGCGGGTTCGTCTTCCACCATTTCAGGGCGACTGCCTTCGGGGAACGGATGCATTTCGATCAGTTCTTCGGGGCTGTAGAAGCGTTGGCGGTCTTCGGTTGCGGCGCGAATGCGTTTGACTTCGTCCGGTTTGATTTCGCTGGCGTCATTGCCCCAGCTGTTTCGGACGTAGGTCAGTGCAGCGGCGATTTCCGCATCGGAGAACATGTCGCCAATGGCGGTCATCGGTGGCACGCCTTGGGTCGGTTCAAAGACCTTGCCGCGAACGCGAATTTTTCCCCAGATGCCGTGCAGGGTCAGTTTGATCAGACGCTCGGAATCGCCGTTGATCCACTCGCTGCCGGCGAGGGGCGGGTAGATTCGAACGATGCCTTCGCCGTTGTCACGGTGACAGGCGTAGCAGGACCCTTCTTCGAAGAAGACTTGCTGACCCAAGTTGTAGGTCTGAGCAAATTGCTTGTTCTTGAATTTATCGGACTTGGTGCGGTAGTCCTTGGGTTTGGCTGCGCCTTCCAATTTGCCGGCGAGCAATTGTTTGTACTCCACCAGCAAGTTTTCCGGATCGAATTCCTTCGCTTCGATCGCCTTTTCGACGTCTTCTTTCAGCAGCGGCATGGCGCTGTTGAGAGCGTTGCGAATCCAGCGGTCGGTTTTGTGAGAGGCGACCGTGAGCAACACCTCAGCGCCGGATTTGCCGCCCAACCAGGAACCGGCTGAGAGAGCTTCCAAGCGAACGCGAGGGTGTGCATCCGCAGCGGCGGTCAGCAAGTACGTTTCGGGATGGTCAAGCAAGTGCAGGCAATGCCGGACGACTCGGACCGCTGCGGAGCGGACGCGGTGGTCTTCGGCTTGCAAGCAGTGGTTGATCAACTCGGTGGAAGGTTCTTGATGACCCCAGGTTGCCCAGAGGGCTTCCAGGACCAAGCGTTCGTTGTCCGCGTTGTCGCTGGCGAACTTCATCGCAGCAGCGATCACCGCTTGTTTGTCACGACCACGCAATTCGAGGTGCGAACGTTTGCGAGCGTTGAGTTCCGGCAGCTTCATGTTCTCGAACAGTTGTTCAATCTCAGCGCCGGCAACCGTGGGAGGTTCGACCAAGTCACGGTCGGCATAAGTGATGCGGTAGATGCGACCGTATTCGGAATTCCGCATCGGGTCCCGAGCGCTGTGTTGCATGTGACCGATCAGCGTGTTGTGCCAGTCGATGAAATACAGGCTTCCGTCGGGAGCCATTTCCAGGTCACAAGGACGGAAGTTGCCATCGGAGGACTGGATCAAGTCTTGGCGGAATTTGCCTTTGATCTCAACGCCATCTTCCACGGTCTTGTACTGCTTGATCCCCAAGAAGCCAATCGTGTTGGCGTACATGTAGTCGCCTTGGACTTCATCGGGGAAGTGTCGGCTGTAGAGAAATTCCGAGCCCGAGGTCGGCCGTGTGTGGTGTTCGTAATTGAACTTCGAAACCTTTGGGATCTCTTTCGAGTGCGGGATCTTGATGGAGTAACCCAGCATCCAGTACTGGGCACCGCCGGAGGCATCGTTGACGAACGTTTGGCCGTATTCGTCGTGCGCGACACCCCACGGGTTGGAGACATCGGACTGCATCACGCGTTCGACTTTCCAAGACTTTGGATCGAAACGCCAAACGCCACCGTCGGTCATGCGTTGAGGACCCCAGGGCGTTTCGACTTGCGAGTGAAGGAAGCGACCTTCGCACATGTAAATGCCGGCACCGTGATCGACATCAAACGCCGAGATGGCGTGGTGCGTGTCGTGAGGGTCGAAGCCATCGAGCAAGACTTCCATCTTGTCGGCGTGGTCGTCACCGTCGGTGTCCTTGAGCAACACCAGGAAAGGTTCTTGCGACAGGTAGACGCCTTCGGGAGCCAGTTCAAAGCCAATCGGCATGTGCAAGCCATCGGCGAAGACGGTTTCTTTGTCGGCTCGTCCGTCACCATCGGTGTCCTCGTAGATCAGGATCATGTCGTTGGGTTTGGAATCCCCCGGTTTGTAGTGGGGGTAACTTGGCAGCGTCGAAACCCACAGGCGGCCCTGGTTGTCAAACCGCATTTGGGCGGGGTTGCCCAGGTTCGGGAAGTCTTGCTCGGAAGCAAACATCGAGACTTCGTAGCCTGCTGGCAACGTGAACGTCTTGAGAGCTTCTTCTTCCCCTTTGAGGTAGTCCGGGTTGCCGTTCTTCTCGCTCATGCGGAAGTTCGTTTCGACCGTCGACAAAGGCCGGGTGAGCGAGTCATCAACTTCGATGGTGGACGATTTGCCTTGTGCGATTGCCCAAATGTTTTGGTCTCGCAAGACCGTCATTTGACGGATCTTTTCGATCTCTTCGGGGTAGTTGAAGTTGCCATAGGGAGCCCAACGCCGGCCGTAGGCGTGCACGCCGTTGAGCATGCGGAAGTCATTTCGCCAGAACCAGGCTTTGTCTTGAACCGCTTGGTGCAACAGGGAATCGGTCGGTGCGACACCCGAGTCGGTACCGAACAATTGCTGCATGATGACCGGGGCGAGTTTTCGGTAACCTGCTTCGGACAGGTGCACGCCGTTGATTGTCAGAGGTTCGTCGGAGGTTTGGAACCATTCCAAGGTCGGTGAGTAGAGATCAAGGAAGCCGACATGTTTTTCATCGGCGACGGCACCGACCGCGTCCGCGTACGCCTTCAGGATTGCATTGCGATCGTCTGCATTGGGGAGATTGAATTCGGGAAGTTGCTGCATCGCGATCGGGGTCGCCAACACCAAGCGAGGTGGGGTGGATGCGTCACGTTCGTAGGATCGTGAGAGGGTGTGATCGACGAAAGCTCGCAGTTCGTTCTTGAAGTTTTCGACTCCGTCCATGCCGTCGAAGGATTCGTTGAATCCGAAGAAGGCCACGATTGTGTGGGCTTTGACAATGGTCAGCCATTCGTCGGGTTTGGGATAATGGCCTTCGCCGTAGTGGGCTTGGATTTCGGGACGGAACTTGTTCGCACCGGGGAACGCCCAGGGGTCGTCCTTGCCAGCTTCGGGGCGGTAGGCCGGGGTGTGGCCAGGAAAGCCCATGTTGCGGAAGGTCAGATCCTTGTCGGGGAACTGCTGGTAGAGCGCTGTCTCAAACGAATTGAACAACTCCATTCGCGAGGCCAAGCCGCTGCCGAGGAAGGCGATCGTTTCGCCTGGGGTTGGTTTCAGTGGCAGGGAGGTGGCGGGAGCATCGCCTTCCACTTCGACGGGTTGCAAGTATTCCGGACGGACCTTTTTGGTCTGTTGGGTTTCATTGTCCGTGACAGTCGTGATGACCTCCGGTGCCTGTTGCAGGTCGCTGGATTTCTCGTCCGCTTTCGCGAGCGACAAACCGCCTGTGAGCAGACAGGCGAGACAAACAAGACCAAGGGGAGTCAAAGTCGACGCGGGGCGTCGCAATTGATTCTCTGTGAGTCGCAAATTGTTTTGGGGTTTCGGATTCATTTTGAGGCAGGTTCTTAGCAGCGAGTTTGGCTCGCCGAAGAAGGTAAGAGCAGGGAGGACAGGTAAGGGGCACATTCTAGTTCATCGGGCTCGCTTCGGGATCAAGGAAGCTCGCTAGAGGCCAACCTTTTTGTCGCTTTGGGGGTGTCGAACAGCACTTGATCTCTATGGATTATTCGCTGGCGTGAGGAGCAATCCAGGCTGTGACGAGCGATCCTTCCTCGCTCCGCACAACCAGGTTGTGCGAGGAGAGGTTCCTGTTTTCGCAGCGTGCTGCGGTTGTGTTGGCGGTCGCTGTGTTCGAACACGGTGCAGGGCAGCGAAGACGTGTCGCCAGTGGGAACTGGCGACACCGTTGGGTGTGATGCAACGAACCGCTGATCAGGCTTGGTGAAGTTGCGGGGAGCCGGACTCGACAACGAACGAGTTGCGTCGGAACGTTTTGCCACCTGGTTTCAGCACATCATCGACGACCATGTAATCCGCCTTCCAGCTGTCCGGGGTGACGTCGCAGCGGATGTAGCCACGCTCGGCATTGTGCCATTTCACACAGGCATTTTCTGCCAACAGTGCGTCCAGGTTCTTGGGTTTGTCACGACCGTTGCCGCCACTGGTGAGCGACGTGGCAACGAACTCGGTGGCAACCAGGGCTTGTTCGGTTTGTCGATCGTTGACGCGAAGTTCGTTGGCCCAATTGGAGTGAATGTCGCCAGTCAGGACGACCGGATTGCTGATTTGCCGGTCGCGAATGTAACGCAGCAATTCCATCCGTTCGTGAGCGTAGCCGGGCCATTGGTCCATCGAGAATTGATGATTGTCCGGATCGCCCGAGCGATTGACCATGCCCATCATGACTTGTTGCGCGAGCACATTCCATGTCGCGCTGGAGCGGATCAGGTTGCGGGACAACCACCCGCGTTGTTGGGTTCCCAACATCGATTGGGTTGGGTCCAGGGCGGCTTCATTGAGCGGGCTCTTGCGATCATCGTTGGGTTGATCGGTTCGGTATTGCCGGGTGTCCAGGATCGAGAACTCGGCCAAGCGTCCGAATTGAGCCGAGCGATACAAACGCATGTCGCTGCCACGAGGCATCTGTCGCAGTCGAAGCGGCATCATCTCGTAGTACGCTTGATAGGCGTTGGCTCGGCGCGCAAGGAATGAGGGCGAGTCGACATCGGACTCTTCGGAAACGTCGCAGGCACAGTTGTTGTCAAACTCGTGGTCATCCCACGTCACCCACCAAGGGCATTGGGCGTGCATGTTTTGCAACAATGGGTCGGATCGGTATTGAGCGTGCCGCACACGGTAGTCACCCAGCGACATGATTTCGGAACCATGGTGCGTGCGGACCTTGCCGTTGCGACCAGCCTCGTATTCGTAAATGTAGTCCCCCAAGTGGAAGACCAAGTCGACATCGTCGGCTGCCATTTGCTCGTAGGCAGTGAAGAGGCCCTGTTCGTAGTTCTGGCAGGAGGTCACGGCGAAGCGAACTCGGTCGGGTGACTGATCGGGACGCGGCATCGTGCGGGTGCGGGCGATGGGGCTTTCGGCATCGCCGCATCGGAACCGATACCAGTACCAACGATCTGGCTCGAGTTGGTTCAGTTCGACATGAACGGAATGGCCGAGGGAAGGTGTTGCCAGTTGAGTGCCGGACGCGACGACGTTTCGCATCGCGTCATCCGTGGCAACTTCCCAGGTCACTTCCACGATTTGGGCGGGCATGCCGCCATCGGGAAGCAGCGGTGAAGGCGCCAAGCGAGTCCACAGCACCATGCCGCGATGATCGGGGTCGCCGGAGGCAACGCCCAAGCTGAACGGGTCCCTGGAAAACGAAATCTTGTTCTCCGCCCAGGCGTGCTGGGTCGACATCACAAACGCGGGAAGGGCACTGGAGAACGCCAGGAAACGTCGGCGATTCCAGGCGGCGTCAGAGACGCGAGCGGCGGCGGAAGGTTGTGACATGAGTGGCTGTGGGGCAGGAGGAAGCGGCAAAGCGAACGTCAACAGGCAATGCGTTCGCCGGGGTGACGGGATGACGGGGAGGTTCGTTGGGGGGCCCGCTGTCTCGGTCTGGCATTTGGCGGGAAGTCTAACGAGCACTCATTTTGAACCAATGTGAGTGTGCCCTGCATGCTCGGATTTCAAGAAATCTTCACAACTTGGTGGGGCCGTCTCTTTGAGCGAGCCAGCCATGTGAACATACCGTGAAATTTTGTTGTCGATGAGAAACGGCGAGAGTCGGTGCGACCCAAATGGGATACTCTGTCGTCTCAGCAGGGGCCGGCGAGCACGTGTTCTCAGGCGTCTTTGATTCCCGTTCAATTCAATGGATCGCGTGGGCGTTGTTCGCTCGTGATGGTCCTCTCTTGGTAGGAGCGACTCTTCGGATGACCGATCGCAATCGACGGCAGTTTCTAAGTGATAATTTTTCCGCCTTGGGGTCTTTTGGTGTGACCGCTGCGCTCGCGGGATTGGGGCAAGGCGTGGTTCAGGGTGGGCAAACGCATGCCGCCTCGGGCTTGCGACCGACGGCAGATGAAACCACGGGTTTGGAACTTCTGCGACTGCCTGAAGGTTTCCGGTATCGAACCTTCGGTTGGACGGGGGACATCATGAGCGACGGAACGCCGACCCCTCACGCTCACGATGGCATGGGGGTGATTGCCAGCGAGGGGGATGTGTTGAGGATTTGTCGGAACCATGAGGTCAGCGATGACGGTCGCGCGATCGCCTTTCAAGCCGGGAAGGCGTACGACCGCCGAGCTCAAGCTGGTTGCACCGAGTTGCGATTCGACAGTGTGAAAGGGGAGTGGTTGGACAGTCGCGTCGTGTTCTCGGGAACCAGTCGCAACTGTGCCGGCGGAGTCACGCCCTGGGGAACCTGGCTGACCGCCGAAGAAACTGTTCTGGGGCCCAAGGACGCGGATCATTACAAAGGCGACCAAGTTCGCACGTTCGAAAAGACACACGGTTGGGTTTTCGAAGTCGGGCACACCGATGCCGACGGCAATCCGGTTCCGTTGAAAGACATGGGACGCTTTGTCCATGAAGCGGTCGCAATCGACCGAAACAGTGGCATCGTGTATCTCACCGAAGACCGTTCGACGTCGGGCTTCTATCGGTTCTTGCCCAACACGCCGGAAAAATTGGCAGATGGCGGACGCTTGGAAATGGCCGAGATCGTCGGCCAAGCGGATTTGCGGGGCGGCTTCCAGGACGGTGTCGAGTTCGATGTGCGTTGGCACTTGATTGACGATCCGACGTTGGCTCACAGTCCCGAGTCGCTGCAGAATGTCGCTAAAGAAGGCGAGGTGGGGGACGAACTGGGCGTGTTCAAGCAGGGGCAAGCCCAAGGAGGATCGACCTTCTCTCGATTGGAAGGGTGCTGGTTCGGCAATGGCGTGGTTTACTTCGATGCGACCAGCGGTGGTGCCGCCAAAGCCGGACAGATCTGGCAGTTCGATCCTGAGAAACAAACGCTGAAGTTGTTGTTTGAATCACCAAGCAAGCCGACGTTGAATATGCCCGACAATCTGTGCGTCAGTCCCCAGGGCGGGTTGGTGCTGTGCGAAGACAATGACTATGGAGCGAACGAATACCCGCAGCGTGCGTTCACTCTGTCGCAGGACGGGAAGTTGAAGTTGCTGGCAGAGAACAACGTTCAGCTCCAGGGAGAAAAGAACGGATTTCAAGGTGACTTCCGAACCAAAGAGTGGGCCGGAGCAACCTTCAGCCCCGATGGGAAATGGTTGTTCATCAACCTTCAAAGCCCTGGCATCACGTGCGCGATCACGGGGCCATGGAAAGACGCTTTCGCCTAACGATCGGTGGTCATGCTCAACTCCGTTTTGAGGTGGAACGGTACTGGATGAGGCAACGATTCCTCTGGCCCGATTGCACCTCAGGGACTCGTTGCTTTGTCTGCCAATCGAAAGCCGAGCTGCGGCGGAATGCTAAGCAGGTACGCAGGAATGAACGGGGGCAATCTCGTGAGCCGTTTGGGCGTTGGCCCCGGTTGTGCGTGGGAACCGTGGCTAACGCCAGGCGGCTCACATACCCGATGACACCTGCGTACCTGCTTAGTGTTGTGCAATCTCTCCTATCGCATCAACCAGGTTTTCTGAGAGGCCGCTCGGGGTTTGAGAGGTGAATTTCACGCCTATTGGCACTCCAGGGGCCCCTGGACGGTGTATTCTCCAGTCTCTGTTTGGTTTTTGCATTTGGCAGTGTGGAGGCAGAATAGATTGGTTCTTAGGGCACGCGTGGCGGTGTGGTCCTGGAGAACCCTCGGGTGATCGGCAGGGGAGATCGGCACAGGGCCGATGTGCCGGCACGTTGCAATCGGCGAGCGAGGCACGGAGCGAGTGGCGATGAGACGAACGACACAGAACATTGGCAACAAGGGTTGCCAGATCAATCAGGTTTCGACTGGGGATGCCCGGCAAGGTTTCACGTTGGTGGAACTGTTGGTGGTCATCGCAATCATTGGGATGTTGGTGGGGCTGTTGCTGCCCGCGGTCCAGTCCGCTCGCGAGGCGGCTCGGCGAACCGATTGCAGCAACCGATCCCGGCAGCTGGCGCTCGCCATTCACAATTACCATTCCGCGTACCGAAAGTTGCCACGAGCGTGGTGGTTGGAAACTCCGCCAAAGGCATTCAACGGTGGCAACTGGATGATGGCGATTTTGCCGCAGCTAGAACAGCAAGGCTTGGATGACCAAATCGATCGCAGCATCTTGCCGGTCGATCAACTGAGTCCCAGCAACGTGGCTGCTCTGCAGACTTCCATGTCGATGTTTGTGTGCCCTTCGACGCCCGGCGGCATGGAATCGCGACGCTACCTGTTTGATTCGAATCCCGCGGGGTTGCCTTTCACGGCAACGAATTTGGCGCCCGCGGATTTCTCACCGACCACAGGTGTGCGTGGCACGTACGCGAACTTTGCTTACGGTGCGAGTTTGAGTGGCGGCCGCGAAGGGGCGCTGCAGGTTGTGAGTCCGATTTTTGGTGGCGATCAGGACGGTCGGTTCGCCGACATCTTGGATGGCTTGTCCCACACGACCTTGTTCGGTGAACGCACCGGCGGCAACGTGGTTTACAGTGCGGGTCGCGAAGATCCGGTTGCCACGGCCGCTTTGATCGGAGTGGAAGGCGGCGGTTGGGGGGATCTGCTCAACGGCGAGCACTGGCTGCAAGGTTCCTTGCGTAGTGGACTGAGTTGGCCGCCCGTCGGCGGGCCCTGTGCGATCAATTGCACGAATGCCCGCGGGTTTGGTTTTCATAGTTTTCATGTGGGAGGTTGCCACTTTGCGTTCGCCGATGGCTCGGTTCGTTTCATCGACACCAGCATTGAACCGCTGGTGTTTTCCTCGCACGTCACGCGGCGTGGACGGGAAGCGATCGCTGCCGATGGGATCTAGTTTGTTGGGAAAACGAAGGAGGGTGATTGTGGGAATGGGGCACCGATGGGGTTGGTTTCTGCTGCTCGGGTTGATGAGCGGATGCGGTGGCCAGCAGCCCGACGATGGGATGGTTCCGGTCAGCGGTGTGCTGGAAGTGGACGGCCAACCCGCCGTGGGTGTCGTGGTTGAATTGCACCCTTCATCGAAGGCACCTGCACTCGCGAGGGGCATCACATCAGAAGGCGGACGCTTTGAAATCAGCACGCTGACACAGGGCGATGGTGTGAAGCCGGGGGCGTATGACGTGACGTTCGTTTGGAGTGAATTCAACATCGTCACCCGTTCGCAAGAAGGCGATCGGTTGAACGGGTTGTATGCGAAACCGGACCAGTCACCGATTCACTGGACCGTTCCCGACAAGGATTCTTGGGAGGCTGGCACCATTTCGTTGTCCAGCAAGAGATAGCGTGTCCGTGAGCAGGCAAATGGTGGCTTGGTCACTGTGACCCTTGGTCATTGGGCGGCTGCGATCACGATCAGGAAGAGCAACGCGGCCAGGACGGCACCGCCAATTGTCAACGCAATTTTGGCGGTGGAATAAGGAGCGGTTCCCGTCAGGTGCTTGGCATTTTGACCGCTGATCACGACTCGGTAGAGCTGGTCGTGATAGCGATAGGCCAACACGTAGGCGGGCAATGACAACCGACGTGTCGTGAGCCCTTTGACAACGGTCTCCACGTGAACATTGCGAAATCGCGAACCCGGGATCTGGGTGCCCTCGACATGTTTTTGGGCCATCAGTCGCAGGGCGTCGCGAACTTGCCGGCGGGCTTGCGATCGTTGGACATCAAACTGTTCTCGGGTGACGCCGTCTTCCAGGTTGGGAGTGGCTCGAGCGGTTCTCAGGTCCAGTCCTTGGCTGACCGCGACCGCTTCGGATTGCGAAAGACCACGGGACGCGGACACGAGGATATTTTGAAACACCACATCCGTTTGTCCCGCGTGAGGTGCCCAGCTTGATCGTCGTGAATTGGCGTTGGAGTCGGCGGCCCAGCTGATTTTGCACTCCGTGTCGAAGACCCAGGCGACCCAGTACAGCGGATGCAAGTCATCGATGTGGGAAGCGGAAATCAAGTCGCTGGGTCGGAACCAACCCAATGAGCCAAGCCATTGTCGGAGTGCCTGCTGGGCATCATCGGGAGTCAGGATGAAGGGCAGGTAGGCTTCGGTTTGTTCCATCGGATCAACGATGGTTTCGATCTCGACGATCCCATCGCAGAACGAACATCGCAAGGCTTGATGTTCCGGATCAAATGCGACCGCTGCCCCGCACCCTTTGCATCGCAAAATCTTGGCGGCCGTTTGCTGCTTCACCGACTCATGGGGCGGTGAAGATTGACCACAGATCGAGCAACGCAGGTCACCATGTTCGAGTGGTGTGTCGCAGCGGGAGCACCGAGGAATGATTTCGAGCATCGTCAACTCACTGCATGGCGAAAAGAAGCACGATGAACGCGAGGAATAGCAGAACGGCACCGATCACCAGCGCGACCTTGGTGGTCGAGGTGGGGACATTGCCGGCGACACGGCCCGTTTGTCCGTTGACCAAGATCTGGACCGGAGGTAGGTCCTCGTCGTAGCGAACAGCGAAGCACCAGATCGGCAGCAACGTCAGGTCGATCACTTCACGGGATAGCTGAGTGCGATGTTCCAGGTTGCGATGAGAGTCACCTGGCAGGAAGTGTTTGAGTTGTGCACCGACCTTAGCGACTGTCTCGCCGTGGGCCAATTGAAAGCAGGTGGTTTGGTCTTTGGAGGGAAGTTCCGCCAGCCACCCGGTGATGATGGATGGTGAATATCGGCGCAGGGCGCGCAAGTCGAACGGTTCGATGGCCTCGAGCGAATCGTTGTTGGTGCCCTGGGAGGCGGTGACAATCACATCCAGAACGTAGCACGAGTGGTGCCCGGCTAGGCTTCGCCACTCCGTTTTGGTGACGGTTCGAGTCCTTGTGACTCGGTTTCCTTTTGAATCAGTGGTCGTGTAGGTTTCCGTTTCGGTGTAGTTCTCGCCGATGCTGGCTGAGTACTGAGTGTCCGCGACCGCGCCGTACAAGTAGGCGGGCAAATAAACGCCCCGGGTGCAGTCCGGTGCGGCACGTTTGAAGTCGGAACGAGCGAACCAATGAGCCCGGCTGATCCATTGTTTGACCAGCTTGGTGGCGTGTTCTTGATCGATGACAAAACCGATGGCGAATGTCGGTGTGGGGCGATTTTTCGACGGAGGCCGCTGGATCACCGAAGGCGAAGCGCAATACGGGCAAATCGTCGCCAACATGCCAGACAGACCCGTCAGCGCCGCACCACACGACTGGCAGGCAATCTCTTGCAGTTCAGGTTCGGTCGTCACTTCCGCGGCGGGCATTCGGGGGGGCTCGGTTTTCTTTCCAAGAGGCGTGGAATGGACGATCAACGTTAGGCGGGCATCTGTTCAGGCCCCTTTTTCGGTGACACGGGGCGCCGTGTGGTTGGCTTAAAAGGTGGGATTTCGTTCAGTGTGCCACGGATACTCTTCAGGTGACGCAAATTCATTGTTAGATCGTCGTCGATCGCAGTGAGAGAATACACTCAAAACCGGACGGTAATGAAGGCTTCGATCCCCTTTCCCTTTGACTCGATCCAGCAGCGCGATTGACCAAACCGGTAGGATGGATTTCAATTTCGATCTGACGAAGTTGTCAATCTGTGTGGGGTCCACGGGAGGAAGAGCGGAGGGATTTTTTAGCTTTCGAGAGTCGGCGGCACGCCCATTCGTTCCTGCGAACCGGTTCCGCATCCAGTGGTGACATTGTGCATCGTGGCCCGTCATCGTGACGCGAGCCCATTTTCAAACGTTCTTTCACTCGAGGATGGAAGCACGAGTGAACTCAACGGCGACGACCGAAAATCAACGCAGTCTCACTCGCAGCCTCGTCAATCCGTTGGCGGTGGCGGTGGTCATCATTGTGTTGATCATCAGTGGCGTCATTGCGTTCCACAACATCCGTGAACTTCAGGAAACTCGCCTCAAAGTCGGTTTGACGTTGAAGGTGCTGGCATCCTTGGCTGAGATCGAAGGCGCTGTGATGGATGCCGAGCGGGGGCAGCGGGACTACCTGATCACCGGTGATTCCCGGCATTTGGACCCGTTCAGTGAAGCAGTCAAACGCACCCAGCAGGGGCTGAGCCAGTTTGAAGAGCTGACCGAAGATCATGCGGTTCAGCGAGCCAAGTTTGACGAACTTCGACCGTTGGTCGAAGAACGCATTCGGCATCTCAACGCGGTTTTGAAAATCCGAGCGGAAGAAGGCCCTGAGGCCGCCCGCACTGCAGTCATCGAGAATTCGCGTTGGAACTTGATGGGTGACATCGAGAAGCTGGCAATCTCGATGCGAAAAATCGAAGAGGATTTGCTGGTCGTTCGCGAAGCGATGGCGACGCGAGCTTATCGCAGTGGGATCGTGACATCGGTGTCCTCCACGCTGATCGGTTTGATCTTGGTCGGCAGCGTGCTGTATTTGTTGGAACGCAACCGCCGCAAAGCGGAGCGGGACGCGCTGATGTTGAACGCGACTCGAGAGCGAGTTCAGTTGGCACTCGACGCTGCAGAAATGGGCGCCTGGAACATCGATCCCACGACCCAAACGCTGCGAACGGATGAACGGTACCGCCGAATTCATGGCGTCGAGCAAAAGGAGATGACGCTGGAGGATTCGTTGAAGCGAATCCACCCGGACGACCGAGCGAGGGTTCGGCAAGCGGTGCGAGCGTCGATGTCACCCTTGGATCCTTCGCCCTATTCGGTGGAGTACCGCGTGGTGCACAAAGACGGGTCGATTCGTTGGGTGTCCGGGAAGGGAATCGCGCGAAGCAACAAACGCCGCGGCAAACCAGTTCTGACCAGTTTCGATGGCACGGTGGCAGACGTGACGGAACGCAAACGCCAAGAAGAACGGTTGCAGCGCAGCGAGCAAATTGCGCTGGCGGCCAATCAATCCAAGAGCGAATTTCTGGCGAACATGAGTCACGAGATTCGGACTCCGATGGCCGCGATTCTGGGGTACGCAGATGTCTTGCTGGGCCACTTGGAGGACCCTGACAATCGCAACTGTGTGATGATCATGAAACGCAACGGCGAGCATCTGTTGTCGTTGATCAATGACATCCTGGATTTGTCACGCATTGAGGCTGGCAAACTCAGCGTGGATGCCGAGCAGGTTCCGCTGCCGCGATTGGTGGGTGACATTCAGTCCTTGATGCAGGTCCGTGCAGACGAGAAAAACGTTGACTTCCAAGTCGAATTCGAGGGCCGCGTGCCGCAGTCCATCGAAACGGACCCGACTCGATTGCGACAAGTGTTGATCAACTTGATTGGCAACGCCATCAAGTTCACCGATGAAGGCAGCGTGTGTTTGAAAGTTCGCTTTGTGAACGGGGCGGATCCGCCGGTGATTGAATTTTCAATCGTCGACACGGGCATTGGCATCAGCAAAGAGCAGCAGAACCGATTGTTCAAGCCGTTTTCGCAGGGCGACGCTTCGGTGACACGGAAGTATGGCGGTAGCGGGTTGGGGCTGGCCATCAGCCAGCGATTGATCGAGATGATGGAGGGGGAAATGTCACTGGATAGCGAACTGGGCGAAGGTTCGACATTCTATGTGCGATTGCCGGTTCATTCCCTGGAAGGCATTGAGTTGGTCAAGCCGGATTTGGTCAAGCAGCCTCCTCGTCCAGAGGAAGTGTTCGCCGAAACACCGACGTTGAACTGCCGCGTGTTGGTGGTCGATGACCGCCGAGATGTTCGTCACATCAGCCAGCATTTTCTCGAAAAGGCGGGCGCGAAGGTGGCCACGGCGGAGGACGGGCAGCAAGGCGTTGATGCCGCCATTCAAGCTCGTGATGCCGGCAACCCGTTCGATTTGATTGTGATGGACATGCAGATGCCCAAGGTGGATGGGCTGCAGGCGACGGCGCTGTTGCGTTCCGCTGGCATCGATTGGCCGATCATTGCCCTCACTGCGGATGCGATGAAAGGCGACCGCGATCGGTGTCTCAATGGTGGTTGCGACGATTACCTGTCCAAGCCCATCGACCATGTCAAGTTGGTCAGCATGGTGGCCAGTTACACGCAATCCATGGACATCAATGAATTGGTGGGACGCCGCCACCTCCGCGCGGATCAATTGCAAGAAAAGATCGAACGCGAAGGCAGGTTGCGGCGTTAAACGAGTGAGCCGAAATGACTCTGTCGGGCCCGTTTTGAGCCTATAAAAACGAGTTGACCAGGACGGCCAAAGCGGCACCGGTGAGGGGCCCCAGCACGGGAACCCAGGCGTACTGCCAATCGCTGCCCTGCTTTCCATTGATGGGAAGCAACGCGTGGATCAATCGTGGGCCAAGGTCCCTGGCTGGATTGATCGCGTAACCGGTTGGTCCTCCCAGTGACAGTCCAATGCCAAACACGAGCAAGCCAACAGGCAACAACCCGATCGATCCCAGGCCTAGCACGGGAGCGTTCTCGGCCGGTTCTACCCCGGCACTGAAGCCCGGATCCACCAACAAGAAAATGGGCAGGATCAGTGCGAACGTTCCAATCGTTTCGCAGACAAATGCTTGGGGGAGATTGCGAATGTTGGGAGCCGTACTGAAGCAGGCCAGCATCCCATCCGGATCGTCGGAGGCCTGACGAAAATGTTCGCGGTAGAACACATACACCAGCAACGCTCCGGCCATTCCGCCCAGCATCTGGGCGCCGATGTAGCCGCCGCTGTCGACCAGGCTGAACCCTTCGTCAGCCAAGTACATTGCGAGTGTGACGGCGGGATTCAGATGCGCCCCACTGAATTCATTGGCACAGAATGCTCCGATGAAGACAGCGATCCCCCAACCTGCAGCGATCACGATCCAGCCCCCGTCATTCCCTTTTGTTTTGGGGAGAACGACGTTCGCGACCACTCCATTTCCAAACAAGACCAGGAACATTGTCCCGATAAACTCTGCCACATACGGATGCATGGATCCACCTTTCTACGATTTGATACTGTCTGGCGAGATGCTGGAATGCACGGAGGTGGTCGCCAACCCAATCCGTGTTCTGCTCCCAGATAACGGCCATTCAATGAACGGTCATCAAGCGTGCCACGGTGGGAGCGATTTCACGAGTGGCGGCCGAACTCAAAAACAAACATCGCGTCCGCTGGCCAGAACGTTCTTGAACGTTCAAACCATCGTGTGACGGACCAACCCAGCCACCTCCGACCATGGGGCAGGAATCGCGGGGGCATCATCGTAGCCCACTTCAGAGGCTCCGCGTCGATCGGTTCAGGGAACGGCAGAGCATCTTGGGCTTGGGCGAATGAGTTTCAGCCGAGTGTTTGGCCGCCGTCGACAGGCAGCAATTGGCCGGTCGTCATGCTGGTTCCCGTCGCAAAGAACAGCACTGCGTCAGCGATGTCTTCTGGCTGAGAAGCCTTGGGCAGCGGGTAGTCCGCGACCATTGCCTCGAGGTCCCAGTCGGGATTGCCTTGCCGAATCCAGCGGCTATCGATTGGACCGGGACAAACGGCGTTGACGCGAATTTTGGGGGCCAGGGCTCGTGCCAGCGATTTTGTGAGCGTGTTCAAGCCACCCTTGCTGGCGCAGTAAGCGATCGAGGAGCCCGAACCGGTGATTCCCGCGACCGAGCTGACGTTGACGACGGAGCCACCGTCGCCTTCGCAAAGCAGGTCTGCGGCGGCACGCGTGACAAAGAAAGGCCCTTTCAAATTCACGCCGAGAATGCGGTCCCACATCGGTTCGGTGAGCGTTTCCAATTGGGCATGCTCAATGAACTCGGTCGTGGCCGCGTTGTTGATCAGGCAATCCAGGCGACCAAATGTTTCGCGAATTTGATCGATCATCACACGGACGTCTGCGTCGACCGAAACGTCGCAGCGAACCAACATGGGTTTCGCGCCAAGGGCTTCCACGTCGGCAGCGGTTTGCTTGGCTTCGGTTTCACTGCGGGAGTAATTGATCACGACGTCGTGGCCCTGTCGGGCCAGTCCGATCGCACAGGCTCGACCGACACCGGTGGCGGCGCCGGTGACCAGAGCGACGGGGCGTGATTGGGAAGGCATCGAAGGCTCGGTGGGATTGGAAGAAGGCAAACAAAGTCAAGCGACTTGCTGAACTCAGAGTGTTGGGAGCGTGGCCTTGGGCGGCGCCGAAGCGGCTTTCGCAGCCAGGTTGCGAACCAAGGATCGAGCGACTTGATCAAACGGGGCGCGGGCACGGTGATCGTTGGCGATGACCTCCGCCAATTTGCCTGCGTCACCCGCTTCGCGAAGCGTGATGTCGATTGGCAATCCGCCCAAGTAGGGAACACTGAGTTGTTCGGCTTTGTCGCGTGCCCCGCCGCGGCCGAAGATGTCGTAGGTCTTGCCGCAATCGGGGCAAGTGAAACCGCTCATGTTTTCGACCATGCCCGCGATCGGAATGTTGACTTTGCGGAACATGCTGATGGCTTTGACCGCGTCCAGCAAAGCGACTTCTTGCGGCGTGCAAACCACAACCGCTCCGGTGATCGGAATCGCTTGGGAGAGCGTCAACGCGATGTCGCCGGTGCCCGGTGGCATGTCGATGATCAAGTAATCCAGTTCGCCCCAGGACGTGTCTCGAAGGAATTGTTGGATCGAACCGTGCAGCATCGGGCCACGCCAGATCACGGCTTGATCGGGTTCCAGCAAGAATCCCATCGACATCACTGGCATCGCGCCAACTGTTTCAGGTGGGACTCCTGATTCGCCGTTGGGACCGAGGCGAATCGGTTCGATCTTTTTGTCCTCCGAGATCGCCGGTCGTCCTGACAATCCCAGCAGGTGCGGGACGCTGGGGCCGTACACGTCGGCGTCCATCAGGCCAACCGTTGCCCCCAAGCGGCGAAGCGTCAGGGCAAGTGAAGTTGCCACGGTGCTCTTGCCGACGCCGCCCTTGCCGCTGCCAACCAGGATCACGCTTTTGGCTTTCAAGCCAACCTGGCCCAAGCGAGCCGGCGGGCGAGCATGCACAGGCGTTTGCACCTCGATGGTCTTGCCCGGCGCAACGGTCAGGGCCAGATCGCGAATCGTGTCCGCGATTTCGTCGGCGATCGGTTGGCAGTGGGACGTGATCCCGACGGACAGCTTGATCGTGTCGCCGTCCAGGGTGATTTCCCCCAATTGCCCGGTGCTTTGGATCGGCCGGCCGGTTTCGGGATCCGGGTGTTGGCCGATTCGTTCGCGAAGGGAGGCGATCAGGGCGTCGGGTTCGACGGGAGTCGTCATTTCAAAAACCAGGGGCGATCAAGACCAAGGAAGCGGTGTCACGAGTTGGCATCCAGCAATTCGCCGATGTCCAGCAAGTGAACTTGGCGTCCGCCTTCGTTCTGGTCAACCGCGTGCGGGCTGTCGATGGCAACGGTGCGACCATCGGGGCTGCATCTTGGGTGCGTGTCACACCGCCATTCACCGGTGTAGCGTTTGGGCGACGGGAAATGGCCCAGGTCAAATCGGCGGTTGCTGGGAACGTGGTACAGATAGACCGTTTGGCGTCGGGACCGGTCGGGATAAGTGTCGTTGAGGATCCAGTCACCGTGGTCGCCAGCCAAGTAGGTGTTGTGCCCATTGCTCGGCATTTTGTCAGCCCCCACCGGGCGAACGATGTCGGTCTGGTCGTCAAAAACATAGAAGCCGTTGGGTTGCCCGGCGGGGCGAGTCCACATCGTCACGGCGTCATCGTCTTTCCAGATGAAGTGCGAGGTGTAGCCCGAAGGATCCAGGACATGCAGGTCGGACCCATCCATGTTGGCGGTCAGCATGCGAGTCACGAATCCGCCTTTGTATTGCAGCGTCGCCGGATCAAACTCAGGGCGATATCGATGCAGCACAATGAAACGGGTGCCCGATGGGTTGATCAGAAGGTGGTTGAAGTAGTGCCAGGCGTCGGCGTGTTTGTCTCCGTCGGGCCACGGCAGTTGAGCGACTTGCGCCAAGGACAGGATCAATTCGCTGCGACCGGTTTGCAGGTCGACACGCCACACGCCGGATTCCTCGGGGGCACGTTGATCGACGTGCGGATCGGGTAAACCGGAGTAACCGTATCCCGGGCGGAGGTTGTTGATCCGTCGGAAATCGGCCGACAAACCCGTCCGACCGTCTTGGCTGATCGTGTAAATCGGGCGATCGATGGTCCGGGTCTTGCCTGATTCCAAGTCATGGATACGGCACACGAACCGGTCGCCATCTTGGTCGTTCCAAAGCACTCGCTTGCCGTCTTGGCCGACGAACTGCAGCATGCATCCTTGTTGCCATCCCCAAGCTTGGCTGCTGCCCAGCGGGGTCCATTGGTCGTCCTTGGCCGTGTCAACGTAACCCACACCGATGCGATCCTCGGCGTTGGGGCTGCGGCCTTCAAAGTCGATTTCGTTGGACAGCACGAAGCGGCCCGTGGGATCGAACTCTTGTTTGTCGTAGTACCCGAACCAGTGGAACTTGGGGCCGTGGGTGATCGTGCGGGTGGGCACGTGTGTTTCCAAGGGCCCCGTTTCGCCCGCCGATTCTTTCGCAACAGCCAAGGGGGACGTGTGGGCCAAGAGAGCAGAACCCGCGGCCAGGTTGGTGGCCAGAAACTGACGGCGGTGCAGGGGGGACGACGGACGCATCGTGGGGACTCCAGGGGAAGGAGGGAGGGGAGATTGGGCAGGAAACGGAGGGCAGGACGTCGGTGGGCCAATGAAACGGCCCAGCAGTTTAATGCATTGGCCGTGCCCATCGGGGGATGGTGGGCATCCGGGACGCGCCGATGGATCGCCGGCGGCACGGAGGCAGGGCAGGGGCGTTCCGAAAAATGGGCGGTCGAGAAGAGTGACCGAGAGAAATGCGGCGATCGAGAATTGCCGCGAGGACGTCCGCTAACGCTGTTCGCGATAGGTGGTGAAGCTGAGAAAAGCCAGCAATCCAGCGAAAATGACGAACCCAAAGTTCATCAACATGCTGGCCGATCCGAGGGGAGCCATGTCGCTCATTCCAGCCAGCCCCAGCAGCAAATCGGCTCCGAACAGCACCAGCAGCAGGATGGACGCCACAAGGCTGATTAGACAAAGAGCCTTGGGCATGGACGGGAACCTCAATCAATGTCGGGGAATCAGGGTGCAGTTCAGTCGGGACGGGGCCCGGTTCGGGCGAGCGAGACAGCTCGCGAGGCAAGGATAACAAACTCGCCTTCTAGGTTTGGGCGTCAGTATAGTTCAACGAAAAGAAAATACCCAAGTTCACGTGATTTCGCCATTTCCTCATCGAAGTTCGGTCGGGTTGGACCGTTCGCAACAGTTGTCGGGACCCAATCCGCCTATCGTTTCAAGCGGATCGATGCGACGATAAAGGCATGTGTCACCGGAACTTGGTGGTGGCGAGCAGGGTGCGGATTTCGCACGCATTTGATGGACAGACCCTCTTTCGACAGGCAACCATGCGTCGGACGCTGTTATTGATCCCACATGAATTCGCGGGCTGGCCCCTTTTTGGGGTGGGTTGGGCGTTGTTGTTTTTGGTGATCGCCGTGTTGGCCTTTGTGGGCTGGGAATCTCGTCGCGGTGGCGTGGGGGCAGTCGCCGCCATTCGCCAAATCGCTGGCTTCGCACTGATGGCGGCGGTGATCTTGGTTTTCGTGGTTCCGCGAACGGAGCTGGTCAACTCGCTGGGCGAGCCGGTCGGTGTGGCGGTCCGCGGGTACGGGATGTTCCTGATGCTGGCGGCGATCGCGTCAGTGGGCTTGGCCGCCTGGCGGGCGGAGCGTGCCGGATTGGGGGCAGACTCGATCCTGCAGCTGGCCCCCTGGACCTTCATCGGTGGCTTGCTCGGAGCCCGGATTTTCTATGTCACCCAGTACTTCGAAGATTTCCTGCGGCCGACCTGGACGGAAACGTTGCTGTCGATGGCGGCGCTGAATCAGGGCGGTTTGGTCGTCTATGGCGGCTTCATCGGTGGGTTCATTGCGTCGTTGATCGCGTTGAAACGGCACGGGACACCGATCTGGCGAATCGGCGATGTGATCATTCCCTGCATCTTTGTGGGATTGTTGTTTGGCCGGTTGGGGTGCCTGATGAACGGGTGCTGCTACGGTGGCGCCTGTGACGCTGGCCCGTTGGCGGTCCGGTTCCCGGCTGGATCACAGGTTCACGCGGAGCAACTGCTGTCGGGCGAGTTGTTGGGCATCCAAGGGCGACCAATCTCATCCCCAGAAGAAGACCCGCCCGGTCAGTCGCGATTGATCGTGGATTCGGTACGTCCGGATTCATTGGCCAGCCAAGCAGGGATCGAAGCGGGGCAAACGTTGATGATTGCCTTGGACAGTTCCTACCGAGATGAGGTGCCGCTGGATCGGCCGGTGGAAGAAGCCCTGCCGGGAGTGTTTGTGCTTCAGGGAGACGAGGTGCTGGCGAGATTTTCTCCCCAGGACCTGCCAGCGATTGCGGAGCCCGTTTGGGGCACGCAAATTATCAGTTCCGTTTTTGCAGCCATCATGTTTGTGGTTTTGCTGATCGTGGAACGAATCCTGCACCGAGGCCCCCAGCGGCCGGCGGATGCCACGACGAAGCAAGCTTGGTCGGGAGGGCGTCGGCCGGGAGTTCTGATGCTGGTTGGTTTCATCGCCTATGGCGTGTTGCGAATCGTGTTGGAATGGATTCGCGTCGATGAAAAAGGTCAGTTTGGAACCTCGTTGTCGATCTCTCAGTGGGTCAGCTTGGTGGTCATTGCGGCGAGTTTGATCGCTTTGTTCATTCGCTGGCGAGGTGTGGATGGAAGCGAGAACGGCACTCTGGAAAACGAGAACGACTTATGAAAATCGCCTGTTTCAGCACCAAGCCCTACGACGAGAAATTCTTGTCAGCGGCGGCGGAAAATTTCAATCATGAAATCGTGTTCTTGGAACACCGCTTGGACGCTTCCACCGTGGTCTTGGTGAAGGGGTGTGATGCCGTCTGTGCGTTCGTCAACGACACGCTTGATGCGTCCGTTCTTCAGAAGCTGAGCGAGTTTGGAATTGGCTTGCTGGCGATGCGGTGCGCTGGCATCAACAATGTGGATTTGGAGGCTGCGGCGAAATTTGGAATCCGAGTTGTGCGGGTCCCTCGCTATTCGCCTTATGCGGTTGCTGAGCACACGGTGGGGCTGATTTTGACTTTGAATCGAAAGATTCACAAAGCTTACAACCGAGTGCGTGAGAACAACTTTTCCATTGACGGGTTCCTGGGATTCGATCTGCACGGGCGAACGTTCGGTGTGATTGGAACCGGTTCGATCGGTCGCGTTTTGGCGCGGATCATGAACGGGTTTGGGTGCCGGGTGTTGTTGCATGACCCATACCCGAACGAAGAAGCCAAGCAGTTCGGCGAGTATGTGGATTTGGAGAGACTGTTGGCGGAGTCCGATTTGGTTTCGTTGCAGTGCCCGCTGACGCCGGAGACACACCATTTGATCAATGTGGATCGACTCGGCAAAATGAAACGCGGCGCCATGTTGGTCAACACTTCGCGTGGCGGTTTGGTGGACACCTCGGCAGCCATCGAAGGACTCAAATCCGGACAGTTGGGTGGGTTTGCATTGGACGTTTACGAAGAAGAATCCGGTGTGTTTTTCGAGGACCTTTCTCAGGAAGTCATGCAAGACGATGTGCTATCAAGATTGATGACGTTCCCCAATGTTTTGATCACTTCTCACCAAGCGTTCTTCACCCGGGAAGCTTTGGAAACGATTGCTCGAACCACACTTGAGAGCATCGACGCATTCAGTCGGGGTGAAGAATTGGTCAATCAGGTGGTTGCCACACCATCATGACTTCCGCACGTGTTCGCAGTGACGAATGGATGGACGATCCGGGGTTGGATCCTGGGCGTCATCGACAAGCTCTGGCTGGATTGGCTCGGTTGAACCGAATCAGTTTGGTCTCCAGGGTTTTCTATCCACGCTTGGTCCGCTTGGCGGCACAGCAGCCGCGGCGACCTCTGCGGGTCTTGGATGTTGCCAGTGGCAGCGCAGATTTGCCGATTGATTGGTTGAAGCGAGCCAAGCGTCAAGGCGTTCGGATGGAAGTCACGTCGCTGGATCGCAGCGAGTACGCCATGGACGTGGCCTTGGAATCGGCCAAGGCTGCCGGCGTGACGTTGGGAACGGTCGTGCGAGATTGTTTGACCGATGGATTGCCGTCGGGGTTTGATGTCGTGACCAATTCGTTGTTCATGCACCATTTGGAAAACTACCAAGCGGTTCGGTTGATCCAAGAAATGTGGCGTGTGAGCGAACGGTCCGTGTTGATCTGTGATTTGGATCGCTCGTCAGTCAATCTGGCCTTGGTCGCCGCCGCGTCTCGTTTGGTTTCGCGGAGTGATGTTGTTCACCACGATGCAACCGCCAGTGTTCGTGCTGCGTTCAGTCGTCCCGAGTTTTCGGCGCTGCTGCGGCAAGCGATGGGGTACGAGATTCCGGTTCGGATTTCTTTTCCTTGCCGGTACCTGGCAGTGATTGATCAGGCTTGCGTGGCTGAATTGGCGGGGAGATCGTCACCGATTCTGTCCGGTGCCATTCCGTGACCGGGGACGACGAAACTCGGGACTTGGGAAAGGTCGCGATCATTGGTGCGGGCGTGGCGGGATCTGCTGCAGCCATTCGGTTTGCTCAGCGAGGTGCCCGAGTCACGTTGTTCGAAAAATCGGTGTTCCCACGCGAAAAGGTTTGCGGGTGTTGCTTGGGGGCGGCGGGATTGGCGGCTTTGGATGCGATTGGCGTGGGGCAATCGGTTCGAAAATGCGGCGTTCCGACGAAGTTCTTCCGAGGTTTTTTTCAAACGTCTTCCTCGAAAGCGGCTTCCGCGGCAGAGGTGAGTGCTGCACGACGGCCTGTTCCGGGGGTCCGCCTTGCGTTCCGGGAAGGCATGGCGATTTCGCGGGCGGAGTTGGACCAGCATCTGCTTCAGTTCGCCATTCAGTCCGGCGTCGAGGTGCGTCAGCCTTGTGAGGCAACCATTGTCAGGCAGTCGCAGGATCAGGTTGAGATCGAGACTGGGGCGGATTCGCCGGAGACGTTTGATTTGGTTGTCGTGGCGGCGGGGCTGACGGGCCGGTTCCGGCAGCGTGACGCGGCGGATCTTCCTTGGGTTGAAACCCCCCATGGGCCGATGGGTATTTCGGCTCATATGAGCGAACTTGACGCCCAGGAAATGGGTTGGCAATTGGACCTCGGCGAGATCCAAATGCATTGTGGAGCAGAGGGTTACGTCGGGATCGTGCGGCTTCCTGGAGGGGCCTTGGATCTGGCCGCAGCGATTCATCCGAGAAGAAAATTGGCAGCCGACACGGGCGGGGGCCGGCAGGCCATTCAGTCGCAGGTGCTGTCCCTGTTGCTGGCCTCGGGACGGTTCAATTCATCGCAATCCCAACAACTGGCGCATTGGTTTGGCGAGGTCGCTGATTGGCAAACAACCCCGCCGCTGCGGCGAAAACGGGTGAGCGGACGGGGGCGAATCGTCGCGATTGGCGATGCGGCTGGGTATGTGGAACCGCTCACCGGCGAAGGAATGACCTGGGGAATTGAGAGCGGTTTGGCGGTGGCTGATTTGTGGGCTTTGTATCGGATGCCGCAGATGACGCCTAACGGTGGAGGCGATTTTGGTGCAAACTGGGACCTTCGAGCATTGAAGTTTCAAACCCGCCGTCGGCAATTGTGTCGCTGGGTCACCGGGATGGTTCGATACCGTCCGGTTCGCTGGTTCGCATGTCACGGTCTACGACGTGCAGATTGGTTGGCGGTTCCTTTCACTCGTAGTCTCGCAAACGGTCCACGTTTCGACACAACGTCCCCCATCCACCGCACCGCATCGAGCTTCGCGGACACTTCTCTTCGGACTCACGTCTCTTCATGACTGCCCAGATTCTTTCCATCGCGACGGCTCATCCCACCAACCAAGCCGATCTCGCGTTTTCGACCCACTGCGCACAAAGCATGTCGTGCGAGGACGAAACACAAGCTCTCAAACTGGCCAAACTGTATCGCCGAACCGGAGTCGACACACGCGGCAGCGTGTTGGTCGAAAAAGGCGATGCTGGCGAGCTGACGCAGTCGTTCTACCCGCCTCTGGTGGACGGTGGTGATCGTGGCCCCACCATGGCCACTCGCAATGAACGGTATGCGGCCGAAGCGCCCGTGCTCGCGTGCCGCGCGGGACAAGCTGCTCTGGATGGCAGCGGCATCTCACCTGACGACGTCACGCACGTGGTCACTGTCACTTGCACCGGATTCACCGCGCCGGGAATCGATGTGCAGTTGATTGACAAGCTCGGCTTGCCGATCACGACCCAGCGAATCCAAGTTGGCTTCATGGGTTGCCATGGGTTGGTCAACGCTCTTCGTACCGCACGCGGATTGGTCGCGGCCGACGCCGACGCGGTGGTCTTGATCGTTTGCATTGAGCTTTGCAGCCTGCACTATCAGTATGGCTACGACGCTCAGCGGATCGTTTCAGGATCGTTGTTCGCGGATGGTTCCGCTGGGTTGATTGTTGCTGGGGATGATTGTCCTGAATCAAGCAGTGTCGAATCCCCGCTGGGCGAAATCGTCTCGGTAGGATCCTGCCTGATTCGTGACAGTCACGATGCCATGACGTGGCGGATTGGCGACAACGGATTCATCATGACACTCGAATCCAGTGTGCCTGGATTCATTGAAAAGAACCTGCGTGATTTCATCGTGCCATGGCTGGCGAAATCGGGATTGGATTTGGATTCGATTGGCGGTTGGGCGGTGCACCCCGGCGGCGTGCGGATTTTGCAGTCGGTCGAATCCGCGTTGGAGTTGCCAGCGGACGCGCTGGATATTTCTCGGGAAGTGTTGCGGGAGCACGGCAACATGTCGTCAGCAACACTCGGGTTTGTTCTGCAGAAGTTCCAGCAGCGAGACGTTCCTGGTCCCTGGTTGATGCTGGGATTTGGTCCGGGCCTCGAAATTGAAGTCGCCGTCATTCGCTGAGTGATCGCGTCTGCTTCTCTGCCAGGCGTCTCTTTTGCCCCGGAGGTCTTCTGACGGGGCGTGGGCGAGGGTATTCTGTTGGCATGAATATCACCAAATGCATTGATTCAGCTGGCCAAACTCGCGTTGCTTTGGTCGAAAACGGCAACCTGATTCCGCTTCAAACGACGGCGGAGCTTCCCACGTTGGCGGCGATTTTAGCGGCGGAGAACCCCCAGGCCGCAGCAGCGTCCTTGGCCCGTGATCAGCCTCTCGCGATCGACGATTCAACGCAGTGGTTGCCACCCATCGACCAGCAAGAAGTTTGGGCCGCTGGGGTGACCTACAAACGCAGTCAAACGGCACGGATGGAAGAGTCCGAAGCCGCTGCGTCGTGCTACGACCGGGTGTACAACGCGGATCGTCCGGAGATCTTTTTCAAGGCGACGCCATCCCGCGTCAGCGGCCACCAGCAACCGCTTCGCATTCGAACCGATGCCAAGTGGAATGTGCCGGAACCGGAGATCACGTTGGTGCTCAGTCCCAAGTTGAAGATCGTTGGCTTGACGGTTGGCAACGACATGAGTTCGCGGGACATCGAAGGTGAGAACCCGTTGTACCTGCCGCAAGCCAAATGCTACGACCAGTGTGCGGGGCTGGGTCCGTGGATCACGTTGATGGATGAGTTGCCCTCGGCCGACGCCATCACCGTGGACCTGAAGATCGTCCGCGATGGGAACATCGTGTTTGATCAGGCGACGTCGGCGGCTGAGATGGCTCGCAAATTTGACGATTTGGTTCAGTGGCTGGGGCGTGACAACACGATGGCCGACGGAGCGTTCCTGATGACCGGAACCGGAATCGTTCCCACCAGCGATTTCACGCTGCTTCCCGATGACGTTGTGAACATCACGATCGGTGGTGTGGGCACGTTGTCCAATCGGATTGTTCAAGGTGCAGGGTCCTGAACCGAGTCCACTGCCGACAGCAACGATCGAGGCGTTTCAGCGAACGGTGACGCCTGCCGAGCGATTGCCGTTGGCTTGTTGGCTGAACGTGCTGTCGCTCGATGCGGTCTTGGTCGCGTTGCTATGGCAGTTTGTTTTCATCCTGGCATTCTGTGGGCGAATGCCGCTCTGGTACGAATCGTTCGTCTTGGCCGCCGTCGTGTGGTTGATCTACGTCGCCGATCGGTTGTTGGATGGGTCTCGATTGGATCTGTCGCAACCGCATCTGGTCCGCCACCGAATGCATCACCAGCACGCGAGGGTTTGGATGCTGACCTGGGTGGCGGTTCTGTTGGCTGCCTGTGTGGTGGTCGTGGCCTGGATGGACGCCGTTGTGATCCGGGTGGGACTGTTGGTTGCAACATCGGTGTTGGTGTATGGGGCTGGCGTTCACTTCTGGCCAGGACGCTCCACCGTCCGGCACGTTTTCGCGAAGGAAGTCCAGGTCGGTGTGATCTTTGCCTCCGGAGTCAGCTTGATCGCTTGGTTGGAGGCCCCCAGTGTTTCTTTGGGGGTGGCGTGTGCCGCGTCGGCACTGCTGTTCACGGCGAATTGCTGGGCAGTCGCGCGGCGAGAGTCGGTGGCGGACCAAAATTACGATGCGGATCGTTCTAGGAATTCACAGCGTGAGTGGGTGGCAGCGTTGGGCGTGGCGGTGGTGGCGGCATTCAGCGGAGTCGTCGGTTGGTTGCCTTGGCTGACGGTGGTTTGTTTGCTGGGCAGTTCCAGCGCGTTGCTGGCAACAACATGTTGCTGGCGATGGAAGGGCAGGGGGCTCAGTGAATGGAGCCGCTGGTCGTCATCTGTCGATGTGCGGCGACCTTGGTTTGATCGATGGGTGCCAATGGCCGATTGGTCGCTGATCGTTTCGCCTGTGATTTGCTGGGCAATTCTTTGAGCGATTCGGTGCAAGGTTATGACCGCCTGGCGCGGTGGTATTGGCTGCTCGAAAAACCCGTTTTTCGCAAGAGCCTGCAACGGGCTCGCACGGCTTTGCTGGCGGAGTTGCCAGCGGTCCATCGGATTTTGATGTTGGGCGATGGAGATGGACGCTTGTTGGCGGAGGTCTTGCGAGTGCAGCCCCATGCTCACGTCACCAGCGTCGAACAAAGCTCGGAGATGCTGCGGCTTCAACGCGAGCAGGTGATTCAGTGGGGGGCCAGCGATCGTGTTCGTTTGGTTTGTCAGGACGCGACGGATTGGAGTGCGAACGGCGAGACGTTCGATTGCCTCATCACGCCGTTCTTCTTGGATTGTTTTCCCGAAGCCGAGTTGCGTTGTCACCTGCCCAAGTGGTTGGCGTTGGTCGAACAGGGAGGTTGGTTTTATTACATCGACTTCGTGCTTCCTTCCTCGGGGTGGCAGCGTCTGCGGGCCAAATTTTGGAGCGGTGTGATGCATCGCTTCTTTGCCTGGCAGACCGGGCTCATGTCGCGGTCTCTGGTCGCGGTGGAGCCTTTCTTTGACGCCGGCGAGTGGAGCGTTCACCGAACAGAGGTGCTCAATCATGGGTTTCTGCAGGCTCGACTGTATCGCCGATTGCCAAGGCAGGATGGGCAGGTGTCCTAGTGGTCTGTTGCAGCTGAATCTTCGGGTAGCGAAACTCGTCAAGAGTTTCGACCGTCCCGTGATCTTCAGAAAGTCTGACGACTTTCGCAACGTCTCGATGCGATCTATCCGAACATCAAGCTGCGGTCGACCACGAGCGCGGTTGGGAATGGCACTTGTCAGTTTGGGACGCAGCCCCGACGATACTTGACCGCCCGTAGGCGGCATCGGGTTCCTTTTCGCTTTCAAAACGCTTTGTTTTTGCCGAGAATCGGCACACTTTTATGAATGATTCCACCCTCGATCCTCCTGGTTCCATCGTTGTAATTGGGACCACGGAGTTGGGGATTGAAGCGGCTCTGTATGGTCGTTTCCTCGGGTACGATGTGACTTTGGTGGGCGGCGCCGACGCCTGGGCTGACCGTCCGGACGTCGACGAATCGGCTCAGCGAATCGGTCCCACTTTTCGTGGGGATTGGTTCGGGCGGCATTGGTTGGATGAGCGTGAGCTGGCGGAATGCTGGGACCTGGCCTCGCCGATGTTGCCGGATCGAAGTCTGTCGCCTTTGGCTTTCAATGCGATCGCGGCGCAGCGTGGCGACGAGATTCCTGCCGCCCTGCCAGTGACGATTGGCGAGTGGATCCAAGACGGTTTGCTCGCGGTGACTCGGTCCGATTTGCTGCGAGGTCGGGTGTGGCCAAACGTGATGGTGACTTCGGTCGAAACCGTGGACGTTGTGGTCGAGCCCGATGAAGAAGCGGATGCCGACGATGAGTCCGAGGTTTCCATCCCGCCGGACTACCGGTTGCAGTATCAGAATCTCGGCGGTGCCGATGACAACGCGCCCGAATCGCAGCAATGCGAATGTGTGATTGTGGCTGGGTTGCCGGAGGAGGCACGCGGTTTCGCCAAGCCCGCCGCGGATGAGTATTGGTTTGAACTCGCCGGTGCAGAGACCAGCGATGCGGAAGCGATGTTGCGGGAAGGCCAACGCCAAATTGCAGCGATCTATGCGCAGCTGATGGGGCGCGAAGAGTTGGACTTGTATCGTCCGCTTCGCGGTTGATCGATCGCAAAATGCCGCTGTGAGCGACGCGAGTCGCGTGGTGCGGCCGTTGATTTACAGAGCCGTTTCGGCGTGGCGGCTTCTTGGGGACGTCTGTTTTGTTCCGACGTCAGTCCTTCTTCATCCCGGTAGGGATGCCAGATGGTAGCCTGGGGTTGCTGCGTAGCAGCGTACCCCAGGGAAACGAGCCGCGAAAAAACTCACCATCCCGCCGTGGCCATTGGCCACGGCGGGATGGTGAGTGGCGGCGTGGGAGGGCATGTCCATCGGTGGCGCTATCGCTTGCCGATGGCTACCATCTGATATCCCTACCGGGATAAAAGTAAAGACAAGGGCGATGCCCCTGGCATTCGATGAGGATGGCCGTTGGCCAACAAAACCCACTGCAACAACGTAACTTCAAAAGTTACGCTTCGGTTTGGCTGTCCTGTTCGGGGTGAGGTTCGGCGGGAGATTTCAGGTCGATCACGGGGCTGCCCCACTGGACGTCCATGGGTTCGCTGCATGAGGTGCAGTTGGTGGTTGTGCCCATCGTGGTGTCTTCGATCACTTGAGGCGTGTCGCAGTGAGGGCAGGTGACTCGGATCATGCCGCTGGGTTCGGTCATGGCGTCGAGTTGAGCGTCGGTGAGGTCTGGGATTTCGATGTCGGAGGGCTGAAGCGTCGTCAGCAATTCTCGGGTGATTTCGATGGAGCCTGCGATGCGGTTTGCCAAGCGGCGGACGCTGCGTTCGAACGAGTTGCGAGACGTCCGGCCGTTGCCGAAGTGACGATCGCGATTGAAGTACAGATGCGTGAAGCCACGCAGGAGTCGACGTCGGCTCTGGGTGGGGATCACGTACTGGGCTTTGGCAGCGATCAGTTCAAAGATCCGGCACAGGGCCTCGGGGTCGTAGTCGTCGAAGTGCATGGTGGTGCCGACCCGTGAGCTGAGTCCCGGGTTGCTGCGGATCATCTTGGTCATCTCTTTGGGGTAGCCCGCCAGAATCACGACCAAGCGGTCGCGTTGGTCCTCCATGCGTTTGAGCAGGGTTTGGATGGCTTCGCGGCCGTATTGGTCTTGGCCGCTTTCATCGATCAGCGTGTAGGCTTCATCGATGAACAGCACGCCATCGAGTGCTTCGTCGATTTTCGCGTTGGTCTTGGGGCCCGTTTGGCCAGCGTATTCGGCGACCAATCCACTGCGATCGGTTTCCACCAAGTGGCCCTTTTCCAGCACACCCAGTCCGCCGTAGATTTCTGCGATGATCCGAGCGACGGTGGTCTTGCCGGTGCCGGGGTTGCCAACGAAGGCCATGTGCAGGCTGGGTTTGGTCGTGGGCAAGCCGGCTTTGGCGCGGTGGCGTTCCATCGCCAGGAAGTTCGCCAGCGTTTGGATTTGATTCTTGATGGCATCCAGTCCGATCAAGCGATCCAGTTTGGCTCGTGCGTCGGCCAGGCGTTCTTCGGCGGTTCGTTCGTCGACTTCAACCGGTTCTTGGAGGGCCGTTTGGGGTTGGTCGACGGAGGCGGGGGGGCCACCACCGGCGCGGGTTGGCTGGGGTTTGTTCGCGGCGTCGTGGCCGGTGCCTTCATGCAGTCGTTTGGCTTCGGAACGCAACCAGGAGATGGCTTCGCGGGCGTTGTCCAGGTCGGCTTGATGATCCAGCGTGGGGGACTCAGGCATCTCCGACGAGGCGGTGACGCTGGTGGGTGACTTGGCGACGTGCTTGGCGTTTTCCAGCCCATCGAGCAGGGACTGCAATCGCGTGCGTTCAGCGCTGCTGTCGTCCCCGTCGACCATCGCGATCAGGTTCGCCATCCGGGTTGCGGCGGTGATGACTTCGCCCCAGCGATCGCGAAGCGAGGGGAGTTCCAGGAATGGCCGGGTGACTTCGTACCAGGAAAACCCTTCGGCGGTGGTGATCAGCCAGTCGATCGCTTCGTGCAGTTTGCTGCCTTGGACGGTTTCGCCCCACACGTGTTCCAGGAGGATGCGGCCGAGTTGCCGCTGTTCCAGGTTGCGAGCGCTGCTGGCGGGCACCATGGTGGCAAACACCTTCATCACGAAACCTTCGTGCAGGTCGGCCATCTGCTGGGGCAGGTTGCGGTTATTGGCTGATGCGGCCTTGTCGGCGCCTGCCAGCCAACCGTAGCTGCCCTCAGCGATTTCACCCGATTCGACGAACAGATTCAGCGTTTGCTGAAGGGCTTCGCGATACAGCCGAATGGATTGCAGGATCGCGTCGTCGCTGGGGGAACTCATGGCTGGAATCCGAGGGTGACAAGGGCATCAAAAAGACCGTCGTAAGTATTTGGAAAACAATGGCTTGCGTCAATGTTCAGAAAGCCCCACGGCGTTGTGAAAAACGATTGAACGAGGTAAAATAGGCATTCCAACTTTGGGCCTGCAGATCATCGATCGGCACCCGCCCGTTCCCCCCGCGATAAACGAGCAAATCCCTTGGCTGAAGACGGCGAAAATCAGGAACCAGGCGACGAAAACGCGGGCGAAGTGAATGGATCCGCAGAGGACAATGGCGGCCAGGAAAGCGGGGCTGACACCACCGACTCATCCTCTGGTGGCGGGATGGTCGATCCACCCCGTATTGGAGGTCCTCCCGGTGGTGCCGCACCACCGCCGAGCGATGGTTCCGACCTTCCAGACCCTCACGGGGGGCACGGTGCGCTTCGGATGGTCAATCTGCCCATTCAAGACGAACTTCGCGAGAGCTATCTGACGTACGCGATGAGCGTGATCGTCAGTCGAGCCTTGCCCGATGTGCGTGACGGATTGAAACCGTCTCAGCGTCGGATTTTGGTCGCCATGAACGACTTGAATCTCGGCCCCGGCAGCAAGCGGGTCAAATGCGCCAAAATCTCGGGTGACACCTCGGGGAACTATCACCCGCACGGTGAAAGTGTGATCTACCCGACGCTCGTTCGGATGGCTCAAGAGTGGAACATGCGCTGCTTGTTGATCGACAAGCAGGGGAACTTCGGGAGCGTCGCGGGATTGCCACCCGCTGCCATGCGATACACAGAAGCTCGCATGGGCGCCGTCGCAGCCGCGATGTTGGAAGACCTGAAACTCGACACCGTCGACTACATCCCGACCTACGATGAAGCGAGGACCGAACCAACGGTCTTGCCCAGCAAGTTCCCCAACTTGTTGATCAACGGCTCAGGCGGGATCGCGGTCGGGATGGCAACCAGCATCCCACCTCACAACCCGACGGAAGTTTGCGATGCCTTGATCAAGTTGATCGAAGAACCGGACACTTCGATCGATGAGTTGTGTGAGATCATTCCCGGTCCTGACTTCCCGACTGGCGGGATCATCTGCGGCCGCGCCGGCGTGCGTCGCGGTTACAAGACCGGACGAAGCACGATGGTGGTGCGTGCCCGTTGCCAAATCGAAGAGATGAAGGGCAACCGGAGTCGCATCGTCATCACCGAGATTCCTTACCAGCAATATCGCGACCGGATCATTGAAAAGATCGCGGCGCTCGTGAACGGAGACCGGATCAAAGGGATCTCTGGAATTCGCGATGAAAGCGATTTGAAGGAACCTGTTCGCTTGGTGGTCGAACTGAAGCGTGGGGAAGATCCCGATGTGATCTTGAACCAGCTGTATCAGTTCTCGCCGTTGCAGGACACGTTCTCGCTGATCTTCTTGGCTCTCGTCGACGGCAAGCCTCGCGAGCTGACGTTGAAGGAGATGCTGGCAGAGTTCCTGCGTCACCGTGTCACGGTCATTCGTCGCCGCACACAGTTTTTGCTTGCTCGTGCCCGGCGTCGCAAACACACCGTGGAAGGTTTGTTGCTGGCACTCGCCAACATTGACGAGATCATTCAAACGATCCGCACCAGCCGCACTCAGCCTGAAGCGAAAGAACGCTTGATGGGCATCCAGTGCCCCGCATCGATGATGCAGCGGGCGCTTGGTGATGTCGGGTTCAAACAGTTCCAGTTGGAACGCGGCGAAGCCGATGCGTACACGCTGACCAGTGTCCAGACCGACGAAATTCTTCGCATGCGTTTGGGCCAATTGGTCAACTTGGAACAGGAGAAGCTCTCGGGCGAACACGCGGAACTGCTGAAGGAAATCATCGACTACATCGAGATCCTGGCTAGCCCCACCCGGATCAATGGCATCATCAAGGATGACCTTGAGGAGATGAAGCGTCGCTTTGGCAACAAGCGTCGAACCGAGATCAGCAACGAAGAGCTGGGCAACATCGACCTGGAAGATTTGATCACGGAAGAGACGATGGTTGTTTCCATCAGTCACCGTGGTTACATCAAACGCACCCCGACCAGCGTTTACAACACGCAGCGTCGTGGCGGCAAAGGCATGAAGGGTGCCAAGAGCGACACCGAAGATCCAATTGAACACTTGTTCGTTGCCAGCACGCACGCTTATCTGTTGTTCTTCACCACGGCGGGGAAAGTTCGTTGGCAAAAGGTCTATGACATCCCGCAGCTTGCTCGCGATGCCAAGGGCCGTGCGATCGTGAACCTGTTGCAGATGGAAGAGGGCGAGCAGATTGCCGAGTGCTTGGCCGTTCGCGATTTCAATCAGCCCGGTCACACGATCGTGATGACGACCAAGAGCGGCTTGGTGAAGAAGACTCCGCTCGAACAATACAGTCGACCAAAACGAGGCGGCATCATCGCCATCAAACTTCGCGAAGGCGATGAATTGGTGGATGCTGCGGTGGTTGGACCTGGCGATGAAGTCATTCTGGTCACGTCCGACGGCATGGCGATCCGTTTCCGTGAATCGGATTCGCGTCCGATGGGACGAAACACGTCTGGCGTGAAGGGGATCTCTTTGGTCGGTGACGACGCCGTGGTGGGAATGGTGGTGACCGATCCCGAAGCGACCCTGTTGACCGTTTGCAAGAACGGTTACGGCAAACGAACGCCGTTTGGTCCCAATGTGGCCGACATTTCCGAAAGCGACTCGGATGACAGCAGCGAATCCAGCGAATCCAGCGATTCCAGCGAAAGCAGTGACGACGAAAATGCATCGTCCAGTGGTTCGGCTCGCTATCGCACCCAGAAACGTGGCGGCAAAGGTCTGCGCGATATCAAGACCAGTGAACGAAACGGCAAGGTGATCGGAATCGCTCGTGTCAACGACGATGACGAGTTGTTCTTGATGACCGCCAAAGGCAAGCTGCAACGAATCAGTGCGGGCGATATCAACGTGATCGGACGCAACACACAGGGTGTTCGCATCATGAACGTCGATGACGGCGATGAATTGATCGCCGTCGTTCGTGTGCCGGCTGAAGAGAACGAAGGCGAAGATTCCGAAGCGGAAGCCACCACTGACGCCGAAGCCTCCGTCGAAGTCGCGGCAGAAACCGAGGGCACGACGGAAGCCGAGGGCACGACAGAAGCGGATGCCGGTCCTGAAACGGATGCCGCTCCGGAATGATCCTGGGTTTGGTCCGCGTGCCTTGTTCAAAAGCAACGGGTTGAGTTGCTCTTCGGGCTGGGCCAGGAATCACCTGCAATCACGCCGCTGCTTTGAAACAAAGCAGCGGCGACTCATCCAGGTGGCTTCGCCTGTGGGGTGTTTGCCAGTGCAGAATCACTGGCAGGGAACAGCCATTGCCAGGGCAAGGCTCGGCCTCCGGTCCTGGGAAGCAGCCCGAACGGCTTGCGACGCCTTCAGCGACGGCGTTGGATGTTTCTTTCTCAATAACGAATCGAGAATTTTTCGCGATCCGGCAGCGGGTCGCGGTCAGCGATCGACGTCTCGTTGATCTTTCTTTCCATCGAGTCGCCAATCCGGCGAAGCAGTTCACGCAGGTCTTTTTCCGGCCCTTGCACGTCCAGAAGGACATCTCCGTCGGGTTCGTTGCGAACGAAGCCCGTCACGTTGAGGCCACGTCCTTGATGAATGGCGTTGGCTCGGAATCCAATTCCCTGCACATCGCCTCGATAGCGAACGACCTTCCGCATTTGTTTGGTAGCTTTCATTGGATTATGGTGACGGCGACTTTCAGTTTCGACAATGCAGATCACCCCACACGGTTGGTTTATGAATTGGTTGCGTTTGAGTTCGGTTGGCGTTGCTTGGGTAGGTTCGGCTTGGTTGCTTGCGGGGGCCTTGAGTGCTGGCGAACCCAAGGTGTTGACCATCGGCATCGATGGTTTGCGTCGTGACGCGTTCGTCGCGGCCAAGACGCCTCACTTGGATTCGCTGGCTGAAAACGGCACTCTGTGTCTCGAAACGCGAGTGACCTCGGACGATGTCACGGACAGTGACACCGTCAGCGGGCCGGGGTGGACCACGTTTCTAACCGGCGTTTGGGCGGATCGCCACGGTGTCCTCGACAATTCTTTCAAGGGCCGCGACGCCCAGGCCGCACCGCATGGTTTTGCCTTGGCAAAGCAAGTCAAACCCAACTTGAGAACCGCGTCGTATCTTTGCTGGACACCATTGAGGTCGCACGTGACAACGGATGCCGACATCGATGTCGTTGTCACACCTGGCAAGAATGCCACCGCTTCAACTGTCTGGACAGCAGCGGACCAGTCACTGGCTTGGTCGGCGATCCCCGTCTTGCAAAACGATGACGCCGATTGGACGTTCATTTACTTTGGCTCGACGGACGAAACCGGTCACTCCTATGGTTTTCATCCCAGTGTCCCGCCTTACATGGCCGCCATTGAGAACGTTGACCGGATGGTGGGTGAACTGCTTGAAGCAGTCAAGCAACGAGAAACTTACGCCGCTGAGGACTGGTTGATTCTGGTGAGCACGGACCATGGAGGCGAAGGAACCGGGCATGGAGGCGGACGCGAAAATCCGAATGTCTACACGGTGCCGATGATCGTCAGTGGAGCTTCTGCCAAGAAGGGTGCCGAGGTTGAGCGACCTGTTGGATCAGCACTCCCCGCGACAGTGGATTTGGTCGCTCTCGCGTTGACTCACCTGCAGATTCCCATCCAACCAGAATGGCAACTCGCCGGAAGCGTGGATGGCTGGCTGGAGCCAGCATCCACGGCATCCGAAGCCGATTCCAAACCGTGATTCACTCCCGCGGTAACGAAATGGATTCCGCGTAGGCCAGTTCGCCGGTCCAGCCGTCGTAGTACTGGAACACAACCTGCGGATGCGGGTAGGCGACCAAGCGTTTGTCGCCTTGCTTGACCGGCATGTTGAAGACATTGTTGACCTGCACCACGCAGAAATGCGGGTACAGCCGTTCCAGTCGTGGCAGGTCGGCCAGCACGTAACTGCTCCAGCGGATGTCGCATTCACGCGGTCCGAATTGAAACCGTCCCGTTGCGGGGCGATCGCTTTCGTCGAGTTCTGGCACGTGATTGACGCTGTTGTGGGGGCCGCAGCAGAATTCCCAGACGTTGTCGGTCACCCGGATCGCGAAGCTGTTGTGCAGGTCGCCGGTCATCACGAAGACCTGTTTGTCCATTTCGTCCCAGGCATCGATCAACATTTCTCGTTCGTCCAGGAAGCCCGTCCAGGCTTCTTCTTTGTTGGCTTCGTCGGCTTCGAATCCACCGGCACCGCTGTGCGGGATCATCATCGGGACGCTTGAAATCAGAAAGGTGAATTTGGCGTCGCTGGCTTTCATCTCACGCAGCAGCCATTCGCGTTGGTGTTTGCCCAGCATCGAGACGCCCGGTTTGTCTCGTTGGGAAACATCGTGCATGTCGCGGTCGCCACGGGTGTCAAGCAAGAAGAAGTCGCAGTTGGAGACACTGAATTTGCCATAGCTGCGTTGCCCGATGGAGTAGCTGACTTGGCCATCGGCTTTGGCGGGCATGTGAAGTCGGACGGTGTGTTCATCGACCACTTCCACGATGTCATAGACATACGAGTTGGCTTCGCCGTCATCGGTGTCGTAGATCATGTCATTGATGCCCGCGGTGTCCGTTCCCCAGTGCACATGCAGATTCAGCATTTCATTCAGTGGCAACTGACGAAAGTTGGTTTGGCGATCGACGAGCAGGTCGCTACCGGCGGTCAGTTTGGCGGTCCCGACATGCAAACGTTGTGCGGATTCGACGGGGTTGGCCCAGCCCAGGTAATCGTTCCAGGCGTAAGTTCCGATGTCGCGGAAGACGGTTCGCCGATGGCGTTTGCCCGCCTCGGAGGCTCCCCAGATGTCGTTGACCAATTCGTGGTCATCGAATGTGAACAGCGATGGAACGTTGCGATGCCAAGTCGACAGCGCATGGTTGCGAGTCAGGTAGAGTTTGTAGTTCTCCCAGACACCCGTCACGGTTGGCATGGCTGCCACCACTTGCGGGAGTTCGTCGATGCCCTGCGTCAGTCGCCAAGCTTCAGCCGGGTATTCTCGAAGCTCTTCGTAGAGCCAATCCCCGTTCATGATGTGAAAGTGGACTTTGTCCGCCCAATCTTGATTGAGGTGTTTGTAGGTGGGGCTGTCGTGTCCGATTCCGTGAAGCGGATTTTGATTGGCACAGGAACCAATTTGGAAGCGAAAGTTGAACAGTCCATCCGGGTTGTGTTCGGATTCCGAGCCCGCTTGGTCAGGAAGAGTGCGGAACGTTCCGGGCTCGCCTTGTGGGCGATCGTTGACATAGATGCGGTAGTGATAACGCGTGTCAGGTTCGAGATCGTTCAGCGTTGCGACGCCCGTGTTGTCATGCTCGATGCGCGTGAGCCCTGGTTCGCTGATGTGTTCCGAGAGGTCGCCACCATGGTTTTCGGGTGGACGCGTTCCGTAGTGAACGGAGAATTCGCCGGGGTCGGATGTGCGGGCCCAGACAGCGACGCTGGTCGATGATGGCCTGCCCAGCATCGGGCCGTGAGTCATGCGGTTGGGGTCACGCTGGGCGGATGCGGTGGAGGGGGCCGCAGCAAGAACCACCAGTGCGAGGGTGAGCACTGTCAGGGGAGAACGCATCATGGGGCATCACGTGTCGATGGGACCAGGGGAAAGGTGGGGGCCCCAGTGTACCTGCCGGATGCGCGGCCCGTGTTTCTAAGGGCAATTCTCGTGGATCAGATTGCCCTCGGAATCGTGGCAGTCGGACGTCGCCGCAAATTCGAACTCCAGGGTGGAGTGGCGAATGTTGTGTTTGTCGATCAGATACGTCTTGATGAGACGTTTGATCGGCTCAAGGTCTTCGTACCGAGTCGGTTCAATCACCACATGAGCTTCCAGGGCCCGATGCAATTCGTCCAATTCCCAGAGGTGCACGTGGTGGATTCCGGACACGCCATCGATCTTGTCGAGGTCCGCGATCATTTCATCAAAATGGAAATTCGCGGGGGCGCCTTCCATCAAAATGCGAGCGGCCTCCGGGAGCATTTGTGCAACTTGATAGAGGATGTAGGCAGCAATCAACAGGGTCAAAAAGGCATCCACCCAAAGCCAGTCCAGGTAAATGACCGCGGCGGCACCGATCAAAACGGCCACGCTGCCAGCGGCATCCACCAGGTTGTGAATGAAGGCGGCTCGGACGTTCAGCGAGCCCTTGCTCATCGCCCACAGCAGAAAGGCCGTTCCGAGGTCGACAACCAATGCGATTCCTGCGGCAGCCGCCATCAACCAACCAATGATTGGCTGCGGGTCGAAGAACCGATGAATGGCTTCGTAAATCAAGTAGCAGCCGACCACCGCCAACAGCGTGAGGTTGATCGTGGCCCCGATCAGTTCGGCGCGGCGGTAGCCAAACGTGTATCGCTGGTTGGCTTTTTTGCGAGCGATTCGCCGGGCGATGTAGGCGATCAGCAGTGAGTTGGCATCGCTGAAATTGTGAGCCGCGTCGGACAGCAACGCGACGCTGCCCGAGATGATTCCCGCGATCACCTGGGCGACCGTCAAGAATTGATTCAGCAGCACCGACCAGAGCAATCTTGCGTCGCTGACGGTGTCGAACTGGCCGGCGGAGGTCAGCCCGTGATGGTGCAAGCTTCCACAGCTTTCGGGTTCACCAGCCGAGTCGCCCGAATGATCGTGGTCACAACTTCCCATGAGAATCGTTCTGGGTCAGTGGGTTAGGGATTCACGCTGGTGATGCTGGTCAAAGCAGCCGGTTTCTCCAGCGGAGCCATGGAATGACTGTGACCTGGCAGGCTTTCGATTCCAACGGCCAAGGCGACACCCAACAGCAACGCGGTGGTCAGTTTCAGCCGATCGTGGTCATGAAAAGCGACCTCCGGAAGCAAGTCGGAGAGCGAGATGCAGATGAAGAACCCGGCCGAGAGAGCCAGTCCCCACCCGAGCAGCACATCGGTGTTCGCGAACTGTGTGGCACCAAAGTAAAACGCGATCGCACCGATCGGGCAGGCCATGGAGAAGGTCAGGTTCACCATCGTTCGTTGAGCCGATGTCCACCCGCCTTTGCTCATCACCGATGTGATCGCGAAGGCATCCAGTGGCTTGTGAAGTGCGACGGCGAGGAAGGTTCCCAGGCCAGCGAGTCCAAGCCACGGCGAATGTTGGGATTCCGCAGCGATGCTGGCGGCCAAAGCCACTCCGTCCATCAATGTATGCAGGCCCAGGCCAAATAGCATGCCGAGCCAACCCAGCGGTTTGCTGCTGACGCGTTTGGCATTGGAATGGGCGTGGTCGTGATGGTGGCCGTGTCCCTCGTCCCCGTGCCCTTCATGGCTGTGTTCATGAGCGTGATCGTCGTGATGTCCATGGGCATGATGGTGATCGTGCGATTCTCCGTGCCCATGCACATGCGTGTGGAACGTTCGAAGCAGGATGAACATCGTGATGATGCCAACCAAGACGCCTCCACAGGCCTGGGACGCGGAGCTGATTTTGTGCAGCGAATGCGGCAACAGGTGCAGCATCGCGATGCCCAGCATCAAACCAGCCACAAAGCTCATCAACAACTGGGTGCGGAGGTGAGTCATCCGTACCAAGGATGGCAACCAGCCACCACTGACCGAGGCCGTGATGATCAGCACACAGTACACCGCGAGCAGGGATTCGGGGACAAACAAGGCAATGGCCGAAGCAGGGTACGGACGCGGCGAAACGTTTCAATCTACGCCTTTGCTTGAACGACGCAAGTGGAGTCGCGCGGCCAGGATCGCTCCGCACAGCAGGATCACCATCCCCGTGTGAACCATTGCCAAGGATGCCTCCTGGTACCGAGCTCCGCTGTGCAGCAGCCCAAACAGCCGGGTGCCGGTCGTGGTCACGCCAGGCGGCAAGGCTGGCATGGCGGCAGGGACGTCTCCTGCCGAGACGATTGCCACGGCCAAGGCCGCCACGCTTAGCCCGCGTCGCAGCAAAGGGAGCTCGAGGTGCCACCATCGCCAAGCGACGGATCCATCCATCCGTCCGGACAGCCAGGTCGCATCGTCAATGCCCCCGTAGGCGTTTCGCAAAATGGCATAGGCCACCAACACGCTTCGCACGCCAACCGCGATCAGAGTGGGGACCAGCGTGTGGGTTGCCAGCCAATCCAGTCCCGGAAACGGCAGGCGAAAGATGGCCGCGACGGTCATGCCGATCACCGGTCCTGGCACCAAAAATAGCATCGTCCCCAGAACGTCGATGACCACGCCGGCCGCGTTGGATGAACGCGCCCAGCGAGCCAGTCCGATTGCGATGGGGAGCGTCCAGAGGATCGAGAACAGGGCGAGCTGAATCGTCCAGACGATTTCGTCTTGAAACAATCGCGGGGCTTCGGTGATCGCTCGAATGGACGCTTGCCATTGAAAGGTGGCTTGCCGTTGTCCGTCGACCACTTCAACGGTGTGCCCCGTTTGAACGACCAATCCAGCGAGCGGAAGCAACAGCAGCAACGTGCAGATCGTCACCCCGACGCAAGCGATGGCGTGCATTCCTGGTGTGGTCGTGCTTTCCCAGGCAGCACTCTTGGAACGGGGTGGCGCGGTGGTTGATTCCAGTTCTCCGTGGGAAGCAACGTTCCAGCGGCGACGTCGCAACCAAAACCAAAGCAGCGCTGGGACGCCACCGACCACCATCGGAACCAACGTGGACACCAGCACCGAGGTCGTGTTGGGATCCACGGAGTAGAACAGGTAGAACTGATCCGCCACGGTTCGGACACTGTGCAAATCCGCGACGCTCATTTCGGTGGATGCAAGCACCATCACGGCGATGACCGAGGCGACGATCCAGGGCAGCGCGATCGGCAAGCGGACACGCCACCAACTCTGGTTGGGCGAGAAGTCCAAGCTGGCCTGTTGAATTGCGACGGGAGAGATGCGACGGGTCGCCCAGACGGTTGCCAGCGACACCAACGCGACGCCGTGCATCCCATGGATCCATCCGACCCAGCCCAGGTTGCCTCCCGTCATGGTTGTGACCAACCATCCAAATTTTCCAGCGGTGGATTCCCAGGCTGCCGCCAGCAAGATCAAGGGCATGGCCAAGGTCACGAACGCGAAGAATGTCCAGGTTCGAACCAGCCAGTGATTGGGCCGCAATTGGCTGACGAAAAATGCCGTTGGCACTCCGATCAAAATCGCGATTCCGGCCGACACCAGCATCAGTTCGATCGTCGTCGCGATCGCGGTTGCCCAATCGTCGGCAAAACTCGGATCGGGCGTGGACAATCCGGGCGGAACCAACGCTGCGAGCGGAATATTGGGCATAAAGAGAAGGTTTTCGAGGCCGAAAGTTCGTCCTGCTCGACGATTTGCCAAGCTTGCGATCACAATGGTGCGACCAACCACCTCCACGGAAACTCATGAAGCTGACATCGATCCCCCAGTTGTACCGCAATCTGCGTCGAGGACGCGAGATCCTGAGGGTGCTGCGCCGGTACGGGTTGGCGGATTGGATCAGTCGCACGAGGCGGTTGCCGCTGCAGAACTGGATCAAAGATCGCTCGGGCGTTCCCCTGACCCAGTACACGCGGTCGCAGCGGATTCGGATGGCGATCACTGAGTTGGGGCCCACGTTCATCAAAGTCGGCCAGGTCCTGGCGGCTCGCCCTGACCTCGTCGGCAACGAAATCGCCGAGGAACTGAAGCAGCTTCGCAACGAAGTTTCGCCCGACAGCATGGAAGTCGTCGAAGCAACGCTCGCAGAAGAGCTCGGCCCGAACTTCCGCAAGCACTTCCGGCACATCGAACCGGTGCCGCTGGCAACGGCATCGATCGGACAAGTCCACCGGGCGGAGTTGATGGACGGGCAACGGGTGGTCTTGAAGGTCCAGCGTCGCGGCATCGAAAAGATGATGCGCGAGGACCTGGATGTTCTCGAGGGCTTGGCGCAGTGGGCGGATCACGTCGAGGCACTCGCGATCTGGGGACCCTCGGACATGGTTCGGCAACTGATGCCGATGATCCTTCGCGAACTCGACTTCAACCGTGAACGCAGCAACCTGAAGCAGTTCGCTCAGATTCTGGAAGCGGACAAAGCCGAGATTGTCATTCCATCCGTGCTGGACCCATTGTGCACGCGTCGCGTCTTGGTCATGGAAGAGATGATCGGCGAACCGCTGGCGAAAATCTTTGAGCGAGATGATCGCGAGGTGACGGAAGAGTCAACCGAGATGACGCGAGCGGACTTGCCGCCGGAGTTGGGCCGAACGCTGGCTCGAACCTATTTGCGAATGGTGTTCGAGGACGGATTCTTCCACGCCGACCCGCACCCGGGCAACTTGTTCTGCTTGCGAGACGGTCGCTTGGCGATTCTCGACTTCGGCATGACGGGACGCATCGACGAATCGATGCGTGAGTCGATCGAAGAAATGCTGGCGGCGATCAACTCCGGCGATAGTCGACGACTGACACGTTTGATTCGCCGGGTGGGCAACCCTCGAGTGGACCTGGATCAGTCCGCTTTGGAAATCGACGTGGCCGATTTCATCGACACGTACGGTCGTCAATCACTCGACCGTTTTGATCTGGCTGGGGCTTTGAACCAGCTCAGCGAGATTCTTCATCGGCATGGAATCGGCTTGCCCAACCAGTCCGCACTGCTGTTGAAAATGCTGATCTCGCTGGAGGGAACCTTGCGAGAGATGGGCGTCGGGTTTGATTCGCTTGATATCGTTCGCTCGTACCTTCGACGGGTGATGATCCGCCGCTTGACTCCCGCACGGCGGATTCGGCAAGCCCGGCGGATTTATCTGGAGAGCGAAGCGTTCATGGAGAACGCGCCCGAACAGTTGCTGTCGCTGATGAACCAAGCTCGACTGGGGCAGTTGCAAATCCGCTTGGAACCCAAACGCTTTGCCCCCGTGGTCAACCGCTTGGTGGTGGGACTGATGACCAGCGCGGTGTTCTTGGGGTCCGCGTTGATGCTGTCCTATGAAGTCTCACCGGTCCTGTTCCCCGATCAACCGATGTTCGGGATTCAGCGGGTCAGCATTCTCGGTTTGCTCGGATTGATCGCCAGTTTCAGCGTGATGGTCGCCCTGTGCCTGGCGATTTTGCGAAGCGAGTAGGCAGGCCACCTCGCCCAAAAAAGACTTGGCGGATTTTTCGCGAAGAATCTGGAAGGGTTAGGCTCTAGGCAGGTACGCAGGTGTCATCGGGGAGATGAGCCGTTTGGCGTTCGCCACGGTTCCCACGCACAACCGGGGTTATTGCTGGACTTTTTAAACTGGAGGTTTGACACGGAAAATGCGGCATTCGTTTTTGTTCTGTCCTACGCCCCAACGGGGCAGCTCTAAGATAGCCCCAGGCATCGCCTGGGGTTTCGTTACGGAGACTCCGATTCGAGCCCCAACGGGGGCGGCCCTAAGAAGGACTCCCCGAAACCCGCTAGGACCGCCCCCTTTGGGGCTTTGCAATCTTGGTCTCGGAATAACCCAGGGCGTTGCCCTGGGCTGGCATAGGGCTGCCCCGTTGGGGCGAAGTCGTGAAACAAAACCTGCGAAAGTTGAATCCGCTGCAACAACAACTTTTTGAAAGCCTAGGCGAACGCCAAACGGCATACTTACCCAAAGACTCCTGACTACCTGCTTAGGTTAAGAAATTCCATTCACCAACGTTGACTTTGAGGCGAACTGATGAAGACCAAGAAACACCGCGGATCGTTCATGCTTCGCTTCATGGTTTTCGGGTTCAGCGTCGCGGTGGGTTTGCTGGCGTTTTGGTTGCTCGGATACATCGTTCGCGACATCGATCGAGTTCAGGGGCCGAACTACAGTCAAATGCTCGACGAAGGCTTGCCCCAAGAGTTGCAGGACGAGCGACAATTGCTTGCGGCGCAGTTGGTGGATCTGAAGCAGCAGATCGCTTCCACGGAACGACGTCGACAACTGACCGGGCAAACCACCCGTGATTCGCAGCAAACGATCAATCAACTGTTGGAACTCAAACGCAATGCCGATGAGAACGCGACGTCACTCAGTGATGGGCAGCAGACGTCTTTGACAGACAGTCTGCAATTGTTTCTGGCCAATCAAAGCCAAACACAAACGTTGAATGCTGAGCTGTCTGGTCTCAATGATCAGTTGGATGATGTGGAGCGGTTGCGGCGTGAGAATGGTGATGCGATCACGCGTGCGAGTCGGCCGATTGAGGAGGAGTACGAAACGCTTGCGGAACAACATCAATGGAAGCTGGCCGCGTACAAGCTTGCCTTGTTGATTCCCTTGCTGCTTGTTTGCGGTTGGTTGTTCGTGCGGCAGGCTGGCGGGACCTATGCGATGCTGGTGTACGCTCTCAGTGGTGCCGTCGCCGCTCGCGTTTTGCTGGTGATGCACGAACATTTTCCCGCGATCTACTTCAAGTACATCCTGATCGTGTTGTCGCTGGCGATTGCAGTCGGGGTGTTGGTTCGGTTGCTGCGCCTGATCGCCCGCCCCAGTCGGGATTGGTTGCTGCGTCAGTACCGCGAAGCGTATGCCCATTTTTTCTGCCCAGTCTGTGATTATCCGATCCAGCGAGGACCACTCAAATTCGCGGTTTGGACGCGGCGAAGTTTGAGGAAACGAACTCCCGTCGCGGTGGCTGGGGATGCATCAGCGTTCGACCAGCCTTACACCTGCCCGTGTTGCGAAACGACGCTTTTTCACGCCTGTGAGAAATGCGGTGGAGTTCGTCATTCGCTCTTGCCCGCCTGTGAAAAATGTGGCGTTGGTTCGGCGGTGGAGCAAGAAACCAAGGCGTGATATCAATCTTGAGTTGGCAGGCCGATGTCTTCATTCCAGAGCGTTGGGTTGTCTTGGATGAAGGTCTGCATCAGCTCGATGCAATCTGGATCATGGATGATGTGTAATTCGACGCCTCGACTGCGGACGTAGGATTCCGGTCCTTGGAACGTTTTGTTTTCGCCCACGATGATTCGTGGGATTTTGTAGAGCAGGGCGGCGCCACTGCACATGTCACACGGGGACAACGTCGAGTACAGCGTGGATCGTGAGTAGTCCCTTGCGGTCAGGCGACCGGCTCGTTCCAGGCAATCCATCTCGGCGTGCAAGATCGCACTGCCGTTTTGGATCCGGCGGTTGTGGCCACGCGAAACGATCTCGTTGTCGATCACCAGCACGGAGCCGATTGGGATCCCGTGTTCTTCGAGACCGAGGCGTGCTTCTTCGAGGGCAGCTTGCAAGAACGGATCCATGGTTGGTCGCTTGGTGGTGACAGGGAGCAAAGGGATTGGCAACGGCATCGCGGCGTTGGTCACGCTTTGGATGAGTATAGTGTTGCATTCCCACCCACATTCCGTCCCCCAAGAAGATTGCCCATGCGCCGCGTCATTTGCTTGGTAGCCTGTTTGTCATTGCTGGCAGAAACCTCCTTGTTCGCGGAATCGAAGGGTTCTCGCAGGGCGGGCGAGGAACGATGCGATTGTCACTGCGTTACCCGGAATTGTTTGGCAGTGCGGCGGCAGGGGGTGGCGGTTATGAAACCGAACGCAAAATCAGCGAGTCAGGAGGTCGCGAATCCGAGACACTGGTCTTTGCAAAAGGCGACAACACTTGGGATTTGGCACGCGGCTATTCCAAGACGAAGACCCCCGAGGTTGCTTGGATGATTTACGTTGGGACCCAAGGTTTCAACTACCAAAACAACCTGGAGTACATGAAGTTTCTGGCCTCGCTGGGGATCCCTTTTGAACGCATCGTTGTTCCGGAGGTTCCTCACTCGGGATTGAAAATCTACGAGCAACGCTGCGTTGAAATCATGCAATTCCACGCAGCGAATTTCCGCTGAGTCGAATGGCAACCGAGCGGGCGGGACGCTCCCGGTCGCTCGAACGAGTCTACGAAATACGACTCCAGCTGGTCTCGAACCGACGCTTCTGAGTCGCGGAGCGACGGCATTGGAACAGCCTTGGGTTTCAACCCAAGGTTCATTCGTACCAGAAACACCGCCCCAGTCGCGGAGCGACGACAGGTGGCAACAAGTGCGAACCCACCTGTCGCCGCTCCGCGGCTCGGAACCGGTGCAGGGTCAACAGGGACCTCGGGTTGAAACCCGAGGCTAGCAAATGTCACCGCTCTGCGGTTTGGGTGGAAAACATCTTGGGCGTTTCGCAGGCCAGTTCACTATTGGCGTTCCGACCGCGAATGCAATTTGTCTTCCGGCTTCTGTCTTTCTTCATCCCGGTAGGGATTTCAGATGGTAGCCGGGGGTTGCTGCGAAGCAGCTTACCCCCGGAAAACGAGCTCTCATAAAACTCTCCCTCCCGCCGTGGCCAATGGGCACGGCGGGAGGGAGAGTGGCGGCGTGGGGGGGAGTGTCCATCGGTGGCGCTATCGCTTACCGACGGCTACCATCTGACATCCCTACCGGGATGAAAGCTTGCGTCACTTGAAGTCGTGTCAACACCAACTTTTCAGCAGTCCAGTTTAATCCCTTTGGCGGAATCATGGATTTTCAATCAAGTAGCGCCACCCGTCACCACGGACGGACGGTTGAGTTTCCATTCAAGTAAACGCGCAAGCCGTCCTACGGTGCACGGGATTGTTATTTGTCGTCCTGGTTGTCCACGCTTGGATCGCAGGATATATCCAGTTTGTCCCAGCCATTCAGTGCAACGGGAGTGAAGTCTGGTGCGAAGACAACGCCGGCCGGATGTTCGTCGCTGGCACGATCCGCGAGTTCGGCAAACAAGGCAGAGAGCCAACGGAAGCCGCTAGCTGATCCGTGAATACGAAGATACGTTTGATTGATCAATTCCGTCTCGCCATCAAATCGGTTCGGTTGTTGATCGGTCGAAATTACAACAGAATTCGTGATCAGGTTCGAACCAAGTTTGAATGCGGAATCTGTCATAGGTTTCGATTCAGTTGTGTCGGACGTTCGTTCTTCAATCAAATAACCTGTTTCTCAGCAGTTGGACCGACTGAGATGAGGTGTTTGGGCGGTGAGAACAAGTCGAGCGTTTTGACTCCGCAGAGACTTGTTCTCAGTGAACCGGGACTTGTTCTCTGCGGGGCCTCCCCCCGCTGGGAGACTTCCAGTTTGCCCGATTCGCCGGGGCGATGCAAACCAAGGGATTGGCTGAGGCTGGGTGAGGTGGATGTTTGTGATTGTCCATTTTACTTTTTCAATGGACCCACGTGATCGCGTTCGACCTCCCCTCGCTTCGCTCGACCCTCCTGCCAGGAGGGTGAATTTGTTCTTCGGTAGGACGCCGTGGCCGCAGGGGATTGCCCTCCCCCGGAAATGTCGCCGAACGCTCGCTTTCCGACCCCTCCCGTTTGCAACGGGCGGGGTTCTTAAGATGTAGGCCAGGTTTCACCTGGCACCAAGCCGATGCTTGGGAACCAAGCGAGGCGTTCGGGCAACCTTTCATCGCGAGGGCGGTGTTGTTTGGCAAAGAGCCAGTGCCAGGTGGGACCTGGCCTACGAGGGGCAACGCGTCCGTCACAAACTGACGTAGTTGCAAGACTGTAGCCGGATTCGCCAAGAATTCGGAGCCTCACCAACTCGTGCCTCTGAATTCTGGCGAATCCAGCTACCAAGAGAGGCGTCCACCGCCATTCAGACCGCTTGCGCGATCAAGGCGGAGTCATCCATGGAATCGTCCGACCGGTCACGGGCCGATGGCATCGGCAAGACGGCCGGGGATTCGTCGGCACGGTCGTCCGCCGAATCCCCCAAAGCCATTTCGTCTTGCAGCGTTTCTGCCAATCGACGTCGCGCGGTGTGCAAACGACGCTTGATCGTTCCGACCGGGGCATCGAACGCATCGCTCATCTCAATCAACGATTGTCCATTGAGATAAAACGCGTTGAGCGTTTGACGGTCCAAGGTTCCCAGACGGGCGATCCCGCTTCGTACCGCCGCGGCTTGCTCACGGTCTTGCGCCACGTTTTCAGGCGTGGTGTCATCGACACAAGTGGCTTCCAGGGTTTCTGGATCGCAAGCGGTGGCGGTTCGTTGTCGGCTGAATCGATTGATCGCCATGCGGTGCACGATCTGACGCAACCATCCACCAAACGCTTCCGGCACGCGAAGTTGATCCAGTTTTTGCATCGCTTGGATGAACACGTCTTGGGTCAATTCTTCGGCTTCGTGCAGGTTGCGAACGCGACTGATCGCCAAAGCGACGATGATCGGTCGATACCGTTCGAACAAGTCACCAAATGCCAACTGGTCCCCGCCTTGAGCGGCGATCACCAATTGGGCCACGGTTTGACCCGAGGCAGATGGGGACGCGGAGTTGCGAACGATGGCGTTGCCGTCAGACGGCGAAACGGTGGTCGTGAAATCAGGGGTGATCTTCATGGTGTCCATCCTCCCGGGGTTCCGGGAATACTTTCCTGTTCAGGTCAGCCAAGCGACTGCCTGCTGAATTGTTTCAAACCAGTTGGAAAGCCCGATCGATGAATCCGAGTCGTCAGCGAGCCTCGTGTTCGGATGCGAGAACTTCGGCGATGCACCACGTTCTTGTCAGAAGTCTGTGAGGAAGACTTCTGCCATCGATGGGAACGATGGACGAAGGTGCAGGCGAGGTTCGGATCCGAGCGGGGCGCTGCCGATGCGAAACGCGATGGGCGGCATACGAAAAATCAACGGCGTGACCCAACGGGTCAGGCGTGCCAGAGACTTTTCGCGGCGTGCTTCAGTTCAATGCGAGGAAAAGGCGGGGGCCTTATCGCATGGACCTGTGACACGTTTGGTCGGTGGCAAAAGAAAACCGCCAGGGTTTCATTGCCGCAAAACTGGCTGCCAGAGGCTCCGGGGCGCTGGACCCCGGATAACCGAGGCCCTCCCACTGCAATGAGCAGGAATGGATGACGGCGCGCAGAGTCTCGGCAGCATTGGTACGCATGACAGCCACGATGTGGGAAATGCGGACAACACGTTGAGTCGAGATCAGGTTACGCATCGAATCCTCCCTGCGCCGATTTTCTCGGTGCGGTGATGGAGCTCAAAAACGGAAAAGTAAGGACATTAGAATTCGTTACAATCGCGAATCGGTCAACGGGTTGCTTCCCAGGACCGAACGCTTCATACAACTTCCCCGTCTCTACGAGGCGGAATGTCGCTGACTGGTTAGAGCTTCATTTCAGCAGAAGGTTCGCGGGAACACAAAGTTATTTTGTGAAAAGCACCAACTTTTTGATCGAAGGCGTGCGAAATACCGGCGAATTGCTGGCTCCGCTGCTCTTTCCACCGGTCTGCGTGTTGTGTGGCGAACTGACCGGACCGGCTTCGGTGCGGGGGAATTCCTCGGTGGATTCGTCTGTCACGCGGCGGCGATTCGCGTCCTTTTGCCAGCTCTGCGAAACCTCGCTGGTGCAGTCGGCTCCGACGATGCAGTCGGCTTGCCTGCGGTGTGCCTGGCCCGCTTCGGGACACAATGAGTTGGGGCAGGGCGAGTTGGGGCAGGGCGAGTTGCCGTGCCCGGAATGTGTGCGACGAGAAACGCCGTTTGCATTCGCGTCCGCCACGGCGGTTTATCGGTATCACGAGGTGGTTCGCCAAGCAATCATCGCGGCAAAGTACCCTCGCAACACGGCGATCGCACGCGAATTGGCAGTCCGGTTGGCGGATCGTTACCGCGTGGGAGAACCCCGTCGATTGGCGGATAGGCTCCAGTCATCTGGGCCCGAATCCCCCGGTCTCGATTCCCCCCGCCCCGAAGATCCGGGCTCCGAAGCTCTCTGCCCTGAACACCCCGCCCCCGAAAACCCCGGTTCGAAGGCGGAAGCGGAATCAGGGTGTTCGCTGGTCGTGACGCATGTGCCCAGCCCGTTTTGGCGTCAGTTTCGGCGGGGCGGTGTCGGGACTGGTTCGCTGGCCAGTCGCTTTGCCCGAGAGCTGAATTTCTCGTTTGGATCGCTGTTGGAAACCACTCGCTCAGTCCAAAAGCAGGCGTTCCTGGACGACATGGCTCGCCGCGAAAATGTGCGGGGAGCGTTCCAGGTTCGAAGGCGATGGAGAAAACGACTGCTGGGGCGGAATGTTCTTTTGGTCGATGATGTGATGACAACCGGCGCGACCGCCGATGAAATCTCTCGGGTGTTGTTGGATGCCGGTGCCGCCCGAGTGGATTTGCTGGTGGTTGCTCGGGCGATTCGTGACGCACCAAAATGAATGGTGGAGCGTATCCTTCCTTGCCGATTGGGTTGGTTGGGGCGAGTATGCGGGTTCGTGGATCGGCATTCCGTGTTAAAGTCTGTCGTGCGGTTGGACGCGGCGGCGGAAACAACGTCCCATTTCACGATGACTTCTCTTCCTGTTGGGGCGAAGTCCTTTTGGCGAGCGATCGTCCCAATGATCTTCTCATCCGGTTTTCCCGCACGATGACTGAATCGACCGACACTTCTCTCGAAAACCAAGGCGAAACCTCCACGCACCACAAAGGTGGTGCCCGCCGCGCGATCGTTCGCGGATTGGGTGTCGTTCTGCCACCGTTGTTGACAATTGTGGTGTTGATTTGGGCTTGGAATGCGATCGAAAACTATGTGTTGTTGCCGGTCGAGACTGGCATTCGACGCTTTGTTCTGATTCCAGCGGTGAGCGAGACATTCGAGCAACCACCGGAAGGTGCGATCGTCAATGATTCGCCGGACGGATCGCAGGGAAAGCTGAGTCAACGCGGCTTCACCTACAAAGGTCTGTCGTACGTTCCCGATCCAACTGGACGACGTTTTCTGCCGGGGTACGTGGTCCAGCGAGTTGATTCAGAGATCGATGCGTTTGGTCCCGCTGCGGTTCCACCCAACAGTGCGATGGGGTACTGGGATCGTTTCGTCCAGCTTCAGTACATGCCGCGATCGGTGGTCGTCCCGGTCTTCTTGATCGTGTTCTTCATGCTGCTGTATTTCCTCGGGCGTTTGTTCACCGGGGGAATCGGGCGATGGTTCGTGACGACGTTTGATGCCGCGATTCTGCGCATCCCGATCGTCAACAAGGTCTACGGGAGCGTGAAGCAGATCACCGACTTCGCGTTTGACGATCGGCAGATTGAGTTCAACCGCGTCGTCGCCATTCAGTACCCACGCGACGGCATTTGGTCGCTTGGATTTGTGACTGGCAATGGGATGCGTGAGGTTTCGGAGGCCGCCGGCGAACCGATGCTGAGCGTGTTGATGCCGACCAGCCCGATGCCGATGACCGGGTTCACGGTCAGCGTGCGCCGCAGCGAAGCGATCGACTTGAATTTGACCATTGATGAGGCCTTGCAGTTCATCGTCAGTTGCGGCGTGGTGGTTCCAATCAATCAGCGATACGACGTGCCCGGCGGGAAACCAGCCAAGCAGATCGTGGTGCCTGCGATTGGGGATGCCGTCGCCCGTGACGGCGCGACCTCACCGAGCACTTGAGAGGACAAATTGTTCTCAACCTTGCTCGGATAGCATTGGACCGTCTTTTCGTGCGGGACCGTGTCGCCGGTTCGGTCGCCGACGGAGGCCCTCCGTCGGCATCCCTCGATCTTGCCTCTGCTCAGAGACGTGATCACTCGTTCCAGGGCAGTTTGCAGACGCCCCATTGGCCAGCGTTTTCATCGACGGCGACCTCGATCGATGACAGTGCATTGCCGAATTGTTCTCGCGTTTGCTGGCGAACGTTTTCCGCAATCACACGAGCGATTTCTTCCGCCGTGGTGTTGATGACCGGCATGATGATGCAGTCTTCGTTCGGAAAGACCCAACGTCGCTCTCGGAAACGTGCGGTGGTTTCCGTCTCGTCCTGCGTGATCAGGATTTCTTTGTGATCACGTGGCAGGATCACGTGGTGATCGAGTGCCTGAGTCTGTTTCAGCACGGCATCGCGCAGGGCGATGAAGTCGACGACGTAGCGGTTCTCATCCAGCGGCCCTTCCACACTGACCCGGACGCCGTAGTTGTGCCCATGAATGCGCTCGCAGATGTCGCCCGCGAACGTGATGAAGTGTGCAGCAGAGAAAATGAATTGTTCTTTGGAGACGTCGACGCGAAACGTGGCTGACATGAAGTGATGGCGAAGGAAAAAGGAGTGGTGGAGGAAGCAGGGACACAGGAATGATTGAGCCGAATCCCGTGAGCGGTTTGGGCGTTGGCCTTGGCTGAGCGCGGGAACCGTGGCGAACGCCAAGCGGCTCACATACCCGATGACACCTGCGTACCTGTTTCGAAGTGGTGCCGGAACAATCATAGACGAGTGTCGGTTCGAGAGCACGTGACGCCCGTGTTCAGTTGAGGTTGTGCTAGCTTGCGCAACCAGATGGCTGGTTCGGGTTTGCTATTGGTTGATGCATTTGCGGGGTGATTTGAATGGATGCGTGGTTGGAGTGGCTCTCGGGGATGGAGTGGCAGCGTGTCGTCCCCGAAGTGCTCGGCAAAGCGGTGGGCGTTCTGCTGGGCATCGCGATCAGTTGGTGGGTGCTATTTCGGAAACGACTCAAGTATCTGGATCGGCTTCGCCGTGGCGACTCGGACGAGCTGCTGTTCCAGGCTCATTACTTGTTGCCGGTCGAGGGGGAAGACGGAACGGTGCAGTTGGTGTTTCGTAACGTTGCTCCGAGGCGAACCATCGACGATGCCTACGACAACCCTTCCGCCCGGGAGACGCTGCGTCAGTTGGCTCGTTCGACAACTTTGAATGCACCGATCGTGCCGACGGAAGGTCGAGTCGGGTTCGAGATTCTCAATGATGCTGCCAGCATTCTGACGGGGTGGCTTGCGACCTCCTCGATGCCGCGAAAAGTTTGGCTGTTCTGCATGACTTGCGAGGACCGGCATGTGGTTCGCAAAGAATGCATCCGGTGCTTTTTGTTCCAAGAGGACGAACTGCTTCGTTTCGCGGATTGGCGTTGGTGCCGCGATCAGGATGCGTGTCGAACGGCCTTGGCATTGGTTGCGAGACGTGACGCTGCACCGGATTGCTTGCTACCACCGGGATGAACAAATTGCCTTGCCGATTGTTCCTGACCGCAGTATCCCGCTGGTCGACGACCAGCGTCAGCACCGCCGGATCATGCGTTTGGCGCTGGGGGTCTGCGATTCGGAAGTGGCGACCAGCGAGCCGTGTCACGTGGATTGGGGCGATAAAGAACCCGTCTTGATCCAGCGGGGCGTGTTAATGTCCTCCCTGACGCCTTCGTTGCCTGGGAAGGGGAAGTGAGGGGGCTGAGTGCCACAGATGCTCAAATGACACACTACAATGTCGGCTCGTTCAGTCCGGAGCACGCACTCGCTGAAGGTGCTCGTTCCGGCTGACTCAATGCATTTGACACACGAGGATCACCGATGAAATCCGCCCGCTCTGTCGTCTCGTCCGCTATCACCCCGCCATCCCAGCCGAAATTGGGAGCGACCGTCGATCGTCGCCAATGGATGCAGTGGACCGGGGCCACCATGGGACTGGCTGCCACGTCGCACCTGAGTGCACCTGTGGCCCAAGCCGCCAAAGACATTGACCCTGACCGGCCGTTGAACTTGGCCGTCATTGGGATTGCCAATCGCGGTGCGGCCAACGTGGCCGGGGTGCAATCTCAAAACCTGGTCGCGCTTTGTGATGTCGATGCAAACTATTTGAAGGCGGGCGGCGAGCGATTCCCGAAAGCCAAGCTGTATCGCGATTACCGCGAAATGCTTCGCGAAGAGACCGAGTTGGATGGGGTGGTGATCAGCACGCCGGACCATCATCACGCCCCCGCAACCATTCGAGCGATTGAACAGGGGCTGAACGTCTACTGCGAAAAGCCTTTGACGCACACGGTTGCTGAGGCCCGCGCCATTCGGCTGGCGGCCAAGGAAGCCGGCGTGGTGACTCAAATGGGAACGCAAATTCATGCCGGTGGAAACTACCGCCGAGTGGTGGAGATGATCCAAGACGGAGTGATCGGCAACGTCACTCGCGTTCACGTGTGGGTTGGCAAGGGCTGGGGCGCAACCGAGTTGCCCAAGCCTCAAGGCGAGGCACCCGCCAACGTTGATTGGGATCTGTGGCTCGGCCCCGCACCCAAGATCGCGTACACGCCAGGTTTGCACCCTGCATCGTGGCGCCGATATCGTGCCTACGGCGCTGGCACACTTGGCGACATGGGATGTCACTACATTGACTTGCCGTTCTGGGCGTTGGGTTTGCATCTTCCATCGAGTGTTGTGGCGGATGGGCCACCTCCATCGGATGATTACTGCCCAACGGGTTTGAAGGTCCGCTATCACTTCGATGCAACCGACAAGCATGACGAGTTGGATCTGACTTGGTACGACGGTGATCGCTCGCCCAAGGAACTCGAAGGCATCTCGGTGCCGGGCAGCGGCGTGTTGTTTGTGGGCGACAAGGGAATGATGATCGCGACGTACGGCAGTTACACGTTGCTTCCGAAAGACAAATTTGCGGACTTCAAGCCGGCTGCCCCGCGGATCGCGGACTCGATCGGTCACCACATGGAATGGATCCAAGCCATCCGAGGGCAGGGCACGCCGCTGTGCCAATTTGATTACTCCGGCCCGTTGACTGAAACCGTTTTGCTGGGCACCGTCGCGCACCAGTGCGGTCGCGAGTTGAAATTCAATGCTTCGGACATGGTTTGCACGGGCGACGAACAGGCCACCTCGCTGTTGAGTAAAAACTACCGCGAGGGCTGGTCGGTGGATGCGGCAGCCACCGCGAACGTATAGACTGTTGCCCTCTTTCGCGGATCGGATGCGATTCGGTTCGTGAAGAATGATTGCGTGAACGACCGGCCGTTTCTGGGCGGTCGTTCACTTTTGGGTCTCATGCCCAACCCCGCCTCCAGCCCCACCCACTTTTCGTCTGTCCCCGCAAGATGAAATCTCCCTCCCACACTGACGCTCGCGATATGTCCCGTCTGTTCACTGCAGGCAATCGCTTGCAAGGCATCGTGCCTCCCTTGATCACTCCCCTGCGCGCTCGCGATGAGCTGGACCAGGAGGGACTGGAACGCTTGATCGAGCATGTCATCGACGGTGGGGTCTCCGGGATTTTTATCTTGGGAACAACGGGCGAAGCCCCCAGTCTGAGTTATCGATTGCGGCGTGAACTGATCACGACGACCACTCGATTGGTCTCTGGCCGTGTGCCTGTGTTGGTGGGAGTGACGGACACCGCGTTTGTGGAATCGACCTCACTGGCTCGTCATGCCGCGGATGCGGGAGCGGATGCAGCGGTCCTGACCACGCCGTACTATTTCCCTGCCGGCCAGACGGAACTGACGGCGTATGTTCAGAACATCGCTCCTGAAATTCCGTTGCCGTTGATGCTTTACAACATGCCGGGATTGACCAAGGTTTGGTACGAAATCGAAACCCTGAGAACGCTTTCAGAAATTCAGTCCATCGTGGGTGTCAAAGACAGCAGCGGTGACCTGGATTACTTCCGTCGTTTGTGCGAATTGCGAAACGAAGTCCGCGATGATTGGTCGGTCTTGCTGGGCCCCGAAGCCCTGCTGCCAGAGGCCCATCAATTGGGCGGCGATGGCGGTGTGTCGGGTGGGGCGAATGTGATGCCGCGTTGTTTCGTGGATTGTTACGAAGGCCTGAAGGCCAATGACGCGGCCAAGACGGAAGCGGCGATGGTCAAGATTCGGCGTTTTCAAGACATCTATGACGTTGGCAAGTACGCGTCGCGTCATATCAAAGCGACCAAGTGCGCGGCGTCGTTGTTGGGGATCTGCAGCGATCTCCCAGCCGACCCATTCCATCGCTTCTTTGAACCCGAGCGAGAGAAAGTGGCGGCGGTCCTGCGTGATTTGGGAATCCTATGATTGCGGCGATGGCATTCACTGGCCTGGACTACACGGTCCTGGTCGTTTACTTCGTCGCCATCATGGCGATGGGGTTTTATTTCTGGACCCGCAACCGTTCGGCGGATGATTTCTCCGCCGGTGGGCGATCCCTTCCGGGGTGGTTGTGTGGGCTGTCGATTTTCGCAACTTACTTGAGCAGCATCAGTTATCTGGCGCTGCCTGGGAAAGCGTTTGTCGACAACTGGAACGCGTTCATGTACTCGTTGGCGATTCCGATTGCGGCGGCGATCGCGGTGCATTGGTTCTTGCCGCTTTACCGAGAGAGCGGGGAAGTCTCGGCGTATTCGCTGCTGGAGCGGCGGTTTGGGCTTTGGGCGCGGCTCTTTGCCAGCGGGTTTTACCTGCTGTTTCAGATCGCTCGGATCGGCGTCGTGATGTACCTGATGGCGTTGCCGATGGCGGTTCTGTTTGGTTGGGACATTCGATTGGTCATCGCGTGCACCGGAGTGGTGGTCACGGTTTACTCGTTTGTCGGCGGGATCGTCGCGGTGATCTGGGCGGATGCGATTCAGGCGATTGTGTTGTTGGTCGGGGCGCTTTTGGCGTTGGCCATCTTGTTGTTGGGAATGCCTGGTGGACCCGCCGAAGTGTTGGCCGTTGCCAACGAAAACCACAAGTTCTCTTTGGGGGACAGTTCTCTCCTGGTGTCCGAATCGACGATCTGGGTCGTGTTGGCATTTGGATTGTTCGACAACCTGCGTAACTTTGGCATCGATCAAAGCTACGTGCAGCGGTACATCGCTTCTCGATCGGATCGCGAAGCGGCCAAGAGCGTTTGGGTGGGCGCACTGTTGTATGTCCCGGTCAGCGCGTTGTTTCTGTTCATTGGATCGTCGCTGTACGCCTACTACGAAGGGCATCCTCAAGATTTGGATGAGGTCCGGAGGATTGTTGCCGAACAAAAATTGATGCAGGCAGGCGTCCCCCTGGATGCCCCTGATTATTCACAGCAGTTGGCGGTGATGTCTTCGAGTTTGTCCGAAGGTGACTTGGGCGATCGGGTGTTCCCGCACTTCATCGCGGCTCACTTGCCCCAAGGTGTTCGTGGGCTGTTGATCGCAGCGATTTTCGCGGCCGCGATGAGCACCGTTTCGACTTCGCTGAATTCATCAGCGACGTTGGTGATGAGCGATTTTTACAGGCGGTTGTTTCGCCGGGATTCCACGGACGCGCAGAACATTGGCGTGTTGAGGCTGTCAACCATTGCGTGGGGAGCCATGGGAACCGCGATGGCACTGGCGTTGGTTCGATTGACTGACAGCACCCTGGATGTTTGGTGGACGTTGTCGGGCGTGTTGGGCGCCGGGATCGTCGGTTTGTTCTTGCTCGGGATCACCGTGCCGAGATTGCACGGGACACCTGCCATCACAGCTTTCGCGATTGGCGGTTCGGCAATCGCCTGGATGACGCTTTCGCAAACCAGCGTTTGGCCCGCAGCGTGGGAGGCTTATGCCAACCCGATGGATAAATTCATGACGATCGTGGTGGGCCCATGCTTGATGATCGGCTTGGGATTGTTGTTCACAACGATCGGGCTGACTGGTGATCAGGCTTCGCGAAAGGACTGGAGCGAAAGTTGAAGTCCCTTCAAGATGTGATTCGATGCCGCTTCATGCGCCGCTTCAGCATTCCCGTTTTGAATGGCGGTGAAGATCTTTTCGTGTTCGTTGCAGGTGTTCTCCATCACGTCGGCACCTTGGCGGTGCATCCAGATGCCAAACACGCGGGTCAAAATGTTGGACTGAGTGGAGGTTCGAACCAAAGTGTGGTTGCCGGTGGCTTCGACGATTCGCAAGTGAAAGTTGTGATCCGCCTGGTTGAATTGGTAGGCGATTTCCTGGCTTTCTTCCGGCGAGTTGGTTTGCTTCTGACGTTCCACCAACTCCCGCATCGTGTTGTATTCCTTCGCGATCAGCTGGATGTCTTCCGACGTCGAGCGTTCCGAAGCACGTGCGGAAGCGAAGGGTTCGATCAGGTTGCGAACCTCGTACAGTTCTTGCACTTCCGGTTCATTGATCGATCGCACAACGGCGCCGATTTGCGGCACCAATTCAACCATGCCTTCCGTCGCGAGCTGACCAGCGGCTTCGCGAACCGGGGTTGCGGACACGCCGATTTCTTTGCCGATCGGTCCATACAGCAACCTGGTGCCGGGTTTGAATTCACCCGAAATCAGTTTTTGACGCAGGTGATGATAGGCACGGCTGGCGTGCGTTTCGACTTGGTGACGCCCTGGAGTCATTGTCGTGAAGTGGGTGTGGGGAGGGACGAGATGGATCCGGGGCCGATGCGTCGGAACGCGATCGGGTCACTCATTCTACCAGCGAGACAACCTCGGTCCTATGCGTCTATAGATGACTGGCAGCGTTGCGATCGTGCCGAAGTCGATGCATTGACGACTGCCTCACAGCAGGCGAATCAAGCGGCCTCAGGGCAATGCCGTTCATGGGTGGCAGCATGATTTGTCAAGTCACTCACCGTCACCAGCATCATCACCTGACCAACGCGAATGTTTGGTCTTGGGATGGGAGTTGGATCTACTACGACATTCGCAGTGATGCAAACGGGGCCGTCTTTGATGGTTCACGAATCGAGCGTGTCAACACGATGACCAGCGAAGTGGAAGTGGTCTACGAAGCCCAGCGTGGTGCGTGCGTTGGTGTTGTGACCGCCAGTCCCACGGAAGATAAAATCGTTTTCATTCATGGACCAGAGGATCCAACGCCCGATTGGAACTACGCGGCCTGTCATCGCCGTGGTGTCATGATGCGTCCGGGGCAGACTTCATCGGTGCGGAACTTAGACGCTCGGGACGTTGTGGATCCTTACACGCCGGGGGCGCTTCGTGGTGGCAGTCACGTGCATGTCTTTGACAGCGAAGGCCAGTGGGTCAGTTTCACTTATGAGGATCATGTGCTGGCGATGGAGCCAGACGGCGGGCAGCTGAATCAACGCAATGTGGGTGTGTCGATTCCGCTTCGGCCTGTGTCGGTACCACGCACGCATCGCCGCAATCATGTGGGAGCGTTCTGGAGTGTTTTGGCGACGCGCACGCACGATCGTCCCGAACCGGGAACGGACCAAATTTGCAAAGCCTACGAAGACGCTTGGATTGCCAAAAAGAAGGGGCGGGTCCCAAGCGGCAAGACTTCAGCAAAGGCCTTGGCGTTTTTAGGCGACGTGGTCATTGAGACGGCCCCCATGCAAAGAGCAGGGGCAGCGCTCGGGGCGCAAGAGCATCTGCGGAAAACGGTGCCGGAATTGTTTGTCGTGGATTTGCCCGTTGATTGTTCCGGTGCGGGATCGGAACCTTTGCAAGGCACCGCGACCACGCGGCCGGCACCGCCAGTCGGAACGGTGCAGCGGCGTTTGACCCGCACCACCGATCGTCTGTATCCAGGCGTGGCCACGGATGTGCGGCATTGGCCACGGAGCAAACCCGATGGCAGCCAAATCTGTTTTCTGATGCGGGATGATCAAGCGGTGATTCAGTTGTGGTCGGTGTCACCGGATGGTGGATCCCCCAAGCAAATCACTGACGGAACCGAATCGGTCGCCTCCGCGTTTACAATTCATCCCGAAGGGAACCATGCCGCGTGTGTGATGGGGAACTCGGTATGTGAAGTCGACTTGAGCGATGGTCGTGTGGAGGTTTTGGCGGAAGGTGGAGGGCTGTTTCGCTGTTTGCCGTTTGCGGTGGTGTACTCGCCAGATGGAAGTCGCGTCGCCTTTGGGGGGGCGGTTTCAAGTGGCGACGAATCGTACAGCCAAGTCTTTGTGGCTGACTCAAAAACAGATTGAGTACCGCGGTCGATGAAACCTGTTGGACTGTAAAAATCAAACCTACCCGCCACTCTGGGCAATGTGTCTGGAGCGGCGAGCAACCTGAGAAAGAGAGAGCAACCATGAGTGTTTACAGACGGTCGTTGCAACCATGTACGTTGGCAATGGGATTGGCGTGGATGTTGTTGGTCCAAGGTGGGCAACTTTGGAGTGCGGACGAGAACCTGAAGCTGGAGCCGCTGAAGTACAACAACCCAGGGTTGGAAGTGGACTTGGGTGTGGGGCTTTGGGCTTACCCGCTGCCGATGGATTACGACGGCGATGGTGATTTGGATTTGTTGGTTGGTTGCCCTGACAAACCTTCCAATGGGACGTACTACTTCGAGAATTCAAGTCAGGACCCGAATGTCAAAATGCCGGTCTTCGAAGCACCGGTGCGACTCGGACGGGCTTTTCACAACATGTTGGCGAGTGAAGTCAACGGTGTGTCGCGGGTCTTGATTCCAGGCAAGTACTTTGCCCAGGATCCGTCGACAGGGAAATTTGATTTTGACAAACCCACTGGCATTTCCGCGCCGGCGAAGCCGCTGAGCACACCGGGCGCCCGGATTCGCGGCAACATGTGGCGTTACGTGGACTACGACGGCGATGGTGATCACGACTTGGTCGCTGGTGTCGGAGATTGGGCCGACTTGGTGTGGGATCATGCCTACGATGAGGCCGGCGATTGGAACAACGGACCGCTGCACGGTTATTTGTTCTTGATGTCCAACGTGGGGGATGATGCCAAGCCGGACTACAAGAAGCCCGAGATGATTGTCGCGGGCGATGAACCCATTGATGTTTTTGGGTGGCCGTGTGCGAGCTTCGTTGACTTCGACGGGGACGATGACCTGGACATGGTGGTCGGGAATTTTCTCGATTACTTCACGTACTTTGAGAACGTTGGGACTCGCGAAAAACCTCGTTATCAAACCGGGAAAGAGCTTCAGAATGTCGCTGGCGAACGGCTGACCATGCACTTGCAAATGATCACGCCGACCGCGATCGATTGGGACCGCGATGGTGATGCCGATTTGATCGTCGGGGATGAAGACGGTCGCGTTGCGTTCCTTGAAAACACTGGCGAACTTCGCGACGGGCAGCCTGTGTTTGAAAACCCTGTTTACTTTCGTCAGAAGGCCGACACGTTGAAGTTTGGTGCCCTGGCAACGCCCTATGTTTCCGATTGGGATCAAGACGGTGATGATGACATCATCTGCGGGAACACAGCGGGCAACATTGGGTGGTTCGAAAATCTCGGCGAGGGCGAAGGTGGTTTGCCGAAGTGGGCGGAGCCCGTGTTGCTGAACGTTCGGGGGGAGGACGGAACAGAAGAACCGTTTCGGATTTTGGCGGGCGAGAACGGATCGATCCAAGGTCCCTGCGAAGCCAAGTGGGGCTACACCACGTTGTCACTTGCGGATTGGGATGGTGATGGCGACGATGACATCATCTACAACTCGATCTTGTCCGAGGTCGGTGTGTTGCTCAATGAATCCGGGGTCTTGGTGGAGCGAGACTTGGAATCCGCTCCCGTCGAAAATCCACCGGCTTGGTATCCTTGGAAGCCAGCCACGAAGAGGTCTTTGACGCAGTGGCGGACAACGCCGGTCGCTCTGGACTTTGATGGCGATGATGAGCTGGATTTGGTGTTGATGGATCAGGAAGGGTATCTGACGCTGCGTCGTTCGGCGGGGGAAGCGGAACGATTGTTTGTCGATGAATCAGGGCTTCCGATTCGTTTGGCAGCCGGTACCGCCGGCCGATCGGGGCGTGTCAAAATCGCCGTTGCGGATTGGGATTCGGATGGGCGGTTGGATGTGTTGATCAACTCTGAGAATGTGACCTGGTATCGCAATGTGGCGGATCAAGACGGCAAAGTGGTGTTGAAACGCATCGGGAATTTGGCTCGCCGCAATGTCGCGGGGCACACGGCCAGTCCCGCGGTCTCGGACTTCAACCGAGATGGGAAGTGGGATCTGATCGTTGGAAGTGAAAACGGCCGGATCTACCACATTTTCCATGACGATTGCATTTCGTTTTCGAAAGCAGAGGTCGCCGGGAACGTGCAGTTTGAAAAAGCGTTGCCAGCACAGCCAGTTGATCCCAAGGTGGATCGCGAAGAGGCAATCACATTTGATTCCACGCGGGGACGAATTGCCGCTTGGATTGAATCGAACAAGGATGAGACGAAGTCCGACCTGGTTCGGTTCCGCTATCACGATGGGATCAAATGGTCCGGTCCAATCACGGTGCTTTGGGACCAACCCGAATCGGGAAAGGTCGAATGCACGAAGTTGCGTTTTGATTCCAGCAGCGAAGACGACCGAATCGTGCTGAAGTTTGAGGCACGCGTTGGCGATGCAACGCAAACCGTGTCGAAGATCAGCTACGATCGGGGGCGTTCGTTCCGCGATTCCAAGTGAGCTCTGCTCGCCAATTTTTTGATGGCTGATTGTTCACGATGGGTTCAGAGGGTCTGAACCCATCGCGGGCGAGTTTTTGTTTTTGCTTTTCATTCACACGATCCGACATCCTTATGCCTGTCATTGCTCTCGGTCTCGATTTTGGAACGGAGTCTGTGCGTGCCATCTTGGTGGATTCCGAGGGCCGCGAAGTGGGGTCTTCGGTCAGCCCGTTTGAGCATGGGCAGATCGTGGATTCGTTGCCGGGCAGTGAGGAACCGTTGCCAGAGCGATACGCGTTGCAGTGCCCTGCGGACTGGATTCAGTCCGCTGCGGTGGCGACGAAAGAGGCCCTGGCGAAGGCTGGTTTGACGGGGGAAGAGATCGTGGGCATTGGTGTGGACTTCACCAGTTGCACAATGTTGCCAGCCAAGCATGACGGGACGCCGCTGTGTGAGTTGGAGTCATTGAAGTCACGTCCGCTGGCTTGGCCAAAGCTGTGGAAGCACCATGGCGCACTGGAGCAAGCCGACCGGATGACTTCGATCGCCAGGGAACGGGGCGAGTCCTTTTTGCGACGGTATGGCGGTGTGATTGGATTGGAATGGTTCTTTCCAAAAATGCTGGAGACGATTGAACAAGCTCCTGACATCGCCGAGTGTGCCGACGTGTGGTTGGAGGCGGGCGATTGGTTCGTGTGGCGGCTGGTTGGTGGTGACAGCGATTCGTTGGTCCGTTCGACCTGTCAGGCGGGTTACAAAGCGATGTGGTCGGCAGACGAAGGTTATCCATCGCAAGACTATTTCCAGGCCGTTCATCCGAAGCTTGCCGAGGCGTTTGCCAAGCGGATGCCTGGTCAATCGGCGGAGCAAATGCGGTCGCCGGGCGAGGTGGCAGGGGAGCTGACAGAAGCGATGGCAACCCAGTTTGGATTGCCCGCTGGAGTTCCCGTGTCGGCAGCAATCATTGACGCTCACGCCGGTGTGCCGGGAGTGGGCGCGGCGGAACCGGGGACGCTGGTGATGGTGCTGGGGACCAGCAGTTGTCATATGCTCAATGCGACCAAGATGGTGGACATGCCCGGTGTGGCTGGCGTTGTGGAGGGCGGTATTTTGCCGGGGTTGTTCGGTTATGAAACCGGGCAGGCGGCAGTCGGGGATGCGTTTGCGTGGTTGCGAAAGCTCTTGAATCGGGATTCGTTTGATGACTTGGCCGAGGAAGCGATGAGGTTGCCTCCCGGTGCCGAGGGGGTCTCGTGTTTGGATTGGATGAATGGTTGCCGGACGCCGCTGATGGATGGTTCCGTTCGCGGGGCTTTCACAGGGTTGGGGATGCAACATGGTCCCGCTCATCTTTACCTGGCTTTGATGGAAGCGTCTGCCTTTGGTGTCCGCTGGATCGTGGAGATGCTCCGTCATGGGGACGCCGATCTTCCGGAGTCGAATCAGGCAGAGCAGGGCAGTTCCAGCAACCGTGGTGTGCCGATCGATCGCATCATCGCCACCGGTGGTTTGCCACATCACAACCGAGCCTTCGTGGAGGTTTATGCGGACGTGCTGGGGATGCCGATTGAAATTCATCCCTCCTCGCAGGGGCCAGCTGTTGGTGCGGCGGTTCTGGGGATGGTTGCGGCTGGTCCAGAGAAGACGCCGTTTTCCAGCATCGCCGAGGCCGCGACCGCGATGGCTGCGGTTCCGGAAGATCAGCGTGATTTGATTCTGCCTCGCTTGGAACGAACGCAAGCTTACGATGTGCTGTACCGACGCTATCGGCAATTGGCCCTAGCGGTCGCTCAACAACAAATTTGAAATTCACTTCCTACTTTTCACTGGCTGACGAGACGATGCCTCAAACGATCACACTGATTGCCTCCGGCGACTTACGAGATTCCGCGAACCAGGTTTGCTGGGAGGCCCAGAAAGAAATGGAGTCGCGGTTGATCGCTGCGATTGAATCTTTTGGCCACCAAGTCAGTCGGGGGCACGAGTTTGATGAAGCTCGCGGGCATGGATTCATTCGGTCGCAGCGGCAGGGAATGGATGTGTTCCGGACCATTGACCCCACCGCCCCGCTGATTGTGGCGGAAGCGGTCTGGCAATACTCGCATCATGTTCTGGCGGGGTTGATGACGCATCGGGGACCGATCTTGACGGTGGCGAACTGGTCAGGGCAGTGGCCGGGGTTGGTCGGATTGCTGAACCTCAATGGGTCGCTCACCAAAGCCGGGGTTCAGTACAGTTCGCTGTGGAGCGAAGAGTTCTCGGACGCCTTGTTCCTGGGCAAGCTGAAGAGTTGGTTGGACACGGGATCTGTCTTGCATGAAATGGATCATGTGACGCCATTCGAAATCACCAGTTGCGATGCAAACGCACGCGAGAAGGCGTTGGAAATCGCAGAAACGATTCAACGCGAAAAGGCGATTTTGGGAGTGTTCGACGAAGGCTGCATGGGAATGTTCAATGCCATCATTCCTGACCACCTGCTTCATGCGACGGGAGTCTTCAAAGAGCGATTGAGTCAATCGGCGCTCTATCATGAGTCGCAACAGGTCAGTGACGAAGAGGCTCAGGCCGTTCGCGATTGGTTGAATCAGGCGGGAATGAAATTCCATACTGGGCCCAATCACGAAATCGATCTCACCGACGCACAGATTCTCGGTCAGTGTCGCGTCTACATCGCAGCGATGCGAATTGCGGACGACTTTGGTTGCGATGCCATCGGGATTCAGTACCAGCAGGGATTGAAGGACTTGTTGCCTGCCAGTGATTTGGTCGAGGGCATGCTCAATGATTCCGTCCGGCCGCCCGTCTTCTCACGCGATGGATCTCGGGAGCTGTACCCGGGGGCACCCCTGACACACTTCAACGAGGTCGATGAGTGTGCGGGACTGGATGGGCTGATTACCAACCGGGTTCATCAAGCGTTGGGGCAGCCGGTCGAGAACACGCTGCACGATTTGCGTTGGTCTGATCGCGATGCCAGCGGCACGACGGAAGAAGAGGTTTGGGTGTTGGAGATCAGCGGCGCTGTTCCTGCCTCTCACTTTCAAAACGGTTGGGCGGATGCCGAAGGGTTCCGCCAGCCACCGATGTACTTTCCATCAGGCGGAAGCACCGTTCGAGGTGTCTCGAAGCCCGGTGAAGTGGTTTGGTCACGAATCTTTGTCGCTGACGATCGACTGCACATGGATTTAGGGCGGGCAACGGCGATCGAATTGCCAGCGGAAGAAACGCAGCGACGCTGGGATTCAACGACGCCTCAGTGGCCGATCATGCACGCGGTTCTGCACGGGGTTTCGCGAGATGAAATGATGGCGCGTCACAAAGCCAATCACATCCAAGTTGCCTACGCAAACTCGGCGGAAGAAGCGGACTTGGCGATGAAAACCAAGGCCTCGGTCGCGGATCAGTTGGGCATGGTTGTCAGCTACTGCGGCGTGCGTCCGGACGCCCCTTGAACGAACACGCCACGTTGAGACCCTTTTGTAACCACCCTCCAGGGGCTTCCTTGGTAACCGGAGAAATGAAATGACAGTGAGACAATCGAATTCAACATTCCAAACCGCTGCCTGGTTGGCCCTCGTTTGCGGCCTGTTCATGTTCAGCAGTGTTGGGGCGGGGACGGTCGTCGCCGATGAGTCGTTCACCGCGATGACCTACAACATCCGCTACTTGAATTCCCACGATCGACTTGATCTTTGGTCGATGCGACGTTCGAAAGTGATTGAAACCATCGCGTCTTCGGATGTTGTTGGTCTGCAAGAAGTCACGGTGAAGCAGCTGCACGATGTCCAGGAAGGCACGCCCGAGTGGACTTGGTATGGGGTCGGACGAGACGACGGAAAAGAAGGCGGGGAGTTCGCTCCCATCGGATATCGCCATGATCGATTCGAAGCGTTGGACCGTGGAACGCTGTGGTTGTCGGACACGCCGGCCGTGGTGGGATCCAAAGGCTGGGACGCGGCGTTGCCTCGCACGATGACCTGGATCGTGCTGCGACGGAAAGCGGATCGAGCCGAATTCTTGGTGATCAATTCCCACTTTGATCACCGGGGATCGCAGGCACGCGAAGAATCGGGGCGTCTGGTCGCCGAGGAGGTGGATCAGCGAGCCGAGAGTTTGCCGGTGATCGTGATGGGCGATTTCAATGCGACGTCCGAGTCCGCGCCTTTGAAAGCGTTGCAGGCGGGGAAGCGAGTGCCGTTGCTGGATGCTCGCGACATGGTCGAAGGGAAGCCCACCGGTCCGACTGGAACTTGGAATGGATTCAAAGCCATTCAGCCCGATCGACGGATTGATCACGTGCTGGTCAGCGATCGTGTCGCCGTGCAGGAATACAAGACGCTGGATCCGCGAACCGAAGGCGGCCGGTTCGCAAGTGATCACTTGCCGATTGTGATTCGCGTTGAGCTGAAGTAGAGCGGCCCTGGGCGGTTTCCTCTGGCAGGAAAGGCTGACCTTGGGTTGAAAACCCAAGGCTTTCGGCTGCCGTCGCTCCGCGACTGGTAGCGCGTGTCCGGGCGATCGAACAACCGCGGAGCGGCGACAGGTGAGATGGGGGAGATTGAAAAGGTAAAATTGTAAATTGACAAATCCGGGCGGTTGGGCCGGTGCCGGGACGCGAATCGGAGGAGCATTCGACGGCAATGATCGCCCCGGACGGGGCCGGCGTTCTTCGCTCGGGGTGGAAGCCCCGAGATTGCTGGGGCGTTGATCGTTCGGCGGGTTGGTTCAGCTGAAGTCGGGGAGGCGAACCAATTCGCCACCTTTCATGGCCGATTGATGGGCGCACAAACCGGTGCACGTCCAGTTGGCTGCGGTCGGTGCGTTGGGCCACGGATCGCGATCTTCTTTCACGGCGGAAACGAATTCGTGCACCATGTGTGGGTGTGATCCGCCATGGCCGCCGCCTTGCACGAACGACAGGTGGTCAGCGTCGTGGATTTCAGCAGGCAGCGTGAAGCGTTGGATCGGCTCAGGCAAGAGGTGAGCGAAGTCAGGGATCTCAATCTTTTCTGGGATCTCGTTTTCGGGTTTCTTCGCGGTGTGAAGGACGTGAGGTTCGTTTTCGACGAGCGTCCACTCGAAGCTGCGTTTGGTTCCGTAAACATCGAAGCTCTCACGGTATTGCCGAGCAACGTCGTAGAGAAATCGCCAGATGTGAGCGGTGATGTCGCTGTCTTTCAGTTTGATGTGACAGCTTTCCACGGCGAAGGGGCTGCCTGACTTCTTGGCGATGTCTTCCCGGACGGTGCCGGAGCCGAAGCAACTGACCGATTCTGCGATCGCGTTTGTCAGGCCCAAGCAAGGGCTGACGACGTGGGTGGCGTAATGCATCGGGATCATCTCTTCCCAGTAGCTTGGCCAGCCGTCCATGTCTTGCGGGTGCGAAGCAGCGAGGTGTTGGATCTTTCCCAGTTCGCCTTTCTCGTACATGTCCTTGATGAACAGGAATTCCCGGCTGTAGACGACCGTTTCGGCCATCATGTATTTCAAGCCGGTCTCTTTGACCTTCTCGCAGATTTGTTGGCACTCTTCGATGGTCGTTGCCATCGGGACCGTGCACATCACATGCTTGCCGGCATCGAGAGCCTTCAGCGACATCCAGGCGTGGTCCGCGATCGGGCTGTTGATGTGAACGCACTGAACTTCCGGGTCGGCCAACACCGCGTCGTAGTCGGTGTAGCGGCGATCGATGCCAAACTGATCGCCGGCCTTGTTCAGCTCCGTTTCGTTGCGTCGGCAAATTGCCACGACGTCAGCGTCCGGGTGAGCTTGATAGATCGAAATGAACTCCGACCCGAAGCCCAAGCCGACCATTGCCATCTTCACTTTGCCATCACTCATCGAATGTGGTGTCCTTTGCCATCGAATTGATCTAGGGGAGTTGAATTCGAAGGTCAGTATAAAGGGATGTCCCTGGGGTTCGGTGTGAAATGAGGAAACGCGGTTGTGATATTTAACGTTTTCTAGCTGCTCTGTTTCGGGAAGAAGGCAGCGGATTGGGTCAGCATTCGCTGATGTTGACGGCCAAGCCGCCACGGGAGGTTTCTTTGTAGCGGGCGGACATGTCCGCGCCGGTTCGCTTCATGACGCGGATCACACGATCCAGGGAGACAAAGTGTTTGCCATCGCCACGCAGGGCGAGTCGGCTGGCGTTGATCGCCTTCACCGCTCCCATGGCATTGCGTTCGATGCAGGGGACTTGGACGAGTCCTTTGATCGGATCGCAGGTCAGTCCAAGGTTGTGTTCCATGCCAATCTCGGCGGCTTCTTCGACTTGGTGTGGTGTTCCGCCGAGTGCATCGGTGAGGGCTCCTGCGGCCATCGAGCACGCCACGCCCACTTCGCCTTGGCAGCCCACTTCTGCTCCCGAGATCGAAGCGTTGCGTTTGTAGAGCGATCCAATCACGGCGGCGGTCAGAAGGAAGCGTTCAATCGTTTCGTCGGTGACATCCGGGCAGAACCGCTGGAGGTAATGCAGCACCGCGGGGATGATTCCCGCTGCCCCGTTGGTTGGTGCGGTGACGACGCGTCCGCCTGCCGCGTTCTCTTCGTTGACTGCCAGCGCATACAGGTCGACCCAGTCCAGGACGCACAGTGCGTCTCGGTCCATTGGGGCGCTGCGCTGCGTCAGGGATTGGAACAGAGCCGGGGCGCGTCGTTCCACCTCCAAACCGCCGGGCAAGATACCTTCGGTGTGGCAGCCCTTTTTGACGCACTCCTGCATCACGGTCCAGATCCGCTGAAGTCCCGCTCGGATTTCTTCTTGGGATCGGAACGTCAGCTCATTTCTCAGGGCCAATTCGTTGATTGAGATTTGGTGTTGTTCGCAGAGTTGCAGGACTTCGTTCGCGGACGTGAAAGGGTAGGGCACTTCGGAGGAGCACTTTTCTTGTACGCCGCCTGTTTGTCCTTCGCGATGGATGAAGCCGCCGCCAATCGAGAGGAATGTGGCTTCGATCGCTGGTGTTTGGGGGGCGTCGTCCGTGAAGGCTGAGAAACGCATCGTGTTGGGATGCATGCCTTTGACCGCTCGTCGGTGCATGACCAGGTCGGTGGATTCGCAGAAATGAATGGGGTGGTTGCCCTGGAGTGCGAGTTGTTTGGATTCGCGAATGGAGGCGAGTTTCGATGTCACCGTGCTGGTGTCGATTTGGTCGGGAGTTTCGCCTTGCATTCCCATCAGCAACGCGACATCGGTTTGGTGTCCCAGTCCGGTCAGGGCCAGCGAGCCGTAGAGGTCGATTTGGATCCGCGAGACGTGTTGCAGCAGGCTGTTTTCTTGCAGTTCTTTTAGGAACGCTTCTGCCGCACGCATCGGCCCCACCGAGTGAGAGCTGGACGGCCCAATCCCGATTTTGAACAGGTCGAAGACGCCAAAGTATGGGATCAAGGTTTCGGCGGGCTTGGCGGGGTGGCTCACGAGGCTGCGTTTCCTGTTCGAAGATTGCGGTCGGATCGCACCAGGGCAGGGAAATCAAGCGAAGCGGGCATGAAAAAAGCCCCGTCAGAACCAGGTTCTGACGGGGCCATTTCGGTTGAGCGGAGGACACGGGATTCGAACCCGCAGCCCCTTACGGGGTACCTCAGTTCCAGTGAGGCCGCTCGCCAATTCGCTTATCCTCCGTAGCGGTTCAATAGTTTGGTTGATCCGCTTGTTTTTGGCAACCGTGCCTGATCAGGCGAGTTTTGCACCTGAAATCAGTTTGAGGAAGCCTTCGTTGTCGTCGAACCGGCCCAACTGCTTGGTCAGTTGTTCCATCGCATCGACGGGGTGCATTTCGCTGAGCGTTCGTCGCAGCATGGAGACCGTTTCGTAGGTTTCTTCGTCCAGCAGCAATTCTTCGCGGCGGGTGCCGGACTGTGAAATGTCAATCGCGGGATAGACGCGGCGGTCGGCCAGGCGTCGATCCAGGATGACTTCCATGTTCCCGGTTCCTTTGAACTCTTGGAAGATCGCGTCATCCATTCGAGAGTTCGTGTCGACCAGGCAGGTGCCCACGATGGTGAGGGACCCGCCTTCTTGGAACGCACGTGCGGTTGCGAACAGTTTCTTCGGAATGTCCATGGCTCGGATGTCCAAGCCGCCCGTGCCGGTGGCGCCGCCGCGACCGGATTTGCCAACCCATTTGTTGAACGCACGGGCCAGGCGGGTGATCGAGTCGAGCATCAAGAAGACGTCTTGTCCCATTTCGGCCAAGCGTTTCGCACGATCGATGACCAATTGGCTGAGTCGAACGTGGCTTTCGATGTCCATGTCCAAGCTGCTGGCGATGACTTCACCGCCTCGAATGCTCCGACGCATGTCGGTGACTTCCTCGGGGCGTTCGTCGATCAACAGCACCATCATCGTCAATTCGGGGTGGTTGGTCGAAATGCCTTCGGCGATGTGTTGCAGCATGATCGTTTTCCCGCTGCGTGGCGGTGCGACGATCAAGGCACGTTGGCCTTTGCCCAGGGGAGCCAACAAGTCGATGACTCGGTTGGTGAGGGGCATTTTGCCGTGTTCGAGCTTGAGGGGTTGCTCGGGGTTGATTGCCGTCAGATCGTCGAATTTGGCGACATCGAGGTAGGCCTCCGGCGACATGCCATCGACATCCAGGATTTCCCGAACGCGGGGACCTTGTTGTCGCTTGGCTTGCTGGACCATGGTTTTGAGCATCAGGCCTTGCCGGAGCCCAAACTTTTCGATCATTGTGCCGGGCACAAATGGATCGGTGCGTTCCCGTGAATAGTTGTTCTTGGGGCTGCGAAGAAAGCCGTAGCCATTGGGGTGCAGCTCCAGGATGCCATCCCACTCTTCGAGCGGTGCGTCGCTTACGAAATCGGCTGGTTCGCCATTGTTGCCACCACCGCCGTTTCCGCCTCCACCGCCGCCACTACCGCGGCGTCGACGTCGCGAACGTGATTTTCCACCACCGCCAGCATTGGCGCCCCCGCCCTGGCCGCCTTGGCCTTGGCCCTGACTACCATTTTGGGAACCAAAACCACCTCGACCACGCGGGGCACGTTTTTTCTTCGCCATCTGTTATTCCTGTTGCCATTCACCAGAATCCCGGAGGATCAACTTGGTTTGTCACGCTTGGAAAGATCGAAATCGACCCGAACCATGAGACGTAAGTCCATGGTGGCATCCAAGCACCAACTCGCTTTGGCAACCAATCAAGAGTAACCGCGTTTGAAATACGAGGTCTGATGCGTCGAAGGTTGCGGTAACACCAACAACGCGACCGTTGGACATTGCTTGTGAGTCAAACTGCTTGAAGATCAAACTGCGTTTGAGCCAAACTCATCGCGACAGGCAATTCCTTGCCGTGGGGGAGATTCCCGTTGGACGAGTCCATGACCCGTCGTGAAACAATACCGACCAAGGCGATTCAAAATGAACCTAACACTCGGTTAAATTCACTTTAAGCCCGTCTGCGGATGGCGACCCAATGGTCGTAACTCAGTTGCACGAGGGGTTACCTGAACCACAGTGAAAACACCACAGCACGGGAAAAACCGGCCTCGCACCACATCAAGTCATTGGGGGGCCTGAGGAAAGGGGAACATTTGCGACATCAGCGTTTCGATGCCTGTTCCACCCATCTTTCGAAGGAACTATAGGCGGAACTGAGCCGGTGTCAAGTGAGTTTCACCTCGCTACCACGATCTGGGGGCAAGAACCGCACGTTTCCGCAGGAAAACGGACACCCGTGGGACAACGGGCATTGGACAAGCCGACTCGTTTTTCGTCCGTTCGCACTTTTCAACGCCCCCTTCGCACTCTCCACCGCCTGGCAGCGTAGTGCTGTGGACTGACTGAGGCAGATGGGTATCTTCGACTGAATCGGATGCCAAGGTTGGTTGCTTGGCGTTGCTGCTCGAACCCACTCTTCAAGTCGTCCTTCTACGTTAGTTTCGATGATCGAACCGAATGCACCCACTGAAATTCCGTCTGATCTCATGCAATCAGAATCGGCGAAGCAGCAACAGCAACTGACCGAGCGAATCGCTCACGTCAGCGGGCCCTTCCGAGAGATCGTGTTGCAGATCAACCATGTGTTGGTGGGGCAGAGCCATCTCGTCGATCGAATGCTGATCGGTTTGCTCACCGGTGGCCACTTGTTGATCGAGGGGGTTCCCGGGCTGGCGAAAACCACCGCGGTGGCAAGTTTGGCCAAGGCGATCAACACCGGGTTCCAGCGTTTGCAGTTCACACCGGATTTGTTGCCCGCTGACTTGATCGGGACCCAGGTTTACCGGCCCCAGGATCAAACGTTTGTGGTTCAAAAAGGGCCGATCTTTTCGAACCTGGTTCTCGCCGATGAGATCAACCGGGCGCCTGCGAAAGTGCAGAGCGCGTTGTTGGAGGCGATGCAAGAACACCAGGTCACGATTGGCAGTGAAACGTTTCCTTTGCCTGAGCCGTTCCTGGTGATGGCGACGCAGAACCCCGTGGAGCAAGAGGGAACGTACGCGTTGCCGGAGGCTCAGACGGACCGTTTCATGTTGAAGGTCATCGTCGACTATCCCAACCGCGAAGAGGAGTTGCAGATTCTTCGACGGATGGGGAAAACCGGGACCAAGTTGGAGGTCTCAGCGGTGGCTTCGCCGGAGGACATCTTGGCGGCACGTGAGTTGATCGATGAGATTCACTTGGACGAAAAGGTGGAGGGATACATTGTGGATCTGGTGATGGCGACCCGCCGCCCCGAAGCCTACGGGTTGCAGTTGGACGGGCTGATCCAGTTTGGTGGTTCGCCACGCGCCACCATCAATTTGACACTCGCAGCCAGGGCGGCGGCGTTCTTGGCGGGGCGAGCGTATGTGCTTCCCACCGACGTGCGTTCGATCGCTTTGGATGTCTTGCGGCATCGGGTGATGATCACTTACGAAGCCGAAGCGGAAGACCTGACCAGTGAATCCATTGTGCAGAAAATCCTCGATCACATTCCGGCACCGTAAACGATGACTCCCAGCGAAATCCTTCGCAAGATTCGTCGAATTCAAATTCGAACCAGCCACCGTGTCGACGAAATGTTGGCGGGGACTTGGCATTCGGCCTTCCAAGGACGAGGCATCGAATTTGAAGAGGTTCGCCCCTACCAAGTCGGCGACGATGTCCGCACGATCGATTGGAATGTGACGGCACGGCAAGACGCTCCCTTTGTCAAACTGTTTCGTGAGGAACGCGAATTGGCGGTGATGTTGATCGTCGATTGTTCAGCGTCCTTGGATTTTGGAACGCAGTCGCAAACCAAACGCGAATTGGTGACGGAATTGGGGGCGACGCTCGCCATGTCGGCGATCAAGAACAATGACCGGGTTGGTCTGACGTTGTTCAGTGAGCGCGTGGAAAAGAGTTTTCCGCCTCGCCAGGGATCACGTCACGTGTTGCGATTGATTCGCGAATTGTTGACTCATCCATCCAGTGATGCCGGGACCGATGTGGGCTCAGCGCTCGATCACCTGCAACGGACGGCGAAGCGACGAACCGTGGTGTTTTTGATCAGTGATTTTCAATCGAAAGATTATGAGAAGTCGCTTCGCGTGGCGGCTCGCAAACATGACATCATTCCGGTGGTGGTCACCGATGAGCGTGAAATGAAATTGCCCGCGGTGGGTTTGGTGCCGCTGCGTGACAATGAAACCGGAAGCGTTCGTTGGGTCGACACCTCCAGTCGCAAGCACCGCCAGCGATACGAGCAGATGGTTCAGTTGCAAGCCGAACGGCGCGACGCTCTGTTTCGGCGTTACCGCATGGAACCCTTGCATTTGCAAACCGGAGAAGACCTCGGCGAACCCCTGCGTCGTTACTTCCACGGACGGGAGAATCGCCGATGAGGAATGAAAGCCAAGCACGTCGAATTGGGTGGGCGATGAACGGGATGCGAATGTTCGGGGTCTGGGCCGCCATTTTGTTCAGCGTTGTCACGGCGCCGTCGGTGAATGCTGATCCGATTGTTCAACGTCAAACCGATGGCCCGATGGAATTCAGCCTTCGTGTGTCCGACTCGGAAACGCTGGTCGCGGAACCGTTGCAAGTGGAACTCGAAGTCATCGTGCCAGGCGATTTGCAAGTCGTGCTGCCGGACTTCATGGACTCTTTGGGGGACTGGGAGATCGTCGCGAAAGAGATTCGCGAGGATTTGCCCCACGCGAGTGCAGCGGGTACCGATTCGCGTCGATGGTGGGTGCGGTTGACGCTGGAAAGTCTGCAAACCGGCGAGGTCAAAATTCCCAGCGTCGAGGTTCAAACTCTACCCAGGCAATCCGAGAACCAATCCGACGAGATCGGCATCGATTGGGAGAAGGCCGGCTCGCTCGCAACGCAACCGATCGCGATCCACATGCGAAGCGTGCTCTCTGAATCCGCGGACCCGATGAAACCAGAACCGATCGCCGAAATGATTTCGTTGCCAACCCAGACGACTCCTTCAAGTTCGTGGATGCCCACCGTCGTGGTTGGTTTGGTTGGGGTGTTGATCGCGGGAGCAGTTGTGTTGTTTCGAATGCGATCTCGCGGTGGGATCTCGGACGCGGTTTGGGCGCGGCGACGCTTGGCGGACCTGCGGACGCAGTGGCAAAAACAGAAGCTCACCCCGGATGAGTGCAGTCGGCAGCTATCAGGGATCTTTCGTGATCGGATCGGCTCGATGATGGGACGCGAATCGACGGTCACATCGGAAGACGCCTTGGCTTGTTTGCAGGAATCCGAACCAGCGGTTTCGGAGAACCTGCGAGCAATGCTCACCCGCGCGGACGAAGTTGCTTTTGCTGGGATCTCAGCCAACTCCGCGGAAGTGGACGCTTGGTTGGACGTGGCGAATGATTGGATGGGCCAGTTGGACACGTTGCAAACCCGACTCTCGCAAGAGGCGACCGCATGAACTTTGCATGGCCTCATGCGTTTTGGTTGCTAGCCTTTCTTCCACTGATGGCGTGGTGGATGTGGCGTCGTCGGGGCATTGCCACTGTTCCGTTCAGTTCGGTCGCCGCGGTGGATGAGCTTCCGCCCAGTTTGCGCCAGCGATGGATGTGGTTGCCCAAAACGCTCACGCTGCTTGCTTTCGCATTGTTGGTGGTTGCTTTGGCAAGGCCACGCGAAGGCCGAGAGCAAACGGTTTCGGAAACCGAAGGGATCGCGATCGAAATGGTGATCGACCGCAGTGGCAGCATGCAAGCGATGGACTTTGAAATCGACGGTGAGCCCGTGGATCGCTTGACCGCGGTGAAAAACGTGGCCAGCAAGTTCATCACCGGTGGCGCGGACCTCGAAGGTCGCTTCAATGACTTGGTCGGACTGATCACGTTCGCGGCTTACGCCGACGCGGAGACCCCACCGACGCTGGATCATTCGTTCGTCGTGTCTCGGTTGAACCAAACTCAAATCGTCAATCGCCGAGACGAGGACGGGACCGCGATTGGGGATGCGATTGCCCTGTCTGTTGAGAAGTTGAATGCGTTGGACGCCCGCCAGAAACGCAAGGTGAAGAGCAAGATCTTGATCTTGTTGACCGATGGCGAGAACACGGCGGGGCAACTCGATCCAGTCCAGGCCGCGGAGCTGGCCGAGACGATGGGCATCAAGATTTACGCGATTGGCGTGGGTACGAAGGGCAAGGCCCCCGTGCCCGTTCGCGATCCGTTCACCGGTCGCCAGCGACTGCGTTACATGGAGGTGAACATCGATGAAGCGACATTGCAAAAGGTGGCGGAACTCACCGAGGGCAAGTACTTCCGAGCCACCGACACGGACTCACTCGACGCGATTTATCGGGAGATCGACCAGTTGGAAAAAACGGAAGTTGAAACACGTCAATACGTCAGTTATCGAGAACTCGCAGTTCAATCTTGGCATTGGGGAACGATCACGATTCCACCGGTGATCGCAATGGCGCTGGTGGTTTTGATCGTTCGCTCGCTGCTGGAACATCTGTGGCTCAAGGAGTTGGTGTGAACACGTCGGAAATTCAGTGGGGCAACCCAGAAGCACTTGCGTGGTTGATTGTCGTGCTCGGCGTTGCACTGGTGATCGCCTACGCTGGCGTCATGCGGCGGATCGCTTGGCGGCGGTTTCTGGGGACGAGTCTGTCGAACTCGTCGGTCAATCCAGCGCAGTGGAATCGGCCTGTCCGGGCGGTCTGCGTGATCGGTTCCTTGGCGATGCTTGTCATCGCGATGTCCGATTTGCGTTGGGGCAAGGCCTGGGAAGAAGTCCCGCAACGCGGAATCGAGGCGGTGTTCGTGTTGGATGTCTCTCGCAGCATGTTGGCCGAAGACGTCTCTCCCAACCGATTGGAACGAGCCAAGCAGCAGATCAAAGACATGGTCGATGAGATGCCCGGCGACCGAGTTGGATTGGTCGTGTTCGCTGGTGAGACTCGGCAGACGCTGCCGTTGACTCGTCACGTCGAGGATTTCAAGCAGACTTTGGAATCGGTTGGCATGCACTCGGTGCGTCGTGGCGGGTCGCGATTGGGGGATGCCATTCGGGTCGCGTCCGATGCGTTTTTGGACAAGACCACCGACCACAAAGCGATGGTGATTTTGACGGACGGCGAGGACCAAGAAAGCGATCCTGTTGCGGAAGCGAAGCGGGCCTACGAAGAGCAGGGCATTCGCATCTTCACGATTGGATTGGGTGACATGACCGAAGGCTCGCGGATTCCTGACGTGGATCCGGAGTTGCCAAGCCGGCAGAGCGGTCGCTATGTGAAGCACAAAGGGCAAACGGTGATTTCGAAAATGAACGGAGCCATTTTGAAGGAGGTCGCCACGCAATCCGATGGGGCTTACATCCCCGCGGGGACCAAGCGAGTGGACATGTCCGAAGTCGTGCATGGGTACATTGAGAACGTGGATGAAACGGATTTGCAAACTGCCAAAATCAACACGTACATCCCTCGGTTTCAGTGGTTCTTGATTCCGGCCATGGCGTTGCTTGGGTTGGAAGTGTTGCTTCGCGGGTGGCCCTCGACGCGGTCGCTGCCTGGGTTGCGACAGGCTGCGAAGGGGGTGTTGGTTCTTCTGCTCGGGACGCTGAGCGGGGTGGGGTCGGTTCATGCTCAGGATGGCTCGATGTCTCCCGTTGAAGGGACATCGGTGGTCGATCGAGCTGGCCGTGAACAATTCAACGAAGGCGTGACGCTGTATGAGTCGCAAGAACTCCAGGCAGCGGAGGAATGCTTTGCGGAAACGGCGACTTCGCCGGACACGTTGCTGGCTCTGCGGGCTCGGTACAACCTCGGCAATTGCCAGTACGCTCGAGCGATGGCGGGAATGCAAACCGAACCTGCCGCCGCGGAAGAATCGTTGCTCGCGGCGATTGAGAGCTTTCGGTCGGCGATCCGAGTGGCTCGATCGGACGTTGCGATTGATGCGTCAAGCAGCGAGTTGACCGGTGAGGAATCCGCCCGTGATGTGGTCCGGCGGGCTCGTACGAATTTGGAATTGGCACTTCGGCTGAAGCAGGAAATGGATCAACAGCAGGAGGACCAATCCGCGCAGTCCGAAGACCAGTCTTCCGAAGATGAATCCAAGCCTTCCGAAGAGGATTCCTCTGAAGAACAGCAGGATCAAAACGGAGAAGACCAATCGGCCTCGGGGGACCAGAACGAAAGCGAATCCGAGAACGACGGTGGCGAATCGCAGGGAGATGATTCGCAGTCTTCTTCTGACGGCGAGCAGCAGGATGGGGAGCAACAGGACGGTGAGGAAGGTTCGGAAGAGGAGACGCCGCAAGACGGCGCGAATCAACAAGATGGTTCGGACCAGTCGAGCCAGCCCAATCGTTCAGATCCATCAGACGGTTCGGACGAGGGGGAACAGGCTGCGGATGAGTCCAATGACGGGGCGGCTCCGGAGGGCCAGTTGCAATCTCAGTCAGAAGACTCGGACGAGACGCACGGCGAAGATGGGCAGGCGGGGGCAATGGCTCAACAGGCCATGCTGCAATCGATGACACGCGAGGAGGCTCTCAAAATGCTGCAAGCCGTTCGCGATCGCGACATGCTGCGGCGATTTGGAAAGGAACAACGGGAACGCTCACGTCAGATTCCAGTGGAAAGAGATTGGTGAGGTCGATCATGTCATCCAAAACAACAGCGAACTTGAAGGGACGTTTGGGAATTCCAAGATGCCAACTGCTATTTGCGTTGGTTTTCTGTGGAGTGTTTGTCAGCGTGGCCGAAGCACAGGCGGCCGATGTCTCGGCGAAGTTGTCGTCCCAGGAGGCTTACGTCGGGGCCGCGTTGACGTTGCAAGTTCAAATTGCGAACGCGCAGAAGTATGAACTCCCCGAATTGCCGCAGATCGATGGCGTGGAGATTGTTCGGGAGGGTGTGCCTCAGCAAAGCCGGCAAGTCACAGTCATCAATGGACAGATGATCCAAAAGCAGAGCGTGACGTTTCTGTACCGAGTGACGCCGAAGGTAGCGGGATCGTTCGAGATTCCATCCATGAATATTCGGGCAGATGGGGAGGTGTTTCAAACGGAACCCATGACGTTCGTGGCAACGGTGAGCGAAACCGGTGACTTGTTGTTCGTCGAAATCGAAGGCGACAAGTCGCATGTGTATGTCGGGGAGCCGATTCCGTTGACGTTGAAGATTTGGCTGCGCCCTTATCGTTTGGTCGAGCAAGAGGCGACGCTCTCTGACGGCGATATGTGGGCGATGATTGCTCCTCAAACGGAGTGGGGTGAATTCACCAAGGCGATGGAGGAAATGGCGGGGCGAAATCAACGTCCCGGAGGCCGATCGGTTCTGCGAGAGGATCAAAACGGGGAATCCCGCGAATACTATTTGTATGAGATCGATGCGGAGATCTATCCCAAGAAGCCGGGGGAAGTGGACGCTGGCGGCGTCGAAGTTGTCGTCAACTATCCCACTGAGATCGGACCGGTCGCTCGACGAGATCCGTTTGGCATGGGATCGCGGTTCTCGCAAATGTTTGATGACGACTTCTTTCGGTCTCCGTTTGAACGAGAACGACTTGCGGTTCTAAAGTCTCGGCCAATTCGAGACCAGGCTGAGATTGATTCGATCGAGGTTCGTCCCATTCCGAGCGAAGGGCGGCCGGTTGGGTACAACGGCGCGGTTGGCAAGTACACGATTGTCACGCAGGCCACGCCGCAGTCGGTCGAAGCCGGCGACCCTGTCAAACTCAAGATTGGCATCACAGGAGATGGCCCCATGGATTTGGTGCGATGTCCCAAGTTGTCGACGCTGCCAGAGTTGACGGCTGATTTCAAAGTCTCTGACCAACCGTTGCCTGGGTTTGTTCAAGACAACATGAAGGTGTTCGCGCCGACGATTCGTCCCAAGCATGAAGGTGTGACTGAAATTCCGCCGATCGAGTTTCATTTCTTCAACCCGGAAACGGAATCGTTCGAAGTCGCCCGAAGCAAGCCGATTCCTTTGCGAGTGCGAGCGTCGGAAACGCTTCTGTTGAATTCCATCGTTTCCAATGGCGATCGTTCAGGTGATCAAGACTCCGCGCACGGGGCAGGGCAGGGCGGTCAGGACGCGAAGGATTCCTGGGCGGCTTCGCTCTGGGAAATTCATACGTCCTCAGACGCTCTTGAGAATGTTCCGGTCCGGAAATCTCTTTCGAGTTGGTGGTTGCTGACCGTGTGGCCGGGTTTGGTTTGGCTTGGTTTGGTTGTTTGGCAGAGTCGCGGTCGCTGGATCGCTTGGTTGCCAGAGTGGAAGTCACCCGCCCAAAAAGCCGTGCTCGCAATGCAACAAGCGGACGACGAGTTCGCGATTGGGCAGGCCATGGCGATGTATTTGCACCGACAGTTTGGAAGCGATGAAGAATCCTCGAGTTGGTTGTCTGGGGTCGGTGGAGTGAGAGCAGCGGGCGGGTATGGATTGGCCGCGGAAGTGGAATCTTTCTTGGATCGTTGCCAACGGGAAGAGCCCGCCATCCCTTCGGAGTCAACAACCTCAATGGAGGACTTGCGTTCTCGCGGCGTGGCATTGATCGAGCAGTTGGAAAGCTTTCGGCAGCAACAGCGACCTTCGCGAAAGTTCCAGGCGAAACCCATTTCTACTTTGCAGTCACACAGTGTTGCGAGGATCTTGGCGTGGGTGCTGGCGGGAGCGTCCTTCGTGTCGGCGGGCAATGCCTTGGCAAGCGAATCGGTGGAAGGCATGGCACTGGATCAGCCATCCATGGCGGTGTTGTTCCAAGAGGCCAACCAGGCCTACGAACGCGGGATGCAGAGGCTCGAACAGTCTGAATCCGATGCCGCACCCAAGAATGATTCGGCCGGCAAGGGTGATTCGGGGCAGGCGGCTGCCAAGGAGGAATTTTCACTGGCGGCCACTCGCTATCAAACGCTGGTTGATGCCGGAGTGGAGAACCCGCAGTTGTATGCAAACTTGGGCAACGCTTGTCTGCAGTCCGGCCAAATCGGAAGAGCGACTGTGGCCTATGAACGAGCGCTGAAGTGGGATCCGGAAAACGATTCCATTCGCACCCGTTTGTGGTTGGCTCAAGGTCAAGTCAAGGAGTCAGGCGATCTCGATGAGTCATGGAAGCAGCAAGCACAGCGAGCGATTGCGCCGGTGTTGTTCCGTTATTGGGGGGCGAGTCATCTGCGGTGGAGCGTCGTTGTTTTCGCGTTGGTCTTCTGGGCCATTTTGATCTTGCTTCGGCTCCGAGCATTGGCACCCGAAACACGTCGCATGGCTCGTTCGGCCGCGTCTTTTATCGCGGTGCTGGCTGTGTTCGGCGGCGTCATGTGGTGGCTGGCAATCACCGGGGTTTCGAAAGAATCCACTGGTTACATTGTCGTCGATCAGCTCACCGTTCGGACCGGCGATGCGGAGTCCTTCCCAGCACTTGTGGAGTGGAGCGAGGCGGATGGTCGAGCAGTCGAGATCGCTCAATCACGAGGCGATTGGGTTCTCATTCGCACCCCGTCCGCGACAGGTTGGGTTCCTGCGAATTACATTGAAAGCGTGTGAGTGGGGTTTGGTTCGAGGACGGTCCAAGAGGCATCAATGGCTCGTCCTTTTTGACTTGAGAGAAGTGGCGTCGAAATTTCGATGGATCGAGAAAGAGGGCATTTGGCTGCCTAGCTATGTGAGCCGCGCTGAGGTGACTTCGTCGAGCTACGAGCATGAGACTCCGGTCCACCTCATGCAATACACCGATTGCTGGATCACTTGGTTTGCGGTGGAGACTGAGAAGCCGCTTTCTGAGACGCCGTTTTTCGATCCTGAAAAGTTGTCGACGATGGAGCAATTGAAGGAGCTTCTCGATCCAGTGAAGTCGATGGTGGACTCGGAGGAGCGTGGGCTCCAAAACACATCGAACTGATGCTCATCCGTGCCAGTGAGGTGCTTCGGCCCTTGCCGTGATCGCGTCCTGATTTCACACGGCGAACAACGCCAAGGGTGGGTTCGGTACACTGAAGGAAATGATTTTGTTTCTTTGTAGGCGGGGTGGTCCGAATGTCGTCCGAGCGTTTTCGTTTTGGTGTCGCTGTTGTTGTCGCTTTGGCTTTGAATTTGGGGGCCGCGAGTACTCGCTTGTTCGCTGAAGAGCCCGAAACATTGTTCTTCGATGGATTCGAGGGGAAAGTGGACGCTCGATGGAACCCGCTGAGGCCTGATCCCGATCGTGTCTCGCTCACTAGCCATCCTGGCAAACTCACGTTGAAAACGCATTTCGGTGGCATCGGTGGAGACTTCCGCACGCGGCGAATGCCCTTGACCAGGAACCTGTACTTGGTGCCCAACCCAGTCGAAGGCGACGATGATTTCGTGGTCACGACTTGTGTCGAGTCCTTTCGTCCGCTCAATAAGTATCAGCAAGCGGGTTTGATGATCTATGACGATGACGACAACTATCTCAAATTCGATTTTGAAAACAGCGGAGCGGAGGCTGGTTTCAAGCACATGCGAGAGAAGGACACGTATCGTCTCGTTGATACCGACGAATTCATGGTGCCCGCCGATAAGATTTGGTTCCGTTTGATCAAGCGTGGGAATGTCTACGAGCGGGCCTTCAGCACCGATGGGGAAGAATACAAGGTCATCGGCGAGGCGGTGTGGGGCGATGGTAGCCCGCAACAGCTTGGGATTGTGGCTTGCAACGGACCACTGGAAGACAACGAAATCGATGCCCAGTTTGACTTCTTCCAAATTCGCAAGCTGACAGCCAAGGAACGGCAAAACCCTGTTTATTTGCAACGCCAGAAACTCGCCGGTGCCTGGGAGGTGGTGACAACAAAAGTGAATGGTGAAGATTTAGCTGAAGGACCGATCACGGAGTTCGAGTTTGATGGCGGCAACGTTTCATTTGTCACTCAAGGGGAACTGACCGAAGTCGATTACACGCTGAACGTCGAATCGGATCCGAAAGGACTCACGCTGTCCTCCTTGACGAGAAGTGCGCAAGAACCTGTCAACGGAATCTACTCCGTTGACGATGATCAACTGATCCTGTGTTTGTCATTGCCGCCTGGCGCACCCGCGCCGAAGAAACTGGAAACGCTCGAGAACGACGGGCACATTTTGCTGACCCTGCAACGCTCCCGCTAAAAAGGTGTCAGGTACCTTTTTGGAAGAATGGGTAGTTTGGCCGGGGGCGGTTTCGTATCAATCGAGTCCAGCCAGATCGATTTGTCCCGTTGTTTCCTTCGCCCTGATCGAATGAAAGTCGGTTTTTAGCCTGGTTCTTGCGGTGGCAAGTGTTTTACCTACTTTGCCAAAAAGGTACCTGACACCTTTTATGCGAGGGTGCCGATGATTTGGGAGAGGTTCGTGGCGTTGAGTTCGGTGAGGGCGGCGGGGAGTTGGTCGATCAGCCGCATGGAGACCGTGGGGTCGTAGTAGTTGGCGGTGCCAATTTGCACGGCGGAGGCTCCGGTGACAAGGAACTGCATCACGTCGTCAATGTTGGCGACGCCACCGATTCCGATGATCGGAATGTCGACGGCTTGGCGGACTTGATGCACACACCGCAACGCGATGGGTTTGATCGCGGGGCCGCTGAGCCCGCCCATGCCGTTGCCGAGGATCGGACGACGTTTCTTCCAGTCCACTGCCATCCCGAGAACGGTGTTGATCAGGCAAACGGCATCGGCGCCTCCGTCGGCTGCGCCTTGCGCGATGTCAGCGATGCGAGTCACGTTGGGTGTGAGCTTGGCCAGGATCGGCACGTCGCAGGCATTGCGGGCGGAGGCGACGACTTCGCGGCATGATTCGGCGTTGGTGCCAAAGTCGATTCCGCCGCTGACGTTCGGGCAGGACAGATTCAATTCAATTGCCGAGACGCCATCGCACTGACCGACCCGGCGAGCAAGTTCGGTGAAGTCCTCGACCGTTCGCCCGGCAACGCTGACAATGATGGGCGTTCCGAGACCAGCCAGGTACGGGAGGTGGTGTTCGAGGAAGGCGTCCACGCCATCGTTGTCGAGCCCGATCGCGTTGAGCAAACCGGCCGAGGTTTCGACGGTTCGCCAAGGCGCGTTGCCGATGCGTGGTTCGGCGGTGATGGTTTTGGGCAGGATCCCGCCGAGACGAGTCAGGTCAACGATGCCTTCCATTTCTCGCGCGTAACCGAACGTTCCTGAAGCCACCAAGATTGGGTTGGGGAGCGTCAGGCGACCGAGTTTCGTTTGCAGATCAGTTTGTATGGTGGTCATGAGGGATCAGGAAGAAAGCAGACGGTGATGAATTTGGTGAAGGAGTCGCTCGGCAACATGTTCTTTGGTGCCGCGAATGTGCTCGATCACGTTGCCAGACGGATCCAGCAGTTCGACTTGATTTTCGCTGGAGTTGATGGCTTCCGGGCCATTGCTGACCATCAGATCGCAAAGTTTGCGTTCGAGTTTGACGGTGGCTCGAAAGCGGCGATCATCGGTTTCCAGTGCGAAGCCGACCACCCATTGGTCATCGCGTTTGCTTTGGCCGAGGGTGGCGATGACGTCGGGCGTTTCGATCAATTCCAATTGAAGCGGTTCGCCCGTTTTGGAGAGTTTTTGAGTCGAGACATGTCGGGGCATGTAATCACAGGGTGCGGCCGCACCGATGGCACCGTCGCAGTCTTTGAAAGCCTCGCCGGCGGCTTGCAGCATTTCTTGCGTGGTCAGCACGTTGATCAGTTCGACACCCTCGGGATAGTCCACCAAGACCGGTCCTGAGACCATGACCACTTCGTGCCCGAGAGCGAGGGCGGCACCGGCGAGGGCAGCGCCCATGCGTCCGCTCGACGCGTTGGTGAGGTAGCGAACCGGATCGAGGTACTGCCGAGTCGGTCCGGACGTGATCAAGATGCGACGACGGGGTGAGGGGGAGGCATCTGTCACGGAGAGCGGCCCAGTTCGAGCTGAACGGATTGAATCAAGGTTTGCAGTCGTTGCCCGGTCAGCCCCATTTTGGCGGCTGCCAAAGCGAACAGTCGTTTTTCGGCTTCGACGAATTGGCCATCCGCGGCCATCATTCGGATCAAGTCTTTCAGCGTGGATTCACACACATCGGGCTCGGTGGGCAGTTGCAGTTTGGCACTGTCACGGATGCCAAACGCCAAAGCGGATTCGAGTTCCGATTCATGCAAACCGAGTTCTTCGCAACGCTGGGCGACCAAGTGAACTTCGCGATGGCTGAGCGATCCGTCGGCGAACGCCATCACGACCAAGTTGTGAAGGTGTTGTTTGCGTTGAGCAGAAGTCCGCTCGTGGTCGGACACCACTTCTTCAGCGGTTTTCGATTTCTCAGGGTCATGGGAGGGCGATGGTTCGCTCATCGTTCGATCTCGTATTCCGTGATCTTGCGGTAAGCGGTCGCGCGGCTGATGCCGAGCAACTTGGCCGCTTCGGGGACACTGCCGTCGCATCGATTGAGTGCTTTTTCGATCAAGCGTTTTTCCCAGACATCGATTCGCAGAGTGTCGATCTGCGTCAGTCCTGCGTCACGGAGACCGAGGTCATCCTCTTGAATCATGGGTTCGTCGGCCATCACCACCGCACTGTCGATCACATTGCGGAGTTGGCGAACGTTGCCCGGCCAAGCGTAGCTTCGCATGCGTTGGCGAGCGGCATCGCCGAGTGACAATTTGGGGCGACCGTGTTGGCGAAGGAAGTGATCCAGGAAGTGATCGATCAAGATGTCGATGTCTTCGCCCCGTTCGCGAAGCGGCGGCACGGCGAGTTCGAACACGCTGAGTCGATAGTAGAGGTCTTCGCGAAAACGGCCGTCACGGACGAACTCGGTGAGGTCTCGGTTGGTGGCCGCGATCACGCGAACGTCGACACTGACCTGCTTGGTAGCTCCGACGGGAAGGAACGGGTGACCTTCCAAAATCCGCAACAGTTTGGCTTGTCCTTCCAGGCTCAATTCGCCGATCTCGTCGAGGAACAGCGTGCCCTCGTTGGCTTGTTGAAACAAACCATCGTGATCGTTGTCGGCACCCGTGAACGAGCCTTTCTTGTGACCGAACAGTTGGCTTTCCAGTAGGTCGCGAGGAATTGCGGCGCAGTTGACGGTCAGCATGGGGCGATCGGTTCGAGTGGATGACCGATGAACGGCGCGCGCGACCAGTTCTTTGCCTGAGCCGCTTTCGCCTCGAATCAGCACGGAACCGTTGGCGGCACCGACCCGTGAGATCCGTTCTTTGAGTCGCAACATGGATTTGCTGCTGCCGATCAATTCGCCTTGGTCGGCGTTGCGGTCGGCGATGCGTTGGTTTTCCAGTCGCAGGTTTTCGGTCAGCGTGGACTGGGCAATCCCTTTGGTCAGCAGGCTGCCGGCTCCCACCGTCAAGTCGAACAAGCGTTCGTCGTAAGCTGCTCCACTGCGATGCAGAACCAGGACACCGAGTGACGTTTGGCCGTCTAAAATCGGGACCATCATGCACGCGTCTTTGCCCGATTTCCCGTTGTCCTTGGGATGGTCGCTGACGTAGGGTTTTTGTTCGTTGCTGACATGACGCAGGCGACCTCGGTCCAGTTTGATCGGTTGCGAATCCTTGGGGAATTGCCGGCGGATCTTCCAGCGTCCATCGCCCTGGTCGGCGACGAACGTCACGGTTTCGGACGCGGTGCGATCGAGCAACAATTCAAGCGTCGTGTTGATGACTTCATCCGCACGTTTGCCACCCAGCAACGAGAGGCTGAGCTGGTACAGGTCCAGCAGGTCGTCGGGATGATCGACCAGTTGGCCTGGTTCTCGAACGCGATCAGGTTGCCGGGTTCGATAGGACTCGAGTTCTTCGTAAACGGTTTGTGACAGTGCGTCTTCGTTGAGCGAGTCTTCGTCCAGATTGATCATCTGCATGATCGTTTTCCCGATGACGACTTGCGTGTCATTGTTCAGTCGAGCGGTGCTGACCTTTTTTCCGTTGACGAGTGTTCCGTTGCGGCTCTCGGTATCACGGAGTTGCCAGTTGTGATCTTCGTAATAGACAACCGCATGAAAGCGACTGCTGTTGGGATCGGTCAACATGATTTCGCAACCTGCAGCCCGCCCAATGTGCATGGGGCGTTCCGGATCCAAAGGGAATTGGGTTCCCTTTTCGTTGCCGCCTTGGATGGCGAGGTAAGCGACCATCAATTCAAGCCGTGTGAAAGTTGGTGGATGGATCGGAAGAGTTGTGTGCGGACAATGCGGCAGCAAGTTGTTTCAAGGCAATGGGCGTCGGTTGATTGGTCAGCCCCACCTCGTTCCACCATTGCTCGACCACAGGGGCCTGGGACGGCGGAAGATCGGGATGCCACATCGACAACGCTTTGGTCAGTGGAAAGCGATTGCTTGGGATCATTCCCGCGTCGGCCGCCTTGGACAAAATCAACGGTGCGATGGCAGTCGTCCATGGCAGTTCCGATGATCCGCTGCTGGTGTCGCCGGTGGCGGTGTCGCTGCTCGACCGTGTTCCGCTGCTGCTGTTGTGCGTGCGTGTGTGCGAGCTGATTGCCATGCAGCTGAGTTGGTAAACCAATCGCAGCCACTCGGGGACGTCTGGATCCATGTCGGTCAGAACGGCTTCGATCCACACGCTGGCTTGTTGAGTGCTGGCACCCGCCGCGCCATTCGCGATCGGCTGCACGGCATGCACACTGACCCGAGAAGGCCACCAATCGGTTGGTGGATTGCCGTTCCAGATGGCTTTGCCGACCGAGCGAATCAATCCCGGGCCGTAGGACTCGTAGGCCTGTTTGAGGGGAGCGTAGCGGAGACGCAGTTGATCGGCCAAACGCGGCGAACGCGTCGTGAAGGCGCGCCGGCAGGTTTCGAGGCTGCGGTGGATTGCGATCGCCGTTTGGTCGGACTGCAGGTCGGAGTGACCGCCGCGAATCAACGCGATTTCGCACAGAGCGGGCGACAGGTCCACATCGCTGTCCTGCGCGATGACTTCATCGATCAGGTATTCCCAGATCACCGCTGGGTCGATCGAGGCGTTGATCAAGCGGGTCGAAACGGAATGGACCGCGGGCTGGATCGCTTTCTGCAGCGATGCATCTTTCAATTCGCGTTGCCGACTGACCCACTGGACCATTCGCAACAGGCTGAGGGTGGTGGACGGGATCCACTGCAATTTCACGGGGTCAGTCCTCTTTGAGGTGTTCCGCGATCCATCGCTCCAATTCCTCGACGTCGACTGCAGGAACCTTCGACAGGTCCGGCCGCAGTTTCACCGCGTCACGAATGTAGACATGTTGAATCTCGGACTGGGACTTGGTCGTGTTCCAATGAAGCAGAACGCGAATGCAACGCGGCAGTGAGCCTTCCACGGAGACTTCGTACCCGCACAGCAACGGAACTTCGAGCCACCCGAGTTGGCGTGCCGCGAGGGCGGGGAACTCGCTGTGCAAATCTTTGGTGACGGTGAACGTCGCACTGGCCAAGTCAATGGAATCGATCTCGTTGCGGCGGATCATGAGCGCCAGCAGCTGAGTCGTCGCTTTGAGAATTTCTTCGCGGTCATCCTGCTCGACGGTGGTGGCCCCGCGAACTCCCCGGCACATGGTCATTTCGTTGCAAATCCTGTTTTGAGACGAGCCTCTTCGTTCCGCCTACCATAGTCGCAATCTCAATTTGCGACTACTGGGGTTGGGTTCATCAAACCGCGAGAATCCCGTGAAACGCGGCCCAGTTTGGTTCACTGAAGGGGTGTTTTCACGGTAAGTTGTGAAAAACCATTTTGCGAGTTCCTCTCGCCACCACGTTTCACAGGCAAACATCGTGTTTTCAAAACAGGCACGGAAGTCACTCAACGCACCAGGACACTTGCTCGCGATCTCAAGTCGCAGGCGTTTCGGTTCGCTGTTCGGCGTTCTCTGGGGGGCCGTTCTATTGAGCCTCGCCGGGTGCGGCGGATCCACCGCGACGGTCGAGCCTCCCGTGATCGAAGATTACGCTCCCACGGGCGAGGTCGCGTTCGACTTTGTGATCGACGACGAAACGACGCTGTCCTACGTCGTTGACAACGTCGCTGCCGGGGCCACGTTGGAGGATTTGATGCGTAATCTAAGCGCCCCCAAGATGGAGATCGGTGGGGAGGGCACCACCGCATTCGTCAATTCGATCGAGGGAGTTGCCACCAACGCAACGCGAGGCTGGACCTACACGGTTGATGGTGAGTTCGCGACGAAGGGGATCGGCACGATGGAATTGAATCCACCCACCAAGATCGTGTGGAAGTACACGACCTTTGAAGAGGCCACGGCCGAGAAAGAGTGATCGGCGATTGAAGGCTGTCTGTTGAGCCTCATCACCCGAATGTGGCTGAACGCTTCGTTGGGCCCGTCCGTCCAGCGAGGTCGTCCAGTTTGTTGATCCGGCAACGACTCACCAGGTCACTTCCCGCCGCATCATCGACGACGGCCCCTGCCGGGGCGGCATCCTGATCTTCATCCACGTTCTCGGGGCTTCCACCCCGAGCTAACAATGCCGGCCCCTGCCGGGGCGGGTTGCACGTTGGATCCGATGCTGGACCCTCCCGGAGGGAGGGTGAAGGAAGTGGGGCTCTTTCCCCGGTGAGGACGAGGCTTCAAAAGGATTGAAAAACGTCCTGCGAAGCTCAGCGTTGGACGCGGGCGTTGCCCTTCCAGATGCTCCAGACTTGGTCTTCGTCGGCGGGTTGGCCGTAGTCGGTGTAGAGCGTTGCGGTCAAAGCACCGGTCGCCCAGCCGAACTGAGCGCTCTTCTCGGCGTCCCAGCCTTGCAGCACGCCGTAGAGCAGGCCGCCGACGAATCCGTCACCGCCGCCGATACGATCGATCACGCCGATTTCGCGTGGTTCGATGACAGCGAACTCGGTGCCGTGCGAAACGATTGCGCCCCAGTGATGCAGGTTGGCGCTCTCGACTTCACGCAGGGTGGTCGCGAACAGCGTCGTGTCGGCGTATTCCTTTTTGACGCGGTTGATCATTTCCTTGAAGCCATCGATCTTCGCGGTGATGTCACTGCCGCCAGCTTCGGGGCCTTCGACGCCCAGGCAAAGTTGGAAGTCTTCTTCGTTGCCGATCAGGATGTCGGACAGGCTGGCGATCTCTTTGAACTGAGCGGCCAGTTGGTCTTCGCGACCTTTCCAGAACGAAGCGCGGTGGTTCAGGTCAAACGAAATTCGCGAGCCGTGCTTCTTGGCGGCACGAGCGATTTCCAAGCAGAATTCGCTGGTCTCTTCCGAGAGTGCAGCGATCAAGCCAGACAGGTGAACGATCTTGGCGCCTTCGGTTCCGAAGATTCGATCGAGGTCGAAGTCTTTGACGTTCAGCTTGCAGCCGACTTCACCGGCGCGGTCGTTTTGGACGCGAGGTCCGCGCGAACCCCAGCCGCTGTCGGCCATGTTGATTTGGTGGCGCACGCCCCAGGGGTTGTCTTGAACGAATTCGGGACCTTCGAAGTCCATGTGACGGCCAGCCAAGTCATCTTTGATGAACCGGGCGACGGGGCTGTCTTTGACAAATGCGGTCAGGATTTTGACCGGCAAACCCAAGAATGAAGAGATGCTGCCGACGTTCGATTCAGCGCTGGTGGCTTGCATCTTGAACGTGTCGCTGCAGTGGAATGGTTGGTGGTCCACTGGCGTCAAACGGATTCCCATGCTGGTGGGAATGACCATGGCGTATTTGGCGTCGCTACGTAGTTCAATCATGGGACAGTGCGGATGGGGAAGGGGGAATCGGGAATGGGCTCGAACCACTGGTCACCAGGCTCCCGCCTGGGAATGCACTGCACCGCAGGCTGGGCCTGCCGGGGTTGGAACAGGAGACAGAGCCCCGAAAGCAGTGTGTTCCCAGGCAGGAGCCTGGGAACAAGACTTGGTTCACACGTTTACTTCTGCATGGGTGTTCAGATCGTGACGGATGCAAATCCGCCGTCGATGGCGATGTTTTGCCCGGTCACAAACGAGGACGCTTTTCGCGAAGCCAGCCAGATGGCGGCACCGGCGAGTTCTTCGGGTTTTCCAAAGCGAGCCATCGGGGTGTGCCCGATGATTTGGCCGCCACGTTCGGTGTACGAGCCGTCGTCGTTGTAGAGCAGTTTGCGGTTTTGTTCGGCGGGGAAGAAGCCGGGGCTGATCGCATTGACTCGCACGCCGGTGGTCGCCCATTCGCGAGCCAGCCAGAGGGTCAGGTTGATCACCGCAGCTTTGGCGGCCGAGTAGGCCACGACGCGAGACAGCGGGATGATGCCCGACATCGACGCGATGTTGATGATGCTGCCGACGCCGGCTTCGATCATCGCGGGGGCGAACACTTGGCTGGGCAACAAAGCTCCGCCAACCAAGTTCAGGTCGAACACGTGCTGCCAAGCTTCGCGAGGCAATCCGCAGACATCGCCGCCTGGTGGAATCGTCGCGTCGGGATGATTTCCGCCCGCGGCGTTGACCAGGATCGTTGGCGTCCCGGCCCAAGCCGTGATCGCGTCGCGAGCTTCGGCCAGGGAGTCCGCTTGCATCCCGTCGACGGCGAAGAATTTGGCATCGCCGCCGCCTGAGGTGATGGCTTTGACTTTCGCCTCGCCGCGTTCCGCGTTGCGTCCTAAGACTGCCGTGCGAGCTCCGGCCGATCCGAGTGCCTGGGCCATGTGGCCGCCGAGCTCGCCAGTGCCGCCGATTACGACCGCGACATCATCGTTCAATTCAAAGAGATCATTCATAGTGGCGGTACTTTACCCGCAACACAACGCAGAGAACAGCACGTGAAACGGGGAAGTTTTGCCGATTCCATGACGCGGGGTCTATGGAGGACCGGGGCCGATTCTCGTCGGTGTCAGGTTTGTTTTCGCCAGTCCACCAGGTGGACTTCGACACTGCGATAGCCGTTGAACTCGTTGATGACGGGCCGGTAAGCGATCTCGATCGGGCCGTTGTGCTGGTTCAGCGGTTCGCACCAGTCCGCGGCACCGAAGGCGACCCCGCGAATCACGCGTTCGCCCTGTTTCAGACGCACGGACAGGTGGTTTTCACCTTTGCCCATCTTTTTGGCGGGTTCGCTGAGCTGAATGTCGCGGCCCATCAAAACGGGGCGTGGGTTCCCAGCTCCAAAGGGAGCCATGGTTTCGATCTGCTTCATCGTTTGCAGGTTCAGTTGCCCGAGCGGAGCCTCCGCATCGATCTGGATCGCCGGTGCCAGGTCTTGCTCGGACCACTGTTTCGAAACGGCTTCGCAGAAGTCGCCGCGGAACGCTTCGATGTCGGATTCGCGAATCGTCAGCCCGCCGGCGGCTGGGTGACCGCCGTAGCGAACCAGTCGGTCGTCGCATTCACGCAGGGCTTCGTAGAGATTGATGCCGGTGCCGCCGACGCGTCCCGACCCGGTCGCGTCGACTTTGCCCGCGGTGTCGAGCGAGAGAATGATCACGGGTTTGGCGTATTTCTCTGCCAAGCGACCCGCGACGACTCCAATGACTCCGGTGTGCCAGCCGACTCCGGCCAGGACCAAGGCGGGGTCCTTTTCGGGGTCAAAGTCGGTGTTCGCTTGTTTCTGCGCGGCCAGTTGCACGCTTCGCTGCAGCGTGTCTCGGGTTCCGTTGAGCTGGTCGATGTACTGGGCCAGTGCGACGGCGCGGTCGCCAGCTTCGATCGTCAGCAGCTCGATTCCCAGTTGGGCTTGGCCGAGTCGTCCGGCGGCGTTGAGGCGGGGGGCCAGGCCGAAGGAGATGTTTTCGGTCGTCAATTCGCTGGCCTGATCCAGTTTGGTCAGCTTCATCAGTTCCCACAAACCCGGCAGCGGTTCAGTCTGCATGACTCGCAGGCCGTGATTGACCAGCACGCGATTTTCGTCGAGCAGCGGGACCACGTCGGCGATCGTTCCGATGGCGGCCAGCGACAGCGATTGCATCAGGAATCGCTTCATCGGCGGTGTGACTTTTTTCTGCCCGCATTTGGCTTGGCATAGCGACCAGGCGAGTTTGAAGGCCACGCCGGCGCCGCAAAGTTCGCCAAACGGGTAAGCCGTTCCGGGCAGTCGCGGGTGGACGATGATGTCGGCGTCGGGCAGTTCGTCGCCGATTTGGTGGTGATCGGTGATGATCAGCGTGACGCCGAGCTTGCGACAGAGTTTGGCGCACTGCAGGCTGGCGATCCCGCAATCGACCGAAACGATCATTTGCTTGCCGCGAGCGGCCAGTTTGCGGATCGAGTCCTCGTTCAGGCCGTAACCTTCCTCGAGCCGGTTGGGCACGTGGTAGCTGACCTCGGCCCCGAGCAATCGCAGGCAATTGACCAGGATCGCGGATCCGGTCATGCCGTCGGCGTCGTAATCGCCGTAGATGACGATCGGCGTTTTGGCTTCTGCGGCCGCCAGGATTTTTTCCGTGGCGGCAGGGACGCCGGGCAGCAGCTGCGGGTCACGCAGGCTGGTCAGTTTGGTGTCCAAGAACGTGGCGGCGTCTTCTTGCGAATAAACGCCGCGACTGACGAGCAACTGAGCGACGACCGGAGGCAGTCCCGTGGTGCGAATCAGTTGTTCGACCAACGGAGCATCGTGCGGAGTGATCCGCCATTCCCGCTTCGTCCCGGAATCAACAAGCTGGTTGGAATCGGAAATCGAGCTGGAATCGGTACTCAAATCGACCGTCGTCCTTGAAGGGGGGCTGCGCTGTGAAGCTTACTTTTTCTTTTCAGCGTGCCAGGTGTGCTTGCGCAGGTTGGGGTTGTACTTCTTCAAGCGAAGCTTTTCCCCACCAGGCTTTTTGCGGAGAGTGTAGTTGTACTGTCCGGTTTCTTCGCAGACCAGGAAAATGGTTTCTGCTTTTTTCTTGCTCTTGGACATCAGACGTGCCGGAGTGGTTTGTCAAGGAAATGAGATTTTCGAGCCCCCGAGTATGACTAGCCAAGTGCGATTTTGGCAAGTCGTTCTTTTTGGGGGCGAATCGGTTGTTAAAAAACAGGTGAAGTGGCGGCGAGAGGATGCGCTGGACCCGGTGCTGAGACCCTCCCCTCGCTCCGCTCGACCCTCCCGGAGGGAGGGTGAAGCAACCTGTGCGTTCTCCCCGGAGGGAGGGTGATGATCGTTTGCTCGACCCAGAGGGGTGGGTGATCCTTTGGATGACAACGTTCAACGGGAGGACGCGGCAATCGAAGTGCCCGATCACATCGCATCGTCGACAAATTCGCCGTCGGCTCGGTGACCCAGGTAGGTGAAAATCTGTGGGTCGGTGTTCTGAGACAGGAATCGGACGGAGCCATCGGCGAAGCCAAAGTTGCCGCCGCCGGGATGTTCGCTGGCAAAGCCGCCGACAAACTCAGGGGGATTTTCGTTCATGCCCGCGGCACCCAACGCTCGAATCCCGCCGCCAATTTGCGAACCGGTGTTTCGTAGCGAGCTTCGTGTCCCGGACGCCCAACCAAGTGATTCGACGGTGGGGATCATTTCGCCAATCAGGATCGTGTGGCTGCTGCCGTCGTAAATGTCGCTGTAGCGAACCTCACTGTTGAGAAACAGCAGCCCGTTGTTGTCTTCGTCGATCGGGGCTTCGACGTCGTGATGGCAGCCGGCGTAGTTGGCCAGGCCAGCCGTGTTTTCATCGTTGGTACCAAAAGGAAACGAAGGGCACAGGAAGGCGGGGATTTGATACGCGCGAACTTTCGCATTGGCCGGGGCATAGACGCTGGCGGTCAAATCAAAGTCGTCGGCGGCACCTTGTTGTTCGATGTAAGGCAGCAAGCGAACCAGGAAGCTGATGTGTTCGCCGTTGGGTGTGTTGACGATAGGACCGGTCGGGTTGGTGGTTCCCGGCGGCAAGTGCTCCATCGAGAATTCATAGTTGTGAGTGGCCAAGGTGATCTGAGCGATGTTGTTGGAGCAGCTCATCCGCCGCGCCGCTTCCCGCGCGGCTTGGACAGCCGGCAACAGCAGACCGACCAAGACGCCGATGATGGCGATCACCACCAAGAGTTCGACCAGCGTGAACGCACGCCGTGACGAGGAAGGGGATTTCGTTGCCATGGTAGATTCCTGGGTTCGAGGTGGGGCCGGTTGAAAAGGTCGGGGGAGCAATGGATTGAGATCAAGTGAGTGTCGTGGTCGGCTAAAGCTCGGAAGCGATTTGCCAGGTGTTGGACCGCTGGATGCGACGTGGGTTCTCGGGATTTTGCTGGCCCAATCGAGCGATCACGCGAATGGTCAGGGAATTCTCGGGCGCATCGTCTGGCGTCACTTCGATTTCGATTTCGGCGGGTTCATCACCGCGAATCGCGTCGCTGACCGACCAGGTTTCTCCGGTGTAGGCGTCGTCGTTGCGGAGTTGCCGGTGGGCTCGGACCAATCCAGCTTCGAGCAGCCAATCGGTTTGTTCCACGCGAAGCAGTTGGTTGGTTTGGCGGCGGTGAGTCAGGCTGCTTTTCAGGGAGGTCATGACCAGCGAAACCGAAATGCCCAGGCACACGAGCACGTAGATCAGGGCGGCGCCTTGGCGTGGTTCGTGTGGAGTGTGGGATTTGTGCGGGGGGTGAAAGCTGTGTTCAGGATCGGCCCTCCCCTCGCTTCGCTCGACCCTCCCAGAGGGAGGGTGAAGAAAAAGGGAGCTTCGCTCGAACCTCCCGGTAGGAGGCGGGAGAGTGGAGTTGCTTTGCTCGAGCCTTCCGGTCGGAGGCTGGAGAGTGGAGTTGCTTTGCTCGAGCCTTCCGGTCGGAGGGTGGTGAGTGAATCTGTTTCGCTCGAACCTCCCGGTGGGAGGCTGGACAGTGGAAGTGGTTTGCATGACGCTTCCGAGGGGCGGGTGAAGGGAGGATTTTTGTTTCATGGCTTCACTCCCAGTCGTGCGTACCGATTCAGTTCCATTCTCAAGTGCAGATCATTGCGATCGGTCGTGTCGGAGTTGGTCGCATTGGGTTCGTTCGTTTGTGGCAGACGACTTGGGGTGGGAGTTCCGCTGGAACGTTTGATCTGCAACGTGATCGCTTTGGGAAGTTCGGTGTCGTTCCAAATGACACGTGAACCAGGTTGCAGTTCAAAGACATCCGTTCGCGTGGTGCTGGCGTCGATTTGTTCGGTCCGCTGGATCACCGGGCCTTTGACTTGGTACACGACATTCAATGCAGGCAGTGCCAGCGTTTGGCCATCGACGGAGGCTTCGGTGGCGGCACGGGCATCGTCCCGAATCATGCGGGTCAAACGCGTCAAGTTGGTTTGGTGAGCTTGCCGGGAGTGCATTTGTTTGGAGAGTTTCATGGATTGGTGGATCCAGCCGATGGAAACAGTGATCAGTGATGAAAGCACTGAGAGCACGATCATCAGTTCAACCAAGGAGTGCGCGTGTCGTTGGGGGGAGCGGTTCATGGTGACGTCTCCTCTTCGGTGTCTGTGTCCAGGACCCAGCCAACCAATTCGAGCGGTGTGCCTGGATGGCGGCGTTTCCAGTTCAAACGCAGAGCGACACGCGGGCCGAGTTCGTCATCGAGGAAGTCACCTGACCATGCGGGGTCTGGCAACATGTTTTGGAGTTCCGCAGAAGCCTGCAGTTGGTCGAGGGTGGTCGCGATTTCCTCTTTCGGAAGCGAAGTGATGCGTTCCAGTTCGCTGGACACCGCCCAGGTTGCGAGGCGGTGTTGGTTGGTGTCTTGCCAGACCCCATGGATGCGAAACGTCAACGAGGTGACGACTGACATCAACGCGATCATGATGGAGGCGGCGACCACCAATTCAATCATCGTGAAGGCGTTTCGCGATGGCATGATTCGGCTTGTGGAGCGATGGTTCATCACGCGAGGGCTCCGATCAGGCTGGTGAGAACAAGGAAGACCGCGATGCAAACCCAGGCAACGACCCCAGCCAACAGCAGCAGGCTGGCCAAGGAGACCGCGCGCGTCAGCAGGTGGCGGCGAATCGAACGCTTGTCAAATCGCGATTCTGCCAACCATTGCAGCAGCCAGGCTTGGACGTCGCTCGAGCCGGCCACCGACAACGCTTGGGATTCTCGGGTGGTCAGGATCTTTTCACTGGCCAGCGTCGTCCATGGATCTTCGCCTCGTTCCACTCGTTCGCATGACGCGGCGAGTCGACGTCGTGTTTGGGGAACGTGGTGACACTTCGAAAGGGTTTCCAGTCCCGAGGCGATGGGGCGACCGGAGCCGACCACGATTGCCAAGAGTGACAACAGGTTCACGGACGGTGGGACAAAGCGTTCGTGCCACCGAAACGGATTGAATCGTTGCGGGCGTTTTTCGCCGAAAAACAGCAGACGCCCCAGAAAGAGCGTCACGAAAATCGCGATCCCAAAAAAGAAGAACTCACCGCCGCGGTGGCTGAACGAGATCAGCAAGCGAGTGATCGGAGGCAGGTCCAAGCCAAACTCGTCGAACATCTTTTCGAAGGTTGGCATGATGAAGATCATCAGAAACGTAAGGATGAACCAAGCAAAGACAAAGCCGATCAGCACGCGCGTGAATTCGGAGCGAGGGTTCCGCCAACTGGAATCAGCGGACTCGGATTCCAGTCCTTCGTCGGAGATCAGGGCTTCGTAGGTTTCATTCAGGGTTCCTGTTTCGCTTGCCAATCGAATCGCCATCAGGCCAGAAGGGGCCAGGATGTCTGGGGTTTGTTCCAGGGCATCCGCGACGGGGGTGCCCTCCTTCAAGAGCATGGCCAGGTGGTTCATGCGCATTCCAATCGGACCGCCGAATTCGGCCGCGAGAAGATGCACCCATTTTGATGGGTTGGTGCGTTCTTGATGAGCGACCAGCAGAGTCCGAACCAAAGCTCGTTGCGGGATCGATGAAAGAGCCAGCAAGCCATCGGGTGTGTTGTGCGTTTGGGAGGATGGTGTGCTCATGTCAATCCACTGATGAGTTGGACGAGGGGCATGAAGAGCGCGACCATCACCCAGCCGATGGTCATCCCCAACATGCAAACGATCAGTGGCGACACCCAGGTCAGGATGTCGCGGCGTTGGTGCCGTTCACGATCGCGATAGATCGCGGCGACATCTCGCATGCAATCCGCTTGCTGCGGGATCGTCTCGGTTTGCACGGCATGGATCATCAGATGGCATGGTTTGCCATGGATGTGCGTTGGGCCTGCAAGTGGATTTCGACCTTCATTGATTGATTGAACGCATCTTGCGTTGAGGTTGGACATCCATCTGGATGGGCTGCTTTCACCTGCGATTTGGTAGGCCTCTCGTCGAGTCAGTCCCGTGTCCAGCATCATCGCGACATGCTCCGCCCAGGAGGCCCAGACCAATCTGGCGGGCATGAACAGTCGGCGGCCCAAACGGACCCACGGTGGATCTTGCCCGACACGGTGCGCCCGATAGCGAACCAGTTGCGAGACCAGCACGATTGCAACCAAGGCGGCGAGGAGCCACAAGCCATAGTCGCGGGCGAAATGGGAAATGGCGAAAACCGTTTGAGTGGAGTAGGGCAGGGATAGGCCAAACTCGTCCATCATCTCTTCAAAGGATGGCACCAGCAGCACGCAGATGACCATCAAAATTGCGATGCTTGCGAAGGCGAGAACCAACGGGTAGACGAGAATGATCCACAGGCGGTTTCGGGTCGGTCGACTCGATAGCGTGCTTTCCCAGTGTCTGACAGCGTCTTCGAGTCGGGTTTTCTCGTTGGCAACTTCGGCGGAGGCGTGCTCCTTCGAAGCGACCAGCAACGGTTGGCAGATCGCAAGTGCTTCGGGGTGATGCAGCACGTCGTCCGCGGTCACTGGTTGATCGAACCAGCGGCTCATCAATTCCATTTGCTGGGCCACAGGGCCGACGGATTGCTGAGCGGCTTGATGCAGTTGCAACGCGATCATGGATCGTCGCGAAAGCAACTGTTCGATCTGTTGTTGGACGAATTGCAATCCAGGCGCTCCCGGTGCAACCAGTTCTGGGATCAATTCATCGTCAGGAGTGGCTGTCATGAGGTCACTCCTGGCTGGAATTTCTCGCTTGCGCGTCGGGTTGCTATGGGGTCAGCGCGTCGTTCCGCGATGGATGGAGGGGCGATCGGTGGTTTCGGAGCCCAGGTCGTTGGCAGGTTGCCAGCGGGAAGGTCGCGAGTGGGCTTCGACAAATCATGGATGAGCGACACCAGTGGATTGAACAACGCCAGGCTGTAGGCCAATGCACCGGTCCCGCCGATCAAGCAAGTCAGCGCGATTGGCAATGCGACTTTCAACACGCTCATCCGGTTGGCGGCGCTGGTTCGGAAGTGAGTTCCCAGTCCCAGCAGAGTCGCTTCGGACGATGCGTTGAGCGTTCGACCACGAAGCGTGGTTTGCACCTGATTGCGAGCGGCTGGATTGCTGGCGAGCAAGTTGCAGCTCAGATTCACCGCTTCTTCGGCCGGGACACCCGTTTTGGCCATCGCAGCGATCAATCGCATGGCAACCGCAGAGGCGTTGTCACGGATGTAAGCGGAGCCACCGAGTCGGGGGGCCCATCGTGAGACGCCACCGGTGATCCAAATCAACAGGCATGTGCCCAGCAAGACGAGCGGCGCGACGACGAGCACCGTCGGCAAAAAATCAATGATTGGATCGGAGCGAGGGGCCTGCGGAGTGGAAGGAACCAGTTCCATGTCGGCACGCAGAGCGTTGACGCTGGGGCCAATGAAGTGGGTGAAGAATGCCAAACCCAAGTACCCAACCACCGCCAAGGTCATCAAGTAGATGCACGATCCCCAAAGCAAACGCGACAGCGTTCGTTCGGAACGTGTGTTGTGGGTCAGCCCATCCAGAACGATCTGCATGTTTCCAGTGCGGTCGAACACTTCTCGTGCCGCCCGGTATCGTGTCGGCCATTCCGCCGCGGGTTGCCGTTTCAGCAACTCCACTTTTTCCAATGTCAGCTTGCCGCCCACGGATCCGCCGGTCCCCAAGTGAATGGGGACGCGGGCCATCACCGCGGCGGCGAGCCCGTCATGAAAAACATCGGCTTGAGGGACGGTGGTCAGGTGTTCCGGTGAGAAGGCAGATTCGCTCATGGTTGGCGTCCCGCTTCTTGATTGGGGTGGACGTTGTGTGGGGGCTGTTTCGTTGGGCGTTGGTCATCCATCACTTCCATCAACGCCCAGTCCAGTGATTGATTCGTCAGCGATGATCGCAGCATGGCTTTTTGTTCCACCTCGTCGCTGCTCATTCGCGGAAGCGGTGGGATGGATTGAATTGACTGTCCGACCCAAACGAAAGACAGCATGGCGGCCATCCCTAAACCAAGCATTCCGAGCACCCCGCCGGTTTTTTGTCTCGCATCGTTTTGTTGGCGAACCGACTCGAGGACTCGTGGGCGAAGTTCCGACGATGGTCGAACGTAGCGGCCTGCATCGCGAATCAAGTCTTCGATGGATTCACCGTTTTGAAGTTGCCAATTGTCCAATTCGTAGCCGTTGTTACTGAGAGGTGGATCGGGCAATGCCGTGCAGCGTTGCTTTCGATCGGCTTCGTGCGTTTTTTGCGTCGCGAAAGTCGTCAAGACTTTCGGTTCCCGGCGATCGTTTCCGGAACTCTTGATTGGTTTCGCTACCAAATCTCCGAAACTCTTGACGAGTTTCGCTACTGAATCTCCGAAACTCTTGACGAGTTTCGCTACTGAAATTCCGAAACTCTTGACGAGTTTCGCTACCAGGTGTTTTGCAGCGTTGAGGAACGAGTTGTGATCAGCCATGCGTGGGCACCTCCGATTCGACGTCGCCACGCAGCAGTTGCGTCATCTTCTGCATTCCATAGCGGTACCGGCTGGCGGATGTCCCGGGCGTGATCTCCAGGACGTCGGCGATTTCAAGGAACGTCATTTGTTCCCAGATCTTCAGCACGATCACTTCGCTCTGTTCGGTGGGCAATTTGCGAAGGGCTCGCCAAACCTCTCGGATCGTTTCTTCTTGTTCCAGTTCGTCGACTCGCCGAACGGTCAGCAGGTCCGCCAGGTTGTCGACCAAGCTCCAGCGAGATTTGCGTCGCGTGATCAGGAGCGATTCGTTGCGGACCATTCGCAGCAAGTAATTCCAGGGCTGGTCGGCATCGCGGATCAAGCGTGGTCGTTCAGCGACTTTCACCAGCACCGTTTGCACCGCGTCTTCGGCGTCGTGCTGGTTCCGCGTGATCGTCGTGGCGAATCGCACCATCCGGCTCGACGTCAGGTCGATCAGGCCAGCGACCGCGTCCCCACCGTGAACCACCATGTGGTCGACGCACTGAAAAACGCGTTTCGAAAAGGGGGTGGAGTTGCTCATCAAACAACAGGATGCGCCCCAGCGAGTCATTTGTCTAAACAATTTGAAAAAATGTTCGTTGCCTCGCGCTCGCGCTCGCTCGCGCTCGCTCTCGCGCTCTCGCGCTCTCGCGCTCTCGCGCTCTCGCGCTCTCGCTCGATTGCTCGATTGCTCGATTGCTCGATTGCTCGATTGCTCGTGGTTTCGATTACGAGCACGAGCACCGGTCTTCGACCTGAGCACGAGTTTGGTTGCGAGTGCCGGTCTTCGACCTGGAGCCACGATTTGAAATTCTAGGAAAAACAGTTGACTCGCCGTCGGGACACCTGTATCAATGAGTTAATACAAGGGGTCAGTTATGCAGATTCATTTATCCGACGACGGCGTGCCGCTCTATCAACAGGTGGTCCAGCAGATTCGACATCGAATTCTGTCGGGCCAGCTTTCTGGTGGAGACGAGATGCCCGCCATCCGAACGTTGGCGGAGCGATTGCGCGTCAATCCGAACACCATCGCGCGAGCTTATCGCGAACTCGAACAAGCGGGCTTGGTCGAGAAACGTCGCACCCGAGGCACGTTTGTCTCGTCCTCGCCGACGTCGATGTCCGCGAAAGCGAAGCGGGAGGCGATCGAGCCCGCGATCGATCAATTGCTCGTGCTCTCGCAAGGGCTGGGCGTGGATGCCAAAGAATTGTCGCAATGGATTCTCCGTCGCGATGAAGAGTTGCAACGCAAACGGGGAGAAACGTCATGAACGATGTTCAAGAGTCGTCGGTGCAAGATGCCGTGGTGGTTGAAAACCTGAGTCAACGATTTGGCCGGACGGAGGCACTGAGCGATGTTTCGCTGAAGATCCCGCAAGGAACCGTGTTTGGGTTGTTGGGGCTGAACGGCGCCGGCAAGACCACTTTGCTGCGTCACTTGTTGGGGTTGCATCAACCGCGAGTCGGCAGGGTCCGCGTGCTGGGATGCAACCCGATCACCGATCGCGAAAAAGTGATGCGGCGAATGGGGTACCTTTCTGAAGAAGACAGCTTGCCGACTTGGATGCGAGTTCGTGATCTGACCCAGTTTTGCGAGGCGATCTATCCGACCTGGGATCGTGCGTACGCGGCGGAGTTGTGTGAATGGTTTGAGTTGTCACCGGACACCAAACTTCGTTCGCTCTCCAAGGGCGGCCGAGCGCGAGCGGGGTTGATTGCCGCAATCGCTCACAAGCCGGACTTGTTGGTTTTGGATGAACCCGGCAGCGGGCTGGATCCGCTCGCTCGCGATGACATTTTGCAAGCGATCATTCGAACGGTCAGCTTGGAAGGCCGGACCGTGATCTTCAGCAGCCACTTGCTCGACGAGGTCAGCCGGGTGTGTGACCAGGTCGCGATCATGCATCAGGGCAAACTGATTGAATCCATGCCGATGATGGCGGTCGACGAACGCTATGAAGAATGGATCTTGCGATCGCGTGACGAGACGATCACGACACAACACGCTCGGAGAGATTGTCCGGTGGAAGCAGGTTTGGGCTGGCATCAGGAAGACGGTGAATGGTCGCTGTTGGTGCCTCGGCAATCGGATTTGTCGCCGGCCGCGTTGCCGCCGGATTGGCAATGGATTGAAAGTCGTCATGTGACGCTGAAGCGATTGTTCGAAGCTCACGTGCGAGCCCCGCGGCAGTCAGCGACGACTGGGGATCCTTCAGGCCAAACGCCAGGTCGCGCGGCTGCCACGATGGAGTCGTTGTCATGAACGCATCATCCATTCAGCAATCGACCATTCAGCAATCGACGGTGACTGGTTCACCCGCGAATGACGGGTTCGTCAGCGACCATCGGAACGATTGGCAAAAGGACTGTCTTGCTGCGGCGAGATTGCTTTGGGCTCGCTGGGGCGGTGTGTGGCAAAAGCTGTGGGTGCTGTCACTGATTGGTGTCGCTTTGGCCGCGTGGATGCACCGATTGTTTGGGACGGATGTTTTGTTGGCTTCCAACGCCATCGCGGGAGTCATGGCGGTGACGCAAGCCCCGCTGCTGTTGTGGTCGATTTTCGCGATTGATTGGTCGGGACCGGATGTGGAGCGGAAAGCGTCCGGGTTCGATGCGTTTCTGCTGCGCAGTCCGATCCCATCGAGCCGATTGTTGCTGGTCGCCGCGGTGGCTCGACATGCGGCGATCGCAATCTCGTTGTTGATGATTGCGATCGCGATTGAACTTTCGATCGCGGACCGTAGCCAGCATGAGCGTTGGATCTATCTGGCATTGTGGATCTCGCTCGGCACCGGATCCATGGCAGTGTTAGCGTTCTGTTGGCGGCCATTCTCTTGGAACGGGTATCGAGTCCTCACTTTGCTGGTGCTGATTCCTACCGGATACATGGTGATGTGTTGGCCGTTCCTAGCACTGGATCCGGATCATCCGAAATGGTTGCTGCTCGCGTATTTTCCATGGCTGATGCTCTTGCTTTGGGGAGGAACTCTTTGGATCACGTATCGATCATTGGAGCTTGCCCGAGCCAACTCGTATGGACTGGATGATGCCGGTTCGATCACGGCGAGGATTCGTGAGTTCGCATCATCAATCGGCGAACGGATTCTCGGTGTGGGGGCGTCGGTTCGGAGAGGTGGGCAAGCGTCGGCGCTGGCGTGGTTTGACGGTCGTCAGTCACGGGCAATGCGCTGGTCCATCATCGCGTGGATTGGTGTGCCGACGCTCGTGTTGCTGGCCTGTTTGCCACTCAATTTTGCTTCCGTGGTGGTCGCTGGTTTGATCGTGCTGACTTACACCGCGTTGTCGACAGCGGGCGGTTGGGGAGAAGTCAGCGGCATGCGACGAGCGTCGCAGGGCAGGGCGATGCCGTTGTTGTTGGCGGTCAGCCCGGTTTCGCGAGAAGTTCTGGCCGCGATCAAAGTGTGGCGAACGATCCGGTTGGTGTGGCTGGCATCGTTGGTCACGTTTGGCGTGCTGGGGGCCTTTGCCATCCCGGCCAATCAGCCGGTGTGGAATCAATGGTCCGAGTCGATGGCGTCGGGGACCGGTGTGAGTTCCTTTGCGATGGGAGTTCGGGTGTCACTCGCGATTGCTCTGTTCTCAACCATGGTTTTGGTTGGATGCGGTGTGGCCATGCTGTGGTTGGCGTTGATGGCCGATCGCCGAGTCACCGCCGCGGTCACTTTTGTGGTCAGCGTTGGTTTTCTCTGGGGGGCCTTTCGATTGGGATCGTGGTTTGTCAGCCAAAGTGAGTGGGAGGTCATGCTGCAAGAGTTTCGACTTGGCGTTTTGCAGATTCTAACTTGGGTCACGTGGTTGCTGTGGGCGAAGCTGGCCACGGTCGTGGTGGCGTTCGTGCAGGCCATTCGGCAACCGGGAACGCCCAAAGCTTGGATTGCAAAATCAGTCGCGGTGTGGTGTCTCACCGTTGTGTTGCTTTCCGCTGTTTTGATGGGGGTGTTGCCCCAGCAAATCGTCTTGAGCGAATCGTGGGGAACCTGGACACCCACTTTCTTACCGGTCGCGATGGTGATCGCTTTGGTGATGCCGCTGGCGAGAGTTTTGATTCTGCCATGGGCCGTCGGGCGTGACCTTCACCGATGAGTTGTTGTCGACGCAATGGAGGTCGTGCAGTTTTCAAATGTTGTGTTGCAATGCCTCCCCCAAAACTTCGTTTCGGGAGAGGTGCTCAAATGCTGAAACTTGCTAAAACGCGGCCTCGATCAACGGCACGACCTCAATGGAGTGGTGTGGCCTTCAGTTGGGAATCTCTTCGAAGGGGAGATTGCCGATTCGGTACTGTTGCCAGCCGTCGAAATCGAAGTGCCACCATTCGTACTCGTAAACCTGAAAACCGGCTGACTCCATTGCTCGTCGAAGCAGGCCGCGGTAGTAACGCTGTCTCTGGGTGCCACCGGGGTACAGTGGGAAGGAACGTTTGCTGAACTCGTCGTACCCGGAAACCATTGGGATGGGATCGCGAGTGGAGCGGTCGAACAAGGTTAGGTCGAGCGCGCAGCCTCGATTGTGGCGAGAGCCCTGCGCTGGGTTGGCGACAAAGTCCTTCATTTCGCTGGGGGTCGCATCCCAGAACATCTTGGTCACTCGCCAGGGGCGATACGCGTCATGGATCAGCAGGCCCAGGTTTTGTTTCGCCAATTCCTGGTGCACCTTCGCGGCGGCTTCGGCGGCGGGGCGCTGAGCGAACGCCCGTGGTTGCTGGTAGAAGACCGTGTCCATGAAGTTGTTGGTCGTCGCGTACCGAATGTCCAGTTCGATGCTGGGGTCAATCGAAGTCAGTTCGGTCAGATCCGTCGGGCGGAAGTTGCCTTCTTCATGAGGAGGTTTCGCGGCATCGGCGAGCTCACGCAGTTTTTCGACCGGAAGTTCACGCTTGATTTTGAAGGTCTCGCCAGCTTTGGTTCCCACCTCGCGTTTTTGAAAGGCGACCTGGGCGGCAATGACTTCTGTGATTTCGCCTGAACCATCGCGGTTGAAGATCAATTCTTCGCCGTGATAGAGCCCGTGATCGGGGAACGCGAAGCGATACTGGCTCACTTGGGTGAGCGGGTAGTAATAGAACCACTCGATCAATGCGTGCAGTTGTCCATGGCGTTCGAGGATGTAGAGCGTGTTGTGGTCCCAGCCGTACTCCCCGACGAGATCACGCCATTCGTCGCGAATTTCTGGTGGGGGAGCGTTGGAGAGCCGCGTGTAGGTCGCATCGTCGATGACCAGGTACGTTTGGTCTTGTTGAATACGGGGGCCAAACCCAAAGCGATCGTCCAGGACCAGTTCGCCCGTGTCCGAACGGCTGCGGATTTCTCGTTGGAATGTTCCTTTCCACAGCAGCAGGCGATCGCCGATCCAGTCCACGGTCACTGTTCGAGAGGCATCGCCGGGCATGGAGGAGTAGACGCCAGCCAAACTGCGGGCTCGCGAGCGGGGCACCGGGACGGTCGAAATGAGTGGCGTGGTTTCTTGATCGTTTCGGACGGCGAGCATGCCTTCGAGTGCCTGATCACAAATTCGCGTGATCCAGTTGTTCGTTCCGTCCAGCGAACTGGCGGCGATGACGGCGATGTTCTCGTCTGGCAAAATCTCGAGCTGGGTGGAGAAGCCATACACGGCTCCTCCATGGCCGACGCGGCGATGTCCTTGGAAGTCGCTGACGCGGAAACCGATTCCGTAGGGCAGTGGTTTTCCGTCGGGGGTCTCACCGGGCTGGAGCATTTCGGTGAGCGAAGCGTCCTCGAGAATCTTCGTGGGATGCTGTCCCATCACGAACAAGCTGAACTGTGCCAGGTCTTCGACGCTGGAATACAGGTTCCCGGCCGGACCGGTGCCGAGCAGGAATTCGGGGGCGGCAAACGCGGGACGGTCATAGCCCCACATCCAGCCAGCGGCGGTGTGTTCCGACAAGGCTTCGTTCTTTTCGAAGCTGGTGTGAGTCATCCCCAGTGGTTCGAGCACGTGTTGTTGGACGTATTTCGGATGCGACACTCCAGCGGCCTCTTCAACCGCCAATCCGATGACCGATACGCCCGCGTTCGAATATTTGGTGCGAGTGCCGGGGGCGTAAACAGGCGGAGTGTCCGCCAGGCTGGCGACGGTTGCTTTCAGAGTGGGTTCGGTGGGATCGAAGTAGTTGCCCACCGGTGATTCGCGAACGATGCCGGCGCGGTGCTGAGTCAGTTGCCGTAGCGTGATTTTCGCGCTGTGCTCAGCATCGGCGATCTTGAATTCGGGCAGCACCTTTTGAACGGGTTGATCCAAATCCAGTTCGCCTTGTTCGACCAGTTGCATCAAGGCGACGTCGGTCAGCAACTTGGAGATCGAGCCGACTCGGTAGACCGTTTTCCCGGAAGCGGGAACGGTTTTGTCAGCATCTTGGAATCCGAACCCAGCGGACGAGACAACCTTTCCATCCGCCACCAACGCGATTGAGAAGCTGGGGATTTGCTTCTGTTCCATCTCGGAACGGATCGTTTGCGATAGTTGCTCGATCAGTTGGCGATAGTCATGGTCGACCGTGTTTGACGCGGCGGGCTGGTCGGCAGGCAGGGATGTCGAAGCCATGAGTGCCAATGCGATTCCTGCGAACCAGTTCTGGAAAGCGGGGAATCGTCTGGAAACGAAGTGACGGGAGAGCTGTTTGTGATTCATGATCGTGTGGAGTGGCTTGGTGAAACGACGCTCAGGAAGCAAAGGATTGCTGAGTGGTTCACTGGATCAGGAAGTGGGGCAGGGCGGTGGAGACCAATTCCGCACCGGTTCCCAGTTCCACAGGCATTTGGAGATGCCCGCGGGTGACTTCGACGCCGCGGGCAGGGCTGTCCGAGATCAGATTCGCCCCATCTAAATCGGCGAAATCGAGCAGCGGCGCGAGCTGGGCGGCTCCGCTGATGCCAATCGGCGATTCCACCATGCAGCCCACCATCGTGAGTTTTTCGCGGCGTCTGGCTTCGGTCAGCATCTTTCGAGCTGGGGTCAGCCCGCCGCACTTGCAAAGTTTGACGTTGATTCCGTGGAAGAATTCGAAGCAGGTTTCCAGATCGGCTTCGGTTTGGCAGTCCTCATCGGCGATGATCGGAAGCGAGGATTCTTCGAACACCCGTTGTTTGTCAGCGGGATCGGCGGAACGGGGCAGGGGTTGTTCGATGAATTGAACACCCAAGTGCCGGAGTTCTTTGGAATAGTCGATTGCCTGTTGAGCCGACCAGGCGCAGTTCGCATCAACGCGAAATGTGGCGGCGGTGCACTGGCGAAGCTGGCGGATGATTTCCAAATCGTGATCGGTGCCCAGTTTGATTTTGTAGAGGTCCCAACCGGAGTCGGCATCCAGCTTTCGCCGCATCTCTTCCATCGAATCGATGCCGATGGTGAAGCTGGACTGCAGGTCGGGGTTCCACGTCAGCCCCCAGTGGTGCCAAAGCGTTGCCCCGGAATTTCTCGCGTGCCAGTCATGGCTGGCCATGTCCAACGCCGACAGCGAGAACATGTCACCGCCGAGTCGTTCTGAGAGACGATGCCAATTGTTCTCGGGCGTGTCCTGGCAGCACATCGCGAGATCGTCCTCGCTCAGGCTTTTCAGAGCATCGCTCATCGCGGAAATGGTGTGGCCGTAGTAATCGTTGGCGGTGACTTCGCCGTAGCCCGTGATTCCAGTGTGTTCCAACGCGACGACCAGGCTGTCTTGGTACGTGATGGTTCCTCGTGAAATCGTGAACGGGTCACGCAGGGGCAAGCGGATTGCATGGAGGTTCAGCGTCACGCGCCGGTCTCCTGCAGGACGCTGGGAACGCATGCGGCTTGCAATTCCAGGGAAGCGCGAACCAGTTTGTCAGCACCGTCGCGGTAGACGTCGCAGGCTGGCAGGCCGAATCGATGTTCGGCTCGTTCGACTTCGCTTTTGGCTTCGCCAGGCGACAGGTTGCGAGTGTTGACGGAAACACCGATGAACTTGGACGGTCCACGCAAATTCGCGAGTTGCTCAATCGCGCGCATCTGTTGTTCCAGTGGTGGGATGGCGCATCCATCGAACCCTTTGACTTCCGTGCGACCGGCTTCGTAGCAGAACACCAGTCCCTGTGGGGCACAGCCATGAAGCAAGCCCAGCGTGACCGCGGAATAGGCCGGGTGGGAAATGCTGCCTTGCCCTTCCACGATCAGGAAATCCGCGTCGTCGTTGTCACGCACCAGGTATTCGACGGCACCGTTGACAAAGTCGGACACGACACAGTCCGCGGGAACCCCGCGACCGGAGATCATGATTCCGGTTTGGCCGGTCGCGAGGAAGCGAGAGGACTTGCCGATGGCTTGAAGGCCTCGGTCGATTTCGATCGTCGTGACCATCTTGCCGATGCTGCAATCATGCCCGACGGCATGGATGCGAACACACTCTTCACGAAAGGGTTGGCCGGTGGCCGTTTCTTTCCAGTGGTTCTTGCGGACATCGATGATTTGAGAACCCGACTGCTTGGCGAGTTGGCACCATTCGCTGTCCTCGGAAAGGAAGTCGTGGAGTCCTGAAACCACGTCGACGCCCGCGCGAATGGCGGCTTCCAGTTGAGGACGCCAGGCGTGGGGGAGTTTGCCTCCGGGAGGGGCGATGCCGATGTAGATCGCGTCGCAGTCCAATTCGGGAGACCACTGAGTGACGATGGGGGCCTCGCCAGCACCGAACAGCTCCGCAGAGGTTTTGCCCGCATGCTCTTGGTCGATCACCGCGACGATGTCAGGGCTGCGATAACGCAACAGGCTGATGGCGGTCTTGGCCAAGAATGGCGTCGAGGCACCATCGGTGAGGAGAGCGATTCGTCGATGCTGGGTTAACAACTGGATCTCCATCGATCAGGAGTTCGTGGAAAGGGGGCGGATCCACGACCGTCTTGGGATGGGGAGTTCCGTTCGTGGAGACTGTCCCAACCCAAGGGAATCGTCGAAGCCGTCTGGGATTCGAAATAGGCTAGCAACCGACTCGGATCGAGTCTTGCGCCGCTGCGTAAATCTGTTTCGAAAACGCGCACGGCGGGATTCGAGGAGATCACGCACGCCGCATCATTTGTTGCAGTCGATCGAGGGTGAGCACCATCTGGTTCCACTCCGCGACGACTTCCATGGTTGGCATTTCGGCACAGTCGTTGCGATCGTACCCGCGTTCACTGATACGGACTCGGCCGTCCAGGACTGCGACCGGTGTGGATCCAGCGGGCTGGTCGGGGGCTGTGCTAGCGGACTGGCAGTCTGGCGACTGGTTGGCTGGGGTGTTGTTGGTCCCGGATGCGGGCAGCGAGTCGTTGTCGTCGTCGGTCGGCAAGACTTGCTGCATGACTTGGTGGACTGCCCACAAAGCGGCTTTGCGAGCCGAGTCAGCGGCGACAACACTGCGAAAAGTACCTGATTGCACGTAAAACTTGGCCATGGGAGGTGTCCTGAGGTGTTTCGAAGGGGGGGAGAAGCGGCGACACCCATGACATCGGACGGTGGCGTGACACGTTTGGTCATCGGGCGGGATCTCGCTGCGGGCCCTCGACCCATTCCCCGCGTGGTAAAGTGCTGCGGTGATCTGACGGACCGCTCGCGTTGTTTCTCCTTGTCTTGCTTCTGATGTCGCTTATGAAATTGGTTCACCACGGTGCACACGACGGTGTCACTGGTTCTTGTCACCAACTTTGGATCGATGATTCCAAGAGTTTGTTGGTTGACTGTGGCTTGTTCCAAGGCGAAGACGCTCGGAAGAGGCCCAGCCCTGAGATTGAGTTTTCGCTGCGAGGAATCCAGGCACTGTTGCTGACGCATGTGCACATCGATCACGCGGGCCGGATTCCCTATTTGTTGGCGGCGGGATTCAATCATCCGATTCTGTGCAGTGTCCCGACGGCGAAGTTGTTGCCGCTGGTGATGGAAGACGCGTTGAAGATTGGATTCACGCGTTCGAAGCGGCTGATCAAGCAGTTTCTGCATCAGATTCGAAAGCTGTTGGTGCCGCTCCCGTACCATCAGTGGCATGACTGTCCTGGCGGGGTGAAGGTCCGGTTGTTGCCGGCCGGTCACGTGCTGGGGTCGACGATGTTCGAGATCGAATTGGCAGACGGTCGGCGGGCTGTTTTCAGTGGGGATGTGGGGGCGGGAACCAACCCGCTTTTGAATCCGCCGGTCAGTCCGGAGCGGGCCGATCTGTTGGTGCTCGAAAGCACTTACGGGGACCGGTTGCATCCCCCCAAGGCCGATCGGCAAGCGGAATTGGAGGCGGTCATTCGGCGAACGTTGGATGATTCGGGCGTGACCATCGTGCCGGCCTTTTCGCTGGGGCGTACCCAAGCGTTGTTGTATGAGCTCAACGCCATCTTTGAACGCATTCAAGAGACGGAGCATCGAACGCTGATGAAGCGAGTCGATGTGATTGTTGATTCGCCACTCGCTTCCCGCTTCACCGCTCTTTACAAGGAAATGAAATCGCACTGGGGCGAAGAGGCTCAGGTCACACTGGAAACCGATGATCAACCGCTGGTGTTTGAAAATCTAACGACGGTCGGCAGCCACACCGAACACAAAGAAACCGTTCGGTACTTGGCCAAACACAATTTGCCCGCGGTGGTGATTGCCGGAAGCGGCATGTGCACGGGAGGGCGGGTGGTCAACTACCTCAAGGAGTTCATTGGCCAAGAAGAGACCGACATCGTGTTTGCGGGCTATCAAGCGGGAGGCACCCCGGGGAATTACATCTCTCGCGGGAGCGATTGGGTGCGATTGGATGGCCGACGATACGACGTGCGAGCCAAAACGCATCAACTGACCGGGTACTCGGCTCACGGCGATCAGCAAGATTTAATCGCGTTGGTCGATGGAATGGCCGATGCACCCAAGGAGATTCGGTTGGTGCACGGCGACTACGCGGCCAAACGAGCGTTGACTCAAAAATTGACAGCCAAGGGTTACCACCTGATATGAGTGATCCAGAATCATTCACCGACCGATCATTCACGGAAACGTTGATCATCGGTGGAGGATTGGCCGGGCTGACTTGCGGTCGCGTGTTGGCAGAGGCGGGCCGCGAATTTCGAATTTTGGAAGCGACCGATCGGGTGGGTGGCCGTGTTCGCAGTGATGTGGTCGACGGGTTCACGCTGGACCATGGCTTTCAAGTTCTGCTGACCGCCTACCCCGCTTGCCGGCGTTTTTTGGATTATGACGCACTGCGGCTGCGTCCCTTCGAACCCGGGGCCTTGATCCGTCAAAACGGTCAGTTTCGGGTTTTGGGAGATCCCTGGCGAAGACCGGGGCAAGCGATCCCGTCGGCGATGAATCCGGTGGGTTCCTTGGCGGACAAGCTGCGGATCGCGAAATTGCGGCGGGACAGCTTGCGTGGTTCCTTGCAGGATTTGTACGAGCGACCAGCGTTGTCGACGATGGATCGCTTGCAAGCCGAAGGTTTCAGCGAACGAATCATCGACCAGTTCTTCCGTCCTTTTTTGGGCGGAGTCTTCTTGGACGAGTCGCTTTCGGTGTCCAGCCGGATGTTGGAGTTTGTCTTCCGGATGTTTGCCCGTGGCGAGATTGCCGTTCCCGCGGATGGAATGGCGGCGATTCCCCGGCAGTTGGCAGAATCGTTGCCGCGAGGATCGGTGCAATTTCGTACGACCGTGAAATCCATTGAGTCGCTTGCGGAATCGGAGCGGACCGCGGTCGGGAATGAGTTGCCAGCTCAGGCCAGGCACCGAGTGGTGTTGTCCGATGGAACGGCGGTGATGTGTCGGCACCTGGTGATCGCGACTCCTGGGAGTGCGGCGGCGAGGTTGTTGGGGATGAAGTCCATCGCGACGCCCTGGTTCGGAACGACCAATTTGTATTACGCGGCCGAGCAATCACCGGATGCTCATCGGTTGTTGATGTTGCGGGGCGATGAGTCGGGCCCGATTCAGAGTGCCGTTGTGTTGAGTGACGTCGCGCCGTCGTACGCGCCGCCTGGCAAGGCGTTGGTTTCGATCAGCGTCGACAGCGATCATGAGCCTGCGGACGGTCTGGACGACGAGGCTCTGGATTCTCGAGTGAGATCGCAATTGAAGGATTGGTTCGGGGAAGAGGCGATGCAGTGGAGCCTGCTGCGTGTTTTTCGGGTGCCCTATTCGCTGCCAAAAATGTCGCTGGACACCGTGGTGAAGTCACCTGCGTGGGAAGATTGGCGGCGGGCGAACTTGGGAGACGGCAATGTGTCTCTACCCGAAATGTCATCGGGTGCAGCTCCTTCCGCAGACGACAGCGGGGCAGGGCAGGGTAGGGCAGGGGTGTGGATCGCGGGCGATCACTGTCAAACGCCCAGCATTCAAGGGGCCATGGACAGCGGACGAATCGCTGCCGAGCATCTGCTTTTGAATCCGTAAAACCCCGCGAGTATGGACGCACCATGAGTCAGAGATTGCAAACAGGTATTCCCGCTTTGGACGAGATGCTGGGAGGAGGCCTGTTGCCCGGGACGATGACGGTCGTGTTGGGAGCAACTGGAATCGGTAAAACGCAGCTTGGGATTCAGTTCGCCAAACACGGGCAAGCCCAGGAAGGCGAACGCGGCATCGTGTTTGACCTGACCTCTCGTGGTGATTCTCAAAACCATTCCGAGTACGCCAAGCGGTTGGTGGAGTGGCAGTTGTCTGAGGCAGCGGACGAACCGGTCTCGTTGGCGGACGTGTGGAACCGCGAAAAAATGCGCCGTGACAGCATGCATCTGTTTCGCGATTCCGGCCGCCGGGTGACGTCCTCGGACATGGACGCGGATGATTGGCGTCGCTGGTCGTCCGAGCGAGCCAAGAAACTGGACCGCGCGATCGCGTTCTTTTACGGGAACTTTGCCCATGGGGTCCGGCGAGTGGTGATCGATGGGGTGGAGCCGGTCGATCGGGCGGCTGAATCCATCCAGTTCGAGATGATCGAATACATCCAGAATCAGATTCTCCGCAAGGAGCACGATTGGCTGGCGAGAGACCTGTTTCGCGTTCATTTTCGAGAAAACGCGGAGTCGATCGAGGCTCATGGCTACGACCACCAACAGCTGGGCAGCTTGCTGCTGGCAACCTCTCACGAGGTGATGTTGGACGACTTGATCGCTCGCCCGATTCAAAGTGGCGACGTGTTGTCCAATGCCAACACGATCATCTTGATGGGCAAAACTCGTGACGGAAACAAGATGGGGCGGGCGCTTTGCGTCGCGAAACATCGTGGCAGTTTCTGCGAGGAATCGATCGTCCCGTACCGGATCACGGAAGCCGGTTTGGTGGTCGGCGACGGCATCTGAGCGTCGTTGGGGGCCTGAGACGAGGAGGGCTTGGGGTGAACAAGCCTGCCTGTGCAAAAAAAATCGGTGAGCAACCCACGTTGCTCACCGATTGAAATTCGGCTGTGTCAGCGAAGTCTACTTCAGCAATTTCTCGATGGCGTCATCCAGTTCGGCGGCGCCGATGTTGTGATCCACCACGCGCCCTTTGGAATCGATCAGCATTGTGGTTGGCAGCGTTTGCACACCAAATTGTTTGGCCAGCGGGCTGCTTTCCAAGCCGCCGTCTGCGTGCAAGTGGATCCAAGGCAAGGCGTTCGTTTTCAGGAATTCGGACGCTTGTTCGAGTTGGTTGTCGATGTTGACTCCCACGATTTGCAGGCCGGCACGTTGGTAGCGAGCTTGCAGTCCACGCAGCAACTTCATGTCGTTTTTGCAGGGTTCGCACCAAGTCGCCCAGTAGTGGAGCACGACGGGACGGCCGCGAAGTGCACTCAAACGGAAGGCTTTGCCCTGAACCGTGCGGCCTTCGAGGTCAACTTCTTTGCCTTCGGATTCCAGTCGACGGACCGCACCAGCGGCGCGTTCAGCGGCTTCGGTGCCGCGGAAATCTTTGGCGACCTCTTTGTAGAATCGAAGGGCTTCGGCTTCTTTGTCCTCAAACTCTTTGCTGAGCGCCAATTGCAGTTTGGCGGCTGCCGTTTCCGGTGCTTGGGGGTACTGATCGGCAAATTCGGTCAGCTGTTCCAGCCACCAGACTTGGTTTTCCGCGAAGTCAGCGTCGCCGGTTTGGCGAGCGATGTACTCCGTCCCGATCAATTGATACTCGGTGTAAGCCCGCATGGCTTCGGACTGCGCGGCCTTGGAATCGCGGAACGAAGCGGCCAGCGTTTTCAGTCGTTTCAGGCCACCTGGGTAGGACCCGCTCTGGGTCGCCACGCTGACGGTGTCGACCAATTGGCGGGTCCAGGTATCGCGTTCGGCGGGAGTTTCCGCGGCGGCGATCAGTTTTTCAACGATGTCGGCACGGCGTTCGTTCAGCGTCGCGAGTGCTTTGGGATCGGCTTCGCCGACCATTTGCGAGTCAACCGCTTCGAGTGCACCGACCAGTTCTTGGGTCTTGGAGTTCCCGGCCGATGAGATGCCAGTGCCTGTGGTGGCCATGCCGCCTGGGGTAAAGAAATTGCCGTTGGACTGGGCGATTGGCTCGCCTGTTTCGGCCAGGACGGGCAGGTCGACCAGTTTCCAAGTGTCGTTGATGCGGATCACGGTTCCGACCAGCATTTGGCCCGATTGGCCGTTGGACTCGTACATGGCGACGGCATTTTCGTACGCCATCACGTCCTTTTTGACACCGATGTCATCTGCGGGGACGATCCCGGGAGTCGCCGCGGCGAACTGGATCCATTGGGATTGGGGCCCAATGGCACGTTGAGTGGCGGCAAACTTTTTGAAGTTGGAAGCGGCTCGCGAAGCCTTTTTGACCAGGCTTTCGAGGCGATCACCGGTCAGGCCGGCGGATTGCAGTTCTTTGGGGGAGGCAAGCAGCGTGACGAAGCGATTGCCATCGGAATGGGCCAATGATTCCACCAACTCTCGGGTGGTTTCTTCCGCGGAGATCATCTTCCAGCGATCGATTTGGCCATCTTCGTTTTCATCGATGCCCCAGCGAGTCCCACCGGTTCCCATCCAGCGGTACTGGTCCGCCTTGCCGTTGAAATTCGCATCCACATCGCGATAGACCTCGACACCGAACTGGAAATAGCACCACAGATCGACCTTTTTGTCGCCATTGGTATCGGCGAAACGTCGCAGCACCGTGCCATCCCCGGCGATGACCTCCCATCCTGACCAATCCTCTCGTTCGATATCGCGAACTTCGCATTGTTCGACGTCACCGGATTCGACTTGCTCGAATTCCACACCGTCTTGGACTGGTTTCAGCCCCAATGCGGCGGCGGCGGAAGGAGGAGCTGCGGATGCTGTTGTCGCCAGTAGACTGGAAAGGACGAGCGAACCGCCCCCGAGGACAAAGCCTCGAATCGACCAGGACGCGGGAAAACGGTTGTGTTTACTCATGGCAGCTAAACAAATCCTTCTGATTGACTTGCACATCGAAATGGAGTGTTGGATCCGAACTTCACGGACCGCGAACCAGCATTTTGGCTGAATTTGGCCTTCTGGGGGAACGTTGATTCAAGACTTCCTGGGGATGAAGCCGAAAAAAACACTCGCGGAAATGAAGGAATTGGTCAAAAACATCGCCCAAGTGCGTTTGACAACCGACCAAAACTTCCTAAACTTCCGACCCGCCTCACGAAAGCGAGGCGGAAACCATCAGGTCCTGTGGGCCTGACGGGCGTGTAGCTCAGTTGGTTAGAGCGCGTCGCTGATAACGACGAGGTCCCAGATTCGAGTTCTGGCACGCCCACTCGAGGATCGAGGTGGCAGGGTGAGGTTCCCGTTCTGAAACGGAACGTCACCCTTCCTCCTCGGAACTCAAAACCACGGGGGTATAGCTCAGTTGGGAGAGCGCCTGCTTTGCAAGCAGGATGTCGTCGGTTCAAGTCCGTCTACCTCCACTTGGTTGAAATCACAAACTGACTCAAGTCAGAGGGTGAGGAAAGCCGAAAGTTGAAAGACACCCGCTCACTGCGGGTGACTGGAAACAAGCAGGGATGAGAAGTCCCGGTTTGCTTCTGAGACACCACCGTCTGAAACACTTCACGAAGAATCAAAGTTTTCTTCAGAAATGAGACAAGACGGGGTTGACCAGAATCGCCGGCTCGCTATCTTTCCTGTCCCGCCGCTGAGCAAGTCTCTGCGACACTCTTTCAAAGGGTTGAGCAAAGGTCTGCAACGCGGCAAACAAGTTGAAGTCAGCTTTGAAACTTTTTAAGAAATCATCGCTTCTTCCCCTTGACTCGAAGTTAGCAAGTCGCTAACTTCCTCGCTCGCTCAAGAGTGACCGACTGATCTCTAACGCTTAACGCAAGAGATTGATCGGCTGTTTTTGGCAGCGTCTCTCGGGTCCTCGCCTAGCGAGCATCCGGGAAATTGATTTTTGAAAATTTGGTTGTTTGGTAGTTGGCATCTGAAAAGAGCACCATGCGACGGATGTGAGTGAACCTTTTTCCGGGGTTCAGGAACATTTGTCAGTAGGGTAATAAGTTCTTCGGAAGCGTCGCTGCAAGAGAGTTCCGCAAGGAACTGACGGCAGTGATTTGATTCTGATTGGATTCTTGAGCGGTTCAGTTGCTTCTCTTTGAGAAGTTCTGAGCCACTGTGTGATATCGTTAACTAGATAGCACTGAAGCTTGAAACCAAGATGTTGTGCCAGTTCGATGCTCTCGCAAGAGGGTGTGGTTCAGGTCTGCGTTTTGAGTTCGGGATTTCGGTGGCCAATCTATTAAGGGCACATGGGGGATGTCTTGGCGTTAGAAGGAGAAGGGCGTGGAAGTCTGCGAAAAGCCTGGGGAAGTTGACACACAAGCGATGATCCCGGGGTTCCCGACAACAGCACACTGAATACATAGGTGTGTATGTAACAACCTGGTGAACTGAAACATCTAAGTAACCAGAGGAATAGAAAGAAAAATCGATTCCGTCAGTAGCGGCGAGCGAAATCGGAATAGCCCAAACCGAGAAGGTTTCCTTCTCGGGGTTGTAGGACTTCAATATGGGATTGAGACGTGTTAGTGAAACGACTTGGAACGGTCGGCCACAGAGGGTGACAGCCCCGTACGCGAAAATATTGTCTCACCTTAGAAGCACCTGAGTAGGTCCAGTCACGTGAAACCTGGACTGAATCCGCGGGGACCATCCCGTAAGGCTAAATACTCTCTAACGACCGATAGCGAACCAGTAGCGTGAGTGAATGGTGAGAAGAACCCCTGCTAGGGGAGGAATGTGAACCTGAAACCATGTGCCTACAAGCGGTCGGAGCACTATTTTAATGTGTGACGGCGTGCCTTTTGCATAATGATCCGGCGAGTTGTGGTAACCGGCTTGGTTAAGTTCTGACGGAACGAAGCCCAAGGGAAACCGAGTCTGAATAGGGCGTTGGTCGGTTGCTGCAGACGCGAAACCTGTGTGATCTACCCATGGGCAGGTTGAAGCGCGGGTTAAACTGCGTGGAGGACCGAACCCACTTAGGTTGAAAACTGAGGGGATGACCTGTGGGGAGGACTGAAAGTGTAATCAAACCAGGAGATAGCTCGTTCTCTCCGAAATATCTTGAGGGATAGCGTCGAGCCACTATTTACCGGGGGTAGAGATACTGAATCGGATGGGGGCCCTTCCAAGGGTACCCCACCGAACCAAACTCCGAATACCGGTGAAATTATCTCGGCAGTCAGTCCCTGGGGGATAAGCTCCAGGGTCGAGAGGGAAACAACCCAGATCGCCTGCTAAGGTCCCGAAGTACTACTTAGTCACTAAGGAAGTTGAAGTGCCGTGACAGCTGGGATGTTGGCTTAGAAGCAGCCACCATTTAAAAAGTGCGTAACAGCTTACCAGTCGAGCATTTCTGCGCCGATAATGAACGGGAGTAAGTAGTACACCGAAGCAGCGGATTCTAGATTTATCTAGAGTGGTAGGAGAGCGCCGATGATCAGATACGAGCCGTACGGTAACGAGCGGTGTCGGGGTCATCGGGTGATTATGCCGGAATGAGTAACGATAAAACAGGTGAGAATCCTGTTCGCCGAAAGCCTAAGGTTTCCTGGGGAAGGTAAATCCGCCCAGGGTTAGCCGGTACCTTAGTCGAGGCCGAAAGGCGTAGACGATGGATAGAAGGTCAATATTCCTTCGCCACAAGGGTACTTCGATGCGGGGACGGCGTCCAGAAAGTGAGCGGTACGAATAGAAATGTCCGTAGCGAAAACCGAGGTGTTGGGGGATAAATGACCCGGCGTAAGCCAAGGTTGAGCTCGAGAGCATCCAAGTTCTCGAAGTCATTGGAAGGACGTCCAAGAAAAGCCGCTAAGTTATGTGCCCTGTGACCGTACTAAAACTGACACAGGTAGGCGAGATGAGAATTCTAAGGCGCTCGGGAGAACGGTGGTTAAGGAACTCTGCAAAATGGCCCCGTAAGTTCGCGATAAGGGGCGCCTCCGACGGTTCACGCTGTTGGAGGCCACAGAAAATCGGCTCTAACGACTGTTTATCAAAAACACAGGTCTCTGCTAACACGCAAGTGGATGTATAGAGACTGACGCCTGCCCGGTGTTGGTAGGTTAAGGAAGACGGTTAGTCCTTCGGGACGAAGCTGGCGACCGAAGCCCCAATAAACGGCGGCCCTAACTATGAGGGTCCTAAGGTAGCGAAGTTCCTTGTCGGGTAAGTTCCGACCTGCATGAAAGGCGTAACGATTGGAGCACTGTCTCAACCACCGACCCGGTGAAATTGTAGTTGTGGTGAAGATGCCACATACCCGCGGTTAGACGGAAAGACCCCGTGAACCTTTACTGTAGGCTGCTATTGGGTTGAGATATGTCTTGTGTAGGATAGCTGGGAGACTTTGAACTTTGCACGCTAGTGTAGAGGGAGTCGTTGTTGAAATACCAGCCTGGTCATATTTTAATTCTAACTTTGATCCCCTGAAACGGGGCAAAGGACAGTGTCAGTCGGGCAGTTTGACTGGGGCGGTCTCCTCCCAAAGAGTAACGGAGGAGTGCAAAGGTACACTCAGCCTGGTCGGCAATCAGGCGTAGAGCGTAAAGGTATAAGTGTGCTTGACTGCGAGACTCATAAGTCGAGCAGGAACGAAAGTTGGCCTTAGTGATCCGGTAATCCCGAATGGAAGGGTTATCGCTCATCAGATAAAAGGTACTCCGGGGATAACAGGCTTATCGCATCCGAGCGTCCACAGCGGCGATGCGGTTTGGCACCTCGATGTCGGCTCATCACATCCTGGGGGTGTAGAAGCTCCCAAGGGTTTGGCTGTTCGCCAATGAAAGTGGTACGTGAGCTGGGTTCAGACCGTCGTGAGACAGGTCGGTCCCTATCTGCCGTGGGCGTTCGAATCTTGATGGGATTCAACTTTAGTACGAGAGGATTTAGTTGGACGAAGCTCTGGTGTACCAGTTGTCGCGCTAGCGGCATGGCTGGATAGCTAACTTCGGAAAGGATAAACGCTGAAAGCATCTAAGCGTGAAGCCCGCCCAGAGATAAGGATTCGTAGACATTAGTCGAAAGCCCCCTGGAAGACTACCAGGTTGATAGGTTGGACGTGTAAGTGCAGTAATGCATTAAGCAAACCAATACTAACGGGCGAAAGTTTGGCCACCGATATCCCGCACTCATGCGGTCCAATCGGATCGGCTTCAAGAAGTTAACTTGTTCAACTACCAAACAACTGGCCTTACGGCGGCGAAACATTCGTCGTGAGGTCTTTCCGGCGATCATATCTGAAAGGTTATACCTGTTCCCATTCCGAACACAGCAGTCAAGCTTTCAGAGCCGATGATAGTGCCCACCAGCGTGAAAGTAGGTCTTGCCGGATTTTTAAAAACCCCTCTGAGTTTTCTCAGGGGGGTTTTTTTATGCGCGCACCGAAACGTTCTGTTTCAGTCGCTCAGTCGCTCAGTCGCTCAGGGACTCAGGGACTCAGGGACTCAGGACTCAGGGACTCAGGGACTCAGGACTCAGGACTCAGGACTCAGGACTCAGGACTCAGGACTCAGGACTCAGAATTCGGTCTCGGTCTCGGTCTCGGTCTCGGTCTCGGTCTCGGTCTCGCCGTGGCCCTAGCCCTGGGCTGTCAAAAGGTTGGTATTGACACCGCTTTGGACTGCGCAAGTTTCGTTCCTCGACTTCGCCCCAACGGGGCAGCCCTATCCCAGCCCAGGGCAACGCCCTGGGTTGTGGCGGGACCAAGATTACAAAGCCCCAACGGGGGCGGTCCTAGCGGGTTTTGGGGAGTCTTTCTTAGGGCCGCCCCGTTGGGGCTGGTGTCGGAATCTCCGTAACGAAACCCCAGGCGATGCCTGGGGCTATCTTAGAACTGCCCCGTTGGGGCGTAGGACAGAATAAAAATCAACGTCGCATTTTCCGTGTCAATACCAACCTTTTGACAGTCCACCCTGGCCCTGGCCGCGGGGGCTTGGTTCGGTGTTTCGCCGCTCGGTCGTCCCTTTTGGCGGTGATTCACTGATCAGGATCGAGTTTTGGTCCGTTTTTGGGCCTGATTGCGTCTGTGAATGCATTTGGCGCATGAAAAACGCCACGGTCATCGGGAGGATGCGTGGCGTTTTGGTGCGTCAGTCGTTGGAGAGATTGCTTTCAATCTCCGCTTCGTCCCCAGCGTTTGGGGAGGGTGATGGCATAAAGTATGACCACGGCGCCCACGGCGAGCATCACCCAAGGGAAACGTTCGGTCGGCGTCCAGACTTTGGTGGTTTGGGCAGGGGTGACCCCCGGATCCATGAACTCAGCGGCGCTGGAATCGGCAGCTGCGTAGACGGTGGCGGAATCGATGAGCATGGTTTCCACTCCCAGGATCACCATCATGATTCCGACGGCTAAAAAGAGACTTCTCCACATGCGATCACGCTCCGTTTGACTTGTCTGTTGGTTTGGTAGACATCCAATGGAATCGGCTGGTGGAGTGGGTGCGGATGAGCGAGAGAGAGTTCGTCGCCTTGACCGCGGTTTCTGTTGCGTTTGTTGCAATCGTTAGAGCAGGTGTTTGGCTTTGACTTGGAGGTATTGGTTCACCATCGGGGCGCTGAGTTCGTCAGGGAAGGCATCCACGACCAGAACTCCTTTGTGTCGGAGTCCGGATAGGACTTCTTCGCGCCAAACGAGCATTTCAGCTGCTGCAGCGGCACGGTAGGTCCGTGTTTCGTCGAGCACGTGGGGGACGTTCGCGGTTCCTGCAGTTTGCAGGATTTCTGCTGGGTAGTCGGCCGCATCGAACATTTCTCGGTCGCGGAGCACAACAGCGAGCGGCAAGTGAGTGCCGGTCAGGTTGGAAAGATGGTCGGAGACCACTTCTGCGTTGACCTCATCGACGATGTTGGTGGTCAGGGTGACGAGTGAACGTCGTTTGCAGTGGGAGTTGAGGTACAGAAAGGCTTGGTCGTAGCGTGACTCAACCATTCGTGGGAATTGGTCAAAACCGGCTTGAAGCAGGCGATTCATCTGGCTTGCCCCGCCCTTGGGTGGGAGATAAGCGTGAATGGTGTCGCTGAAGCAGATCATCCCAACGGAATCTCCTTGATGCAGTGCGACGTAGGACATCATCAAGATGGAATTGAGTGCGTGATCCAGCAGGGAGTAACCGTTTCTCTGGTTGGTCATCATCCGGCCGCAATCGAGCAGAAAAATGAGGCGTTGGCTCTGGTCGCTTTGAAATTGTCGGACGGTGAGTTTGTTTCGGCGTGCGGTGCTACGCCAATCGATGTGGCGATAGCTGTCATCGCGTGTGTAATCGCGGAGTCGTTCGAAGTCGCTGTCCTGACCGATTCGACGAGTTCGTCGGACTCCGATCAGGCTCAAGCGATCGGTGCGTGCCAACAGGGCGTAGTCCGACAATTGTTTCATGTCCGGAAAGACATTCAGCGGACTTTCGAGGGTTCGGGAGATATGCCTTTGCCACAGGCCCAGTGGGCTGAAGAGTTTCAAATCGACGCGATCCATTTGGAATGCACCACGTCGGTGAGGCGTGAGTTTTCGACGAAGTTGCAGCTGCAGTCCGGGTGGCAAATCCAGTTGGTGTTCCTCGGGATTCGAAACGAAGGAGTTTGGGACGTCGTCACGAAGGAAGCCTTTCATCCGCATCTGAGTGTGGTTTTGCAGCGAGAGGGAGCAGTCCAGCGGGACCCCGAGTGAACCGGTCCGAGAGACGGTTCGTTCCACGGTCAAACCGTTTCCGAGCATCTTTTGGGTGGCAAAGAGGTGGAGAAGGCCATCAATTGCGGTGACAGTGAAGACCAGTCCGTCGAACAATCCGAGGACGACCAGGAGGCTGGGAAAGAACACCACCGCGACACTGAGCACGACACTCGAACCCAGCAGAGCCACCCAACGGCGGGTGGGGTAGATCCGCAACCAGAATGCCGCGATCACCAATGGCAAACTCACCAAAACCAGCAAGAGCCACGGCCATTGGCTCGCGATTTGGAAGAGAGCTTGAAAACGGTTTCCGAAACCCATGGAGACTCGGCCGGGTTGGAGAAAACAGAGGCGTGTTTCACGGTAGCCATCAGTCTATCACGCAGGTGGCCGGATCGTGGTTGTCGATTGAGGCAGGTGATTGAGGCAGGTGATCCTTGGGCGATATTGTGAAGGCATAAAAAAACGCATCGTCGACGAGGAGCAAGACTCCAGGTCGACGATGCGTGCGTGTGTGTGGGAAAGGCGTTGGAGGCCGTTCCGAACGGAGGTCTGCCGTTATTTCAGTTCGCCGGCTTCGGTGATCTTGATCAATTGGCGAGTGCGGCCAGATTGGCTGCCTTGAGCTTCGACTTTCTTGACGACGTCCATGCCTTCCAGGACGCGGCCGAAGACGACGTGTTTGCCATCCAGCCAAGGGGTGGCGGCAACGGTGATGAAGAATTGCGAGCCGTTGGTGTTGCGACCGGCGTTTGCCATGCTCAGCAGGCCTGGGGTGGTGTGTTGAAATTTGAAGTTTTCATCCGGAAACTTTTCTCCGTAGATGCTTTCACCACCGGTTCCGTTGCCTGCGGTGAAGTCACCGCCCTGCAGCATGAATCCGGGGATGACACGATGAAACGCGCTGCCTTCGAAATCCAAGGGGATGCCAGCTTTCCCTTCGCCTTTTTCGCCCGTCGACAACGCACGGAAGTTTTCGGCTGTCCTGGGGACATCTTTCCCGAACAATCCGATCACGATCCGTCCTGCTGGTTCACTGCCAATCGAGACATCGAAATACACTTTGTGAGTGACCTCTCCTTGGGCGGGATCCGCCGCGAACGATGGGGAGGCGGGGCCTGCAATCAAACCGAAGGTTGAAATTCCAACCAGCGACAAAACGAAAGCACGAACAGTCATGGCACACTTTTAAAGGGAGAATGGTGGGAGCCGCCCGCGGAGGGGCAGCTGACTTTGCTCACATTGAACCAGATCCGCCGGACAGTCTCCAACCCCACAATGCGGTCTTCCGTGCATCGAAGTTGGAGGACAATGATCCAAGAGCGCGTCGAGGATTTCTCTTGATCGGGGAAGGCATCGCTCTGAGAACGAATGGTTCATGAGTCAGACGCACGAAAGCTCGGTCTGGTTTGTTAAAATCGGCGGTCGAGTTCCAGTTCTCACGTGAATCGCGAGGGCACGGCCGGTTTCATTGGATCCCACGAGCGACGCCTTGATTGAATTTCCACAGTACGGGATTTATCCGCGTTGGCCGGAAGACGGTCAGGGGTGGATCCATCCGGACGATGTTCCCGTCGTTTCCAAGCTTTTGCCTGGCGAACGCGTCATCCGACGCGATTCCTTTGATGGCACCTATTACCACTGTTGCTATGGAAAATGGGCGTTTCGGTTGCGGCCAGCCCTGTGGTTGCAGATCAAGGCAGAGGACTTGGATTTGGGCGACGAAGTCGAAACGATCGGGCTCGGAATGGAGCGAGATCTGTTTGTGGGAGAAGTGATCGGCATGTACTTCGTTCGTCGCAAGGGGCGAATCGCTTACCGACTGAGACGGGCGGACCAGAGTTTGCCGAAGTTGTTTTTGAGGGAACATCTGCGTTTGCTGTCAGAAAAGCAACGTGTTCGGCAGGGCGAGATCGAGCACCCCGCACCCAAGTGGGATGGATCGGGTGAGCGAATGGAATTCCCCGACTGATTGCAGTGGGGGTTGAGTGCAGGGAATTCGTCTGTCTCTGCCACGATGACTCACTTCTTTGACAATTGGACGACGCGGTCGAACTGTTTTTTGGTCACGGGTTGGACTGAGAGACGGCTGCCTTTTCGCAGCAACATCATGTCCACCAAGGGACTGCCCGCCTGAGTGGCCTCTGCTCGCAGTTCGGCCAGGGTGACCGGACGCTCCAGTTTCTTTTCGAGTTGAATGTCGACCATGAACCAGGTCGGTGAGTCGGGGTTGCTCTTGGAGTCAAAATAGTGGCTCTTTTTGTCCCAGGCATGGTGGTCGGGATAGCCGCCGCGAGAAACGGTCGCCAATCCAACGACCGCAGGTGTTTTGCAGGCGGAGTGATAAAACAGGACTCGATCGCCTTCTTCGATTTCGTCCCGGAGCAAATTGCGAGCTTGGTAGTTGCGGACACCTTCCCAGCAAGTGATTTGGTCGGGTTGCTCCGCCAAATCATCGATGTTGAACGTGTTCGGTTCCGTCTTCATCAACCAGTACTTCATCAGTTTGCTCAGTGTGTCGTTTGGGGGCGGGTGTTCGGTTGAGTCAATTTGTGCGGGCGCGGCGATTTTTCATCGAATTGTTTCGGAGCAATGTCGATCACTCAAGAAGACACACTTCCATTGTGTGTCGATGAAACGAATTCGTCTGCTGCCGCATGATCGCGGCAGCTTAATTCAGGCCATGGAAACGGCCTTGTATCCGTTTTCCATGCGCGGTCTCGTGTTTCACGCGAGGTCACGCCATCGGCTTGAGATCACTATGAACGTTGACGCAATTCACACCGCATTGGGCATCGCATTCACCGCTGTTTGGCTTTTTGTCGGCCAGATCATCGTCGATAGCCATTGAAAAAGCCTCCGTGGATGAACACCGAGGCCTTTTGGGACGTTGCAATTCAGGTGGCCGAAACTCACTCTGGTTTTGCCAAGCTGTAGGCGACGATTTCTTGATCGTTCCGAATGAAAACGGTTTGGTTCGCGTAGGCAGGGTGAGTCCATGCCACCGAGCGACCAAACGCTTCGCCGGTGGGTTCGATTGCATGGAAACGCCCATGTTCTTCGAAACCCTTTTTGGAGAGAGTGGCGATCATCAAGTCGCCATTTTCGGAGAAGACAAGAAACCGTTTGGAATCTCCCAAACGAGTTAAAAAAGCAGTGCCATGTTTAATGAATCGTTTTTCATCCGGCTTCGTGGCTTGGAAGGTTGACCACAGGCGGTTGCCATTTTGGGCATCAAAAGCGATCAATTCGCCGACGTTGCAATCGGTCCCGTAGACAACACCATCCATGAACACCGCGGGGCTGTTGCTGGAGAAGACGGAGTGGTCCCGTTCGCCCCGCCAAAGTTCGGTGGCAGCGGTCGCGTTTTCGTTGAGTTCGAACATCACCGACTCGGTGCGGATTCCGCTGGCGTAGATTCGGTTCCCTTCGACGGCGGGAACCGCGATCGACATGTCAAACATTGGGCTGAGTTCCACATTCCAGATGGGGGCGCCGGTGATCAAGTCCAGGCCGTGCACACCGGTGGGTGAAAACACCAGCAGTTGGTTGCGACCGTCTCGATTCAAAATCGAGGGCGCGGCGTAGCCAGCGTTGCAGTCGAGTTGTTTCCAGCGGACTTCACCCGTCAGTTTGTCAAACGCGACCACGCCTTGTCCGTCGCCACCGACCATCGTGTAGAGCAGGTCCCCTGCGATCAACGGGTGAGATGAAAATCCCCAAATCGGTACTTCGGCACCGAAGTCACTGGTGAAATTTCGGCTCCAGATCAGTTCGCCATCGGTGACTGACAAACAACGCAAATCGCCTTCACTGCCGAGAATGTAGACTCGGTCACCATCAATGGTGGGGGTGCAGCGTGGGCCTGCGGGATAAGAGATGCTGTAGGGGCGTTCGTATTCGTGCCGCCACAATTCTTTGCCGGATTCAGCGTCCAAAACGATCAGTCGTTCGTCACCTGACAGATTCGCTCGTTTACCAGGGTCGTTGAAGGCTTCGCCCTGACGGCGTGCGTAATCAAACACAAACACGCGACCGTCCGCAACGGAGGGGCCAGCGTATCCGCCGGCGATGCTGGCTCGCCATTTGAGTTTCAGCCCTGATTCCGGGATCGAGTCCACAATGCCCGATTCGCGATAAACCCCATCGCGTTGGTCACCCATCCAGCCCGACCAGTCGTCGGCGGTTGCCAGCGGAGTGGCGGCGAGGATCATTCCGAGCGTGAGCAGCTTGGATCGAGTGAAAGAAGCAAAATCCAAGGGCGAGATTCGAAAAAGAGAAGATGCACGCATATTTGGAGATCCGAAAATTGAGATGGGAACGGGTGCGTACTATATGTTCTTTTGCTGGTCCGAACCGCTTCGTCTCTCCCTCCCTTTGATCCAAACCCAATGCGATTGATTTTGATGCGTCACGCGAAAAGTGACTGGGCCGACGCCAAGTTGTCCGACCACGAACGGCCCCTGAATGCTCGAGGGCGACGCGATGCACCCAGAATTGCAGGATGGATGGAGGATCAGGGCTGTCGGCCAGATTTTTTGCTGTCGTCTGATTCCAAGCGAACTCGCGAGACGGCGGCGTTCTTGAATTCTCGCTGGGGGACGCCCGTTCCCACTCATTTTTCAGCGGATCTTTATCTGGCGACGGCCTCCATGATCTTCCAGAGGATTCGATCGACCGAAGAGTGGCTGCCTGAAACGAGCCGCCATTCCGGTGAGGCGCCCGCAACCTTGCTCGTTCTGGGGCACAATCCGGGAATCAGTGCTGCGGCGAGCGAATTGTTGGACCACGCTTGCGGGTTTCCCACGGCGGGATTGGCTGTGTTTGACTGTCAGGTTTCCTCCTGGTCGGAGGAACTCGGGCCAAAGAACTGCCAAGTCTGGAAAGAGATCCGGCCGAAACAACTTCCGTGATCGTTTGTCTGGATCGTCTTGGTGCCCCCGATCGGGTTGACGATGTCCTTGGGCGGACACGATTCTTCTGACGAAGACGTTCGATTTCGTGCCAGAGATGGCAACCGTGTTTCACGGGTTCATTTCTCGAGTTCCATCATCGGCCAATCGCTTGGACAGTATTTTCTCGGACCCGTTCTCACGCATCGTGCTGCTGACCGTTGTTTTATTCTGTCACTTTGGACTGCGGCTGACGTTTTACAACCGGCTGAATTCGCTGGGGTGGAAGAGGGCGACGATCAAGCGAACCGAAAAGGCTGCCTTGGCGGAAACCTGGATCACACCGTTGGTTCTTGGCGGGCTGTTTTGGCAGCCGATCTCAGATTGGGTGCGTGGGCAATCGGGCATGGAAGTCTTGCCTGTTGTTCTGCTGGCTTATGCCGCGTTTTGTTTGGTGATGGGGGGACTGTTTGGATTCCTGTGGTTGCTTTGGCGACCGCTTTGGAAATTTCAGCAAGTGCCGGCGAAACGTGCTGTCGAGGTGCACGATGTTTCAAAGCAAACCGGACTGACGTTGGCACGGACTCGGAAGTGTCGATGGGCGGCGCGGTTGCCAATGAACCAGATCTTCGAAATGGCGATTGAGCAAATCGAGTTGCCGGTCGTTGGTTTGCCGGAGCAACTGGATGGATACAGGCTCGCTCACCTGTCCGACATTCACTTGACCGGTCAAGTCGCACCGGACTTCACTGCTCACGCGGTGTCGGTGGCAACCGATTGGTCACCGGATTTGATGGCACTGACCGGAGACATTGTTGACAAGCAACCCTGCGTGGCTTGGTTGCACGATTTGTTTTCACCTGCGCAAGCGAAGGATGGTTGCTACTTTGTGCTGGGCAACCACGACACGCGTGTTTCCGATCCGAGTGTGGTGCGAGACCGGATGACCGAGGCGGGATGGATCGATGTTGGCGGGCGAACAGAATCAGTGTCGCTCCGTTCGGTCGCTTGTGAGTTGTTAGGCAATGAGTGGCCCTGGTTCACTCGGCCCGATGATTCACCGACGTCGGATGGCAGCGTCGATTTTCGATTGTGTCTGTCTCACAGTCCCGATCAATTCGATTGGTGTCGTCGCCGTGGGATCGATCTGATGTTGGCTGGTCACACCCATGGTGGCCAAGGTCGATTGCCGCTGGCCGGGCCGATCTTGAGCCCCAGTTGGCACGGCAGTCGTTGGGCATCGGGCGATTTCTATCGATCCCCCACAACAATGCACGTTTCACGCGGACTCAGTGGAGTTCACCTGTTGCGAATTCATTGTCGGCCTGAGTTGTCGCTGATCACCCTGCGGTGCCCACGCTCTTAGACGGGCACATTCAATCCGTAGCGAAAGTCGTCAAGACTTTCGGCGAATCATGGAGCCACTCGAAACTCTTGACGAGTTTCGCTACGTGGCGATCGGATCACGTTTGCGAAACGAACTTCTCGAGGGAACGGTCGAGCAGCTGGATCGCCGCGTCGATGTGTTCGTTGGTGGTGATCATCGGGGGCGGCAAGAAACGCAACCGAGCCGGTTCGGCTCCGCAGAGGAACCCGAGCAAACCTTCTTCGAACATCAGGTTCATCAGCAACTTGGCGTGATCGAGTGTGCCGTCACCGGGTGTGAACACGATCATCATGCCTTCGCCGAAAGGACCTGAAATCGAACCGGGGTATTTTTCGGCAAGCTTTTGAAGTTGCTCGGCAAAGTAAGCGTGACGTTTCATGTTGCCGCCGTCGGCACCAAAGCAATTCGTTGATTGCAAGGCATCCAGTGTCGCCAATCCCGTCGAAATTGCGGAGGTCGATCCGGTGAATGTCTGGCTGAGGATCGGTGCCTTGGGGTGGAAGTCACTTCGGTACAGCGTCGCGCAGACCTGGGTGATCTTGCCAACGGTGACGATGTCGGCGAACTGGTCCAAGCCGTAATGTTGAAAGGCAAATGGTCGGCTGGTTCGTGAGAACGTTTGCACTTCATCAAAGATAATTGGCACGCCCGCTTCCCGCAGTGGCTCGCACAATGCGGCGAAGAAATCGTGGCTGCCGGGGTAGTAGCCACCTTCGCCTGCAATCGGTTCGGCCCAGAATGCGGCGTGCTTGCCTGGGTAGCGTTGGAGCAATCGTTTCAATTCATCGACCGCCCATCGTTGAGATTTCTCAGGGTGATCTGGATGCAGGAAGGGCAAGTAGTCGACCTGGATCGCTTCGGGCAAACCGTTTCGATAAGCGGGGCGGTCGGTCAAAGCGGCCAACGCGATCGATCGACCGGCAAAAGCGTTGTCGAAGGCGATGATTCGGTCGGCAGGCTGTCGGTGGTGGAACGCGAGCTTCAAGGCGTTTTCGTTCGCCATCGCGCCGCTGGTGGAAAGCAACACGTGTTCGAGTGGTGCTCCCGATTCCGATGCCAGTGAAACGAGTCGCTGCATCATTTTGACGCTGGCCGGGTTCTGTTGCAGATTGCCCTGCATGACCGTGTCTTCGATCGCCGCATCGATGCTGGCCGAGACCAGGTCGGGATTCGAGTGACCGCCGCCGTGCACGCCGATTCCACCGATGAAATCCAGTTTGACGCTGCCGTCGGCCAGTTCGACGTACGGGCCGTTTCCAAGTCCGGACGCGAAATAGGGCCAGATGGGTGGGCCGCCTCGGACGGACGTGAACCCGTCGATCAGGGCTTGGTAGCTGGCCGATTGGTCAGGATCGCTGGGCGAAACATCCGTCATGGAAGCGGAATGATCGCGAATCGCCTCGGCAATCAATTGCTTGGCCTGTGCGATTCGGGGGTCCTGGCGGAGTGAGTCGGCGTGAAGCATGTTCAAAAGCGATGGGCGAAAACGGTATCAAACGAGGGGGATCCCCGAGCTACAACAGAGAGCACGCATCTTGGTTCCCGGTTCGCTTCTTGGCAATCACGGGCGCACTGTGTAGCCGGATTCGCCAAGAATTCGGACCCTCACCTGATGCGTCCAAATGACGGTTTCGAGCGGGGGCCTGCAAAATGACCTCTCCGTCAATGAACTCGATCTTTTGTTCGGGCGTCATCTCGTCATCGAAACGCTCTCTGGCGTCGCGTTCGGCATCCAGTTGCTGCGTCAAACGATCGACCAACAACGGCAGTTGCGGTGAATGACGAATCGGTCGAATCAGTTCCTCGAGGGGGTCCATCGAAGGTTCCGGTGATCAGGGAAGGACGTAGGGGCACGCTCAGCTAGTTTGGCCTCGCTGCCGGGCCGTGCTACTTTTGATCTTTTCGGTGCCATCCCCCGAAAAAACAGTTCTCTGACGGGGCACACACTTCCGACGGATGACCCGAAAAACTAAGCTTTGCGGATTGGATTTTGTTCACCTACCTGCCTGAAAAGCTGCTTTTCCATGCCTCAGCCTCGCGTTCTCGTCCTGCGTGCTCCCGGTACCAACTGCGATGTCGAAACCGCTCATGCCTTTGAGTTGGCCGGTGCGGTCGCCGAACGCGTCCACGTCGGGCGTTTGATGGAAAACGCGGCTTTGGCGAGCCGCTACCAAATCCTTTGTCTTCCCGGCGGATTCAGCTATGGCGACGACATCGCGGCCGGCCGAATTCTGGCGACTCGGATGCGGCGGCACCTGGGCGATTTGATGCATCACTTCGTCGACAGCGGCGACAACTTGGTGCTGGGGATTTGCAACGGGATGCAGGTTTTGATGCGATTGGGCGTTTTGACCAGTGGCGTCGGGCAATTGCAAACGGCGGGCGGCCCCGCCGATTCGGCGGACGACTCCGTTCCACCCGCCACATTGACCTGGAACAATCACGGTCGATTCGAAGATCGCTGGGTGAACTTGGCCGTCGACAAAACGCCTTGCGTGTTTCTGCGAGACATCGAGCAAATGTATTTGCCAATGGCTCACGCTGAAGGCAAGTTCATCGCCCGCGACGCAGAGGTATTGGAAGAGCTGCGATCGGCTGGACGACTGGCTCTGCGATACTGTGAACCATCCGGTGAGATCCAATCCGAGACGTTGCCGTTCCCAATCAATCCCAACGGTGGTGACGCCAATGTGGCCGGAGTGTGCGATGCCAGCGGACGTGTGTTTGGTTTGATGCCGCACCCCGAGCGTCACATTGATGCGACTCAGCATCCGTTTTGGACTCGTCGCAAAGAGCAGCCTGAACACGGTGAAGGACTGCAGATGTTCCGAAACGCGGTGGAGTGGTTTGCTTGAGTGAGCCTGTGACGCCCGTCGAAGAGTCGGAAACTCGGTTCGCTTTTGGTCAGAACTGGGCGTCTTTCCTGGATCGCTTTGACTCGGAACGGTTGCAGCACGCGACGTCTTCTTTGAAGACGCTCTTGCAAGTGGAATCACTGGCAGGCAAACGATTCCTCGACATTGGATCCGGCAGCGGCCTGTTTTCTTTGGCGGCTGTTTCGATGGGTGCCGAAGTCGTCAGCGTGGATTTGGACGACGACAGTGTGGCTTGCACGCGCCAACTTCGTGAGCGAGCGATCGCGGAGAATCCTGCTCTCGTGGATCGCTGGCAGGTGCATCAAGGTTCAGCGTTGAACGCAGCATGGCTGACTTCGCTGGGGACGTTTGACGTGGTCTACAGTTGGGGAGTGCTCCATCACACCGGCCAAATGGACATGGCGATCGAGGCAACCTCATCAGTGGTCGCACCTGGTGGGCAGTACGCGATCGCGATCTACAACGACCAAGGCGGCGGGAGTCGCCGCTGGCTGCGAATCAAGCAAGGCTATCATCGTCTGCCTGCTTTCTTGCGACCGGCGTATGTCGTTCTGGTCGCAGGTTGCTACGAACTGAAGTTCGCACTCGCGAGGCTGGCCCGAGGTCGCAACCCGCTGCCGTTTGCGGATTGGCGAGCCAAAAAGTCGGATCGCGGCATGAACGCCTGGCATGACTGGGTCGATTGGATTGGTGGTTTGCCGTTTGAGGTCGCCAAACCCGAAGCCATCGTTCTACCGCTGCGTGAACAAGGGTTTGTCCTCGACAACCTGACCACCGTTGGATCGGGCTGGGGCTGCAACGAGTACGTGTTTCGACGCCTGGAAGAATCGGCGAAGTCATTGCCGTAGGCCAGGTTCCACCTGGCGATGGTTGTTGGCTGGACGATTTACCACGGCAATGACATGCCCGACCGCGAACACGCCTCGCTTTGTTCCAAAGCATCGGCGTGGTTGCCAGGTGAGACCTGGCCTACGACGAGGGCCTTGTTCGAAGGCCGCGGGATCTACGATTCATCGGAGACCGGGCTGCGGGAAGGGATGAGCAGACCGGCGGCGATGAAGGCGAATTGGGTGACGAAGAAGATCGCCAGGTTGCGAAGCATGCCTTCGGTGAAGCCATAGCTGTGCAGGCCAATTCCCAGTTCATTGGTGCCGAACCAGCTCCAGGCGGTGATGATGTTGCCACCGATCGCCAAGATGGCGAACCCGCGTGCCTTCACCATCCCGTCCCAGCGAGCGTGGAGCATCAATGCGTTCCAGATCACGATCAACAACGCTCCGTTTTCTTTCGGGTCCCAGCCCCAGAAGCGACCCCAGGAGTCATCGGCCCAAAGTCCGCCAAGGACCGTGCCGATGAAGCTGAACAGGATGCCAAAGCAGGAGGCTCCGTAGACACAGCGATACAAATCGCGGCGGGCTCGATCGCTGGCATTGATCCAGCCGGAAATCAAATACCCAATTCCGAGCAAGCCAGCGACGAGGGTCGCGACGTATCCCAGTGAAACACTGATCACGTGCGTGCTGAGCCAGAACTGGGTGTCCAGCACCGCTTGCAGGACGCCCATCGTTTCCGCTTGACCGACGTTCAGGGTCAGGTTGTAGGCGACTCGCAAGGTCATCATCCCCGCGACGGCGGCGAGCATGTTGCCGGTGCCGTAACGGAAGATGCGTTCGACCACCAAGCCGAACAGCACACCTGCCCAGCCGATGAAGATGGCGGAGGAATACAGGTTGATCACGGGAGCGCGTCCGGTGATGTACACCCGAGCCAGAATCACGATGGTGTGAATGACAAACGCGATCGCGATGGTGCCCCAAACCGCATTGCCCAGCCGAGGTGAATCCACGGCGAAGTAGATCAACCCCAGGATGATCGCCAGGATATAAAGTCCGGTCGCAATCGCCGTTGGGTTGGCGGCACCCAGCCATTGTTCCAGCGACACCGCAAAGTGATCGTAGCCGGGCACCTTGTAAGCTTGCACCGCGGTCAGGTGCGCGTCGACGGTTTTGTTGAAAGCCGCGGGGTCGCCGTCGCCATAGTCGCGAATCAATTCGCCAAAGGTACGAATGCCCGGTTGGCTGTCTTGGGGAGCGATTCCGTTCTTGGCCATGTTGAAGAACGCGGGCGCGAATGCGGTCCAGTCCGCTTGTTGTTCGCTGTCGGTGGCTTGTTCCATCGAAGGTGGGATGATCGCCGGAGCCGGCATTTGTGCCAGGCTGTTCATCTGCCGTTCAAGCTGACGGAGCGCGAACAATTGGCGAGTTTGTTCATTGGTACCCTCAGGGAAGAACTCGGCAGGAATGTCTTCGGGAACGGGCAATCGCATGGCGGCAGCGGCAACGGTGTACTGCCGCGTTCGCATATCCAGTTCAATCGCCTTTTTGTCTTTGAAGTCTTGGTCCAGCGATTCTTTTTCGCGAGCGTCCTTCACCATCTTTGTGAAGCGTTCCAGGTTTTCACCGATTTCATCGAGCGAATAGAGTTTGCTCTCGCGACGATCCAGGTCCAATTCCGCACGAATCTCTTCGGCGTCGATGCGGAACATGGGCAGGTAACGCAGCGCCGGTTCGTCGATGGCGACTTCCATCAGCCACTGAACCGCAGACAGCTTTTTGGTTTCGACTCGATCTTTGATCTCGCTCGGAGCGGCATCCAGTGGGAGCGAGTCCTTGTTGGTCATCGCCTTCATCGTTTGCCGGGCATAAGCGTCCAGCGGCATCACGCGTCCGCCGTATTGAACGGGGATTCGTCCAAGTGCCGCCAAGTCAAATTCGCTGGCTCGGTCGACGGGCTTCAGTTTGTTCTTCAGCGAGACACTGGGGGCGAGGATCACGGTGACCAACGCCGCGACCACCGCGAGATACACGATGACGGGCAGGTTCTTCCGGGAAGCGGGGGTGGCGGAGACCTCAATGCCTTCTGCAAAGGTGGAATCACCAGCCGATTCTTCGCTGCCGAATTCGGCCAGGGCTCGTTCGTTTTCACGCCGGCGACGCGAGATGAATCGCGTGAGTGTTCCCCAGAAGTGGACCAGCATTCCCAGCCCAGTGATGCTGCAGGCGACATACGGGATCAGCCAACCCGAGTTGCGGACGACTTGAATTCCGGTCAGCTCTTTTCCGCCAGGAAGAGGCGTGTAGTTCGATTGATAAAACGTTTCGCCCCGATAGCGAAGCGGGTTGTTCATCCAGACTCGTTCCTTGCGGTCTTCTCCGGTTTCGCTGTCGACGATGCGAATGAAGGACGAGTAATCGCGAGGTGTGTCGGTGTTGCTGTAGTTGACTCGTCGAACGTCTTCGAGCTGAACCCAGTACGGTTTGACTTCGCGGTGCAAACGCAATCCGAATTCGTATTCCTTGTCACCCACGGTGATGGAATCGAACATGTCTTTGGATGTTCCATCGGGGACCAACATTTCGCGATCGTTGATGGATTGACTGACCAGGAAGACGCCCAGCGATTCATCGGATTGGCGGTCGAGCAGTTCGACATACGCAGCGGGCAAGTTCATTGCCATGTCTGCGCCGCCCGATTTGGGGCGTTCAACGGCAGAGACTTCCAAACCGATTCCCTGAGTGGCAGGATCGTCGTCCTGACGGTCTTGGATTCCAGCGTTTTCGAGGTACCGGACCACTTTGATTTTGACGGGCAGCGAATCGTTTTCGATTGTCGACTTGTTCGACGCGGCGTCGGCCAATCTTTGAGCGGGAACAGCGACGACGTTCTGGAATTCCTCTTCGGTTTGGATGAACTGCAGTTCGACTTCGTCCAAGTTGACAAATGTGTTGGTCGATTGTCCTTCGACCAAGCTGAGGCGTTGCTCCATTTGGCGGTCACCGAAAGCAAACTGCCCAAACATCAACAACCCCACGCCGAGGTGCAGCAGCACGTTGCCGCCTTGTTTGCCAAACGCCAACTGGCAGCCGACCAACATGATCAGGCCAGCTCCGACGCCCTTGGCGAGTTGCCAGACGATCCGCAGTCCGGGATCGTCGATTCGGGTCCCTGTGAACAAGCTGTAGAACACGGTCACCGCCAGTGCCCCGGCCACGAAGTACGTTAACCACCGCAGGACGGGGAGTTTGACCGAGGAGGCCATCACGCCCGTCGCGACGGCACTGATCGATAGGATTGCCAGCACCACGGCCCACAGTCGCTCGTAAGACAGCCAGCTTGGCGGGGTGCCTTGCAGTCCATCGTCATTGTGCCCGGTGAAGACAATCACTCCGGCGACCAGGATGCCAGCAACCAACAGTGCGAGACCCGCTGCCAAGCGTCCGCCGCTGGCTTGCAATCGGAACCGAGTGATCTTGGCTGCAATCAGGTTGATCATCAGCAGCATTCCGATCATCGCTCCGCCAGGAAACGGCAGGATGCCCGGGATCGGCTGTGCGTGGCGATAGAAGGCTTGCGGGAAGAAGTCGTCCAAGTGCAACGGAGCGACCCACGAGAGGAAGTACCGTTGTTTGACCTCCTGCATGTTCATTTCGTCTTGAGCCAACGTGCCGACCAACACCAGCACAATTGACATCGCGAACAGAGCAACGGTGAACTTGAGCGATCCTGCCAGCGCGAGCAATCGTGATGGTGTGAGCCAACTCATCAAGGATGAGATTCGATCGTCAGTGGCGTGAGTATCGTTGGTGACGGTTGCCATCAGAAGACTCTTGAAGGGTGGGTTCGCCGCGGATGCGGTGGATAGGGCAGGGCGGTTGTTTTGAAGCTCAGTACTTCAGGGACTTCAAAAAACTACGCATCGCTTCGTCTTGGTCTGCGATCACATCGGCGGGGCCGACCATTTTAATGAACAGACTGAAATCATTTTCGAGCGGCACGATCGTTGCATCAATCGAGGATGCTTGGTTGTCGTCGCTCTTGCTGTCGTCGCTTTTGGCTTTGGGATGCAGGATAAACCGCTGAGCGTCGCGTCCGGCAACGGTCAGTTTTTCGGCGGATTCGAGAGCTTGGTCGACATCGGCGTCGTCGGGTTGGCCGCCCTCGACCTGTCCCATCCAGCGAGCCACGTTGCCACGCAGATCCCCGCCGGCGGTGATGACAGTGATCTCGGCGGAGGTTTCTTCGGGGCCTGCATTGAACGCCGCCATCCGCATCATGCTCATTCGTCCGTCACGCCATCCTTCGGGTTTTTCGAAGTCGAGAGCCGGATCGGGCTGGGGGGAGTCATCGCTGGTGGATTCTTTGGGGAAGGCCTTTTCTTTCGTCGCTGGCATCGATTTGCCACTGGCCTTGGCTTGTTCAATGGCTTCCTGTGCATCGCGTGGCAAACCCGCGTGTGGGTCGGATGCGGGAGCGGCATCTGATGATCCGCTGGTCATGGGACCACCGGCCATGGATGCAAACGGTGCTCCGCCGGCCATCATCGGTGGGCCGGAATCCGTGGGACGCCCCGTGACGTCGACCCAGATCGCGGGAACATCAGCAAATTCATCGGCGTCCGCGCCCGACCAAGTCATGGTCTCTGCCGAGGCCCACTCTTCCTTGCTTTCCGACAGCCCGACTTGTTTTCGCCAGCGGTTGACGTTCATGACGACCAGTGCGGACCAGTCATCCATGCGGGAAAGTTGGGAGACGCTGAGGTCGAGTTGTTGAACGGGGGTGTTGATGTCGAACGAAGCGAATCGCATCGCTTTGTCAGCGCCTTTTCGCCAGTCCGCTGGGACTGAGTCCAGGTTCGGTTTGCCGTCTTCGAACTCAATGTTCTCAACGAATTCGCGGAAGGTGTCCTCGATCGAGTCGACGGCTGATTCACGCCCCATGATCTTGAAGAACCACGCTTGGTCCTTTTGCGGCAAAATCGCAGCGATCATGCGGGTGTCTTCGGCGGCCAGGACCGCGGGCATTGTGGTCGGCACCTGGTAAGTGATGATCGGTGCTTCTTGCGAGCATCCAGCCAGGACGCTCAACCAGCCAAGGCACATCAGGCTGGCAATGATCGAGACGCCTGAGGTCCGGCAGAAATCAGGCAGGCGACGAATGGGGAACGACATAGGTGGGGCGACGAAGAGTGTGGGGAGGCGGGGAGCAGCGGGCAAATCGCATTGGAATGGCTCGATCCTGGCAATTTCACCAGAAACGTTGTCTGAAAACCGCCATCCATCATGGTGACTGATTTTCTCGCGAATCCAAGCTCAGATTAGCTGCTATGACTACTGAAACGCGACCGCAGTCGGATTTGTTCTCATCGCGAAGTCAATGGATTGCGAGAGAGGGGTGTTTTCGGTGGTGGGGGGTGGCAAAGCGTCGCGGGCTCGGGGCTGCCACGGTTTCGGGAGGGAAGTCGGAATCCGGGTGAATTCGGCAAACCCCGCAGGGGTGACAGGAGCGGATTTGGGTTGTGCGACCTGTCGTCCCTTTCGGGACTTGGGGAAATGGTTTGCTGCGTTGTCCATTGGCTGACGCCAACGGCTAAAACCTGCCGCCACTTCGTGGCTTTTTCGGCTGTCGTCGCTCTGGGGCTGGTGTGTGGAGGTGCAACCGCGGAGCGGTGACAGGATGTCGCCACTGGCGTCAGCCTGTGGAAACGAAATCACGGGCATTCGGCAAACCCCGCAGGGGTGACAGGAGCGGATTTGGGTTGTGCGACCTGTCGTCCCTTTCGGGACTTGGGGAAATGGTTTGCTGCGTTGTCCATTGGCTGGCGCCAATGGCTAGAACCTGCCGCCACTTCGTGGCTTTTTCGGCTGTCGTCGCTCTGGGGCTGGTGTGTGGAGGTGCAACCGCGGAGCGGTGACAGGATGTCGCCACAGGCGTCAGCCTGTGGAAGCGAAATCACGGGCATCCGGCAAACCCCGCAGGGGTGACAGGAGCGGATTTGGGTTGTGCGACCTGTCGTCCCTTTCGGGACTTGGGGAAATGGTTTGCTGCGTTGTCCATTGGCTGGCGCCAATGGCTAAAACCTGCCGCCACTTCGTGGCTTTTTCGGCTGTCGTCGCTCTGGGGCTGGTGTGTGGAGGTGCAACCGCGGAGCGGTGACAGGATGTCGCCACAGGCGTCAGCCTGTGGAAGCGAAATCACGGGCATCCGGCAAACCCCGCAGGGGTGACAGGAGCGGATTTGGGTTGTGCGACCTGTCGTCCCTTTCGGGACTTGGGGAAATGGTTTGCTGCGTTGTCCATTGGCTGACGCCAACGGCTAAAACCTGCCGCCACTTCGTGGCTTTTTCGGCTGTCGTTGTGCTCTGGGCTGGTGTGTGGACGCGCGATCACTCTGGCGCAACGCGGACGACCACGCCTTTGAAAGCGGGCGTTTTGCTTTGCGGGTCGGCGTAGCGTGCGACCAAAACATTCGACTCGGGGTAATACATCAATGCGTTCCCGGCACGAATCTTTTCGTAGCCACGAGCCAGGATGCCGGGCATCGATCCAATCTCGTTCTTGACTGTCACGCGTTGATCGTGCGTCAGCCCGAGTCGTTGGAGGTCATCCGGGTTCATGAGGATGATGTCCCGGCGATCTTGGTTGCGATAAAGGTCTTCTTCTTCATAGACGACGGTGTTGAACTGACCTTCGCTGCGGACCGTCATCAGACGCAATTCGTTTTCAGCGGTGCCTTTGAGATGGGGGATCGAGTGGCAATGCAGTACCGCCCGCCCGTCTTCGGTGCCAAATTGGGGCTCGTAGAACGTGCGTCCGTCGATCTGGAACTCCTCTTTGGTTTGGTCGATCGAGCCGATTTTTTCGTAGCCGGGCACAACGCGGCCGATCCAATCTCGGATCGTGGAGGTGTGATGCATCTGTTTCCAATCGATGCCTTTGGCGTCGGGGAGCAGACGCTCGCCGAGCGTCGCGATGACCTCGACTTCGCTCCGCGGTCCTGGCAATCGGCGAGGCCCGCCGTCGCTCAGCCTGACGAAGTTGAACATCGATTCTTGCGTGGTCGGTTCAGGTTCTTCGTCCCGTGCGAGGACGGGCAAGATGATGGTTTCTTTGGCCAATCCGTGAGCGTGTCCCGTGTTCATCGTGGTGTTCATCATCACGTTGAGGTCGAGATTCGAAAGGGCTTTGTCTGCGAAGGTTGCGTCGGGGTTGGAGCCGAACAGGTTGCCGCCCAAGCAGAAGCCGGCTTTGATTTTGCCTGTTGCGGCGTCTTCCATGCAGGCGAGGGTGTCGAGGCCTTCGGTCGTGGGAAGTTCGACGCCGAAGTGTGCTTGCAATGCGTCAAAGATTTGTTGTTTGAGTTTTGGCGTGACGCCGACGCTGCCGATGCCTTGCACATTGCTGTGCCCGCGAATCGGCATCAGGCCACTGCCTGGGCGTCCAAGCATGCCGCGAACCATCGCAAGGTTGGCGATCGCTTGGACATTTTCAACGCCGTGAGCGTGGTGGGTGATTCCCATGGTCCACGAGAACACGGCGCGTTCGCTCTTGGCGTACACCGCCGCGATCGATTCCATTTCGGATCGATCGATGCCTGATTTGCGTTCGAGTTCTTCCCACTCAAACGTCTGCAGAGCAGCGAGGTATTCCTCGTGGCCGCGGCAGTGTTTCTGCAGGAACGGCAGGTCGATTTGGTTGGTTTCTTGCAGTGATTTCGCGATGCCCCACAGCAACGCCAGGTCGCCACCGATGTGTGGTTTGATGTAGTGCGTCGCGACCTTGGTGCCTTTGAGCAACGAGATCGGATCGCTGGGGATTCGGAATTTGACCAGACCTGTTTCTTCGACCGGGTTGATGACGATGACTTTCCCACCGCGACGGCGGACGTGCATCAGGCTGGTCATCAGCCGCGGGTGATTGCTGGCTGGGTTGCCGCCGATCAAGAAGACGCAGTCGGATTTCTCCAGGTCTTCGAGTTGGATCGTTGCCGTTCCGCTGCCGATGCTGGACTGCAGCCCGACGCCGCTGGCTTGGTGACAATAGAAGCTGCAATTGTTGACGTTGTTGGTGCCATACACGCGAGCGAGCAACTGCAACAGGAAACCCGCTTCGTTGCTGCTGCGACCGCTGAAGTACCAAAACGTTTCTTCGGGCGACAGCGATGCCAGTTTGCCAGCGATGGTGTCGAAGGCTTCTTCCCAGGTGATCGTCTCGTAGTGCGAGTCCCCTTGCCGGTAGCGAACCGGATGGATCAAGCGGCCGAGATGTTCCAGTTCGCGGGGTGTCATGGCCGCGAGTTGTTCGACCGAAGTCCTTTTCCAGAATGGCGGTTCAATTCCGGGTTGCATGTCCGCGACCATGGCCTGCAAGCTCTTTTTGCAGACTTCGGGGAAAGAGCCCGTTTCATTGACCATCCCGCCTTTTTGACCCCCCATGCCGACCGCACAGGTCTTGCAAGAGTTTCGAGTCCGCATGGCTTTGTAGAGCTTCCAAATGCTTCCGGTCTCACGTCCTTTCTTGAACGTGTACCAAATTGCCCGGAAGCCACCACCGCTGCCAACTTTCATCGAATTCGACTTTTTAGATTGAGGGAGGAGTGGAATTCGTCGGGAATGACGGCCTTCACAGTGATTTCCCGAAAGTCTTGACGACTTCCGCTACTTCACTCGTCGTTCCCGCGATGGCGAATCGAAGATCATGCTGAGTCCGGTGAATACCATTCGTCCAGCAAGGACTGCAGGGCTTCAACCGTCTCGGGCTTTTGATCCGCCAAGTTTTGGTTCTCGTGCGGATCCTTCACCACATTGTAGAGTTCGGGCGATTCACCCGTCATGCGACTGGATGGATCGATCAACTTGTAATCGCCTTGGATGACCCAGCGATATTGCAAACTCGCTGCCGGATCGTCCATGGACTGGATGTCGTGTTCGAAGATCTCTCCATAGATTGCGTCGCGCAGTTCCAGCTCATCGGGATCAAGAACATTGATTCCGGGCAAGTTTTGCGGAACCTCGAAACCAAGCAGGTGCTGAACCGTTGGGACCACATCGATGGTGGATGCCAGGTGCGTGGTGTCCATTCGGGGCTCGATCACGCCGGGCAAGCGGTACATGATCGGGGTGCGGGTTCCGCCTTCGTTGGGGCTGCGTTTGCTGCGTGGGGCATATCGACTGGCGGCGGTTTCGTTGATCCAGCCGTTGTCGGTGACGTAGACGACGAGCGTGTTTTCGGCGAGCGAATGTTTGTCGAGCAGACCCAGCAGTTCGCCGCAGGTTTCGTCAAACCATTCGCACATCGCCCAGTACTTGGCCATCGGCAGCGAGTCGGTTTGGTCTCGGTATTTGGCCAGCAAACGCTCTGGTGGATTGTGCGGCGTGTGTGGCAGGAAAGGTGCGTACCAGAGATAGAACGGTTGTTTCTTGTCTTGCGTGTCAGTCAGGAAGTCATCGATGACTTGCATTCCTTCTCGCCCAACTTTCAGTCCCTCGTCGCCATGGCGACCGTTGCGGGTGAAGTCACCATGGGTCATCGCGTCGGTGAATCCTGCTCGAGATGGTTTGCCTTCCCACCACTTGCCCGTTTGCAGACTGCGATAGCCATGGGGGGCAAGTCGTTCAGGGTGGCAGTCCAGTTGGTCCACGTGCTGCAGGTAATCCATCCGGTTTTTGACGTAAGCCGGATCGTTGTGCGCTGGTCGACGCTGGCCGTCTTCCATGCCAGCCCATGGTGGATCGTTTCCAACAATTCCATGTTGGTGCGGGTAGAGACCGCTGATGATGGTGGCGAGCGAAGGACGGCACAGGCTGACCGGTGAATACCCGCGGGTGAATGTCAGGCTTTCCTTGGCCAGACGGTCCAGGTTGGGTGTCTCGATCTGGGGGTGTCCCATGAACGAGTAGTCGGTCCAAGCCTGGTCGTCACTGAGGATGACAACGACGTTCAGGGGGGCATCTTCTGCGGAGGTGGAATCCTGGAACAGGAGAGCAAAGCAAATTGCTGGCAACGCCAGCAGCCAACGGTGGGAAGCGTTCATGTTTGGTGGGGCTGGATGGAGGTGGGAGTCACTGACCCGAAAAGTATTGCTTCGGAAAAGTGGCCTGGGGAGATTGGTTCGCATCGCGAAGCGGGAACCGTGGACCGTGGTCTTCCAGCAAAGGCATCTCCATGCCAGTGCTGTTTTTCAACCGTTTCCAAAGTTGCTGGTTCAACGATTCGACGTGTTCAGCATACCTCGGATCATGGATTAAGTTTTGCATTTCTGCTGGGTCAGACTCGAGGTCGTAGAGTTCGTCTCGGTCCCACAATCCGTGGCAGCGGATGTACTTGAAACGGCCTCCGATGACCGCATGCAACGTCGGTGTGTGCGGGTAGTTTCGTTCCCAGTAGTACTCGTAAAGCAGCGTGCGATCGTTCAGGGACGAGGCGTCGCCGGAACAGAGGGCTTGCCAGACGCTGCGTCCGTTGATGTTCTCTAGCTTGGGGGCCTGAGCAGCCTCCAGGAGTGTGGGGGCGATGTCGATGTTGCCAACCAAACCGTCAAATGGGACGCCCGCGGGGACTTTGCCTGGGGCGACAACCAGCAACGGAACCTTGGCGCTGGCTTCATACGCGGTGCGTTTGTCGATCAGCCCGTGGTCTCCAAATTGGAATCCGTTGTCGCCCATGTAGACGACGATGGTGTTCTGATCGAGCTGTTGTTGTTTGAGGAATTCTCGAAGTCGGCCAACCGAGTCGTCCACCGCCAACAGCGATTCGCAATAGCGACGGTAGTAAACCTCGGGGCTGAATCCGGGCAAGTTGTATCCGAAGTCAACGCCATGGCGGCTGTTGCGTTGGTTGCGAACCCACATGGGTTTGTTGCCCGCCGCCATCGCTTCGATGGTCGGGATCTCGATCGGCAACGCTTCGTTGTCATAGCGACCGCGATGCCGGTCGGCAGGAACAAAGTCCGCATGCACGGCTTTGTGGCTGACGTACAAAAAGAACGGTTTGTCAGGGTCGCGGTCTGTGAGCCAGTCCAGCGAGTAGTCCGTCAATTCGTCGGTGATGTAACCGCGTTGAGGAACGCGTTTGCCGTTGACGTTGAAGCCGTCGTAAGTGGTTTGCGGGACTTCGCGAGTGGTCCCGTGACCGTCGGGCCAGTAAGTGCCTTGCCCTCGGAAAGAGACCCAGTGATCAAAACCTCGTTGCGGGTCATCGATGTCGCCGCCCATGTGCCACTTGCCGATGAACGCGGTTTGGTAACCGGCAGCCTGCAGTGTCTGAGGGAAGAAAACCAGGTTCGGGTCGACCGCGTGGTAGTTGTCGACCACGCGATGATTGTGCGCGTACTGGCCCGTCAAGATCGATGCGCGACTGGGGGAGCACAGCGAGGTGGTCACGTACGCTCGACGAAGCATGGCTCCATCGTGAGCCATGGCATCGAGATGGGGTGTTTCCAAGAACGGGTGCCCCGCGGCGCCCAGGCAATCAAAGCGATGGTCATCGCACAGGATGAACAAAATGTTGGGCTGGGGATCAGCGGTCGCCGTCGGGGGCGTGCAGAGGCACACGGTCACCAGCAGCGACAAAAACCCAATCACAAAGCGAGTTCGTGATTGGGTGGTGGAGGCATCCATTGTCATTGGGATCAGGAGTCGATTTCGACGCGTTCGCCGTGCTCGTCACGGCAATCCACTTCCAGGTGTTCCGGGAACAGTCCTTCGCTTCCGAGGATTTGAACGGTCATGTTACCGGATTCTTCCATCTCGCTGACGGTGCGACGTTTCTTGTTGTTCAAGAACGCGGAAACTTCGTCATTGACGCGAACGGTGACGCGAACGATGTGTTTGTTCTTGACCGCCAGTGCCAGCATGCGGACGACTTCGATCGACATGCTCTCGGGAGTCTTGACCAATCCGCGGCCTTCGCAGCAAGGACAGTCTTTGTAGATGCTCCGTTTCAGGCTGGGGCGAATCCGCTGGCGAGTCATTTCGATCAAGCCAAACGGGCTGGTTCGAAGGATTTTCGTGCGGGCGCGGTCGTTGGCCATCGCATCGCGAAGGACGCGTTCGACTTTGCGACGATAGCTTTCTTTTCGCATGTCGATGAAGTCGTTCACGATCACGCCGCCCAAGTCACGCAGGCGAAGTTGTCGAGCGATTTCTTTGGCCGCGGCGATGTTCAGTCGGAAGGCGTTTTCTTCCGCCGAGGCGTTGCCGCGGAAGTTGCCGCTGTTGACGTCGATTGCCACCAAGGCTTCCGTCGGGTCGATCACGATCGAACCCCCGTCGGGCAAAGCAACCTGGCGTTGGTTGATCTTCACGATCTCCTCTTCCAAGTTGTATTTGTGGAACAGGGGGCCGGGGCCGTCGTAGTATTTCAGGCGATCGACGACGCGAGGCATGACCATTTTCAGGAAGTCGCGAGCCTTTTCGTAGGACTCTTTTTGATCGATCAGGATGTGATCGATGTCGTCGCTGTAGATGTCGCGAATGGTCCGAATGATCAAATCGCTTTCTTCGTAGATCTCACCCGGTTCAGTGGTGTTTTCGACTCGGCGAACGATTGCTTTCCACAGACGCAACAGGTAGTCCATGTCACGTTGCAGTTCGTCTTCGCTGCGTCCGGCGCCGGCGGTGCGGACGATGAAGCCGAGGCCCTTGGGTGGGCTGAGCGACAGCAAGCATTTTTTCAAACGTTTGCGGTCATCTTCGTCTTCGATCTTGCGACTGACACCAACCCGCGAGAGCGCGGGCATGAGCACGAGATAACGACCTGGGATCGAGATGTAAGTGCTGAGCGTGGGGCCTTTGTTGCCGATGCCTTCCTTGATGACTTGCACCAGGACTTCATCGCCGCGTTTGAAAACTTCTTGGATGGGAGGTTTGTTGCGAGGTCGTCCACCCTTGAAGACTCGCGTGCTGCCACGTCCCGATTCGCGGTTGCGTTGGGCGGCAGCTTCGGCCATTTCATCCGATTCCCGCATGATTTCTTCGGGATCGTAACCGCCTTGGCGGAAGTATTGCGGCTCGATGTCACTGATGTGCAAGAAGCCATTTCGGCCCACGCCAAAGTCGACAAATGCCGCTTGGATGCTGGGTTCGAGATTGACGATCTTGCCGCGGTAAATGTTGCCGGAGTAATTCTCAACGCTCTTCCGCTCGACGTACAGCTCTTCCAGTCGATTGTTCTCGACCACGGCAATACGGCTTTCTTCGGGCTGAAGCACGTTGATCAGCATTTCACGTTTCATCTAAGTCACCTCTTCTTCTGTGTTAAGCCGGCTTGATGTGATTGCCAACAAGGACGGTCACATGGACGCCGACGTTACGAAAGTATGTGGGTGCTCCTGAGTCAGGAGCGTTTAATTCGGGTTCGGCCCTTGGAGTTCAACGCCGGTGCGAACGATGGTCGCGCCGCGTTCGGGCCAGTCGCTCAGGTCCAACAGATCGAGCACGTCCTGCATTTTCAGGGACGCTCCGTCAGCCAGGACCATGCGAGCAAACAGTTGGTTGTCCTGCAGTTCGATCGTGGGCAAGTGCTCCTTCACGATCGCCGTGACCGTCTTGCCTTTCCGTTCGACGGAGACCGTTTCTTGGTGTTGCAGTGCCTCGATGTTTTGATTGACTTGGTCGCGTTTGGATTCGTCCCAGTCGTCGGGCAAGGACACGGTGTACAGGGTCGCGGCGATCTGAGCCTTTTTTACCCCATCGGGAATCTTCTCGACGGAGTGGATCGTGAGGCCGGGTTGTTCATCACCACGCAATCGTTGTAGCAATTCGTCCGCTTCGAGGTCTTCGCAAAGATCGATTTCGGCCACTTCGTCGAGGCTCTCGATTCCCAGCGGCAGGGCCGAGGGGAACGCGATTCGAGGCGTGGGGTGAAAACCTTCTGTCATCGACAAGGGCAGGGCGACTCGTCGTGCGACACGTTCGAACAGCAGCGCCAAGTCGCGGTGGCTGATCCAACGCAACAGGCCCGTTTTTGCAAAGCGGACGCGATAGCGAATCCGCAGTTGATCCAGCGGATGCAGGTTGGGCGATTGCCGAGACGGCCGTGTTCTCATTGCATCACCAATTCAGGAGCCAGGTCGGCCAGTCGATCCAGCAGATACAGGTCGACATCGCGAGCTGCTTCTAGCTTCATCACGCGTTCCGCGATCGCTTGGCATTGTTCGATCGAAACGTTGCGAATGACCTTTTTCACTCGAGGCAATGCCGAGGGCGGAACGCTGAGGTTGCGAACGCCCATGCCCAACAGCAGCAGCGCGCGGCCTGGGTTGCTGCTCATTTCGCCGCAAACGCTGACTGGCGTTTGGCTTTGAGCTGCCACATCGATGCTCCGCTGGATCAGTCGCAGCACCGCCGGGTCGCTCGATTGATAAAGGTCGGCGACGTATTCGTTGCTGCGGTCGACAGCCAAGGTGTACTGAGCCAAGTCGTTGGTGCCGATGCTGAAGAAGTCCACTTCTTTGGCGAAGTGTTCCAGCATCATCACTGCGGCGGGGACCTCGACCATCATTCCGACCGGCAAATCGCTGCGGTACGGGAGGCCGGATTCGTGCAGGTCTTCCGCGACCACGTTCAGCAGCATGCGGGCCTGGCGAAGTTCGTTGATTGTGGTGATCAAGGGGAACATCACACGAACGTCGCCGTGTATGGCGGCTCGCAGAACGGCCCGGAGTTGCGGCCGGAACACGTCCAGGTTGCGGAGTGACAGCCGGATGCTGCGGAGTCCCAGGAATGGATTGTTTTCGCGATGGGCCATGTTGCCACGGCCCATTTTGTCGGCGCCCAGATCGAGCGTCCGGATCACCACCGGGCGGCCGTCCATCTTCTGGACCACTTCCGAATAGGCCTGGTAGTGATCTTCTTCAGACGGTTCGTCGTCGGAAGACAGGTACAGGAATTCCGTGCGATACAGCCCAATTCCATCGGCGCCGCGCTCGATGCAGGCGGCGGTTTCGTGGGGGAACTCGATGTTCGCGTTGAGTTGAATGCGAACACCGTCGGTGGTTTCGGCGGGCAGTTGGCTGAGTTCTGCCAAACGCACCGCGAGTGAGCGACGGTACTCGGCTCGTTGCAGATAGTTTTCCAGGACGTCGTCGTCGGGATCGACGATCAGTTTGCCGCGGTCCCCGTCGACGATCACGCAGTTGGATCCGGCGATTTGGTGCAAGAAGTCCCCGATGCCAACCACGGCCGGGATTTCCAGCCCTTTGGCGACGATCGCGGTGTGACCACCGGGGCCGCCGATTTCGGTGCAGAAGCCTTTGACGTATCGGCGATCCAGGTTGGCTGTTTCGCTGGGCGTCAGCATGTGCGAGAGCACGATGACCGGTTCGCTGAGGTCCGACAGCGGTTGGCGAGTGACAGCCCCGAGTTGCATCAGCAATTGACGCTCGATGTCCAGCACGTCTTGGGCGCGATCCGCCAGCAGCGGGTTGTCGAGTCGGCGTAGAGCGGAGGCGTAGTTGTGCAGCACACCACTGACGGCAAAGGCCGCGGATTGCCGGTCTTCACCGATCCGACGTTGCAATTCGGAGTGCAGTCGCGGGTCGTGCAGCATCTGCAGTTGAGCCGCGAAAATATCGCCGGTGGAGCGCCCAGCGGTGGCTGTGGTTTCAAGCCGGCTGTGTTCCAGGTGGGCGCTGACCAAGTCGACCGCCGTGTGCAGACGCGCGAACTCATCCTCGACGTCAGACGCCGGGACGATGCAACGCGGGATGCGGTATCCATCGGCGTCCAGCACCAGGGCTGGACCGATGGCGACACCCGGTGAAACGGGAATGCCTTGCAATTCAAGCATCATGCTTCGATGCCGAAAAACTCGATCCGATTGATTTCTTCTTGTGCGTTCAGCAGTCGATTTGTGCGGGGCACAAACCAGGCTTGCCAACCAATGATTGTCATGAATTTCCCGGCGGTGGGGGTTTGCCCACCCAGGAGGTTCGCGGAGCGTGTGAATCACACCGGTCGCGACGGTCCCCGCGGTTCCTGAGTTGGGCTCGCGGGGCGGGAGGAGGCTGTGTCGAAACGGAACATCATGAGCGCCGAGGATGGGCGGATGATGAGCGGTTTCGGCGGGACGCTTCGTGCCGGATGTTTCTTCGATGGTTGGGTGAAAAGCTGCTTAAACGCGAACCGGCACCACCGGGCAATGGGAAAAAAGGATCGGGAAAAACGACATTTGGATCTCTCTACGAGGGTGATTGGTCAGGAGAATCGCTGGTGCCACCGGCCGAGCAGGCAGGTGAACCAGTGGTCTCATCGAGTTCGTGGAAGCCGAGATCGAACAATCGAGCGACGGCTTCAAGGGCTTGTTCGGCGTCTTGTCCTTGGGCGGAAACCGTGAGGTCAGTCCCCTCGGTGGCTCCGAGTGTCAACAGAGACAGGATGCTTCGGCAGTCCACCTTTTCAGAACCCTTTTGAAGGAAGATCTGAGATTGGAACTCCGATGCGCAGCGAACCAGCAAATCCGCTGGGCGGGCATGCAAACCTTGGCGATTGAGGACACGAACAGAACGCTCGTGTAGGGGGGCACTCATGCGATCACCGCGGGGCGGGTGACAGTGGAATCAACAGTGCGAACAGGGACATCAAGCACAGGGCCACCCCAGAGTGGAACTGGCCGTGAGCTGTTGCCTCGGTGTTCGTTCATGTTGAAGGATTGGTTCAGCAGGAAAACGTTCAACCGGCGGCAAACTGGTTGTCGTCGGCTTCTTGCAGCAATTGTTGGATGTCGTCTGGGGTCTTGCTCTGTTTGAGAAAGCGGCAGAACGATTCATCTCGCAATTGGCGAGAAATGTTCTCGAGAGCACGCAGGTGATCGCCGGGGCGTTCGGGCGGGCTGATCAAGAGGAAGAACAGTTGAACGCGTTCGCCGTCGAGCGAATCGAAATCAACGCCTTGCTCACTGACGCCCACGGTGCCAACGAGTTGTTGAACGCTGGGGTGTTTGGTGTGAGGGACGGCGACGCCACGGCCGATGCCGGTGCTGCCGAGCTCTTCCCGCTTCATGATGGCAGCGACGATATCGTCACGCTGGTCAGCGGAGATTTCGCCAGCATCGAGAAGCGATTGGACCAGTTCGTCGATCACCGCTTCTTTGGTTGTGGCGGTCAATTCGGCGCGGATGGCACCGGTTTTTACAAAGTCGGAGAACTTCATGGAACAAATTGTCTGAAATGCGAATGAATGGAAGCGTTTAGCTGTAATGCCGGCACGGATTCGCAACGAGGACGGGCCGAGGGCTCATTCCTCGTTGGTGTCGACGCTTTCGATGTGTTTGTGGGCGGTGGCGCGATGTTCGGTCTTCTTCTCTTTCAACTTTCGCAATTGCTGTTCAGCTTTCGGGATGGCTGCGTCCAAGGCAGCGATGACGGTGGTCGCCTCCGCGTGCGCGATCAAATCATCCGAATGCTCGACAGAAATCCGAAATTCGACATGGGGTTTGTCGAGGTTTTCGAGGTCGATGGTGACGTCGATCGCATTCACTCGATCGTAAAGACGTCGCAGTTTGAGGGCCTTTTCTTCGACCAAAGCTTGGTCGCCGGGTTGCAATGCCCCGTGCCGGGCGGAAACGTTCACCTGCATGCTCAACCTCTTGCTGTTTTATTATTTGAGATTCGTGCGACCGAACCTAGAAAGCTAATGATAGCCGTGTCGGGTCTGTCGTCCACAAAGCCAAGCGTAGCCGACTTTGTCGCAGGGGAACAGCGATCCTTTTTGGCAATTTTGAACATTGCTTGCAGCTTTACAGCCTAGCCCCGTGACAAAACGCCTGCGAATGGATACGCTTCGCGGTTCGTCCACTGATTTTTTGATTGTCCACCCTCCAACCCCCACAGCTTTGATTTATGGCTCGAAAGGTCATCAGCCGTCAGGAAAAAGCTGCCGAAGCAGAAGCCGCTGAAAAGTTGGCCGCTGAGGCCAAGCGGAAGAAAGCGTCCAGCCGAAAAACCAAAAAGGCAGCCGCCGATGTTCGCTTGCGACTTTATTGGGGCGTCTTCAGTCAGAACTTGAAACGGGTTGCCGTTTTTGAGTTTGACCAAAAAGACGAGGCGCTCAAGCGATCTGAAGAGCTGAGCAAGGGGGGCAAGGCGCCTCACTTCGTTCAGAAGGTCAAGGAAGAGATCCGGGTCGAATAAGGCAGCCGCCAGTGAACGTGCCGGTTTCCCAGTCTGCAGCCGGTGCGTCAGCGTCGGGCTGCTATCGCTTTCCTGCCGAATGGGAGCCTTGTGAGGCCGTTTGGTTGGCTTGGCCCCACAATCGCGACACTTGGCCGGGCCATTTTGGCCCTGTGCCAGCTGCTTTCGCTCGATTTGTCCACGCGATCCATCAGTCGACCCCGGTGCGGATTTTGGCATCGGGATCCGTTGCAGAGGATTGTCGTGGTTGTCTGTCGAAAATCGGGCTGTCCGAAGGTGATTCGTTGCAGATCATCGACGTTCCCACCAACGATTGTTGGGTTCGGGACTACGGGCCAACCTTTGTCTTTGATTCACAGCAAGAAAAAATGGCCGTGAACTGGCGGTTCAACGCCTGGGGCGGGAAATACGAGCCGTTTGATGCGGACGCTGCCGCGGGAGCGAAGATCGCGAAATGGGCTGGTCTGCGGCGAATCGACGGCGGTTTGACAATGGAAGGCGGGGCTCTGGAAACGGACGGGGCAGGGCGTTTGTTGGTCAATCCAGGCTGTTTGATTGATCCTGCTCGCAATCCCGGTGTGTCAAAGGAGCAGATCTCGCAGCGTCTGAATCAGTGCCTTGGCGTTCATGAAATTGTTTGGGTCGATGGTGGCGCTCCGGCGGGGGATGACACCGATGGGCACATCGATCAGATCGCTCGGTTCTTGGATCCGGAAAACGTTGTCTGTGCCGTGGCGGATTCCGAGGAGGACGCCAGTTTCGCGGGTTTGGAAGCGAATTTCCGCAAGTTGAGGCTGTGGTCACGGCAAACGGAGCCCGCCGTGACCGTGCATCGTTTGCCGACCCCGGCACCCCGTGAGGTGGATGGTGCCGCTGTGCCGCAGAGTTACTGCAATTTTCTGCGGTTGGGGGAAGGGCGGATGCTGGTGCCGACATTTCAGTCAGCCGAGAGCGATGAGCGGGCGTTGGCCTTGTTTCGTCGGCTGTGCCCGGGTGTTGAGGTGGTTGGGGTGGACTGTTTTGACATTGCTTGGGGGCTGGGGGCGCTTCATTGTGCCAGTTGCCACGAGCCGGCTGGATTTCGGGTCTGAAGCGTCGGGGACGCTTTTTCGGCGGTTTGGGGCGCGGTTGGAGGTCATTTTTGATTCGCCGAGGCTCGAATTTCGGTTCGAAACCCTCGAAATCGAGCTGGCGGCGTTGATTCGCCCTTGGGCGAAAATCCTCCGAAGGGTATACCTAGCGGCTTGACAATCCGACGGATCGTCCATTGATGCCGCGCTCGTCGCGATGCCTCGCCGCCCCCATCACAAAATTGCTCGAGAAAAATCGGGTGCCAGAGGGACACTCTTGTAGAGAAGAGGGTGTCAGCGGCGGGGAGCGAGGCCCGATCAATCGATGTCGGTCGGCCCACGAACCGGTTTCCTGCACGCAGGCAGAATCCAAGCCGCGATTGAAGCCAGTTCAGATCATTGCACACTTTTTGTCGACGCACAGCTAACGCATTCCGGGCCTTTCTAGATGGGCTTGTTCGGATCGCTGGTTGGCGTCGCATTGGAAACCACATGCCAGACAATTGGAATATCCTCGCGAGTTTGTTGGGGACACCCAAGCCGCCGGATCGCCCTGCAGCCAAAGTTGAACCCGAAAAACCTGTCGCAGAACCTGAGGCCACCGCGGAATCTCGCGAGCCAAAGGAAAAGGAAGCCGCTTCAAAGCAAGAGCAGCCTGCTGAGTCTGCACCGAAGAAGGCGCCTGCCTTCTCGGATGTTGAACAGGGGGCTGACGACGTGTTGCAGGCTTTGGCCGCCGTCAAACCACCGCCGAAATTGCCAGGTTTTGGCGTTTCAGCTGAGGACGAGGATGAATCCGAGGGGGATTCCCCCGCGGGATTCGGAGACGCGGAAGGCAAGATCTCGAAGCGAGAAACACAGCTGAAATCAGGCGGAGAGAAATCCCCCGCTGCCAAGCGTGATCGCAAGCATCGCGGTGCCCCTGATTTGGGCGAACCGCCTCGCAAACGCGGTGGCGGCAGTGGATTCGCAAGCGGGATTCTCGGAGACGATGATTCGGATGTCGTGGACGACTTCGATCTCGACGTTCTGGATGATGAGTCTGATCTCGTCGTTGCAGGCACCGTCGAAATTGAAAGTTGGGACGCGGATTCGGTTGACGAAGACGAATCGCCCTCCGCAACCAAGCCTGAACGCGAGCGAAATGGCCGCGGTCGTGGTCGTGGCGGACGCAGTCGCCGTGGTCGCGATTCAGAAGACTCGCAGGACGAGTCCGCTGAATCCAAGCCCTCGGAGCCAAAGCCGTCGGAAGCGAAATCCAGTGGTGGTCGCGGTGGCCGTCGCGGTCAGCGGCAGAAAATGTCGGGGTCGGACGTTGTCGTGGAGGCTCGTCCGGAGCCCGCTCGCGGTGAACGTGAGGAATCGGATTCGGAAGCATCTGAAACTCGCGGGCGTCGCCGACGCCGGGGTGGACGTCGCGGCGAGCGATCGGATTCCGATCGTGGATCCGAAGAACGCCCCAAGGCTGAACAGCCAATCGCCGAACGCAGCGAACGCAGTCGTTCCGGTGGACGTGACGAGGGACGCACAAAAGCTTGGGATGATTCGGATCTGGAATCCGATGACGATTCCTTCGCAGCGGACTTGTTCGTCGACGATGGTTCGGTTGATGAACCGGCCGCCGAAAGTGATTCGAAGCGTTCAAAAGAAGATTCTGAGGATGACGAACCCCGCGCGGGCCGTCGGCGTTCGCGTCGTGGTGGCCGTCGACGTGGTGGACGCGGACGAGAAGAACGCGAGTCTTCCGAAGTGAAGGCACGCAGTGGTCGCGATTCCGAATCTGAAAAGGAAGACGACTCGTTTGAGGACGAGTTGCCGCGATTTGCATTCGCCGACGATGACGATTCCGTTGATTCGGAGCTCGAAGAATCTGACAGCGACAAAGAAAGCGACGACAAAGAAACTCGATCCCGAGGTCGTTCGCGATCTCGCGGGGGTCGTAAACGAGAGCGTGACGGCGACCGTGAACGTTCGGGCGGTTCGGATCGCTCAACAAGTTCGGAGCGTTCGGGCAGTTCCGATCGCGACGGCAATTCAGATCGTGAAAGCGGTTCAGAGCGTTCCAGCGGAGCTGGCCGTGATGGCGAGCGATCTTCGTCTCGTGGACGTCGTGGGGAACGCAAGGATTCTCGCAAGAAGGATCCGGATGTTCCGACTTGGGACGAAATCGTCAATCAGATTGTTGACAGCAATTTGAAGGGCCGCAAAACCCAGCCTCCACGTGGAGGCCGCGGTCAATCTGGCGGCGGCAGCTCTCGCGGTCGTCGTCGTTGATGGTGATGGCGGTGTTCGTCACCGCTTTGCTGTCCCAATCGTCTAGCCACCCCAAACAATCCATCCAAAATCAATCAAGGAATCTCCATGTTTAAAAACTTCTGTCCTTCCGCGCTTGGCATCAACGGTCGTCAAAGCGAGTTGATCGAATTGGCCCTGACTTACGCTTTTCGCGGCATGGACGTCGACATGCACGACATGCTTCGTCGTTCGCAGCGAACCACGTTCGAAGACGCTTCGAAGTACCTCAAGGCTTCGGATATCAAAATCGGCTCGTTCCAATTGGCGATCGATTTGGATTCCGACGACGACACGTTCACCGCCGCAGTGGCTCAACTGCACCCGCTTGGCGAAATCGCTCAGCAGCTCGGTGCAGAGCGCGCTTTGATTCGCGTTCCAGCGGCGACCAATCGTTTGCCGTTCAACGAGTTCTTCGATGTCCAGCGCAACCGCTTGGGGCAAATCGCAGATGTCTTGGGCCAACGCGAGATCAAGTTGGGCGTTGGGTTCCGAGCTGGGACGGAATTGCTAGAAGGCAAAGAGTTCACCTTCGTCAACAACGTGGAGACTTTCCGTGCGTTGGTCGACGCGGTGCCGAACGAAAACGTGGGCTATGTGATCGATACCTGGGACTGGGTTGTTGGCGATGGTGCCATGGACCAACTCAGCGAAATCTCGGGCGAGAAGATTGTTGCGTTGCGTCTCGGGTCGGTTCCCGCCGAAGCTGACATGGCGACCGTGAAGTCGACCGATCGTTTGCTTCCGGAGTTGAACGGCACGACCTTGGATCACGTGAAGGTCGTCAGTCACCTGAACGAAACCAACTTCAGTGGCCCGATGAGCCCCACGGCCTCGACGTCGCAGTACAAAGGTCAGACCCGCGAATTCTTGGTTCAAAAATCGCAAGAAGCGATCGATGGAATCTGCAAAGAGGCCGGCATGACCGTGGCTCCGTTGCCCATGGATTTGATCGAAGACATTCCTTACGAACCGACCCCCATGTGATCCAGCGGGAGAACTTCCATTATGAGTCAATCTGAAGTCGACTTGTTAGACCAACTCGGCGGCACCGACGGGATCCGTCGCGTCGTCGACGAGATGTATGTCCGCGTGCTAGCGGACCCCGAGTTGACTCATTTCTTTGAGGGAGTTCCGATCGAGAAATTGGCGCGGATGCAGGCTGAGTTCATCGCTTCGATCACTTCGGGCGAAATTGAGTACACGGGTGCGGACCTCACCAGGGTTCACGCCGGTCGTGGAATCACCCGAGCCCATTTCTCAACGTTTTGTGGTCACTTGACGGATGCGTTGGAGGCGAACAATGTCTCTTCGCATGCCATCCATCAGGTGCTCGGCAAGTTGGCGATGTACAGCGATAAAGTCACCGGGTCGAGCAACGTCGACGGTTGATGCAACGCCGCCAAGAGGGGCGTTCGCGTTTGTCTGTTGGGGAGCGGAACTGGTCAACGGTTGGTTGATTGCGTTCTGTTCGTCTGAGCGGCAAGACGCACGCCGCTTGTTTTGACTGCCTTGCAGCCGACGGCGATCGCCAGGTCGCTTTTGGCTGTCCCGGTCGACCGGATTTGGGCGACCGGATCCAGGCTACCGGACCTTGTTGGCTTCGCCGACAATTGGAGCCGATTCTTAGCGTGAACTCCCGGTTGGGATTGTTCCTGTTTCGCACATACCTTTGGTTTTTACTTCTATGACTGCCACTCGTCGTCGCCCCGTCGTTTTGATCGTCCGTGATGGTTGGGGCCAGAACCCTGATCCCAAATGGAATGAATGCAACGCTGTTCATTTGGCCAACACACCGGTCGATGAAAAGTTGACTCAAGAGTATCCCAGTGTGTTGATTCACACGTCGGGAGAAGACGTTGGGTTGCCCGCTGGCGTGATGGGCAACAGCGAAGTCGGGCACCAGAACATCGGTGCGGGGCGAATTGTCGATCAGGAAGTGATGCGAATCACACGGGCGATTCGCGATGAGTCGTTTTTTAGCAACCCCGTCGTCGTGGGCGCCATCGAGCACGTCAAGCAGAACGGCGGTCGCTTGCATCTGCTGGGGCTGATGTCCGACGGTCGTGTGCACAGTGATTTGCAGCACGGCATGGCCGTGATTGATTTGGCCAAGCGAAACGGGTTGGTGGGGGATCAGTTGGCGATTCATGCGATCACCGATGGACGCGACACCTCGCCTCGTGGCGGGATCAAGTTTGTGTCGCAACTGACCGACCGCTGTGAAGCCTCCGGGGTCGGGGTTGTGGCTTCTGTGATCGGGCGTTTTTACGCGATGGATCGAGACCTGCGTTGGGAACGCGTGGAAGCGGCCTACAAGTTGATGACCCAAGGCACCGGGCAAACGTTCCCCACTGCCAGTGCGGCGATCGAGAGTTATTACGCCAATCCCACCGATAGCAATCGAGGTGGAGACGAGTTCATCACCGCGTCCTCGATTGTTCCAGAAGGCGGTTCGCCAATCACGGTCCAGCCTGGCGATGCGGTGTTGTTCATGAACTACCGCGGTGACCGAACCCGAGAGATCACCAAGGCGTTCACATTTGATGAGGCGGCTTGGAAAGAGATTCCCGGCGGTGGATTCGATCGCGGTGGAAAGATCGACAATTTGTATTTCGCGACGATGACAGGTTATGAGACCGGGTTGCCGGTCAAAGTGATCTTCGAAAAACCCGCCAAGATGCCGAACATTCTTGGTGAGTACGTTGCTTCCAAAGGGTTGCATCAATTTCGCTGTGCGGAAACCGAGAAGTACCCGCACGTGACGTTCTTCTTCAATGATTATCGGGACAACCCTTTTGAAGAAGAGGAGTGGGGCATGGCTCCTTCGCCCCGCGATGTTTCCACCTACGATCAAAAGCCCGAAATGTCCGCGGAGGACATCACGGAGAAAGTGCTGGAGCAAATCGAGTCGGGCAAGTGCGACATGATCATCGTCAACTATGCCAACGGCGACATGGTTGGCCACACGGGAGTTTTGAAAGCTGCCATCGAGGCGGTTGAGAAAGTGGATGCTTGTGTCGGCCGAGTGGTCGATGCGACCTTGTCAGCGGGCGGGTCATTGGTCGTCACCGCTGATCACGGCAACTGCGAGCAAATGATTGATCCTGAAACCGGTGGGCCTCACACGGCGCACACGACCTATCAGGTCCCGTTGATCCTGGTGGATCCCGAGTTCGTTGGCAAACCTTTGCGTGAGGGCGGTCGTCTGGCTGACATCGCTCCTACCGTGCTGGCGTTGATGGGTTTGGAAGTTCCACCTGAAATGACTGGCCGTCCTCTGATGGAAACACAGACCGCCTGATGTCGGCTGCCCCAGGGGAAGGTTGGACTGTCGGGAATCGAGCTGTTGCGATCATTGCTGCCGCACTGATGTCGGTGGGTTTGGTCGCGACGTTCTCTCGCATTCTCGTCAGCTATCAAGTCCCTGGGCCATTTGATCCGGAGCATCAAGGGCTCTGTGATTTTCACAACGGGATCTACTTTCCCACGCGAGCGGTGCTGGCGGGGGAAAGTCCGTATAGCGATGCTTATGCGGCGAAGTATCCAGTCGCGAGACAGATTCCATTCTTCTCGCCGGTGATTCTGTTGATGCACGCGCCGCTGGCGTTGTTGCCGCTGCACGTTGGCGAAGTGTTGAACGTGATCCTGCAGTTGTTTCTGCTGGCTGCGATCGCTGTGTTGGTGGCTCGTGAAGCTGGGTATCCAAAACGATACGACGCGGTTCTTTGCATTGCCATGGCGATGGTCTACAGCCGGGGTGGACACATCACCTTGTTCAACGGCTACTTCACCTTTCAGTTGGTGTTGGCAACGTTTTTATCCGTCGTTTGGGCGGATCGCCGACCGGTTCGAGCGGCGTTTGCGTTGTTGGTGGTCTCGGCGAAGCCAACCTATATTCTGCCGCTTGGGTTCCTGATGTTGGCTCGCGGGAATTGGCGTGCATTGGTCAGTGGTGCCGTGCTCAGCATTGCCGGCGCCGCGTTGCCGCTGGCTTGGATCGCACACCACGAAGGTGACGGCGACATCGTCGCGGGAGTTTCGATTCTGCAGCAGCAAATCGTCGACACGCAGGCGGTTCACCGCTCGATGGACGATGAGTCGCCGGTGCATTCCTGGACTCGGCTCGATCTGTTCGCGATCATCGCGAAATGGCGTGGAGAAGACCCGGGGGATCTACCGCACATTCTGGCAATGGCGGCATTGTTGATCGTTCCGATGTGGGTGTTGTTTGTGCGGGCCCGTCGGGGCCAGGATGATGGGATCGCGGGCGTGACCGGAGGCGTCCTGCTGACCGCGTTGTTGGTCAGTTTGTACCACCAATCGTACGACTCGTTGCTCATGATCGCTCCCGTTGCGGGGGCCTGGATGGCGCGTCTGAATGGCTGGGCAGGCGTGATGCCCAAGCTGCGGTGGACGCTGTGTGCTTTGATGGCGTTTCCGGCGTTGAATTACCTGTCAACGCGAACTTTTTTGCTGCGTTTTGAGTTGCCGGAAGTCGCAGTCCAAATTTTCACCAGCCTCAACGGGATCTGCTTGGCAATTTCGCTGGTGATCCTGTGTTGGATTGCCATCCGAAAGCCGGCAGATGGGACCGGCGAAGCCACTGGCTGCGTTGACGACGGCCTTTGCCCAAACCGAGAGTAGAACAGTTGTCTTCAACTGTTCCGCCTCAGAGGGGTCTTGGCGAAGGATGGCTCGAACTGTTTGACCTTGGAATGGGTGGGCCGGATCAAGCTGCTTCGGTGCCGCTCCGGCGAGTGGGTTTGCCGTGCCAGTTCATTGCCGGATGTGCGTCGCAAGCCTCCTTCTTCCGGCCTACGAGGTCGTGCGACGCCGTTCAGGCGTGCGCGAGTGTGAGGGCCAGGCATGGGAAGCGGGGTGGATTGCTCTCCCCTGGAAAGCTCGCTGAGCGCTCGCTTTCCGACCCTTCCCAACTTTGTCGGGCGGGGTTCTGAAGGCGTTACTGGCACGGCACTTAAAAACTGCACGACCTTCTACGCAGCAGGGCGAAGGAAGCGCCCGTCCGCTCGAGCTCCTATGATGGGGTGGAACTTTGGGCGTTGGATTTCGTCCAAGGACTTCGTTGTCCATTCCTGTCTGCGCAACCCATCCACTCAAGACCCACCATGATCTCGAAAACCATGCGAAGCGTCGTTCTATTGATAACCGTTGCGATGGGAGGCGGATTGGCCTGGCCATCTTCCGCCTCTGCCCAGTCTCCCGCGGAGGTGGTTTTGCGCGGGCCTGCTCCGCTTGCACTTGTTGCGCAGCGCCCTGACAGGCGGCAGCTCAACCGGGCGACGGCAGAGGCAGCGGCACCCGTCGGGAACGTCACCTACCAAACTCTGTGGTTGATTGAATCGGACGATGTGCATCGCATCGAGTATTCCGGTCCTGCTCGCAAGGCACTCTCCCAGGCCGGGTTTGGTCGGCTGGTGCCAGCGGGCAGTGCGATGGCGGCCGTTTCCATTGGGCAGAAAAGCCAGGTCGGCGGCGGTTCTCGCTACGGCCAAATGACCTGTCAGGTCCAGTTCTTGAACACGACCGAAGCCAACGAGTTGCAAGTGGAGGTCGATTTGCGAACCCGAACGCAACCGGAGCTCACGGTCACCACCATCGTGCGAGCCCCCATGGAAAAATGGTTTCTTGTCGGTTCGGCGGACTCTCGGGTCGGCCTGCCGACCCACGCCGACGACGGCAAACGCGCCGTCGTGATCATGAAAGTCACCGACGAAGTGATGATCCTGGAGTAGTCGGCTTCGATGCGGAAGGTAGCGGAGCTCGTCGAGAGTTTCGACTTGCTGAACGCGATGCCGAAAGTCTTGACGACTTCCGCTACGGTGATGCCCCTCATCTTTGACGTGGAGGCACCGTTAGTGCCGTTCGTAATAGCGGTTGCCATCCTGATTTGAGAAGGCTGGGATGGGGCCAGAGAGCGGGTATGGCGACACGGGGCCATCGTGCGGAGTGGATGGTGGTGTGTCGTTCCAGTCCAGTGGATCGCTGCGGCCGAGCAATTGGTCGATTCGTCGCTGAATGATTTTGTCTTGGTTTTCAGCGCGTAGCTGATGGATCTCTTTGAGCGATTGAAGACGCTTCTCAATCACTACGATCTCCGAGCCTTGCTGTTCGTGCATCCGCTTGAACTCCTGTTCCAGTTCGCTGCGTAATTCAGCCAGCTTGGCATCCGCCTCTTTGCTGTTTTCGTCGGTGGTTGGTGCGCCGCGAAGTTGATTGACCAGTTGCATGATTCGTTCGTTGTGTTTGGGGTTCCCCCTGATTGCGACGCCACCTGTGAGTCTGGATCTGGATGGGTTTGGCACGTGTCTCGGTGATCTTTCGCAGGATTCCCAGCGGTGACTCGGCGCGGAAGGGTGCGCGTCCGGTTGCCAGTGCGTAGAGCAAGCTGCCCAAGCTGAACCGATCCCAGTCGGTCGATGGTTGCGTTCCGTGCGATTCGGCTGAGCCAACCGCGAAAGGAGCCTTGGGCAGTCACGTCAAAACGCTTCATCGCACCAGCAACCGACATCAGGATCTCTTGCACAATTTCACGAGCGTCCGCGTCCTGCATCCCACGTCGTTTGACCAGACGGTAGATCACCGGTTCATCGATCGCGGAGAACTCGGCCCAGGCGAATTCGTCCTTGGAATCACGCAGTCGCAAAAGCAGGCTTTCGCGAGTGGTTGGTTCGGCGGCGGTGGAATCAGAATCCAAAACGCAGTTCCAGGTGGGTGGACCGACTGTTCAAAGAGTCTCACGGATGTCCGAGCCGAATCTTGCGCCTAACTTTGGAAAAAGGTAAAAATCCTGGTGAGTGCGATTGAGAGAGATTCTGTGCCGAGCCTCATTGGTGATGCTGGCGGATCCAGTTGGCTGCGTCGGTGAGGCTTTCTTCGAAGGGGCGGATTTTGTAGTCGAGTTCGCTTTGGGCTCGCGAGCTGTCGTAGTAGTGGTATTGGCTCGACATGCCCATGGCGGCGCTGTTGAAGTCGACTTCGTGGGGCAGCAGTTTGCCGACGATGTCGCCAGCGATTCCTGCGATCCAGCGTTGGGCTGGTCCGGCTCGCATGATTGGCGGGCGGGCGCCGGTTGCCTTGGTCATGGCTTTCCAGAGTTCGAGGTATCGCATGTTGTGGCCAGCGAGGATGTATTGGCGGCCCGCGGGGATTTCATTGGCAAGCAGTTTTTCAGCGGCGCGGATGGTGGCGGCGGCCACGTCTCGTGAATCGCAGGTGCTGTTGCCGCCTGAGGGTGACAGTGGCCGCCAGGCTCGGCTGACTTCCAGCAACATTCGGCCGCTGCTCGGTTTCCAGTCCCAAGGTCCGAGCATGAATCCGGGGTGAACCAAGACCGCTTTCAGGCCATTCTTGACCCCTTGCAAAACGACTTCGTTGCCGGCTCGTTTGCTGAGAACGTAACTGCACGGGATTTGTCCGCCGGCGTGATCCAGCGGGGTGTCTTCGTCCGCGACGCCATTGGGGGCCGCAATGCCAAGCGTGTTGACGGTGCCGACGTGAACGAGTTTGCAGTCGTGATGCAGGCAGGCATCGACGATGGTTTGGGTGCCGTCGCGATTGACAGCCAGGGAGTCCTCGAGACGGTGCCAGCCCAGATGAATCAGGCCAGCGGAATGAATGACCGCGTCACACTCGGCCACCGCGTCTTCGATCGTGGTTTTGTCCCGTAAATCGCCAGCGGCGAATTGGGTTCGGATGCCATCAAAGACTTGGGGATCCGGTTCACCTCGCACCAAAGCGATCGAGTCGTGACCGGCATTGGACAGTTGGCGGAGGATCGTGTTGCCCAGCAAGCCCGTGCCGCCAGTCACAAAGACTCGCATGGTGATTCCTTGGGGACCAACGGAATGAGACGTGGCATAGGCTTCCAGCCTGTGAAGCAGAGAACGCAGGCAGGAAGCCTATGCCGCATGAATCAACATTTCGGGGAGCGGAACTCGTCAAGAGTTTCGATCTGCATCTTGAATTGCCGAAAGTCTTGACGACTTCCGCTACGACCAGAACCACTTTTCCTAGCAGTGACGCAACACTAAGACGTTTGGCCTTTGTAGTTCCGGTCGACGAACTTGGTGTCGACCGTGCCGTTCACAAAGGCTTCGTTCTGCAGAATCCAGTTGTGGAATCCAACCGTTGTCGTGATGCCTTCGATTTGCAATTCCTTCAACGCACGCAGCATCGTCGCGATGGCTTGTTCTCGCGTGGGGCGATGGACGATCAGTTTGCCGATCATCGAATCGTAGTAAGGCGGGACCACGTAGCCAGCCTTCACGTGCGAATCGAAGCGAACGCCCATGCCACCGGGCACAAACATCGACTCAATTTTGCCGGGACAAGGTTGGAAGTTCTTGGTTGGGTCTTCCGCGTTGAGTCGGCATTCGATCGCGTGACCGGTGCACGTCAGTTCTTCTTGGCGGAACGACAGGGGCAGTCCCGAAGCGACTCGGATTTGTTCTTGGATCAGGTCCACGCCGGTGATCATTTCAGAGACCGGGTGTTCGACTTGGATTCGAGCGTTGACTTCGATGAAGTAGAAGTTGTATTCCTTGTCGACGATGAACTCGACTGTTCCCGCACCGGCGTAGTCGGCACCTGCGATCATTCGCACGGCGGCATCGCAGATGGCTTCGCGGCGATCGGCGGGCAGGTCGGGGCTGGGGGCTTCTTCGACGAGTTTTTGGTGTCGTCGTTGGACGCTGCAATCGCGTTCAAACAGGTGGCACACGTTGCCGTGCGTGTCCGCAATCACTTGGACTTCGATGTGGCGTGGTTGCTGGATGAATTTTTCCAGGTACACGCCGCCGTTGCCGAAGGCCGCGATGGCTTCGTTGCGAGCCGCTTCGAGTTGGCTTTTGAGGACATCTTCGGTTTCTGCGACTCGCATGCCTTTGCCACCACCACCTGCGGTGGCTTTGATCAGCACGGGGAAGCCGATCTCTTTGGCGGTGTCGATGGCACGGTCAAAGTCCGCGATCAATCCATCGCTGCCGGGGACGACAGGGACGTTTTGGGCGATGGCCATCGAGCGAGCGGTGTTTTTATCGCCCAGTTTGTCCATGGCCGTTGGCGAGGGGCCGATGAATTCGAACCCGCTGCTTCGGCATTGCTCGTTGAATTGAGCGTTTTCCGCCAAAAAGCCGTAGCCGGGATGGATGGCATCGACGCCGGCGACTTCTGCCGTGGCGATGATGCGATCGATTTTCAGGTAGCTGTCGGCGCTGCGGTTGGTGCCAACGCAGTACGCATGGTCCGCCAATTTGACGTGCATGGAGTCTTTGTCGGCTTCGCTGTAGACCGCGACCGACTCAATGCCCATTTCACGACAAGCGCGAATCACACGCAGCGCAATCTCGCCTCGATTGGCGATCAAAATTCGTTCGAACATGGATCAGCCGTCCACCTGGACGCGGAACAAAGGTTTGCCGAAATCAACGGCTTGTTGGTCGCTGACGAGCACTTCGACGATTTTTCCGCGGCACTCCGCTGGAATTTCGTTGAAGACCTTCATCGCTTCAACGATGCAAATCACGGTGTCTTCGTTGACGACATCGCCCACTTTGACAAACGCTGGGGATTCCGGGTTGGCCTTGGAATAGAAGGTGCCCACCATCGGCGAATTGATCGTGATGGTGCCGGCCGTGTCAGCCGAGGCATCATCACCAGAGGCAGCGGGAGCCGATGCGGCCGCTGGAGCGGCTGCGACGGGAGCTGCCGCAACGGGGGCGGGAATCATGGCTGGAGCCGTTCCACCCCGCGTCAGTTTGATGCGATCATCGCCTTGTTGCAGGTCCACTTCGTTCAGTTCGTGTTGTTCCATCAACTCGACGATCTGGCGAATCCGATCGATGTCAAACACATCCCCGCCGTCGGGTGTTTCCGATTTCATACGAAGTCCGATACCTGCAAAGTCCAATGTTTTTCGAATCCAGAAGGGATCCGATCCACTCTTTTTCAGAGTGAAGAATAAGATCGCAACGTTTTACACAACAAGTCGACAATCATCGAGACCCTTCGGAAGGGTACTCAGACGTTCAAACCCATTGGCGGTGACGAGGATGTCGTCCTCAATGCGAATTCCAAATTCGCCTTCGAAATACACGCCTGGTTCCACGGTAATCACCATACCCTCGCGAAGCACCTCGGTGGACATCGGTCCCATGCGTGGATCCTCGTGAATTTCCAAGCCAAAACCGTGCCCGAGGCCGTGTTTGAAGGCGTCCCCCAAACCCGCTTTTTGAAGGACCTGGCGAGCCGCTCGGTCGACTTCGATGGCTTCCACCCCATCTCGGATCGCTGAAATGGCGGCTTCTTGCGATTCCAAAACGGCCTGGTAAGCGGCTTCAAATCGATCGGCGGTCGCGGAGCGAATCTCGGGTTTGTGCAGGGTGCGAGTCAAATCACTGCAGTAACCGTCCACGCTTGCCCCCCAGTCGATGAGCAGGGTGCGGCAGTCCGCCAAGGCGACGTTGCGGGGGTGATAGTGGGGCAGGGCACCGTTGGGTTCGGCACCCGCGATCACATCGAAGCTGACACCGGAGGCACCCAGACTTCGCATCGTTGCTTCTAATTCGTGAGCGATTTGCAGTTCGGTCATCTGCGGGGTCAGTTTGTTGGTGACGCTGAGAAAACTTCGCTCGGCGATCGCGATGGCTCGCCGGATGGTGGCCAGTTCGTCGGCGTCTTTGATCGAACGCAGCGTTTCGACCAATCCACTGGTTTCGGTCCACTGAACCGATTCGATTTGCTCCTGCCACTGACGCAGGGTGGAAACTTGCACGTGATCGGCCTCAAACCCGATCGTTTTGAGCGACAAATCGCCCAAATATTCCGCCAGCAAAGCCACCAATGTTTGGCTGGGAGGGCGAATGGCGCTTTCTAAATTCGGGCATTCATCGGCGATTTGCGTTTCGTAGCGACGGTCGGACAGCAACGTGGCTTTGCCATCGGGACGGACCAGCAACCAAGTGCTGTCGCCGGTGAATCCGCTGAGATACCGCACGTTGACTTCGTTGCAGATCAAAATCGCGTCCATCGGCTGGTCCGAATCGGCACTGGATTGCACAAGTCGTTCAATACGCTGAGTCATGAAGTCAAAATCCGTTGGTGTGGTCAAGGCGGCAAAAGGATTGAAACGGCGGTCAGCGGTGGGGGCGTTCTCCGCGCGGCCAAACGGCAGGCAAGGTTGTCGTTCGGCGGCCAGTATTGTGGGCTGAGAATCGGCACCTGTCACCCGTTGGGCATCGACTGATATCATGCCGGCGATGGAATGCGAGCCCCACGGCTTGTCCCGCGATCCTTTCCCTTGTTCAACCCACCCGCACATCCCGATGAAAACTGACGAACTCCGCGAAAAATACCTGGCGTTCTTTGAGACCAAAGGTTGCGTCCGCCAACCCAGTGACGTGCTCGTTCCGGCTTGGGATCCATCGGTTTTGTTCACTCCCGCGGGGATGAACCAGTTCAAAGATCACTTCCTGGGCAAGGTCAAACTGGATTTCACCCGTGCGACCACGTGTCAAAAGTGCTTGCGGACGGGTGACATCGACAACGTCGGTCGAACCGCGTTCCACCACACGTTCTTTGAAATGCTGGGCAACTTTTCGTTTGGCGATTATTTCAAAGAAGAGGCCATCCACTGGGCGTGGGAATTTTTGACCGACAAAAAGTGGCTCGGCATTCCTGGCGAGCGACTGACGGTCACCGTTTACAAAGACGACGACGAAGCGTTCGGCATTTGGCACGACAAAATCGGCTTGCCAACCCAACGCATCACACGCATGGACGAGGATGAAAACTTCTGGCCCGCGTCGGCTCCCAGCGAAGGCCCGGACGGAGTTTGTGGTCCCTGCAGCGAAATCTATTACCAGTTGGAAGACGGCAGCGACGTCGAAATCTGGAACTTGGTGTTCACCCAGTTCAATCGCGTGGGAACGCCTCCGGACAACTTGCACCCGTTGCCCAGCAAAAACATCGACACGGGCATGGGGCTGGAACGAACCGCCAGCGTCTTGCAGGGCGTGCCGACCAACTTCCACATCGACAGCCTGTTCCCGATCGTCGAAGCGGCGTCGGAAGTCTGTGGCGTGAAGTACGAATACGAGAGCGACAACGGGCGGCGACTGCGTCGGATCACTGACCACGCGCGAGCCAGCGTGTTCGCGGTCCATGAAAACGTGTATCCCGGCCCCAAGGACGCTCGTTCGGTCATCCGCCGGCTGATCCGCCGTGCGGTGCTGGACGGCTATCAGATGAATCTGCGCGAGCCCTTCCTGTACAAGTTGGTGGAAGCCGTTGCGGATGCGTCGAAAGCCGCTTATCCAGAACTGGGCCAGACAACTCAGCGTGTCAGCGAAGCGATCGAGTCGGAAGAAAAAGCCTTTTTCTCGACGATCGATGGCGGGATGAAACGCATCCATCGTTTGTTCGAAGAGATGAACGACGAAGCATCCGTGATGGTGCCCGGTGCCGATGCAGCGGATTTGTTGACCACCTATGGCGTGCCGCCGGAGTTGGTTCAAACGCTGGCCGCCGAGCAGAATTTCACGTTCGATTGGTCGGGCTTTCGCGAAGCGATGGACAAACACGCCGACGAAAGCGACGGCGGACAACGTGTGTTGTTCCAAACCGGACCACTGGAAACTCTGAAAGAGGCTCTGCGGGAAACCCCGTTTGTTGGCTATGACCAAACCGAAGCAACGGCGATCGTCAAAGGCATCATCACCGGCGATGGCAAAGGCAAAGGAGACGACGGGCAATTGCTCAGTCATCTGGACCGTCCCGAAGACGCGGTCCTGCGATTGGTGCTGGATCACTCGCCGTTTTATGGTGAATCCGGTGGCCAAGTTGGCGACATCGGTGTGATTTTCAACGACAACTTTGAGTTCGAGGTCATCGATACTCAGCGACACGCTTCGTTGATCGTTCACCACGGTCGATTGTTGCGTGGCAAAATCAGTGAAGGCGAAACGTGCACGGCGAAGGTCGATGTCGAGAATCGCACGGCGCTCGCACGAGCTCACAGCGCGACTCATATTTTGCACCACGCATTGCACACACATGTTGGCCGGCACGCCGAACAACAGGGCAGCAAGGTCGAACCGGATCGCTTGCGGTTTGACTTCACCAACCCCAAAGCCATCGACGACGAGACGCTGGTCAAAATCGAACAAGATGTGCTCAGCATGGTTGGCGAAGGCGACGAAATTCGCTGGGACACCGTGTCGCTCGCCGATGCTCGTGAAGCTGGCGCGATGATGTTGTTCGGTGAAAAGTACCCCGATCCATGTCGCATGGTTTCGATGGGAACATTCAGTCGTGAATTGTGCGGCGGGACTCACCTGACCAACACCAAGCAAGTTGGCTCGTTCGAGGTCGTGGTGGAAGAAAGCGTTTCGACGGGGACACGCCGCATCGAAGCTTTGACAGGCGATCGTGCCAAGGAACACCGCGAGCAAACTCAAGCGTTGCTGAACGAGGTGGCCAGCAAATTGAATTGCGATGCCTCGGTGGCTGCCGCGGCCACGGTTGCCCTGATCGAAGAAGTTCGTCGGTTGAAGAAGGAATTGTCGTCGGGCAAAGCAGCCGACTACCCCGCGGAGTTCGTCTTTGACGGCAAAGCGGCCCAAGCCGAGACGACTGACATCAGCGATTACAACGCCGTGCGTGCGGCGGTTCGTGGTTTGACTCGTCGTTTGAACGTCGCGATCACCGATGTGCTCGGTCGATTGGATTCATTGTTGGCGGATCGATCGAAGTTGGTCGAACAACTCAAACAAGTCACCGCGGGCGGGAAGATCTCGGCCAATGACTTGATCGCGGATGGAACCCAAGTTGGCGACACGTTGTTGATCGTTGCCGAAACACCCGGTGCCAATCCCAACATCATGCGTGGTTGGATCGACCAAATTCGCAAGAAGAGCGACGCACCAACCGCTGTGCTGTTGGCTTCGGCGATGAACGGCAAGGTCATGTTGGTCGGCGGATTGAGCCGGGATTTGGTCGATCGCGGTTTGAAAGCGGGTGACTGGGTCGGTGCGGCGGCCAAGGTGGTCGGCGGCAGCGGCGGTGGACGGCCTGACATGGCTCAAGCCGGTGGCAAAGACGCCAGCAAGTTGCCCGAGGCGCTCCAGCAAGCTCGCGAAACGATGACTGAAAAACTGGGCTAAGGAACGGTCGAGAAAGCAGGTGTCAGGTGCCTTTTGACGGAACGCCCCAGGGGGTGCTTTGCAGAAAAGCTGCCTGACACTTCTTTCCTGCTCATTGCGAAGAGCATTCCTTTTGCTCGCCTGAAATTGAACGCGACGCCCATCGAATGTAGACGGTTCTCCTCCTGATGACTGGAACGAACGAGTTGACTCCCAATACCTTCTATCTCGAAGTGACCGGTGCCGGGCTTCCCGAAGTGGATGGGCTCTTTGTGCCCTCCACCGCACCACCCGCCGAGTCGGAATCAGGCACCGTTTCCAGTCCAGGTTATTGGAATGGCAAGCTGGCCTGGGACCGCGCCGATGGAAAGTCAGCCAGAAGCCCTGCGTTGTCGTTTTCCAACACCTATCGGTCGTGGAGGATTTGTCGGCTGGACGGGCATCTCGCCTATGACATCACCAGCGAAGACGATCTCCCGCCCACGGACAGGCCCTGGCATGTCTACAAAAAGGGTGTCGCACCTGCACCCAAGGTCGTGATCCATCATTGCGATCCACGCCAGCCATGCCCCAAACCCAACGTGGTGTTTGTGCTCGGCGGTCCCGGTGCGGGCAAGGGGACGATGTGTGAGTTGGCCGAGTCTCAGCTTGGTTGGGCCCACTTGTCGACCGGCGACTTGCTGCGAGCGGAACTGGAAGCCAATGGACCGCATGCGGCGGCCATAGAGGAGATCATTGCGGCCGGGAATCTGGTCCCCAGCACAATCGTGGTGAAGTTGCTGCAAGACGCGATGGAAAAGCTCACGCGACGGACCGGGAACCGGAATTTCTTGCTCGATGGATTCCCGCGATCGCAGTCAAACTTGGACGCGTGGTATGACGTCTTCGGCCGAGATGCCGAACTGCCCAAGATGCTGTTCTTCGAGTGCCCGTACGATGTCTTGGAGAAACGAGTCTTGGCTCGAGCAAAGTACACCGGCCGACAGGACGACAATTTGGTGAGCTTGAAGTCGAGGTTTGACACCTTCAAAAAGGAAACGTTGCCGACCGTGCAGTTTTTTAAGAGTCAGAACCGGTGCGTTGAATTGGACACCAGCCAGGATCGCCAAGCTGTTTACAAGCTCGTCTGCGAGCAGCTTTCCGAGCACACCGATTGCTCATTGGCTAACAAGCCACTGTCCGAGAAAGCTGAGATGCTTCTCGGGCTGAGGCCATTTCCGAATTGAAGCAACTTTCAATTGCGTCCCACGGCGGTCTCCGTCGTGAGATGTTGATCAACCGGGGATGAAGTCGCATTCTGGAGTCAGCGATTGAGCGAACAACGTCAGCAACTTCGCGATCGCTTCGATGTCGCCGAGGCTGATCGTTTCGACGGCCGAGTGCATGTAGCGGTTGGGGATCGCGACCAATCCGGTGGCGACGCCTGAGCCGGAGATCTGCAGCACATTGGAATCGTTGGGGGCGGCTCGTCCGAGCGCTGCGGGTTGGTAGGCGATGTCGTTGTCGTCGGCCAATTTCATCAGTCTCGCCGCGACTTTGGCGTTGATGTTGGGGCCACGGAAGATCACCGGGCCGCCGCCGAGTTTGATGTCGCCTTGTTGTTGTTTATCGATCGTTGGGCAATCCGAGGCATGCGTGACGTCGACCGCGATGGCCACGTCAGGATTGATGCGTCCGGCGGCGGTCCTGGCTCCACGCAGCCCGATCTCTTCTTGCACGGTCGCGACGCTGTGCAGTTCGCACTGCAACGCTTCGTCGGAGGTCGCACAACGACGGGCCGTTTCGATCACCGTCCACATCCCGGTTTTGTTGTCCATGCCGGGGCCGCTGACCAAATCCCCCAGTAATTCTCGGTAGGCGAGGTCCAGCGTCACGCAGTCGCCGATGCGAACCTTTGATTTGGCTTCTTCGCCATCTTTGGCTCCGATGTCCAGCCACATCTGTTCGAGCTTGACCACCTCGCCGCGTTCTTGCTGAGACAACAGGTGAATCGGTTTGCGGCTGATGACTGCCGAGACGGGGCCGTCGTCGGTCCAGACCGTCATCGACTGACCGATCAGTTGCTGTGGGTCCCAACCGCCGATCGTTTGGGCGTACAAGAAACCTTGTTCGTCGATATGCGAGATCAGCATCCCGATTTGGTCGCAGTGACCGGCGAGCATCAATTTCGGGGCCCCGGCCTGGCCGACTCGAGCGGTCAGGTTGCCGTGCACGTCGATGGAGACTTCGTCGCTGTGCGGCTTCAGGTACTGACCGATCAGCTTTTGAATGGGTTCTTCGTAGCCCGAGGGGCTGGGCGTCAGAATGGATTGCTTGAAAAATTCGAGCGGTTGCATTTCAGTGGTCATCGAAGTTGCGAGGACGGAGTTGGCAGAACAAGGCTTTTTTCTGGTCAGGCAACGAGTAATCGAAGCCACATGATTTGAGGAAGTCTTCGGAGGAGCTGATCGCAAGGATTTCCATCACCCCGAGCGTGCGGGCTCGTTCGATGCAGTGACCGACCAGTTTGCGTCCCAGCCCCAAGCGTTGAGCTTCGGGGTGCACCGCCAAACACTGCAGTTCGGCCAGTTTCGTGCTGTAGACCTCAATCGCCGCAAAACCGATGCAGCGTGGGCCGACCATGGCGACATAGCCGTGGCGGGTCAGTTCGATGATTTCGGCTTCGGTGCGTGAGAGCAGCAGGTGCTGTGAAACGAACGGACGCATCAAAGCGTGGATGGCTTGGGCGTCCAGCGGGGTGGATTGTCGGACGGTGACTTCGTCCATCGACAGCGATTCGCCGGGGGGCGAGACCGGGGGCGCGTCAACGATCGGGGCGGGATCGGGAGAGGGAATGTCAGCCAAAGCGAGCGTCTTTCATGAACGAAGTTCCACCGGTTCAGATGCGATCAGCAGTCATCGAAAACAGAAGTTTAGCAAATGGTGGCCAACCTTCGCGGGGGCATCCCGGAATCGCGCCGTGTCCCGCGCGGGTAGGGCGGCAAGTTCAGCCCCAGCAAGCGTCAGCGGAGACAAACCGGGGAGACGATCTGCACAGCGTGAGGGGGGGCTCAGGATGAGGGCAAGTCATCGACCCGCAGCAACAGAATGACATGCTGGTCGTCCTGAAGGTGATCAGCGTCGCGAAGCATTTGGCGAGCCAATCCGAACGTGGGTTCGGTTTCGTCCGGTTGGTGCACGGGGGCGATCAGCAGTGTCAGGTGAGGATTGGCCACCCACGACAGGTTCATCTCCGGCAATTCCCAGGTCGAGCGTCCGGTTGCCAAGCGTGTGGCCGCTTCGCTGCTGATGAACCGTTGTTGGACCGAACCATGCTGGATTTCGGGACGAATCTCCAAGGTGGCTTGGCCAGGACCAGGCCCCAAGGTTGGGGTGAGTGAAAGCGACATCTGGGGTGAGTCCAACGATCGGCCCGTGAGTTTGCCGCTCTCCTGGGCCAGCACCACATGGGAACCATCCAGCACCGGTGAGACCGGGAGTTCGTGTCGTTGCGACGAACGCAGGGGAATGGTTTCGACTCCCGACGGACTGCGTCCTAGCACTCCGGCGGTGGAAAGCAATCGATTGATCGGGTCATCGTTCGCAGCAAGATTGTCTTCGGCCGTCTCGGGCAGCGCATCGGGAGTGGCGATCAAACCAATGCGAAATCCGTTGGCCAGCCAGGCTTCGCGGATTTTCGGTGGGAAAGCGGTTTCGTCGACATGCTGCCAGAGCGATTCGTCGAGGTCTTGTGTGCTGACGTGACGAAAGTCTGCCTGCAACGAAATGGTGTTGCGGCTTTTGTGAGTGAGCTTGGAAACCTGAGTGTGCTTGGATCCAGACCGCGACTCGTCCAGTGGCCCGTCGGACCAGACGCCATTTTGAAAGAGAGAACACCCGGTGCCGAGGGTCAGGGTCACTGCCAGCGCGCAGATCGTCCAGCAGCACCGCATCGGTGTCGTGATGAAGACTCGTTCGGAGGAACGAAAAAGCACGCGGAAACGCCGTCCAGCCAAATCGGAAAGAACCAGGGGAGCATCGAACGAGCCGACCCTACGAATCCGCGACAAACGATGTCAAGGCAACTCAGGCGGGGAAACCCGGCAGTTCAGTTTCACACTGGCACCAGAGTAGAACAATTGTCCCCAATGGTTCCGTCTCGTCGCATTCAAAGGCCAAGCAGCGCCGCATCGATTCACACCCACACACCGCCCGCGTGCCGCTTGGAAATATGGCCACCCGGACGCTCAAGGGGCGTGCCATTTTCTGCATTTGAGAACCTCTCCCGAAACGAAGTTTTGGGGGAGGTCGAGCGACGCCGTCCAGGCGTAGGCGAGGGAGGGGGCCGTGCAGGGGTGGCGGCGCGGATGTCCCTCCCCCGGAAAGCTCGCTGAACGCTTGTTTTCCGACCCCTCCCGTTTTCATCGGGCGGGGTTTTTAAGGCATAGCGCACACAACGCTTGAAAACTGCACGATCTCTCAAACCGTGGAGGGCCACCCGTTCGGCTCTCATCTTGGTGGCCCACCGAGCGACAATCTTTCGTTCAAGCCAGCAGGGCGAGGAAGTGGCGGCAGAAATCGGGCAGGTCATCGGGGCGGCGGCTGCTGACGTGGTGCCCGTCGACGACGACGGGAGCGTCTTCGAAGATCGCTCCCGCATTGACGAGATCATCCTTGATGCCCGGGGATCCGGTCACGCGAACGCCTCGGTAGACCCCCGCTGAGATGGGGATCCAGCCGCCGTGGCAGATCGCGGCGATCGGTTTTTTGGCCTCGTCAAAGTCGCGAACAAGCTGCAACACCTTGGGATCCCGGCGCAATTTGTCGGGCATGAACCCGCCGGGAACCAGCAATCCGTCGAAGGAATGGGCTTCGCAGGCCTCGATGGCCAGGTCGCTGACGCAGGGGTAGCCCAGTTTACCGTTGTATTTTTCTCCCGCTTTCGGGCCCGCGACAAAAAATTCCGCGCCGGCTTCGATCAGGCGGAGTTTGGGGTACCACAGTTCCAAGTCCTCGTAGATTTCGCCCACAAACGACAGAACTCGTTTGCCCGTGAGCGTCTGCGGAGAAACGGAATCGACAGAAACCGAGGTCGCGGGTTGGGAAGAGGAAGTTGGATCGGTCATGAATGGCACCGTGCGAGATTGGATTGGTCAGTTAGAATGGTTCAGCACTGAGTCGTTCAGCACAATGGTACCCTCCCTCCCCTGGTGGATAAAAACTCGTGGAAGCACTGTCGCGACCCAAAGACGATTTGTTCGACAATTCGACGATGACGTTCGGGGAGCATCTCGAAGAGCTCCGCGGCTCTCTGGTCAAAGCAATCATTTGGTTGCTGATCGGATTGGCTGTTGGTTTGATGTTTGCCAACCGAGTGGTGCGTTTTATTCAGGAACCGCTTAAACAAGCGATCATCGAGTACAACGCCGATCGCGACTTGAAGGAAATGGGACTGCCGGACCGCAAGGAAGATCCGCAAGTCAGTCGCTTCTACGAATTTCTGACGTCCAATTCGCTGGTCGCCGACGTGGTGTACACGCTGCCATCGGGCAGCATTCCAGTGCCGACGGAAGTCGCATCGGCGGAACCGAAGAAGGCCACTGGCACGGCCGTCGAATCGGAATCGGGCGAGGAAACCAGTTCCGATGCCGAAACCGGGGTGGAAGACCCTGCATCGCTGGCCATTCCGGCGAGAATCACGACGGCGGAATTGATGAAATCGATGGGGACCATCCCCAACCCGGATGAATTGGTGCCCATGATCCAGCTGCGTCGCAGCGAACGCGGCTTGAGTTCGCTGAAGATCGAAGAGCCCTTCATGATTTGGGTGAAAGCCGGCTTGATCGTCGGTGCGGTGCTCGCTTCACCGATGATCTTCTATCACCTGTGGTCGTTTGTTGCCGCTGGTTTGCACAACCACGAGCGTCGCTACGTGTATGTGTACCTGCCGTTCAGTGTCGTGCTGTTTGTCTCGGGCGTCGTGCTCGCGTTTGGTTTGGTGCTGCACTACGTGTTAACGTTCTTGTTGCAATTCAACGGTTCGATGGATGTCGCCGTGGAACCTCGGCTGACGTACTACGTCAACTTTGTGTTGATGTTGCCGCTGGGTTTCGGCGTCGCGTTCCAACTGCCATTGGTGATGTTGTTCCTGCAACGCATCGATTTGGTCCAAACGGAGGACTACATCAGCAGTTGGCGAGTCGCGGTGCTGGTGATCTTTGTGATCTCGATGATTGTCACACCGGCTGACGTGACCAGCATGATCGCGCTCGCGGTGCCGCTGTTGTTCCTGTACTTCCTCGGGATCGTGATGTGCGCCTACATGCCGCGGGGCAGGGGACTGGGCAGCGAAGCTTACGATCCCGCCTGATTGCCGCCGTCGAACGAGTCGTTGGTGGAAAGTCGTCGCTGATGAATGATGTGGCGGCGTGGGGTGCCTTTGGCGGTGAGTTCGCCGGTTTCGATAGACAATGGTTCGGACAACTTGAGTCGCTTCACGCTTGTTCCCGGCGGAAGGCTTTCTGCCAAGCGTGACTCGACTGGATCACGGCCGGTTGGAGCGTCGGCGGTTGTTTGGGGCTGGTCGTGTGAGAGCAGCAGCCAAAGCTGCCCTTGGTGATGCAGCAGGACGGCCTGTTCGATTCCCTCTAACTGCAGCAGTTGCCGTTCGATGGTGGCGGGGAAGACTTTGAAGCCGTTGTCGAGCACGATCACATCGTCGGCTCGACCGAGGATTTGCAATTGGTCGTCGTGGATCTCAACCAAGTCGCCGGTATCGAGCCAACCATCCGGCGAAATTTTCTGCTGCGTCGCGGCTTCATCGTCGAGGTAGCCGAGCATCACACCGGGGCCTCGAACGAAGAGACGTCCATGTTCCACCTTGGCTTCCCAGCCCGCGACCAAGGGGCCGACTCGATTGGGCCGTGCGTTGTCAGGGGACGCACTGCAGATCACCGGTGACGTTTCGGTGCAGCCGTATCCTTGGATCACACCGATGTTGTTTCGCAGGCATCGCTCAAATTGCTCGGAGGACATCGCGACGCCGCCGCAGCCGAGCAGACGCAGCGATTGCAGGTTGGATTGGCCTGATTCGATTCGGTTCAACATGTCATGGATCAACACCGGCACGGCGTTGATCAACGTCGGCGAGAGTGTCTCGGGGAGCGAATGCAACGTGGATCGACCGCGGCCGAGACTCCATCGGCACCCGGATAGCAACCACGTACCCATGTCGCTGGTTCGCGCGTAGGCATGAGCAATGGACAGCAACGACAGCCGTAGATCGGACGTCCTTTGAGGGACCGCCAACAGTTTCGCTTTGGCGTTGGTCGTGAGATTGTGCTGGGACAGCATCACGCCTCGGGGCTGCGCTGTGGTGCCGCTCGTCCACAGAACCACCGACGGTGAGTGAAGGTCGACTTCGCGGGCGGATGCTTCGAGGTTCGAGATCGCCTCCCTGAGGCTGGTTGAGCGAGTGAGTGCGTGATGATGCTCATGATGCCCGCGACGGTCGTGGTCCCAGTGCAAGGCTTTCGAGCGTTGGATCAGGGTTTCCTGTTGAGGTTTCGGCAGGAACGCATCGATGGGGATCTCGGTGACGCCGGCAGCGATGCAGGCCAAAGACAACACCACTTCGCTGAGATGATTGGTGCAACGATAGGTCAAGCGTTTGGGAGCGGCGGTCCATGGGAACTGCGTCTGCAGTGTGTTCGCGGTCGCGCTGACCATGCGGGCCAGTTCACCCCAGGTGCAAGCCGCATCGCCTGTCCGGGAATCAAGCAAAGCGACTTCGTCGGGGTGCTGCTTCGCTTGCTGCAACAACGCGGACAACAAGTGCGGGATCTCAGCGGTCGACATGATCGGTTCCGGAGGATCGAGTCAACTCGTACAGAAAGATGGCTGACGCGACTCCCACGTTGAGACTGTCGGTGTTGTTTCGCATCGGCAGGGTGCTGCGGTGGGTGGCGGCTTCGGCGACGTCGGGTGGCAATCCGTTGGCCTCATTGCCAACGATCAGGATGCGTCGTTTGGACGTGATCGCTTGGGGGAGATCGATCAGCGGGATGGCGGTGTCATCCAACAGGGTGGCGATGGAGGCGAATCCGGCGGTCGCCAGGTCACGCAATTGTTCGGCGGGTTGGTCGAATTGATAGAAACGATGGCGAAACACCGATGCCATGCTGACTCGGATGACGCGTCGTGTCATGGGGGAGATCGTTTGCGGTCCAAGCAGGATATCGCGAACGCCCAGTGCGGCGGCGGAGCGCAGCAGGCTGCCCACGTTTTCTGGATCGCTCAGGCCAACCAGAGCCAACGCCAACGAAGGCTGGGCTATGTCGCGAAACCTCTCCATCGGGTGGATGGTGGGGTTGATGCCATGCGCCAGCACGCCGCGGTGGAAGTCATAGCCGGCGAGTTCTTTGCCGAGTTCCCGGGTGATCAGGTAGACGGGCACACCGTCGGGAATCAGCGGCAAATACTTCGCTTCACGCCCCTCGTGGATCAGCACGGACTGAACCCCCAGGTCGCTCTGCAGCAATCGTCGAACGACCACGCTGCCTTCTGCGATGAATCCTCCGTCCGGCTCATGATGCCGCAGATTTCGGTAGGGCGAGAGTCGGGGGTCGTCGAGGTCCCTCATGGTTTCGATCAATCGTCCAGGTCCGTTTGTGCGGGTTGTGCGGGATTTGTGTCGATCTGGCGGCGCAATTGTGCCAGGAGGCTCAACTGATTTGGAGAGAATGTTCGTCACGACCCGAAGGATGCATGGGAAGGTCGTTGTTCGAACGAGCTTTCACTTTTTGCATGACCCGTCAAGGAAGACGACCGCAATGCTGGAATCTACATGGGATTGGTGGTTTGGTGACGCCCCCTCGCTTCGCCGCACCACGCCGAAAATTCGCACGACGCGAGAGCTTTTTGCTGAGTTGTCGATGAAACGTTTCTATCAAACGATGCGATGGATCCGAGGGATTCAGCCAAGTCGGCGAACATTCGCTTGGGTGTTGTCCGGTTGTCTGGTCTCGACCGCCTCGGTCAGTGTTGCTGACGATCCGTTGGCATTGACGGCGGCGGACGCCCACGTGGCATCGTTGCCCAGCGGTTTCTTTGCTGCGGCCGGATTCGCAATGATCAACGATGATGACGTCGCTGATCCAGCGGAGGTTGTCGATGCGGCAAACGCAACCGAACCTGCGACCGCTGACGAAGCTCGCCGACAACGTTTGCGTGACCTGCTTCGCAACGATGCTGAGACCGATCGAGCAGAAGCGTCCAACGACAAGGATCGGATGTCGTTGCGGGACGAGATCATTGCCGACGCGAAAGAAGATGAAAAGGATGAGAGCGGGATGTTCTCGCAACCTTTCATCAGCGAGCGCTTGCCCGATGTGACCAACGGCCGCATCGAGCTTCCATCGCTGCGAGCGGTGTCGTTGGACAAGTCATCGATCGGCAACGGACGGTTGCCAGACGACTTTGATTCGCAGAAGGATGGGGTTGCGATTCCTCTTCCTGAGGAACCGTTTGCTCGTGGCATGGTGGCGGCGGGCGCGGTTTTGCCTTGGGCTGCACCGAACACGTATTCGCATCCGCTGTACTTCGAAGACCGAATGCTGGAACGGCATGGTCACGAACGCTGGGGATGCATGCAGCCGATCGCCGCTGGGGCTCGGTTCTTCACCACGATTCCGATGCTGCCTTACTTGGCAACGATTCAAGAACCGTGTGACATCGTTTACAGCAAGGGCTACTACCGGGCTGGATCGTCGGCTCCTTGCGTGATGCAACGACCGCCGCTCGAACGACGGGCTGTGGTGGTGGAAGCCGCCGCGATTGCCGGCGGAATCATCGCTCTGCCTTAGTGCTGGAGCGATTTAGCGAACGAAACTATCCGCCTCTGCGACTGGGCACTGACAAGGATGTTGGTGCGAGCAGAGGGAACCATCCTGATATGGAATCGAGATTGCCATGGATCGGCAAACGTCTCTCTCTTCGCGCAAGCAAACCCGTCGTCGTCGCTTGGCCTCTTGGCTGGGCGTCGCGGTGGCGGCATCCACGCTGACCAGCGGATGTCATTGGGCGCAGAAAATCCCGGACGGTCCGCACGACACCAAAACGTCGTACCACGACCATTCGGCGATGCGAATCGAGTATCCCGAGGTTGCCCAATGTGCAACGCCGGTTGTGTCGGCGGCGGTCTCCGCGGCTCAGCCCAACACGCTGGAAGACCCGGCCAATTTGCCCAGCGTGGAACTGACGCTCGAACAAGCGGTCCAGCAGGCGTTGCGATCCAGCCCCGTGCTGCGAACGATCGGTGGGGCGGTGGTGAGTGCTCCCCAATCCGCGACGACGGTCTTCACCCCAGGTCTGGCTCACGCGGATCCGCTGGGCGGTGTCGAAGCGGCACTGGCCAACTTTGACGCTCAGTACAGCCAATCGTTGTTCTGGAACAAACTCGATCAACCTCAGAACATCGCAACCGGTGGGCTTGGTGCGGCGTTCACACCGACCACATTCCAAGCCACCCAAGCGACGTTCGCCAATGAACTGTCCAAACGCACCGCCACCGGTGCCCAGTTCGCTTTGCGAAGCAACATTGGCTACGACCGAAACAACCGACCGTTTCGTCAGTTCCAAAGTGACTTCATCGGCTACCTCGAAGCCGAGTACCGTCAGCCTTTGATGCGTGGTGCCGGAACGACTTACAACCGGATCGCTGGAGCGGCTGGGGCCAACGGAGTGGTCGGCCAGTACAACGGTGTGCTGATCGCTCGGGTCAACGAAGACGTTGCCTTGGCTGATTTTGAAGCCGCGGTGATTCAGTTGGTTTCCGATGTCGAGCAAGCCTACTGGGACCTGACGACTTCGTACCGATTGTTGGAAGCGACCGCGAAGGGCCGAGAATCGGCGTTGCAAACTTTCCAGTACCAACAGGTGCGATTGGAAGTCGGCACGGGCCGGCGTGACGAGGAAGCTCAAGCTCGTTCGCAGTACTACCAATTCGAAGCTCAAGTCAAATCGGCTTTGGCGGGTGAGACCGGTTTGTACGCTCGCGAACAAGCGTTGCGTTACCTGATTGGTTTGCCGGCGACCGACGGTGCCTTGTTGCGTCCGACCACCGATCCACTCAACGCGAAAGTCGTGTTTGATTGGCAAAGTGCGTTGGGGCAAGCTCTGGATCGCCGCGTCGAAGTCCGTCGCCAAAAGTACACGGTCAAACGTCGCGAGATGGAACTGCTGGCGTCGCGTTTGAATCGTCGTCCGCAAATGGACTTCGTCGGCCAATACCGCTGGCGAGGTTTGGGGGACAACTTGATCGGACCTGGTGATCAAGGCCTCAACGACAACTTGGTCGATTCGATCACGGGCGGGAACTACCAAGAGTGGACCGCCGGCATCGAGTTTCTGGCTCCGATTGGATTGCGTGCCGCGAGTTCTGCGGTCGCGCACGCCAAGCTGAACCTTCAACGGGAACGTGCCATTCTGGCCGAAACCGAACTGCGGATCAGCCACGATTTGTCCGGTGCGGCTCGTTCGATTGACCTGACGTTTGAATTGGTGGAAACCAATTACAACCGCTACCTGGCGGATTTGCGTCAGGTGGAAGTGCTGCGTCGCCGTTATCGCGACGGGACCGACAACATCAACTTCCTGTTGCAAGCCCAACGGCAAGTGGTCACCAGCGAATCGGAGTTCTATCAATCGATCAGCGATTACAACTTGGCGATTCGGGATTTCCACAAAGAGAAGGGATCGTTGTTGGCTTACAACCAGGTCAACTTGACCGAGGGAGCTTGGTGCCCAGGTGCCGAACGCGATGCGTATGAGTTGGGCCGATTCCTCGAACCACGCCGTCATCCCGAGAAGGTCTCTGCACCACGTCCATTGACGTCGGGGCAGTTTGATCCAACGGCGGTTCAATCGACGATGGGAGCGGCGTCCTACGAAGCCGTGCAGTCAGCACCCGCAACGTCGGAAATCGCTCAGCCGGTGCCGATGGCACAAGACGGCATGATCGAAGTCGAGGTCACGCCCAGCAATTGAGCTGGCGATTGAATCGGACGATCAGGCGGCGCGTCGCTGGGGTGACTGCTTCGCCTGATTGGTCGCGGGATCGGTTTGCTGATCCGCATTCCCAGAATCGGTGATGCCCGATTCGTCGCGGTGCATCGCGTTGTCGCGTTTGAGTTTGATCATCGCGTGGGCGGCGTCGCCGATCATGACTTCCAGTCGATCGATCGTGGGAGACTCGGCACCACGAAGGTACCGTCGACCAGAATAGGTCGCCGCGTAGGCTTCCACCGCAGCATGCAACGTCGTGGCATCGGTTTTCGCGAGTGCATCGGTGGTCAGGTAGCCGGCGCCCACGAGCAGTTGGACTTCACGAGCCAACATGGATGGCAATTGGCACATCAGCATCGTCTGGCAACGCCAGGCATGCAGGGTGGCCGCCGTGATCCAACGCGTGTCCAATCGGCGCGTCATCATTGCCTCGTCGGCTTTCAAGAAGTCGCCCACGGTGTGAATGCCGATGCCGGCAAACCGAGCGGCGGTCTTTTTGCCGATCGAGGGTGCATCGACCAACGGGTCAGTCACCTGCAAACGGACGTTGGCTTCGCTGCTGACAAACGGCAGCAGGTTCGCTTCGGTGGATTCAGATTGACGCTCGGTTTCTTCAGCGGCCAACAAGGATTCGCGGGCGGCGGCCAGTTTGGCCTTCGCTTGGCGGTACTCTTTTTCGCGATGGTAAATCACTCGCACCCGTTGCAGGACACGGACTTCGCTGGGCAGATGTTGTTCCACGTCGCCGGTGCGTCGAAATTCATCGATCAGCATTTGGACTTTGGCACGCTCGGTTTGGTGCGTGATCCGTCTTAGCCACAATCGATCGGGAACCCGGATGGTCGACAGCACCGTGGGCAGGGTCAGCCCCGCGGTGGGGATGGGACGACCGCTGCGTTGTTCGGCATCGAAGGCGGCTCGTTCGATGATTCTCGCCAAGCCCGTCACGGACAGGCCGATCAACTGGGAAACGATGCGGCGGGAAACTTCATTCAGACCGCGTTTGGAATCGGATTCCGAGGCTGCTAAATCAAAGTTGTCCAGCAGCGTTTGGTAGTGACTGTGGGCCAAGCGAGCGGATTGCAAGATCGCTTCGCCGAGCCAGCCAGGTTGGTCGGACAATTGAAAGACGATGCGCGTCGGATCCTGTTGCCACAGAGCAAACAGATCCGCGTAATTTTGAGTGATGCACCATTCGATCGGACGGTGCAGGACCTTTTCCATCGGTGTCTGTGCTGTGTGCAGCGGTTGGATCGGATCGGTCACGTAATGGCTGAGGACACCAGCGGCATGGGCGGCGTCGTCGAAACGTGACTGGTGCAGGTACCGCTGCAGTCGGTCGTACCACTGGTGAGCGACGCGAGGTGCGCCGCCCCAGTAGCCGTCATCGACGTGAACCACGTGATTTTGGAAATCACGAAAACGCACGTCGGGATCCTTGGCACCGCTGAAATAGCGGGCGTGATGCCGTCGCAATTGGGAAACCAAACGCTTGCCCGAATCAGTTTGAACCAATTCGGTCGCGTCCAGGGCGAAGTGATGATGGGTGCTGCGACAGTGGGCAGCACGCAAAATCTGGCAAAGCATTTGGCCTCGGTCGTTCATCAGGCAGCGTTGGTCTTGTTGAGTGTTTGGCTCAGGGGATCAACGCCGTAGGCTGCCGCCTGGCGTGACAATCGTGTTCGGAAAGCCGCGCCGACGGCGGTCGGAAGCGAGTCATAGTGCAGCACACGTTGCACAAACGTTTGGCGTCTCAGAGGACGGAATTCGCAGTGTCCCTTGGGAGGCGGCGTGCTGCCGTATTGAGATTGCAAACGAAACACGTGGTCTCGTTCAGCAATGGCGTGGTAGAGGTCGTACAGGCGATCGATCGACAACGTGGAGGTGTCGGTCAGGGGGCCGATTGCCATCGGAGCATCCTTGCAGCGGCGGAAGCGATTGGTCGGGAAACTTCGAAACGAAAAGTTCCGAATCTGCCTCAAGTTTCTCAAAGCAATCCGCTCGGTCACAAGATCGAAAGTGCATAAATCTGGATTGGGACGACCCGAATTGCCATAACCGGCAAGGTCAACCAAGGTTGTTCAACGAAGTCGTCTTTCTAGCCGGATTCCCATTCGTTCGAGGCTCGGTTATGCCGAACATTACGAATAGCCGGCGTGGTCAACCGAGTGGAGGACCCGACGCTATGGCCGAGACGGACAGACGGGGGGAAGTGTCGTGGTGTGGGATTGCGACACGGAGACCCGAATGCATGTTTCTTGCGATTGAAAATGAGAACGGCGGGACAGCGTATGGGCACGTTGTTCCGCCGTTTTCTTTTGATTGCTGCCAAAATCGGCTTTCTTCGCAGGTGGCTCTCTTTCTGGGGCCCCACGATCCCTCCTGACCGGAATCGCTGTCCGGTGCCGCAGACTTCTCGCGGATTCTTGATGACCCCCGTGTTCAATGATCGTGGGCTCTGATTACCATCCCCCACATGAATGCAACACCCAACAAGCAAAAATCATCGGAACGGACCAACGTTGCCATCATCGGAATGGGGACCGTCGGCGCCGGCGTGGCTCGTCTGTTGATCGATCATGGTGATCGAACCGCTCGGCATGCGGGCAAGACGATCTGGTTGTCCAAAGCCGTCGTTCGCGATCTCAGCAAACCCCGCGGCATCGAGCTGCCCGAAGGCGTCCTGACCGATTCGATCGACGATGTTCTCAACGACCCCGAAATCGACGTCGTCATCCAATTGATGGGCGGATTGTCCCCGGCTCGCGAAGTCATGCTGCGGGCCATGGAAGCCGGCAAGGACATTGTCACCGCGAACAAAGCGTTGCTGGCCGAACACGGTGCCGAATTGTTCACCCGTGCCCGAGAACTCGGACGCAGCATCGCCTTTGAAGCCGCCGTGGCCGGTGGCATCCCGATCATCGCCAACATCAGCCAGTGTTTGTCGGCCAATCAAATTGAATCGCTGGAAGGGATTCTCAACGGAACCAGCAACTTCATCGTCTCGCAAATGGACGAAAAGGGTGCCGGCTACGACGAGACCGTCAAACGGGCTCAGGAATTGGGCTACGCCGAAGCCGATCCAGCGATGGACGTCGACGGCACCGACGCGGCTCAGAAACTGGCGATCCTGTCGCACCTGGCGTTTGGAGCCACCGTGGATTGGCGGGACATCCCTCGCCAGGGCATCGATGGGCTGGATCCGGCCGATCTGGTTTACGCTCGCCAGCTCGGGTACCGAATCAAACTACTGGCGACGGCTCGCTTGGTCGATGGCGAACTGGAATTGTCGGTCGCTCCGACCTTGGTCGCCATCGGCACCCCGATGGCCGAAGTCCGCGACGCCTTCAATGCCATTCGTGTGGTGGGTGATGCGGTTGGACCCGTCTTCTATCATGGTCTGGGGGCAGGGCAGATGCCGACGGCGTCCGCTGTCGTTGCGGATGTCATCGACACCGCGGTGGGACGCACTCCGATCACGTTTGAAACACTGGAGTACTTTTCGTCCGAGCGTCCCCCACGCACGGTTCAGCGAGACGTCGATCGGCTGCGAGGCCGGTACTACTTGCGATTGCGAGTGGCCAACGACCCAGGAACTCTGGCCGCGATCGCCGGTGTGCTCTCGAGCCACTCGATTTCCATCGCATCGGTCATCCAGCACGAACCCAAAACAAAAGACGAAGCCAACGCGTCAGAGAACACGGTGCCGTTGGTGATCATGACTCACGAAGCCAGCGAAGGCGCTGCTTCACGAGCGACCACCGACATCGAGGCCTTGCCCGCGATCAGCGGCAGCGTCGTCCGAATGCCCGTCCGAGCCTGACTCGCTGGCGTTGCCGGGAGTCTGGCGAGAGCATCCGCCAGAAACCATTTCAGGAGTTCGGACGGCATTTTGAAATGCGGGTCTCGCAACCTCTGGCAAACCTTGCCCGTTGAAAGAGGTCGTGCAGGTTAGCTTCATCCTCCCTTAGAAATTGTCAATTGAACTTTTTCAATCCATCACGCCTCGGTTGTTCACTGTCCACGCATCCCGCGTTGTGAATCGTCCAGGACAGAACATTAGCGTCCTGAAGTTTTGAGATCGTCCAGGCTGCGCCAAAAAGACAGGGCGGCTCGGTCGTCCCAATGTTCATCCACCCTACAATGACGACGATTTGTTTTTTTGACCCTCGAGAAAGCACTCGCCGGTCCAGGCTCGCTTTCGACCTTTGGTGGATTCCATGATGAACGGTTCCCGATCCGGCTTGGTGCTGCTGGCTTGCACGCTGATTCCCGCGATGAACTCAATGCAAACGGCGACTGCGGAGGACGCGTGGACCGGTTGGCTGGGGCCGCAGCGGAACGGCTGGGTGGCCGATTTTTCGCCCCCCGAGTCGTGGCCCGAGGAACTGTCTCCGGCATGGAAGATCGAAGTCGGCGAAGGTTACGGGACGCCCTTGGTCAGCGGCGACCGAGTCTACCAGCACGCTCGTCAGGGCGATCTGGAAGTGCTCGCGTGCTTCGACCTCTCGTCGGGGGACGAGATTTGGAAGCGGTCTTGGCCGGTGCCCTTTGAAATCGGTGGTGGCGGTGAGCGGCACGGGGCAGGGCCCAAAGCCAATCCGGTGATGGCGGACGGACGCCTCTTCACGGCCAGCATCAACGGCGTCGTGACGGCCTGGGATGCAGAATCGGGCGATCAACTCTGGCAACGTGACGAGCGAAAGCGATTTTCGATCAATCATCCAAAGTGGGGTGCCAGTTGCTCACCCGTCGTGGATGGGAATCGTCTGCTGATCCATTTGGGGAATGACGAAATCGGTGCCCTGTACGCCTTCGATGTTGCCTCGGGCGAAACGATTTGGTCGCAGGGCGACAAGCCGATCTCGTACTCTTCACCCGTGGTGGTGGAGTTGCACGGGGTTCGCCAAGTCATCGATTGGAATCGTGACGACGTTGCCGGTGTCGATGTCGAGACCGGAAAATGGCTGTGGTCGTATGCATTGAAGCACGTCGACCCGGACCAGAATTCGCCGACGCCGGTCCAGCACCGCGACACGATCATCATCGGTGCCGAGAACCGTGGAATCCGTTCCTTGCGTCCAACGAAGACAGGCGACGGCTGGAAGGTGGAGGAGGCCTGGGTGCTGGAAGACTTGGCAATGAACATGTCGACCGCGGTGATGAATGACGGTCGTCTGTTCGGTTTGTCTCACTACGACAGTGGGCGATTGTTCTGCATCAACGCCGACGATGGAAGCGTCCTTTGGCAAGGCCGTCCCCGCTTGGGCGACCATGCCACGTTCTTGGCGATTCCCAGCCACATCATCACGCTGACGGACAGCGGCGAACTGCGTGTCATCGACGCGGCCGCCGAAGAATACCAAGCCAAAGCGACTTACACGGTGTCGGATTCACCGACCTGGGCGGCTCCCGTGTTGGGGGCGAATTATTTGTTGATCAAAGATCGCGAGCACCTCCTTCGTTGGAACTGGTGAGGGGCTGCGATCTTGGTCAATGGAATCGCCAAGCAGCGTTGATCGCTCTCACTTTGCCGCCGGCTGCAGCGTGGGCACCTTGATCACGTACTGCGTGACGACCGAGTTGTCTTGCACGTAGGTGGCATGCGTGTAAGAGGGAATCTGCCTTAGCAAGTCGATTGCGATGGCGACCAACTCGGCCGTTTCTTCCACGTTGGGCGCGTTGCTTGGCTCGGCATCCAGACCAGGTGCTCCTTGGTTGCGATTGATTTGCCTCACCATTGGCATGGCGTACTTCATCCAGTCCTCCGCGGCGTCCGCGAACTGCAGCAAATCGATGTGTCCGGCCGCGATCAACGGTCGGTTGAGATCGTTCAGAGGCGGAGGGAACGAGGGCGAGTTTGCACGGACGAAGTTGGTGGCTTGGCCTTGGAACAAGGTGTAGACCGCCCAGTCGGAAGTGAGCGCCAACCCAGGTGAAAACTGAGGGTCGGCACCAAGCAACGCAACGCCGGGCACTTGCAGGTAGACGCCGCCGGGAATCGCAGATTCGGTCGCCTCGGGCAACCCTTGGCCCGGCGGCAGGCCCATCAACGGACCAAACGCCGCAAACAGAGGGTTGATGGTGTCGAAATAGCGACGCCACGCGCGGCGATGTCGTTCGGCGTCGGTGAGTTCATAAATGAGTGCAGGGGCGGGGACCGGCAAGGCGTCCGCAGACGGTGGTGCGCTGGGATGCCACTGTCGGCTCCGCTGATTGAAGTCGAGCACAAAGGCTGCTTCCTTGCCCACCGACGGCAGCAGATCGTCCTTCGTTGCCAAGAACAGTTCCGTGAGCCCGGCGGCAATCGCAGGGTCCATCTTGCTGGTCGGCGACGCGTCCCCGGATTCGGCAGTGAGAGCCATGGCCTGTTCGGCTCGCTCTTGGATCCGATTCAACCATTTGTCCAGCGTCCCGTCGTCGTCCCAGTCCGCTGCTGCACTGAACAACGCCGGGTTCTCTCCGATGTGTTGCAACGATTTCAGAGGCTGAGCTTGGACGCGGATCGGATCGGTGTGTTGATGATATTGGTAGCCGGCAATCCCACCCTTGAAGAAGAACGCAAACGTCAATTCCTCGCCCAAAGGATTGTAAAGCCGGTTCAAATCCGTCAGCAGCATCTCGACATCCTCGTTGATGTTGGCCAGCAACGGTTGATACGAGAGGGGATCCAATTCGGAATCCGAAAGCATCTTCTCGGCGAAGGTTGGAATGAGTTGCAGGTACATGGACCACTGGGTGACCCAAGACGTTTGCTGTTTCAACGTGCTGTTTTGATAGCCCACTCCTGAGAACGCTTTGCCGCGGTTTTCTAACAAAGGCTGGAAGACATCGCGTCGGTAAAGAGGTCGCTCCACTTTCCCCGGGGCGACTGCCTCGGGATCGTGACCCACCGATGCATACAAGTAGCTGTCTGCAAAACCAATGCTGAGGACCAACGATTTACCAGCAGTACGCTCGCGGATCGTGGCGAATCGCTGTTCGAGTTTCGCGATCTCCTCAGGTTCCGCGTCGACGCTCATTCGCTCAATCGCCGCGCCCCACGGGTAGTCCTCTCCGGTCAGTTCCATCACCCACCGTTCATTGACCTGGCCCACGTTTTGGTGGTCCAGCGAATCCAGGATGTATTGGTTTTCGGCATCGGAGAGTTGCAACAACTCGTTCCGGAACTTCGCTTCCAGCATGTTCAGGAGTTCTCGGACGCGTTGCTGTTCATCCGCTCCTGAAATTTTGGCCCCCGCCACGATGCGAGGGATTTGCAGGCTGTCTAGAAATTCCTCGTTCCCAGGTGAATCCGTGAAGGAGTTGAAGGGCTCAAGTTCGTCTGAATTCGCGTCCCGATCCAGACTGATCTCTGAGAGTTGCTCCGACATCATTCGGTTGAAGGTGGCGTATTGCTCGGCGAGGCTCTGGTCGGCAAAGGCGAAGAGTTCACGAGAAGCCAAGTCCGCAATTGTGGGCAGATAAGCCTGCCCTTCTTCACTGCTCCAAAACTCATACGAGGATCGAACCCAGGCGGGTGTGTCGGCGCCATCGAGATCATTCTGGATGTCTGACAGAATTTTGTCACGAGCGTCCGCGATGCCACGTTGAACCACCGGCATCGCCAGCAATCGTTGGATCGCCGGGTTCTCGGCCACCGCATCCCATTTCAGACGGTTGTTCAGCAACGCGTAGTAGAACGACGCGTCCTCCGAAGCGAACTGCAGCGATGGCGGCAGTCCCACCTGGACTGACGGGGCAGGGGACTGCGCGTGCACGGCCGTGCCGGTGACGCTTGCGAACAAGGCGATCGCGAGCAAGACGACGCGATCGTACTTCAGGGGAAACATGTTGGACGACCTGGGAAGGGGGCTTGGAGTACTTCGGCGGAAAAGCAAAATCCTAACTCAAACCCCTTGCCGCTGCCGACCGCGGGAGCGAAAGATCGCGAGCGGGCAGTTGATGGGTATCCACCTTGCGTTTGGGATTACGAACGACCTGACGCGGGCTTTGAGCAGGTCGGCAGGAATGATCAACCACAACCATGTGAGCCGTTTGGGCGTTCGCCCCGGTTGTGCGTGAAAACCGTGGCTAACGCCAACGGCTCACATACCCGATGACACCTGCGTACCTGCTTCGCAACGCACAATCAATTCCTGGCGTAGTGGATGAGGCCACGAATCCCGATGCACGGGACTTGTAGCCTCGGCCACTACGAAACCCGCCACATATTCATTGTGCGTGGCTTACCGGAGGTGTCAGTGCTCTTTTCTTGGACAGGATTCCTTTCCAATCGCCCAATCGGACCGCCTGGGCATACTGGTTGCCTCGGCAGTGGCCATCGTCCCAGTAGAGCACACGTTGTTGGTTGTTGATCGGGCGGTCTTTCAGTGCGTTCAGCACCGAGATGCCATCCAGGTCAGTCGCGATCGTGGTCCCACCATAGGATCCAAGGTCACCATAGCCCAGGTCGTCCGCCAGGAGGAACACAATGTTCCGGCTGGGATCCGCCGCGAATCCTCGACCGCTGAGGGCCAACAGCACTAGCAGCGAACAAACGGTTCGCCCAATCGGAATGCGGGCGATGTTCAGAGCTTGCTTGGGTCGACGACCGCGTGTTTGACGCCTTCGCGGTTGTACGTGTAGACCATGTTGAGCATCCCGTCGGAGGTTTGGATGATGGCCGGGTAGCTGTACTCACCGAAGTGACGGCGGCGTTCCGCGTCGCTTGGGTGAGGCCCGGTTTCATTTTCCAGCGTCAGCACAGGCTTCCAGGTTTTTCCATCGGAGGAAATGGCCAGATTCAGGATCCGGCGAGGCTTCAGGTCGGCAGCGTCTTTCCGTCTCACAAGGCCTTCGGAGTGGTTGTAGATCAAGACTTGCCGTCCGTCTTGCAGCGTCACCGCATCGGTGCCGGAGTTGGGGTTGGGCAAGTCGGTTGCGGTGAGCGTGCTCCAGGTTTTCCCGCCGTCTTTGGACCAGCTTTCGACGATGCGTTTCTCTTTGCTGCGGCAAAGGATCTGCAGACGGTTGTCAGGGTAAGTCAAAACACTGGGCTGAATCGCATGAAAGGTTTCTCCGGTCTGGATCGGCCCGATCACCTCCCAAGTCTTGCCGAGATCCTTGGTGACCTCGAAGTGAACTCGCCAGTGGGAAGATCCATCCGCGTACTCAATCTCGGTGCTCGATGGGCACAGGATCGTTCCATCGGCGAGCTCGATCGGTTTGTTCTTGACTGGTCCAAGGAGGTGTCCGATCGTGTGGGCTTCGCCGAGTTTTGTCGGCCAGGACCATGTTTTGCCACCATCCTCGGACGTCGTGAGCATGCCCCACCATTCTCGCGGGTTCGGACCGACTTTGTAGAACAGCATCAACGGACCTTCGGTGGGCTGAAACAACACCGGGTTCCAGGTGGGATAGCGGAGGGTCGATGACTGGACACCGTTGACGACCTCGACCGACTCGGTCCATTGGCCGTTCTCATGGCGAGAAACACGAATGCCGACGTCAGGGTCACGCTCACGAGTGCCCGCGAACCAAGCCGCGACCAGACCAGTCGGTGTCTCGACAATGGTGGACGCATGACTCTCTTTGGTGGGTTTGTCAGCAAGATCAAAGATCTGTTGCGACGACACCAACGCGTCTTCCCCCGCGACGGCGACGTCAGGAAGTTCTTCAGCCTGGATGGAGAGGGGCAGGGTGAGTGCCAAGAAGACCGCAAGGGATACTTTCATGATGCTTCAGGAGTCTCAGGTGGATGCGCGACACGATGGAAAATTCAAAGAAGTTGCCCTGGAAGAGCGAACCTAATCTAACCGAAACATGGAGGCCAATTGGGGGTGTCTGTCTTGCAATGACGTGCTAAAACCAATTCACTGCATCGATCAGTAAACGCGGCCAAAGGCCACGACGTGGCGGCAGGTTTTCGACATTGACGTCAGCACCAAAGTTTCGGGTTATCACCGTAGCGGAAGTCGTCAAGACTTTCGGGATTTCGCCAAGCAGATCAAAACTCTTGACGAGTTTCGCTACCCTAAAATCAAGCTTTGACAGACCACTAGCCTTGGGTTTCAACCCAAGGACCATCAGCGCCCAACCATTTCCCCAGTCGCGACGCGACGACAGTTGATCGCATTTCCCAACCACCTGTCGCCACTCCGCGGCTTCTCAAATGGGGCGGTACGACTCAAACCTCGGGTTGAAACCCGAGGCTGACAGATTTTACCGCTCCGCGGTTGCGTCTTCTCACTTCAGTCGCGGCGCGACGGCATCCGGCTAGTGGTGCGTCAGCACCAAAGTTTCGGGTTATCACCGTAGCGGAAGTCGTCAAGACTTTCGGGATTTCGCCAAGCAGATCAAAACTCTTGACGAGTTTCGCTACCCTAAAATCAAGCTTTGACAGACCACTAGCCTTGGGTTTCAACCCAAGGACCATCAGCGCCCAACCATTTCCCCAGTCGCGACGCGACGACAGTTGATCGCATTTCCCAACCACCTGTCGCCACTCCGCGGCTTCTCAAATGGGGCGGTACGACTCAAACCTCGGGTTGAAACCCGAGGCTGACAGATTTTACCGCTCCGCGGTTGCGTCTTCTCACTTCAGTCGCGGCGCGACGGCATCCGGCTAGTGGTGCGTCAGCACCAAAGTTTCGGGTTATCACCGTAGCGGAAGTCGTCAAGACTTTCGGGATTTCGCCAAGCAGATCAAAACTCTTGACGAGTTTCGCTACCCTAAAATCAAGCTTTGACAGACCACTAGCCTTGGGTTTCAACCCAAGGACCATCAGCGCCCAACCGTTTCCCCAGTCGCGGAACGACGACATTTGATCGCGTTTCTCAACCACCTGTCGCCACTCCGCGGCTTTTCAAATGGGGCGGCACGACTCAAACCTCGGGTTGAAACCCGAGGCTGACAGATTTCACCGCTCCGCGGTTGCGTTTCCGCGACCAGTCGCGGCGCGACGGCATCCGGCTAGTGGTGCGTCAGCACCAAAGTTTCGGGTTATCACCGTAGCGGAAGTCGTCAAGACTTTCGGGATTTCGCCAAGCAGATCAAAACTCTTGACGAGTTTCGCTACCCTAAAATCAAGCTTTGACAGACCACTAGCCTTGGGTTTCAACCCAAGGACCATCAGCGCCCAACCGTTTCCCCAGTCGCGGAACGACGACAGTTGATCGCGTTTCTCAACCACCTGTCGCCACTCCGCGGCTTTTCAAATGGGGCGGCGCGACTTAAACCTCGGGTTGAAACCCGAGGCTGACAGATTTCACCGCTCCGCGGTTGTGCCTCCGCGACCAGTCGCGGAGCGACGGCAGTTGTTTGCCGCCCGTCGCCAGGCGATTCCCGTTTCACATGCCCGTGCGGTGCCAGCCGTTTTTCGGCTTCCTTTGGATTTTGCGGGTCGTGTCTTCTGCCGGAATTCACTTCATTCGGTCCGTCTCCTGGAGCGGTGAAAAGGTGGCGTAGGCTCCCTGCTTGTGTTCCGCGCTATCACAGGCTGGAAGCCTCTGCCACTTGATTTTCGCTCTGTCCCTACTTCTTGTTCGATCCGGCGAACCGTTGGAGGTACTTGCTGAGCTTGAGCTTTTTGCGGGCGCTATCGCTGGTCATGTAGCGGACGCTGCCGAAGACCGGACGTTTGGGACCCCAGGCTCGGTCGGTGCGGCCGAGCACCCAAAGGATGCCGCAGTATGAGTTGGGATCGCGACCATCCAGCCCATACTTGTTGTTCAGGTGGATCATGAACTCAAGGGCTTCTTCGGGCGTTTTGGTCCAATGCAAAATCTTCTTGCCCCACAGCATCCGCATGTAGTTGTGCATCTCGCCGGTTTCCACCAACTCACGTTGCGCGGCGTTCCAAAGCTCGTCGTGCGTCTCGGCATTCTCAAACTCGGCCAGCGTGTAGAGATGAGGCCGCTCGTCATCACGCGTTTCATTCAACGTCTTCTTCGCCCAGTCCGGCAACGATTCCAGCGAGTCGTAGGTGTCTGGATTTTGGAACGACCAATTGAATCCGATCTCTCGCCAGGTCAGCAGTTGATCGAGCAAGGCTTCGGCGTTCTCGCCGACGTTCCAAAAGCCATGGTTCTTGCCGTTGGGTTTGGACGTTTGGTCCGCGGACCAACCCTCGTGTTCCAGCAGCGAGGAAACCATCTCGTGCGCCGAAATGTGACCGAAGTGAAGGTGCGGGCTCAAACCCGTCGTGGCGTGTTCATCGGGTTGGTTGCGGTCGTCGTTGTAGCGTGACAGTTTCTGGTCCAAGAATTTTTGCCAACGACGGGAGGCTTCCACCGTTCCGCCGGGCGTCGCTTGGGACGGACGAACCGAGTGATCGATCGGGATTTCCGACAAGCCATCTTCGCCGAGCAGCTTTTCCAAATCAGCGGCAGGCCATTTGGACAGGATTTTTGCAGGGAGCAATTGCTGGCGACGCTCCGCCATCGATTCGCCATCGGGGCAGGGCAGGGCAGGGCGGTCGTCCGCGGACAACGGGTTGGCGAGAGGCAAATGTTCAAGAGCCGGCAGAACGTTCTTTTGCATGAACCGCCGGTAACTGTGCGCGACCGTGTAGGTCCGTTCCGCTGCTCGCAGCGGGAGCACGCTGTTGGAGTCGATCAATTCCAAACGGGCAGGCAGTTTGTCCTTCACCGCGTCGATCATGTGCGGCAAAAAGAAACACGGGTATTCGTCGGTGACGACCGTGCATGCGTGTTTGGCGAGTCGATGAAGCAACGGCGAGCCGACACCCGGTTTGGGTTCGACGTACGGGTAGTAGACCACCGGCAGAGATTCGGCGGCGGCCGCGTTGTCTCGCATGCCTTCGATGATGAAACGGTGGATCCGGTCGCTGGCCCATTGGTAGCGAACTCGCAGAGGTTCGAAGATCAGCAGCGGTTTTTCGAATTCGAGTGCCCGGTCAATCGCGTGTTGCAAGGCGAAATTCCAGTGCAGCCGCCGTTGGGCGATCATCCAGTAGACGACGTAATCGCCCTCGTGACGGGGCGGGTGGTCGTTGGCGAATTGGTGCCGCTGGGGAGGGAGCGCGGAAGTCATGGGCAGTGGTCATGGGATGGGAGTCGTCAGTTCGGGGCTTGGCTAGTAGAGTGTGCGGACTCGCCAAGGGCCATGCAATTTTGTCGCGACGACGCTCACCGTATCGAATTCTCGCCGTCTGTTTGCTGATCGGGTATCTGCTCGCATCGGTGGCTTATGTGTGGATGTCTGCGCTCTGGGTGACCCGCTGGCACCCTCATTTCCGGGTGGCTGATCTGTTGGCGCCGCGAGCCAATGACGTGGTCATCTTCACGTTTTTCCTGGTCGTTGGGGCCAGTGTTGGCAGTTTCCTGAATGTGGTCGTGTGGCGATTGCCTCAGCGTTTGAACGTCAACGGCCATTCGTTCTGCCCCCGATGTCGCAACCAGCTTCGGGCTCGGGACAACGTGCCGATTTTCGGTTGGCTGTGGTTGAGCGGGCGCTGCCGAGATTGCCGGCTTCCGATTTCGTCCCGTTATCCGATCGTTGAAACGCTGGTCGGGATCACGTTTGCGGTCGTGGGGGCAACAGAACTGACGCGTTGGAGTCTGCCCTACGTGGGTGATTCCGTGCGTTCGAATTGGTTGTCGACCCCATTCGTTGACGCGGATTTATTGACCCTGATTCTGTATCATGTGGTGGCACTGGCGACCGCCTGGGCCGCGGGACTGATCCGGTTCGACGGCAATCCTTTGCCGCCTCGATTGACATTGTTCGCGGCGGTGACGCTGGTTGGCGGGATGTTCGCTTTGCCGCAGGCGATGGTGGTGCCGTGGCAACTTGTTGGCGATTCAGTGCCGTCCATGGTTGGTGCTTGGCCGCCGACGGGATGGATGACTCACGGTGGTGATTGGTCCGTGACCTTGGTCCAGATTGGATTGCGGTTGTTGACGTCGCTGGTGGCAGCGGGATTTTTCGCTCGCGTGCTGGCGAAGAGCTTTTGCCCTTCAGCGGACATGAAGATGGACCCGCTCGGTTCATCAACGCGGCGGCTGATTGATTTGATGGTCTTGATCGCGGTCCCCGCGATCGTGGTGGGCTGGCAGGCCGTGATGGGAGTGATCTTGGTCGCGGCGATTTTTGCGAAGATTCTCGAGACGTTTGCATTCGCTCAGTCCCGTGATTCCTTGGGCCGATTTGCGGTCAGCTTGCCGGTTGCATTGAGCGTGCAATTATTGCTGTGGCGGGGGTTGGTGGCGTCCCACGTCTGGCCCAGCGAACAGGCATCGCAACTTGGTTTGATTGTTTCTTTTTTCGGGGTTCTAGCGATTCCGTTGTGGTTGGATGAAAACGGGGAATCGTTTGCTCCAATGGGCGATGACAAGAACAGCAGCGAAATCGCGGACCATTTCGACGAGGACGTTCGGTAGGCTCCGGCGTTGGGGAATGCCCCAAAATGCTTTGCAACAGGGCGACTCGTTTGAGTTAAACTGATCACCCAGCGAACGATCATCAAGTTGAGGGGAAGTGGACGCAGCCAGCTCGAACCGAAACGAAAACGCCACGGCGAATCCCGCGTCGGCGGATGAGGTGGCGCTGATCGAAGCGGCGTTGTCGGGTGACGCGTCCGCGTTTGAGAGCTTGGTGATCCGTCATCAGGACCGGCTGCATCACGCCATGATCCACGTCACCGGTTCAGTTCACGATGCCGAGGAAGTGACGCAAGAGGCTTTCATTCGGGCGTTCGTCAAACTGGACACGTTCCAGCAAAACAGCCAGTTTTTCACGTGGCTGTATCGAGTCGCGTTCAACATCGCGTTGTCGCGAAAGCGACGCCAAAAGGTTCGTCTGTCGTTGGACCAGCAACGCGAGGAAATTGGCGAAGAAGTCGTTTGTGACGGTGAGGCCGTCGATGCGAATATGATTCGTCAGGACGACGTTTCGCTGGTGCAATTGGCTCTGCAGCAACTCAGCGATCAGCACCGCAGTATTCTTGTCTTGCGAGAAATGGAAGAATCTTCTTATGAGGAAATGGCGGAGATTTTGGAGCTGTCCATTGGCACCGTCCGCAGTCGTTTGAACCGGGCTCGCAAGCAATTGCGATTGGCGATTGAGCAGCTGCGAGAACCCGAGTCAGAATCTTCGGGCGAATCAGGTCCCTGACACTTCTTTCCCGCTCATGGCTTACGAGAGAGACAACCATGGTCGATCCCACGCCTCAACAAAACGTTGGCAATCACTTCGATGTCGTGCACGATGTGCGTGGTGGTTCGGACGCATCAGGTTCGAATTCGGGGGCGGATGGCACGCCGGGAAACCCACGCCCGTTCTTGGGCATTCAGTTTCGGTGTTGCCAAACCTACGGTCGCATCTACCGAAATGATCAGCGGACCGCCTACCGTGGTGGATGCCCCAAATGTGGCGCCCGGGTGGAGGTGCCGATCGGCAGTGGGGGGACGAACAAGCGGTTTTTCACAGCGGGTTGAGCTTGAAAACAGGTTGTTTCACCGGGGCTCTGAGCAGGCCATTCAACCCGGATTGTGTTGATTTATCCACAAAATCGGAAAAAACCTGCCGGATAGGCCTCGTTACAACCGAAACAGTCCATAGCACCGATCGGACCGGCTGTTGGCTGATCCTTTTTTTCCGCGAGTAACGCGGTCGGTGAATGACACCTCACAAAGGACTGTAGGGAGGCATTTCCATGCGACGCAAATATTTTGGACTGGCGATGGCCGCGATCGCCACGCTGGGGCCTGCTCAGGCCTTTGGCGGTGATCGCGAGATCGCACAACAAGTCATGCAACGGCTCAAAGTCAGCCGTGATGCAGGTCAACTGAAGAACTTCAACCTTGACATGAAAGTCAACGACGGAGTGGTCGTGTTCCGCGGCACCGTCGATGGCTCGGAGCAACAAGACCTGGTCTTGGCCGCTTTGAAGGATGTCGATGGCGTTGTCAATGTTGTCAATGAACTCGAAGTTCTCGAAGCAAAGCTTTACAAGCCCAAGGCTGCTGCGATCGCAGCTGTTGAGCCTGCGGAAGCATTCGACTTCAAGGGAGCTTTGGAAACCGAAGTTCAAGAAGTGGTTCCTGGTTCGGTGGCACCGGTTGCTGGCGAAGAAGCCGCTGACTCGCAAACCCGCACCGTTGCGGCTTGGGAAGAGGCTGGTGGAGAAGCCGGTTCGGACGAAGCGATCACTCGTTCCGTCGCCTCTGCCTTGGGCAAAGCGAAGTCCGTCGGTCACCTGAAAGACTTCGGTGTCGACGTCAACGCTTACGACGGCATCGTGGAGATCACCGGCGAAGCTGCTTCGGCATCCCAGCGAAAACTGATCGCTGAAATCGCCCGTCATGCTCCCGGAGCACGCGGCGTCCGCGATCTGATGACCGTCAAGGCGGGATCGAACCCTGGTTTGGTTGCCACACCTGCCACGCATCGCACCGGTGGGTTGCAGCCTTTGCCACCTGCCAATCGTCAGGTCCAAGCTCGTCCCGTTTCGTACGGGCAAATGGGCGGCCAAGTTGGCGGACAAGTGATCAACGGCGAAATGGTTGTTCCCGGCAGCATGATGACTCATGGAGCCGCTGGCATGCAGGGAGCACCGGCACCGATGGCTCAGGCACCGATGATGGGACAACCTGTTCCCATGGCGCCTGCCGCACCCGCCGGAGCACCTCGCTACGACACTCCGAACTTGCCGAACTACGCTTGGCCTGGCTACGCAGCGTATCCGAACTACGCCGCACTGACGTACCCACAACAGTACAGCCCATCGGCGTTCCCCTACATCGGACCTTTCTACCCCTACCCACAAGTTCCTTTGGGATGGCGGAAGGTGTCGCTCGAATGGGACGACGGTTGGTGGTTCTTGGACTTCACTGACAAGTAGTCTGATGGGTGATCCAACGGATCATCTGAACAGAACGAATGAACGAAAAACCCTCGCAAGTATTCTTGCGAGGGTTTTTTCGTTGTTGGAAGTAAATTGGCCGATCGCTTGAAATCAAAGAAATGGAGGAACTGTTACTTCGAAAAGGCATCAGAAAGGGAGATGCCAGCGGTTGGAAGCGGATGCCTGTCCGGCGCGATTTCATGGGCGCCACGGGTTTTGCTGACTGATAAAATCGTGTTGCACTGCATGATGCTCGGGCGCGGTGCATTCACTCGATCCATTCTTGATTTTGGTGGCTGGAATGAAGGGCGACTCCCTTTCCGAACGTTTGGTTTTGATGCTGATTTGCCTCGTCTGTTTTGGCGTGCCAGCCCACAGCCAATTGCCGAGTGGTTTGACTCCGTCTGCGATTGCTGATGGTGCCAAAATCGTTTTGACGGCTCGAGTGAACGATGCCCCGAAGGTGACGGAATCGCGTCAGTGGCAATTGCAGGATCGAGAACCGATTCAGGGACGATTGGTTCAATGGATTGGTCCAGACGAATGGATCCATCTCGAAGTCCACAGTCGAAAGTTCCAGTCTTTTCCATTGAGGCAGTTCAGTGAAACGGATCGCGAATTCATTGAGAAGACATTGGAGCCTTGGCGATCGCTGGTGGATCGGCTTCGCGAGGCGTTTCCCATTCGCGATGCAGGTGACCAGGCGTGGATGCAGGGTGACCGGGAGCTGAACAATGCGTCTCTGTTGTTGGTCGAAGACGACATCTCGTATTGGAACATTCAACAACAGTTGATCGCCATTCCGCTGGCGTCATTCCGGGGCGAACAACGCGATCTGATACGCGAACGTCTGAACGTTCTCGACAAATTGTCGAAGTGGCAGACCGCAGTTCCTGGGATCGAGTTTCAAGCGGCGCTACTTGGCGAAGTCGACGATGCATTTGTCTTTGGACGCATTTGGAAGCCATACGCTTCGCACCCCGTGATGGCTCGATTTCGTGTTCGCAAAAGCATGCTTGCGGAAGCTGATCGCAAACGAGCGGCGGATTGGTTGCAGACTGGAAAAGTGAAACAGGTACCGGGCCTCGAGCAAACCGATCTTTGGTGTTGGCCTGGGCGACTGGGGATGCTCGGACCTGGGAAGCCGCTTGAAATCGCCGAAGATGAGTCGGATCCCTCTAAGAGCAAGGTTTCATGGTTCGTGCCTGATCATCGACCCGAACGGGCTCGATTCCGAAAGTTCCGGATCAAACGCTGGGAGTCGCTCGGTTCGTTCACCGGTCCATCGGAATTGGATCTGCGGCGTGTGCTCATGGAAAGGAAAATGAATGAGCTCGATGAAGAGGTTGCTCCTACGCAAATCGCCAAGTCTTGGGATGAACGGCGGCGAGAACTGGTTGATTCTGATCCGTTTCGCTACCTCAACACGTGCGGGGCTTGGCGACTCAAAGACACCGCGCCCAATACCCGATTCACGGCGACGCTGATTGGCGAAGAGCACCCGTATTACGTCTATCGGTTCGATGCCGAAAACTCGACCGTCGCCATCTTGAAAGCCGAATTGACAGAACCTTGGAGAGCGGCGGCTGAACAAAGCGTCCAGGGTCTGAACGAGTATTTCGAGGCTCACCCCAAGGAGAAGCGTCCCTCTTTGCACGCGGAGTATTTCCTCGTTCGACGTTCCCATTCCATGGTGTTGGCGATCAAACCATTGGAGATGACGAACGAGACCTCCTTGAAGGTCAAAATGGCCAGCCGTGACACGCCGGTGGGGTTGCCTGTCGATCAACTGCATTTCGTGGACGCGATGGAAATGAAGTTGATGATGCTCGAAGCCGATCCAACCGCATCGACCAAGGGACTGCCGGAGCTTGCGAAAACCTCTCGCGAGGATCGGATCCAGTGGATCAAACTGCAGGAACACTTTGAGAAGAAGATCATTTTTGAAATGCAGCTTCCCTCCGCGAAAGCGATGGAAGACTGGTTGGTGAGCTGGAGTCAACCACCTTATAAGACGCAAGTTGGATTCGAGGGCGTTGTCGTGGGGAAGCACCTTGATAGTTGGATCATGCGTGACGGGACAGTCGATTTCTTGGTTGACAGAGAACTTCTGACGGACCACGCCAACGAACAAGCTTCCCAGCAATGGCAGACTCTGAAGAAGCAGTTTCCAAACCAAGCCATTCCGATCGCGGTTCCCAGCCTGCGAATCTACGGGTTGATGGGGAAGCAGCCATTGCCGCCGGCCGAGGATCCAAGATGGAACGACAACGACGAATTCCAGTTCACCGATCGAGAAGGAAAGCGTCAGACGATTCCTCGAACAGCCTTTTCGCATCTGGAAAAGCTCGAGTTGGAGGTGCAGTTGCGTTCGGAAGCCGATGTACGGCAAACGGTTTCAACTGATGACCAGTACGCCGCGATGCAAGAAGTCGATCTGTTTCAAGAAAACCTAAGGCGAGAGCTCGAAGATAAACTCCGCAACCTGCCGCGACCTCCGAGCTATCAAACCTGGAAGTTGGTGGACTCGAGTCAGTTGTTTCCCGCTAACTTTGACCGTCTTGACGGTGACGACGCGATCATGCGCGGGATGGTAGGCGGCCACTTCCGCGTTGCACGCTCGCTGTTTGAGGAACACGATTGGAAGACAATGGAGGAGATGGCCGCCGAGTTTCGTGAGCAGGGTAAAGCGGGCAGAACGGACGGGCTGGACCCGTCCACGATCACCCATCGCGTGATTCGACGAGCCGACGGTTGGACCACTTTGCCCGCCACGCCGGTTCGCGCGAATCGGTACTACATCTATTTCGAGGACGAGAACGAATCCATGATTCGTTTGTCTGTGGATGAACTTCATCCGGTTGACGGACCGAAGTTACGGGGTGAGTTGTACCGTCGTGAACATGGTATCGAGTGGGACGACCAGGTGGATGAGCGGTTGGCTCAACCTGTCACCGAAAACGAAATCATTGCTCGGCCAGCCACGTTGGATGCGGAATATCGCGAGCGGTTGGAAGTGCTGCGTCGTGGCTTCTCACGCCAGTGGAAAGAGACACGTTTGGCACTCAGTCCCGGGCAGACGGTGCTGCAGATGTCAGTGGACGGGGCGTTCTTGTTGATTGCGGGAAACGATCCTGCCGTGGTGGATCGAAGTGGGAACATCGTCCATCGAATCCCAAGTCGATTGGACGGGCAGCACCCGGTTTATCTGTCGCCGGATGGCAATCGATTGATCGGTTTTGAAAGTGGAGTGCTGACCCTTTGGGATCTGCAACAGGGGATTAAATCGGCGAGCTACCAAGCGGTGAAGCAACCCTTGGCTTCGACGCAATCTGCGGACGGCGATCGCATCTTCTTCACGACCCACGATGGGTGGATCTACTTGTTGGATTTGGCATCGTTGGAAGTCAAGCAATCACGCATCGAGTTGCTCGACGGGGAACGAATGACTTCCGAGCTATGGTGCTCTCGCGACGGTGCGAATTTCATCGCGACCAGCAATCAAAACATGTACCTGTTGAAGGTCGATGAAACCACGGGAAAGATTGCGAATCAAGCTCAATTGACGAAGCTTCCGAGGGTCCGCTCGCTGGCGGTTTTGGACCAAAGGGCTTGGGTTAGCACGGACGAGAAACCTTGGGCAATCGACTTTGGGGTCGAAGAGGGAGAGGTGGTCCATGCCACTCGTCGGCTGAGCATCGTTCCTTACTGGATGGACAACGTTCCCGGCGAAGAAGGACTCTCGCTGATCCGAGTCATGGGGATGCTTCCAGGTTTGGCGGGCTCCACAGATCCTTTTGCCTTCATCGCGAACTTCGATTTGAACGGCGATCGGATGGGGATGGTTGAGTACGTGAACTGTGACTTGACTCAACCGGTCATGATCGCGGCGCGCGGAACGGCGATGGTATTTCGTCGAGGTGATGAGTGGATTCATGCCGCCGCTCCGGAACGCATTCCAGCGTCTCGGATCCTTCGAGTGTTGGCGGAGAATCTGGTGGACCGCGACCAGATCGACCAATTGGACGCTGCGTTTGCCTATTTGCGAACACCCGCGATCGCGGCGGTCAGTGAGTATCCCGATGAATTGAGCGAGGAGTTTCTAAGTGCGCTGGGCATCGTGTCCAAAGAATATGGCTGGGTGCACGGCGGCGATGCTCGAATCCGCAAGGAGTTGTGGCTGAAGCGAGCCGGGGAACGGATGCCGCGGTCCATCGTGATTCCGATGCTGCGTGCTCAGCATCACCGCGACCTGGCTTGGAAGGCTCGCGGAACCGGTTTTGTGAACACGGTTTCGAAGGATGGCATGCGAGTTTTTCATGAACAGTTGGGTGTCGCACTGGAACACCTCAAACCGCTCTTGAAGAAGCAGCAACCCGCTACCCGTGTGTTCTCCCTTGCGCTCGGGATTTCAATGGGATTGTCCGCGCCCAAGAGTGCCGTGGGTGAACTGACCAAGCGTGCCATGCAGAGTCCCGCCAAGGGAAGTTTGTCCGTGCACTCTTCGGCGGTGACGTATTTGTTGCCGCGTTGGTACGGCAACCCCGGCGATTTCGAAAACTACATCGAGGCGGTCTGCGATCAACTGGGCGGTGCCGAGGGCGACGCGATGTACAGTCGGTTGATGGTCAGCACGGCTCGCTTTTACCCTCGTGGTCAACCCGCCAGTGATTTCATGCGAGTCGATCCCGAACGGGTGTTGGCCGGAATGGATGCGTACTACGCCAAAGAAAAGACAAGCGTCCATTGGTTCGAATTGGCAGAAGAGTTCTTCCAGCGGGAAGCGGATGCCGACCGACTGGCCAAGCTCCGGCAACTGATACATCGTCACCGGATCTATTTGGGAAAGTGATCGTGGAATGGTGGTGTGCCTGACTCCAGCGGACGCTGAAGACACTTGATGCTCGCACCGCATTGCAGTCGGGCGAGTTTGAGTATGAGATGAGCAAGACTGATTCTGAAAAGACGGTGAAGTGGAAGCAGAAGGGGCTGTATTGCTACGATGACACCGAGTCTACGACGTTCCACTATCTGGAACACTTCACGGAGGAGGACATCAAAGAGGATCGAGACGCTTCCTCTCGGGGCGGAGGCAACTTTCGATTGCCGCCTGAATTGTCGTTGTTCTGCCGAACGGAGACACAGAAACCAAGATGGATCACTGTTGACAAGGAACGGTGACAATCGTTGAGCCTGGTGATCCACAGCACCCAGCTCTGCGAAGAAGATCCATCCAAACTTTTAATGCGGGTGGTCTTGTCATGTCCATTGACATGGAGAGAGGCCATTGGCCAATACTGGCTGTACTCGATCAACCTGCGGCGAAACGGAACGCGGATGGGAAACTTGTTGTAGACGGGGAAAAACGAGTTTTACTTTCGAGGTGTGAGATCGACTTGATTGAGGTGGACGGCGAATGGGTCCCGCGCCGCGCAACTTATTCAAATGGTCGCGATGAATATAAAATTCTATTAACGTGGAAAAGTGTCAACGCGAAGCCTGGTGAGATCGTGTTTTCAGACGAACGGTTTCTTCGTTTGATGGAAAGTGAGGAACGGATTGATTGAGAAGAGAGCGTGTCGTGACTCGAAGTCGTGATGGCTCAATCTTCATTGGGTGCGTGTTCCCAAATGGTCGCCCATGCGAGCGTAGAGTTCGCGATGTTGGCGAGAGTTTTCAATGAGGTCCGCGTCGAATTGGATGCGGCCGGGTTCGAACAGGACCATGGTCGAGGAACCACCGAATCGGAAGTAGCCTTTTTCGTCGCCCTTGGAGATGGTTTCACCGGGCGAGTAAGTCTGTTGGATGCTGCCAACACAGGTGGCGCCGATTTCAAGCAACAGCACTGTTCCGAAAGATTCCGTCTCGAGCTGCGTGAGGCAGCGTTTGTTGCTGGTCAGGATGTGAATGTTCTGACGCAAGGCAATTGGATTGACGGAATAGAGTGGTCCGTTGATCAGACGGCTTTCACTGGGCACGCCGGAGGCAGGGAAGTGAAAGCGGTGATAGTCGACGGGGCACAATCGGGAAAGCAGCAGGCTGCCGCTCGCGTAGCGGTCGGCGAGGGCGGAATCTTGCAGGAGCGTTGGCAGATCAAACATCTCGCCTTTGACAAACAGCCCTTCGCATTTTGATAGGTCGGGAATGCAAAGGTGACGGCCGTCGGCGGGGAAGACCACCGAGTCGGCAGCCGCATCAATCGGACGAGCTTCCGGTTTCAGCTTTCGAAAAAAGAACTCGTTGAAATTGGCAAACTCGTCCACGTCGCGGACAAACTCATCCGAGTCCAGTTCATACTCCTTGATGAACGGAGCGATCTTCTCGCGTGTTTTCGGTTGGTCCATTCGCCAACCGTACCAGTGCGAGAACAACGTTCGTTTCACGACCAGCGTAAGCGAAAGACGTCCGGCAATGGTGCCGTACGTCCATCGCAATGCCTTGTCGCCATACACCTTTTCGATGCGGTCTTCGCCGGTGTATCGGTCGTGATAGACGATTTCATCCATGAGTGATTCTTGTTTGAATGGTAGTGGACGAGGCCGCGAGTCCGGTCGCACGACCCATGCGTGGGATTCTTTGCGTCGTCCTCTACGAGAGTGGCGTTGCGATGGATCAGCGTGGCAACTGATCCCAGTTGATTTCAGGCTGCTGGCCTGCGGTGGACTTTCGTTCGAAAGTTTGATCCAGATCAACGGTCTCCGAGAAGAAGCCACAGTTCTTCAAGAAAAAGTGGTCGTCTTGGCTTCCGCCGGCATAGTCCAGTCGATGACGACCGCGAGCGGTGTTGTCACCCGTGAATTTGGCTCGTGTGATTTCGTGCCACTTGCCGTTCACATCGCAAACCCATTGGTTGCCGTAGTGAGCCGATCGTTGCAGATGGCCTTGTTCTGCTGAGAAGTTTTCAAGGAAGGAGTGGAAGCCGGTCAGGTGCTTGTCTGTCTTGGGGCGTCGGAAGGTCGCTACCAAACGCCATTCGTTCTTCGCTTTATCACCGAACCAAGATGTGTACAGCGTGTTGCCGTCGCCATCGGGTTTGACTTCGGTCAGGAAACGGTATGTCTTGCCGGCTTCCCATGGGTAGACAAAGAAGCTTTGCCCGCCGGATCCTTCGTTGCCAAAGTCCTTGGCGATCACACCGTCGCCTTTTGCAAGCGTCTCGACTCGGTCTTCGTCAGGAATGTCGTTGGGGTTGTCCGTGCGGAAAGGACTCCAGATGGAGAACAGGACTTTGCGTTCGGTGGGGCTGTTGACCTGCATGCCGAAGTAGCCTTCGCCAAAACCGTTGGCCATGAAGTAGGTGCCCATTTGGTCTTCGCCGACGGGGACCATGATCTCGCTGTAGGCGTAGGTCAGGTCCGTGCCTCGTGGCAATCGGTAGGAGAGGTGGACTGATGGACCTCGGCGTCCCCAGTAGAACATGTTGCCATCGTTCGTTTTGACATAGTCGAGTTGTAGGTCGGCGTCGTCGGATGTCACCACCAGATCCGTGATTTGTGCGGATCCAGAAGGGTTGCCACCGGCTGCCGGCGCGAGTTGCAGGTCGACCCGGACGTAGCCCGCATTCTCGATCTGAATTTCGCCGAGCGGGTAGGTCTTGGCGGATCCAGGTTGCAGATCACAGGAAAGCTTGGTTTCCTCAACGGTTGCAAGGATTGTCGCGGGGTGATCGATCGCGTTGCCTTTCAGTCCTAGCTCGAGCGTGTGAGCGTCATTGACGTGAAAGTAGACGGAGTGGACTTCGCTCGAATCGCGGAGTCGTAGCGAGCCACCGCGTCGCATCGATCGGCCGCCGGGTTCAGGCTGCGTGCGGAACGCGTTGCCCCCCACTGGCACGGACCACTCTTTCGCGGAGGAGAGTCCCTGCGAGGTCAGGAGTGTGACAAGGCTGATCAGGAGCGGTTGAAAGACAGGTCGGGAAATCATGGTGTCGATCTGGTGAGACGGGCGTGGGCAGGAACCAAGGAATCTTTTCGCGAGTCGGGAAAGAGGCTGCGTTGAACCCGCCACTCTTTCGCTCCGATGATGGTCTCGCGGCATTCGAACCTATCCCATATCGAAACCATCCTGCAAGCAGGTGGGAAGCAGCAGCGGGGCAAATCACTTTATCAAGCTGCAGCAATGAGCCGATGGCCGTTAGGCCCGGTTTCGTCGTGGAAACAGGTGCGAACGCACTTCGGCTCACCTTCCTGAAACCCCGCAAGTGGTTTGCCCTGACAGGTATCGCGAGCAGGGGTTTTCGAACTGCAGCGGGCAAGCCACCATGGTGGCCGAAGCTGGCGGGCGACTTTTGACGTCCGCCAGGCCTCTTACCACCCCACGACGGAACCCAACCAAGAGACCATCATGGCCACCGCAAGTGCACGACATATCCTCGTTGAAACCGAAGAAGCCTGTCAGGATCTGAAGGATCAGATCGAAAAAGGACAGGATTTCGGTGCCATCGCCGCTGAGTTTTCCTCGTGCCCGTCCGGCAAATCCGGTGGAGCGTTGGGAACGTTCAGTCCTGGCCAAATGGTCAAAGAGTTTGACGAAGTGGTCTTCAGCGGTGAACTGGGCAAGGTTCACGGTCCCGTCAAGACTCAGTTCGGCTACCACTTGATCGAGATCACGCAGCGCGTCGATTGATTCGAGAGGCGATCCCATGATCAAGACGTTTGGACAGGCCTATAAGTTTGTGCTGAAGAGCAAGGTTTGCACCGTCTTCGGCAGCAAGAACTCGCCGTACCCGTCGTTGTGGGACAACACCGATTTGTCGGAAGACAAACCCAAGGCGGGTGGTTGGAGCCCCAAGGTGACGGCCGTCTGGGATTGGAAGACTCGCATCCCGCAAACCTATCCCGCGGAAGTTTTCTACGGGAAGGTGCGCGGCGGGGACGCCGTGTTGATGGAGATGCAGCACTTTCGTGAGGTGCATTACGCGGAGGCGTACCAGCCCGTCCACGAATTGGATGTCCTCTGCCAAGAAATCTTTGAGCTGATTCGTTTGGAAGCGGATTACACCGGACCGCTTCGCAAGCGTGCCATCGAGCGATTGGCGTGCACGAAGAGCCAATTCGACACGGCACTCAAAAAACTGCAAATCAGTTTGAACATCGTGCGCTCCAATGACCCGAAGATGAAAAACGATTTCTGGCTGCCGATGCGAGAGGTTCATCTCGAGGTCGTGCAGCAGCACGAGGCGTAGAGAAGATCGCTTCGTCCTCGAAGGAACCGTCCTGGGATAGCTTCTGTAGCTGGACTCGTCAGAGTTCAGGAGAGCAGGAGCTTAGCCACGGGAGTGGCGACACAGGAACTGCCGGGCCTGTGAAGGCCCGGCTGAAGTTGGGAAACGCCAGCCAAGCCCCAGCGGGGCGACACAGTGAATCCAGCGGGGATCTGTGTCGGCCCTTCAGGCCTTGGGGGCAGATTGACACTGTGTCCGGTGCCTGACCGGCACCGGCAAGGGCTATGCCGACCCTTCGGGCCTGAAAATGCATCTCGCTACCAGTAGCATCGCCCCGGGGAGCGAGAAAAGACGGCAAAGGACGTGTCGTCCGTCAGTCGATGGCGACGCTGTTGGCCATCGGCAATCCATTGAAAGGCGATGCGCTGGCGGCAGCGTAGGCACCCATCGATGGAACCAAGACCAATTCACCGACTTCCAAGTCAGGAAGCCACTGATCACGCGAAACGATGTCGGTGGAGTCGCAGGTGGGTCCCGCCACCACGCAGGGGACGGTCTCCCGTGAACCATCGTTTTCGACCAGCAACGGGAAGTCCGTGTGGTCGAAGACTTTGCCTGAGAACGAACCGTAGATGCCATCGTCCAGGAAGAACCAAGGCAGGTCCCAGCGACGGTTCTTGCCGATCACGCGAGTGATCAGCGTGACGCTTTCGGTGCACAGTCCACGACCCGGTTCAGCGATCAAACGAATCGGCAAATCGCCAAACATCTCTCGCAGCCCGTTGGTGATGACTTCACCGAAGGTTTCAATCGAAGGAGCGTCTTCGCGATACGGGGCAGGGAAGCCGCCACCAATGTCGAGAACTTCCAGGTGGTGTCCGGCCTGAGTGGCCTCGTCCCAGACTTCACGAACGCTGCGAAGGACTTCGACATAGTCATGCGGGTTGAGGCACTGGCTGCCGACATGGAACGAGAACCCGCGAACGTTCAGGCCTTTGGCTTTCGCCGTTGCCAGGAGTTCCATCGCTTCGTGCATCGGGCAACCAAACTTCGCCGACAGGTTGATACGGCTGGAAGCTCCCGTGGTCGCCAAACGCAACAACAGGTTCACGTCCGGGGTCAGTCGGCGGATCTTTTCCGCTTCGATCGCGTTGTCGAAAACGAACCAGTTCACACCGGCTTGTGCGCATTCCCATAGGTTTGCATCGGTCTTGCATGGGTGAGTGTGCAGCATCCGATCGGGCGTGAAGCCGGCCGCCAGTGCCGCGTGCAATTCGCCTGGTGAGCAGACGTCAATGAATGCGTTTTCGCCGTTGAGCGTCGACAAGAAGTTCAGGTCGGGATTGGCTTTCGCCGCATAGTAAAGATCAACACCTGGCAGGGCGTTCTTCATTGCCCAGTAGGTTTCGATGGCTTTGGATCGTGACACCACCAGCAAAGGTGTGCCGTGTTTTTCAGCGAGCTCTTTGGCGAGGTCAAAGGAAAGGTTCGGCTGAGCCGTTCGGGCGTTGGGTGCGCGCAGAATGGTCGATGCGATCATGCGGCTGGGGTGCCTCCAATTGGGGACCAAGGTCAGTTGAGAAACGAAATGCAGTCAAAACTTCGAAGCCACGTGGCTTCGTCTGAGGGTTCCGATGGAACCCTGGCCGACTTCTTCTTCGCTGTTATCGAGCCGCGTCCGGGGCGCAATAACGTGTTGACCTTGGGGAGATCGCAATGGAGGTTGCGGCACCTTGCGGTATGGCAACGTTGTGCGTTTGGAGGGGGCGATTCCGCTAGGAAACGTCCTGCCAACACACTTCCGCCGCGCCTCATCTGAGGCGAGACCTGGTGTCGTGCTGATTGAGCCGCGGTGGGTGGTTTGGCGTCGCTTAAAACGCGAGCGAACCATCACCGTTTTTCAATCGGTTGCGGAAGATATCGACCACGTATTGAAAAGTCGAGAGCGGAAATGCCGATTTCGGTCGATTGTGTCGTTGCAGCGTGATCCACCCAGTCCTGCGGACGGAGACCGGTTTGTCTCTCCGTGTGGACGACCATCGGCCAGTGAATCCAGGCGATTCTGCGGCGGTTTCGCGGGGCTCCGCTCGGGACAAATCGGGACACGGCTGCTATAGTGGTTCCGCAAGCATCTCTTCTCTCCATTGCAGTGGTCCGTTTTGTCTGACGTGTCTTCGGTTCCCGAATCTCTTGAACGTCTCGAGGTGGCTTTGACCCCTCAAGAGCGTTTTGAGGAGTATTTGCAGAGCAAAGGCCAGCGACAGACGAAGCCTCGTAAGTTTCTCGTCGAGAAGATTTTCTCTCAGCACGCCCACTTTGATGCCGATGAGCTGATCGAGAAGTTGCCGCGCAAGGGCGAGCCCAACTACGTCAGCTCAGCGACGGTGTATCGATCGCTGCGGGAATTTGTGGACGCAGGGTTGCTGAATTGCTTTCAGCTCGATGGCCGCACGGTTTACGAACTGGATTACGGCTACCCGCCCCACGATCACCTGTACTGCACGCGTTGCCGCAAATTGATTGAGTTTCGCAGCGAGGAACTGATTGCGACCCGAGACGAAGCGGCCGCAAAACACGGTTTTCGCGTTTCTGGCCACCGGATGCTGGTCAGTGGCGTTTGCCGCGAATGCGGGAAGAACCGACGCAAAAAACGCAAGCAAGACTTGGTTTGAATCGGCTCGGTGTGAATCGGCTCGCAGTGAATCGATTCGTGGGCGATCCCAGTTCGTTGATCAGGCTGCCTTCGCCGCTCAAGATTCCTCGGGAAGTTCGGCCATCCGGATCTGTTGCAAGATCGCGTTGAAGACAGGTTCCGCGGCTTCGAAGTCGGCCAGTTCGGCTTGGAATTGAGCCAGGATGCGTCCCGCGATCGGCATTTGTTCGCGGGTTGGGTCGGGAGCGTCCAACAGCACCACGCGTGAGATCACGACGAGGTCCAGGTAGTAGAATCGCAGGTCGACGGCCCGCTCGCCTTCTGCGGCCCCCGGGAGCGTGACGTTGTCACGTTCCAGGTCTTCGTATTGTCCCCGGAGCATTTGGTCGATTTCGCCGAGAACCACTTCGTCTTCTCGGGTGATCGGCAGGGTTTCGAGCGACACGAATCCGCCTCCCGGCAGATCAAACGTGGCTCCCTGATCGCCTTCGTCTTCGGCTCGCTCGATCAGAGTCCAGTTGTCTGGGTACAGCAGTTTCAGGCCGAAGCCTTCGAAAGTCGCGGGCATGTTCTTGTTCAGTCGTTTTGGGGGCCGGACAATCGGTGGCGAAGGTCATCGGGCACGTTGGTTTTGACCAGTTTGCCGCCCGCTTGCAGGTCGCAGCACACGGCGGTGATCTTGCCGGTGGCGATGCGTCGGCCTTCGCATGTCAATTCGAACCGATAGCTGATACTGGACTGACCGATTCGGTCGACGTGCACATCAATTTGCAGGATGTCTTCAAATCGGGCGGGGCCGTGAAAGTCGCAACTGGCGGCGACTCGGGGCCAAGTCAGGCGTTCCTCGGATTCATGGTGCGGCATCACGGGGATGCCGACCGAACGCAGGAACTCATGTTCGGCCGCTTCCATCATCGGGAAGAAGGCCGAAAAGTGGACGATTCCAGCCGCATCGGTGTCTCGAAACTCGACGCGACGTTGGGTCTGATAGACCGGAGCCCGTTGGATCGGGGCTCCGTCAGAGGCAGAATCGTTCACTGAGTTGACGATTTGTCTGGGTGGACGAACTATTCGCCGACGTATGGCAACAGGGCCATGAAGCGGGCGCGTTTGATGGCCGACGTGACAGCGTGTTGGCTGGCAGCGGTACAACCACTCTTGCGACGGCCCATGATGCGTCCTTGACGGTTGACCATCTTGGACAGCAATTCGAGGTCCTTGTAGTCAACGTACATCGGACGCGGACGATGGCCATCGACGAAGATGGGGTCCTTGCGGCGCGTACGGCTGCGGACTCGGGAGCGTTTGCGGGCACGGCTACGCGTGCTCATTGGACGTGGAGGCATGAAGCTTTTCGAAGAAAATCGAAGGCGAATGGACTGATTCGGCCGGAAAATCAAGGTCTCCGGCTCGCCAATGGTGTCCCGTGAACGCAAAAAAGCTGCGATCGCGGGCCACACAGTGTGCCGAGATCGGCGTTTCCACGCAATCCCTTTTGCCTATTCTGCCTGATAAAGCTTTTCTTGGTCGATCAGAGTCCTCACAGGGTGCGGGACCTGAAATCGGATGCTCCGTCCAGAAGCGACTCGCCGGCGAAGATCGCTGCTGCTGATTTCGATCTGGGGCATCTGGATCTGGGCCTCACGAATCGTTTGAATTTGCGATTCGTCGGTCATTTCATTCAAAATGGAGTAGTCCGGCGGAGGGTCCCCCCCGCGAGCGATCACAGCCAGATGGCACCGTTTGAGAATTTGCTCGGGTTCGCGCCAGCGATCGAACGAGGCCAGCGAATCGGCCCCGATGATCAGGTGCAGCGGGCGGTCTGGAAACTGTTCCTGGAGGTGTTCCAGCGTCAGCAGGGTGTAGCTGACGCTGTCCTGCCGGAGTTCCCAGTCGTCGACGACGTGCCCAGTCTGTCCGCTGAGTGCCAACCGCAGCATCTGCAGGCGGTGCTCGTTGCTGGCCACCGGGCCGTGGGGTTTGAGCGGGCTGGTGGCCGTCGGGATCCAGCGGACGTGTTCAATCGGCAATTGTTCCAGCGCCGATTCAGCCATCCACAGATGCCCGACGTGAACGGGGTCGAATGACCCACCCAGAATCCCGATGCCGTGATTTGATGGAGGGGTGGTTTCAGCTGCGGACACGGAATGACTTTCAATGGTTTCTCGCTTGAATCGACGCAAGCATAACTTCGCAAAAGCGAGGGCGGCAGGTTGTCTCATGCCCAGAGCGTCAACGAAGCCTCGGATTGGGGGATGGTGCCCGGATTGGGGATGGTGCCAGCCACGTCACGTGCCGATCGTCCACGCCGGCCCCGTCCGGGGCGACATCGTGATCTCCATCAATGTCTCGGGGCTTCCGCCCCGAGCTAGCAACGCGGACTCCTCCGGAGTCGTTCATGCACGTTCGCCCCCGGAAGGGGCCAACATCGGCAGATCGGAGTGGAGGCCCCCTGACGCTTATTGTCGATCGGCGATGTGTTTCTTTTGGTGCCGAATCAATTCGTTCAGTTCACCCATCGTCTCGCAGGTGCATTGGAAATGACAGATCAACATTTCGTCGGTTGAATCGGCGCCCCACGAAACCGGCTTGGGTGGCGAGTTCGGGTTCAGCGGGTTGTTGGCTGAATTGTCATACCAAGCATCCACGTGAAGGATCGTTCCCTTTTTCAATCGCACGGGTTCGGCAAACGAGTACTTGCCTTGCCAATTGAAATCCCAGTCTTTGATCCACAACAACGGCTTGGTCTCGCCATCAGGGGATTTCGACCAAACTTTCATCTCGCGGCCAAAGAGATGCATGTGTGGCACCGTGTCCAGCAACACGGTGTCAACGGGCAGCGTGTATGTCGCACGTTGCAAGTGATGGTCCGCACCCGGTGGGATGCGGATTCGCTTGTTGCCCACCTGTATTTCGGCGACCATTTTTCTGGCCGACGGCGGCGCAAAGTACAGGCCGATCTTCGATCGATCTTGATGCGGTTTGCCGGTCGTGACGTAGTGGATCTCCGCCACGATGTCGCTGCCCTTTGGAACCAAACGTCCCATTCCTTCGGGCAATGGTCGCGGGCTCATTCCCGGGAACCAACTGCTCAGCGTTCCTTCGGGTTCAAAGCGTGGTCCACCAAAACTGGAGTAGCCCGGCGCCGGATCCGATTGGTCCAGTCGCCGCCCCTTTCGTTGGGTGTCCAGAAAGAAACTGGCGTGATGAACGGATTGAGGTGTCCCCGGATGAAAGTCGATCGCGTTGACCAAACGGTGTTCCTTCAAGCCAGTTGGGATGACGAAGTACTGCCGAATGTCGGGACCGCTGGAGGGGACTGAGAACGTCTCGCTCATTTCCAAAACCATATCCGGTTCACCCAGTGGCCAGCCATTCGATGGTGGCATGGGGGCCGGAAGATCCTTCGGGTCACCGGCCGGTTTGCCGTCGCGAACCCAAACGTTCAACAATGACATTTCGTGGTTGGTCAATCGCAGCTCATCTTGGAAACGCGTGAACCCGGCGGCCGGCTTCCATGGCGGCATGAAACGCGAATGCGTCACCTCCAGAATTTGGTTGGCATGGCCACTGACGTCGTCGTACGTCAACAACGAAAACGGAGCCGACCCGTTGGTGCAATGACACCCCACGCAGTTTGCTTGAATCACCGGTGCGACATCGCGAGTGTAGGTCACCGCGCCTTCGATTGCTTTGTTCGGTGGATCCTCTAACAAACAACCGATGGGTTTGGTCTGCGGCACATCCACCCGACGTCGAGCGATGACTGCGCGGATTGCATCTCGCAAATAAGACTTGGCGGCGTGATCTTTCTTGCGACCAACTTGGACATGCCGATCGTCAATCGCACCGTTGTAAAGCACCTCGCCGGTCGGGCGAAGCAACATCGCTTGGGGCGTATGGGTCGGCGAGAGAGCCAATCGCAATTCGCCTGAACCGTCAAAGAGCACCGGAAACTGAACTCGATAATCGACGCTGTGCTTCTTCGCGTCCGATCGTGTCACGGACGGATCGGAAATCACACCGACCAACTCGATCCCTTGGGTGCCGTATTCCGATGCGTAGCCATTGAGCAACGGCAGATAACCGTTGCTGATCGGACAATGCGTGGACAAGAAGACGACCGCGACGGCCTTGGTTTCGTTGGACTGCCCCAGTCGAATCAACCGACCATTCAGGTCGAGACCTTTCAGCCCATCAGCATTCGCGGTGTCTTGAGCAAACGCTCGATGGGAAGCGAAAAGCATGCAAACCAAGAGCATGCAAACCATGTTCGTGAACATCAAACCAATGCGTCGACCGCGAAACGAACCTTTCGCGGCCCCTTGGCTTTGATCGGGAACCATGCACCCACTTCATGTTGGCGACAACGTGACACGCCGAACGGCATGCAAGACAAGGCTGTGCAGTGTACAGGACTGACGCGGGCGAATGGGAAACATCCGTTGTGGACGCGGTGATTATCCAAGCGTTCTGGACGTTGATCCTGTGTTGCAAAGGCCGCGTGAGACCCTTGCTTTCCTCCGAGAACAGGACGAGCAGGATGGTGCCATCCAACATCAGGGAGTGAATTCCGGCCATGCGAACAGCCTTGTCACGACGAGGATCAACAGGTTTCCACGCTCAGGTTCTTTGACCCCCATCGGGATCAGGTTTGTCAGGTTGTCTGTGTTTTGGAGTCGCGCATCGCAACCTCGGATCGTGTGCCTCCATTCAATCCGCGACCCCGGAGCCATCCGCCCCGGACGGGGCCGACATTGGTAGCTCGGGTGGAAACCCAAAGACCACTGGTGCCGATATCGCCGGAGACGATCCCGGGTGCAGCCAGCGTCATGGGGAACCCAGCGTCATGGGGAACCCAGGGTTGGGTGTTCGATCAACACGCTGCTTGGGAATGTGTGCGGTTTTGGCAACGGCCAGCGGATGTGCAGTGAGCAAAAACGGGTCGTTTCGAACAAAACCTTGCCACTGTCTTTCAGTTGGAGAGCTGTTTCGGCAATGGTACGTCATGTGCACTGGATAAGCGTGTTGTCCAGGCTTGGAAAGCTGATTGCTACATCCAGAGTGTCTGGCGACTTCGGCTAACGGTTCGTCCGGACCATCTTCCGGTGATGCGTTACTGATCCCATTTGCACTGCGTCACTCGCAGAGGAGTCCTCCCATGTTCTTGCAAAGCCTTCGACAGGGTTTGTTCGCGTCCGTTTTCATCCTTTACGCCTCGGGGGCAACGGTTGCCATGGCTCAACATCACGGTGGCGGTGGTGGCCACGGCGGCGGAGGCCACGGCGGTGGTGGCCACGGCGGAGGAGCCCCGGGCGGTGGTGGGGGGCACATGGGTGGTGGTCACGTCAGCGGTGATCACGTTCGTGGCGGCGGCGTTCACGGGGGCGGCGTTTCACACAGCGGTCATTCCGGATACTCGGGCCGTCACTACTCCAACTTTGGATCCTCTTACGGGTACTCTCGCCCCGGTTTGAGTTTGTCGATCGGTGGTGGCTATCCCTCTGGATACGGCTACGGTGGTTATGGAATGGGATACAGTGGGCTTGGTCACAGCAGCCTGGGCTACAGCGGTTTAGGCTACGGTTACCGCTATCCAAGTGCTTCCAGTTACTCGTCTGGCTACCGTGGCTATTCGAGTTACCCGCCGACAACGTACGTGGTTCCATCCACAACTTATGTGGCTCCTTTGAGAGCGGACTATCAAGCTGGCTATGGAGGCAGTTTCGTACCAGCGACGGCGAATGCACCGATTGATCCAGCGACTGCAGACTTGCGTCCAGGAATGGTGCTGCCCGATGGTTCTACCGTCATCTCCGTTGATCCGGTTGCAAAGTAGACCGAGGTCTCCAGATTTTGAATCCGTTCCCGCTCCCATTGGAGCTCTCTTCTTCTCATTCGTCCGCACGTGCAACGTGTGCCTTGCCAAGTGCCCACTTCGCTGCGTGCTCGCCAGCGTTTCGCACGCGGACGAGAGGGAGAACAGCAAATGGGTGATGCGAAGGGATCGACAATCACTTTGTCAGGCGAAGTCGAAAACGTTTGCCAGCGTGCCCGTGCTGAAAAGGTGGTGAGTCGAGTGCGTGGCGTCACAAAACTGGACAACAAGATTCAGATTGAGACAAAGACCAAGCCAACCGACGATGCAATGGCAAGGACAATCGGCGACCGCTGGAAGCGAAACAGGATCACCCTTTCTCAACGACTGATTCATAGCGTTGGAAAGGGAGTCGCCGAGCTGTTGATTTTATCCAACATCAGGGAGCGAACTCCCGCCATGCGAACAACAGCGTCGCGACACGACCAGGATCAACAGGTTTCCACGCTCAGGTTCTTTGGCCCCATCGGGGGCAGGTTTGTGAGTTTGCCTCGGCTCCGGGGGACGCTGCGCGACCCCCGGTTACCGTCTTTCACCGCTTCGCGGTGGATGTCATGCGCTGAGGTGGCCTGGATTTTGGGGGCCACGCGTCCTCTTATTTTAGCAGGGGACGGTTGATTCGAATCGGGTCGGCGAGAGATAGCCGAGCGATGAATGAAGTCGCGATGTGTTGTAGTAGGCAATGAACTCAGTCAGTTCACTCAACGCCTCGCGATAGTTTTCATACTCGGTCATTTGCAGCTCTGTCTTGATCGTTCCAAAGCAAGATTCCATAAACGCGTTGTCATAGCAGTCGCCAGCTCGGCTCATGCTTTGACGCATCGAACTTCGTTGGATGATTGCACGATATTTCTTGCTTGCGTACTGACCGCCTCGATCGGTGTGGTGGATGAGATCTCTTGAAGGCTGTCGACTTCGAATCGCCTTTTGAAGCGTCTTGATCACGAGGCTCTCGGTCATATCCATTTCCAAAGACCAGCCGATGATCCGTCTGGAAAAGCGATCCATGAGGGTCGCCATGTAAGCGAATCCGGTTCGTACGATCGGGATGTAGGTGATGTCGCCTACCCACAAACGATTGACACTCGTTGGCTCAGGCCGCTCAAGCAACAAGTTCTCATTGTAGCCCAGCGTGTGCCGACTTTCGGTCGTTCGCGGCTTGAACGATTTCGGCTGCAACGCCGATAGCCCCGCAATTTGCAGTAGTTTGGCGACCCTTTCACGTCCGATTGCAACTCCTTGTAGCTTCAGGTCTGCAGCGATCCGTCGGGCACCGTAGCGTCTGCGGTGTCGATGAAACGTGGTGATCACCATTGGCAAGACATCCATGTCGCTCTGTTCTCTTTGGCTTGGAGGTTCGCTTTGAAATCGTTGAAACGCGGATCGCGAGAAACCGAGAATCTCGCCGACTTCTCGTTGCGATGCAGTGCCATCGCGAATGATGCTTGCCGCTGCTGAGTAGAGCTGGCTCACTCGTTTCGGCCGAAAATGATCAAAGCTTTTTTTAAAACGTCGCGTTCACGCTCGACTCGTCGCAGCTCTGCCTCGAGTTCGACGACGCGGCTATCGAGCACCTCGCCAACCGGCCCGGCCGACTCAACTTGTTGCTTCTTCCAGCGGTAAAGCAGGTTCGTTCCGGAGATCCCCAGTCGCTCAACGATCGATGTCGCCGAGTGACCATCGAGCAGCATGGCAACTGCATCACGTTTGAATTCGTCGGTGTAAGTACGTCGTTCAGGATTAGCTGAAGGCTTGGTCTTTCGTGGCATCTGAGGTTCCTTGAGTTCCTTTCATTTTAAGGACACGCGTGGCCCCCAAAATCCAGGCCACCTCACGCGGACCCCGAACAAGTCGTGGAGGGTAGCCGTGGGGCTCGGAACGCACTCACTTTGCGCTGTATTGTCCGCGACGGCCCCGTCCGGGGCGACACGGTGATGTTCGCTCACGTTCTCGGGGCTTGCACCCCGAGCTAACGATGACGGCCCCGTCCGGGGCGGATTTGCATGATTGGCGTGCTCACGGTTGTCGTCGTCACAGCCCTCGGATGGCGTGGCCCCGGCAGCGTTTTCTTCGGAGGTTGATCTGGTGCGATTCGAACGCTTCATCTCGCTCGCTTGAAGGTGCTGCGGTAGCTAGGATGCAGTGACTCGCAGTCCCAACCTCAGAGATAGAGAGCCAACTCCATGTGGCAGGTAGCCAATCGACGATTCCAAGACGCACGTGTGCCGATGATGGTCGCACTCTTGTTGCCGGCAATGTCCTTGTTGCAGACGGTTGAAGCTGGCGACCGCCCCAACATTCTTTGGCTCTCCGCAGAAGACATCAGTCCGCACATCGGTTGCTATGGTGATCCGCACGCCATCACGCCACGCATCGATCAACTCGCCAGCGAAGGCATTCGATACTCCAACGCGTTCACCACGGCCGGCGTTTGTGCTCCGTGCCGCAGCGGGATCATTACCGGGATGTACCAAACAACTCTTGGGACGCAGCACATGCGTTGCCAAGCGAAACTTCCAAAGAGCATTCGGCCGTTCTCTACGTCTTTGCGTGAATCGGGATACTTCTGCACCAACAATTCCAAGCAGGATTATCAGTTCGAGACTCCGAAAGGTTCTTGGGACCGATCGTCCAGCAAGGCTCACTGGCGGGATCGTCCGGACCAAGACACGCCATTCTTCGCTGTCTTCAACTTCACGGGCTGCCACGAATCCGGTATCGAGAATGAAGCCAAATACAAGTCCGTCACCCAAGGCCTCTCCGAACGTGAACGGCAAGACGCTTCCAAGCTCTCGACGTTCCCGCCGTACTATCCGGACACGCCGGCCGCACGTGAAGATTGGAAACGCAACTATGAACTGATCACGGCGCTCGATCATTGGGTGGGCGGGTTGCTTGACCAACTCAATGCCGACGGATTGGACGAAGACACCATCGTGTTCTTCTGGTCTGACCATGGCGTTGGGCTCCCGCGAGCGAAGCGTTGGCTCTACGACTCGGGAACGCACATCCCGTTGGTCATCCGCATTCCCGCCAAGTTCCGTTCCAGCGATAACGTCGCCGGGGTCGTCGATGACCGCTTGGTGAGCTCGATCGACTTTGGTCCCACCGTCTTGAATTTGGCGGGGTTGGATGTTCCAGAGCCCATGCAGGGCAAGCCTTTTCTGAGCAGTCCCTTGAGCAAGTTAGAGGCCGTCGACCAGGACTACGTCTACGGTGCTCGGGATCGCATGGACGAACGTTACGACATCATTCGGATGGTGCGTGATCAACGATACAAGTACATCCGCAACTACGAACCATTGAAGCCTTACTTTCAGTACATGAACACGCCCGAAAAGGGACAGACGATGCGGTCGATTCGCCAAGCGGAACAGGCCGGAACGTTGCCAGAGGCAGCCATGCCCTTCTTCCGCGGAACGAAACCCATCGAAGAACTTTACGACCTCGAGAATGATCCCCATGAGATCCACAATCTCGCGTCGTCTTCTGACCACACGGAGGTGCTCCATCGCATGCGTGCGGCGCACGAGCAGTGGGTGACCCGCACCAAGGACCTGGGGCTCATCCCAGAGCCGATTCTCGCCGAACGCGCCAGCCAACTGGGGAGTCAGTACGCCGTCCTGAGACAATCGGACGACAGCGAGCTCGCAAATCGCGTCGCCGCATCGGCCCTCGCCGCCTCCGAGGGCCCCGGAGCACTGCCTGAAATGCGATCCGCACTCGACGACAACGATTCGGCGGTGCGTTATTGGGGCGCGACAGGGATCGGCAACGTTTTCGCTCGCGGCGAGATCGACCAACTCCCGTATTTGATGGATCTGCAAGAACGACTTGCCGACGAATCCGTGACGGTACGAGTCGCAGCGGCCCGGGCGCTTTGCCATTCCGGTGATCCCGATGCCACTGGCAAGGCCCTTTCAGTGCTGGCGGAGACATTGGCGGACGGTGCCCAGTGGGAGCGACTGCAAGCCGCCATCGTGCTGGATGAGATTGATGAGAAAGCGTTGCCGGTCATCGATTCGATGCGAGCAGCACTCGAGCCAAGGCAAGAGTTCTACGCCGATGGCAAGTACACCGTCCGCGTGATCAATCACGCTCTCAACGAACTGAACGGCACCCACCACACGGTCAAATAGCGGGAGCGATCGCAGGGCAGGGCAGGGCAGGGCAGGGCGGGACGAACAACGGTCTCGGGGCTTCCACCCCGAGCTATCAACGCGGACTCCTCCGGAGCCATTCGTGCACGTTGAGCCGGCACACTCTCAACACTTGGCAAGCGTCAATCGATTTGGCGCTGCATTCAGAAAAAGTTGGCGTTGAGACGTCGAGAAGTGGCGTGCGTTTTCGGTAAAGGCATTTGATCCGAAAGCTTCGTCAAGCCGCTGCAAGAAGTTTTTGGGCCGATGAAGATTCACCCGCAGCCCCAACCCCGCAGTTTCGATTGCGTCGGCTGTCAGACGCTGTTCCAGAAACAATGGGCAAGTGATCACAGCCATCCCCGATAGAAGTGCCAAGGCGGACGTGCCATGATTTCCATTGTTGATGAGGTGGCGTTGGTTTTGGGCGGCTTTTTCGATCGGGACGAACCGGTCCTGAACCCGAACCCACGCAGGATCGCAAGTTCGTAACAGGCTTGCGTCGACGCCATCAGGCACTAAATCAACGCGAACGCCACACTGGCGGAGCGCCGAGAAAAACAGCTCCCATGCCGGAAAAGGTTTGAGGTACGCAATTGCTGTCGCCCAGCGATCGCTTCGATTCATCGCGGACGATGCCGCTGGCCACACACCACAGTACCGAGCGTTGGGGCGAACGGGCGCGTAGGGGTCGAGCAACGCAACCGTGGCGATTCGGTCCTCTTCACAACCGTTGATGATCTCATGCCAACGATCAGGAGGGTTCAGGTCATTGGTTTGGCAGCCTGTTCGAATCCTTTCTCGCAGGCTTTCCCAGGCTGACTGGTTCGTCGTTGTGTGAGAGTCAGACGAGACATCCGACAAGGCGGGGATGGAAGCAGGGATTTCTGTTCGGGGAGCACATGTGTAACCGGTGCCAATTCGAAGGGTTGGAATGCCAAGCGTCCAGGCAACGAGCCCGGCAGTCACACCGAAGTCTTGCACCACCAGCTCCGGCCGGAGTTCGTGCATGCGATCCCGCCACCATCGAATCTGCTGGTTCGTTGCCGTCTGATCAAAGAAACCTAAGTTCCAAGCAATTTGCGACAGGCAATTTGGCAGTCGAAGTTGATCGCGTGGGCATCGCGGCCAGGCAGGTGACTCGATGACTGAAATGTTCGCATGATTCAATTGATAAGTCGAAAGCAGGTTCCGAGTCCGCTTCGAATCACGAACGATCAACGTCAATTGATGGCCATCCTGGATCGCTTGACGGGCCAACGGGCTGAATCGCATGATGTGCCCGGAGCCTGATCCCCACTCCCAGGCGAAGGCAATTCTCATGGGACGCTCTCGCCAGGGCACCAGCTCCGATAGATTGTTTCTAGTTCGCGAGTCAACGCGGTCGGGTCCCTCAGTGGACTCGCAAGATAGCATTCGTAGACGGTCTGGCGAAGATCGGACAGGGCCTGCCGGTTGTGCATCAGTTCGACCGCGATCTCCGCGTATTCGTTGCTGGATTCGGCCACCAGTTCGTACAGTCCCATCCGCATCATCATCGCGGAGGTGGCGCGGTGAGCGTAATACTCGCCACACTTCGATAGGATTGGAGTTCCCACCGAAAGGCATTCCAGGGATGTCATCGTGCCTTGATATGGAAATGAATCTAAGGCCAGGTCAACAGATCTCATGGACCGAAGGTGATCCACCATCGACTCGGCCCGGGTTCGATATTCGATTCGATGTGGCAAGACACCCTGCTCAGCAAACAAGCGGCGGAAGCGATCCGCAACGAATGGCACACCGTATCGATCCCCGTATTTCATCAGCAAAATCGCATCCGGAACACGACGGAGTATCTCGGCGACCGTTTCGATCATGGACGGGGATAATTTCGCAACGTTGTTGAATATCCCCAGTCGAGGCGGCTGTTCGGACCTCGATGCCCGATCAGGCGATTCCGTCATCAGTTCTTCCGCTATTTCTGGTGGCGTCCAAGCCAAGTGAGAGTTTGGCAAGTGAACCAACCGCTCCACATACAGCCGATCGGTTCGCCCCGGCGGGTCAGCCAAACGATCGGTCAGCCGATAGTCCATTGTCTGAATCGCGGAGGTGTTGGGGTAACCCAAGTATGACGCTTGAACTGGGGCCGCTCGGCGACCGAGCATCCGCAATCGGTTGCCGCCTCCCGTGTATCCACCCAGGTCAATCAGTACATCGATCTGATCTTCACGGATCTGCGAAAGCAATCGACCGTCGGACCAGCCATGCGAATGGAGGAACTTGTCGGAAGCTTCCATCACGTCCTTGGTGATTGCATCGTGCTTCGAGCCATCGTGGTAAACGTGAACGCGAAAGGCTGGGCGGTCGTGCGACCACAGAATCGGTTTTATCAACTTGCCAACGGGATGCGTGTAGAAATCGGCTCCCAAGTAACCAATCGAAATTGGTTCGCCGGCTTTGCGAGGCCGGACATGAATCGTTTGAGGACGCTCGGTCAGTCGCATGCCAATTCGAAAGTGTTCGTTGCTGATTTCAGCTGGCGTCCAGCGATCGGAGTAATTCAGATAAAGCAACAAGTTGGCTGCTGCGCCCGTTTGATTGACATTCACATCGATCAATTGTTGAGCGAACGAAATCGCTTCTTCCACCGCCCCCGTGCCGGCGGATAGCAAGGCCAATTGGAATAAGTTTTCAGTGTGTTGTGGTTCGCGGGCAGCGATCATTCGCCGCAACGGGATCGATTCATATTTTCGTCCCGCGCGGTCTAGCAACAGGCAAGCAAGATGCAAGGCGGTGTTGCGTTCCGGGTGAGTGTTTGTCATGTCCGACAAGCCCGCCGCCAGCAAACCATCGGCAGCTTCGCCGGGGCACCCAATCCAGTCCAAAGCGTTAGCAAGCGAGATCCACGCCGCCAGGTCATCGGGGGTTTGCTGACAAGCGATCCGGCAACGCATGACACGTTCATCGTCGTCCTGTTCTTCAGTCGGCGTCGTCGCGTAGGGATTTTGCAAGGCCACTGAAACGGGACGCATCGGTTCCGGTAACGGGTAGCCAAGCAGACTCAAGGTTGCCAGGAAGTCTTCGTTCTCGCCCAATGATGACCAAACGACTGAGGAAACGGGCGGACGTGGTTTCCGTTGCAGATCTCGACGGCGAATCGACTCCGTCTCGCCCGTGACTTGATCGTGGTCGGCAAAGTTCAGCTTCCACATCGGGTCATACGAAACGTTCAAGGCATCGCAGATCTCATGCAAGGCCGTTTCAGGAGAAGCAAAGAAGTCTTCGGCACGAAACCAGGGCATTTGCTGGACCGATTCGGCGAAGGCCCGAGTGCCCTTCCAAAACAGATTGTCATTCCAGGTGTCTGCCAATGCCCCCAGTCGTTTGCTATGCAGGTACTGATCCAACGGGTGGCACACCGTCGCGCAACGTAGTGGATTCTGGTTGCAACCCATCGTTTCGTTGCAGTCCCACACCGATGTTTCACGGGGCGATTGAAACGGGAAGCCGATCCAATCCAGATGCGACCAATCTCGAACCACCAGCGACCTTCCTCGTGAAGCAAGCCAACAATCCAGTTCGTCGAGTTGCTTGGTAAGGTTGTTGATCTGGCTTAGATCAAGTGGCGTCTGAGCCCGGTTGGGCGTCCAGCCAAACCAATCAACGGCTTGCCGGCGCGGATCAAATCGCTTTATCCCATCGGGATGTATCTCGCTGAGCATTGCGACGCCATCCATGCACCCCAAGCAGCGAGCAATCAGGGTGTCGTGTGACCCAGTCAGATGATGCAGTAAACGCAACACGTGCTCTCAACCAACCTTAAAACGGAGGAAGGCGTCGCGACCATCGCTCCCAATCGGCCTCAGCATCCTCTTGACTCATTCCGAGGTCTTCAAGTCGTTTCATTAAACTGTCAAACGCTGCCTTCTGTGTTGCTGGCATGTATTCCCGACGCTCAGCTGCCCGAACCATCGAGTGCATAGGGCCAATCGACTTCTTCTCCCGTATTCTTGGATCTGCGTCCAGGTCCAACAGAACGTGTGCCACTTCGTATTGACCGTAAGCGCTGATTGCATGGGTCAACGGTGACGACCCCATGGTATCGACTGCATCGATGTCGGCTCCATGTTCGGCCAGCGTAAGCAATCGAGACTTCACGTTCCCTCCGCCGAACAAAATCAATTCGTGGATGACCGGATCTCCCCAACGGTCCGTGATGTTTGCATCACCACCATTGGACATCACCAAATTGAATTGTTTTTGAAATTCGCTTTTGGCGCTGAGCCAGGTGACGGATTCGCCTTGCTCAAAAGCTGACGGGATTCCCAGATCTCCAGTGAGCTTGACGTTTGGATCGGCACCGGCCACAAGCAGCATCTCAAACCGCTCGGGTTCGTTGTCAAAGTACGCCCACAGCAGTGGGGTGGCATTGTCGCGCCCCTTTGCGTTCACATCGGTACCGATGTCAATCAAACGCTGCATCTCGGCTGTATCATTCTTCTCGATGGCCTCGCATAGCTTGATTACTTCAGGATCGTCAAAGAAATCCTTTGCGTTCAAGCCGAACTTCTCGTGGAAGGTGCGTTTGGAAGACAAGTTCTTAGCAAGCTGAGAGGCTTCATTGCATCCCGAGGATACAAGGCAAACTGCGAGAGTGAAAATTGCTGGCCAGCCAAAAGGCGTGCAGGACCTGCGCAGGTAAGCGGGGATGCTTGGGTTTAATCGCGTGAGCCGTTTGGACGCTCGCCCCGGTTGTGCGTGCGAAACGTGGCTGGCGCCAAACGGATCACCTCGCCGAAGACACCTGCGTACTTGCTTAGAATTCGTAACCATAAATATCCCATCCCGTGTTCTCGTCGAACATCAAGCCATACTGATAGTAGAGGGTCGTGTGAGCAATGCCCATTTTGTAGCCAAGCTTGCCCATGTTTAGGAAAATGGTTCCCCAGCCGACACCACTGACAAGTTGAGCGGTGAGGATGCCGGTTTGAATTGCCACTTCCAGATCGATCGGGCCATCCATCAGGTGCCGTTCACCGATGGCATTTTGCAGTGGTGTGTTGTCTTGAACGAAACTCAAGAGGTCAAAGTCCAGGTAATAGGCTTGTATCAAACCCGCACCGTTTGCATGGTATCTGCCGAGTGACCCTGGAACGATTTCCTGTCGTGGATTGAGTAATTCGCCTTCGTTGTTTCGTGCCAATAACGTTTCTTCAAGCAATCCGGCCGCGTTGAAGGTGTCGGCAGGAAGTGCTGCGACCACAGAAGCGGCGGTTGCAAGTCCTCCGCCCAGCGAGTGGCCTGTGGTGATGGTGTTGCGAGCCAGGTCTTCGTTTCTTCCGATTGCGTCTGCGATTTCGATGGCGGCAGTGTATTGACGAGAATGCTGACCGAGTCCTTGCCAAATGTCATCAATGATGTCGTAGGCGTCGTTCGTGCCGGCAAATGCCAAGACGTACTGAAGCGTTATATGATTCAAGTAGACCTCGGCTTGGAAGCCAGGGATGCCGGAAGAATCACCAATCTTGGCGACAATCGCACCCGGCAATCCCATCTCGATCAGTTCCGCCGCTGACAACTTCTTCAACGCGAAGCGACCCCCATCCGACCCGTAAACCGCTTCGGATGCCATTGCACTTTGCAATGCTCGAGTGCTTTGCAGATGGGGGTAGAACGAGTCCGGTTCGACGAGCATGTACTTCACTTCGTCGGAGACGTCCACGCCCTGCAGTCCAGCCATCACGACATTGATGCGGTCGTCGGGTTTGCCTCCTTCATCAACTCCTTTTTTCACTTGATGACGGTCGAACGGATTGATGGCCTCGATGAATACTGTGAAGGCACCGGTTGCGGGGTTGTAGCCCAGGTCGGCCAACGTCAATTCATCATTGTCATAGATGCGATTCCCTCCATCCGCGATCGCACCTGGGGTTCGGTTCGGGGCACCTTTCCTGGCGTTCCATAGATGCATTTCTCCCGATTGACCAATGGCCCCAAATTCGATCGTCGCTTTCAAGGCCGGGTCGTTGACATCCAGTCCCGCCGGCAATCGGACACGCACGGGGGTGTAATCCGATGCCGTCGGGAACACCAATTTCCCCAGTCCAAACTCATTGGCTTCCAGGTATTCTTCCGTTTCACTGTTGTCCGGCAGATCCAGTCCGTTGTTGTTGTCGCTGTCGATATCGACATCGATGCCCCACACAATCAAGTCATTGTGCCCCAGTACGATGCTGGTGGGAGTCCATGCTGGACGAGGGTTTTGCTCTCGTTCAGCGAACGTTTGTTCGAACGCTCGCCACGCCATTGTGAGTCGAGTTTTGCCTACGCCGAGGCCTTCGACGAACACCGAACTTCGTCCGTCGTAGGGAATCCCTGCTCCGATGTCCAAGGGCGTGTCCTCATCCCGGTTGGGAAGGATGCGGTTATCCTTGTCGCGGGTATCCCACAGTCGGATGCGGTTCTCGTCGTAGTGCAGAACCAGTTCCCCTGTGGCCGGTTCGGTGAAACTGCCCGTTAAGCCATCGAGAGACAGGAAAATCAGGTCATCGTCGGAGAAGCCACTGTCCAGCAAGTCATCGACTTCGTTTTGATTGTCGTCATCGTTGTTTCGCAATAGATCATCGGCTTGAATGATGTATTGGGCGGTTCCCAAGTCATCATCAAACAAGTTGATCGTGGCTGGTAGCAGGTCTCCTTCATTGCCCGACAGCACACGTTCGAGAGAGACAGATTTGTGGTGGGTGGGAACGTAGTCGTTCGCCATCTCATCGACTTGATCCCACGCCTCTGTGGTGACGCCATCGGCCCAGTGCACGATGGCGCGATGCGAGTCAAAAACGCCTTCGTCGAAGACGCTGACTTGCAGCCTGGCGATCGATTTCCCCGAATCATTGACGCCATAGTTGACACTTGGGCGACCGGAAAACTGCGGGTCGATATTCAGTACGGGAGCAGAGGAGTTCTGAACCCTTTCGAGTTCCATTTCGATTTTGATTTCATCCTCGGGTTGCCCATTTCCTGGTGATGGGCCGTCGTCCGGCACTGGGAACGAAACGTAAAAGCCAGTGTAGTAGTCGTAGGATTCGGTGGGGTCCCGAATCCAACCGGGCCCGTAATTCCTGACTTGAACGATTTCGTTTTCGTCGAAGGCACCGTCTGCATTTAGATCCGCTCGAATGGTCAGTGTTGGGACGATGCCAGGAAACGGGTTTTGGTAATCGTCGATCGGACCATCAATATGGCCTCCGATTTCAAGCCACTGTCCTTCACGAACTGAGTGGATTGTCGGATTTTCAGAAGTCATGTCTCCGCCGAAGACTCCGATTCGTGTTGCCACAACCTCGTAAGTCTCGGGTTGGTCGGGATGCTCGTTTTGGTCAGGGTTGCTGCCACCGGACGATTCTGTGCCATCCGACCCAGACGGGTCGGATGGCGGATTGGGTGCGGGCAGCGGGGGATTCGGATCGGAAGGTGATTGCGGACCTCCGCTGGTCGGTCCATTGCCGGTTCCGTCTGACTCGTCCGGTGCATCGGTTTCCCCGGTTCCACTTGTGCCGGATGGACTGTCTCCGGTCACACCGCCACCGCCTGTCTCACCACCCCCCGTCCCACCATCGCCGGTGTTTCCACCCGTTGGATCGCCCCAAGGGTTGCTGCCTGAATCCGTGCTAGACGGACTTTCATCTTCACCGTCGTCGTCGCTCGGTTGCGATCCATCACCGCCATTGGAACCGCCCCCAGATCCCCAGGGGTGGTCGGGCCCCCAAGGATTCGTTGAACCTCCTGATGAACTGTTGTCAGAAGGACTGGTGCCACCATCGGTTGGCGAGCAGCGTTGGTAAAAGCAGTGGTTGCTTGTCGTCCCGTGACTGGATCCGTTTGGATCGTTCGAAGAGGAACCGTCGCCCGTTTGCCCTTCATTGTGGTCTTCGGCACATCGAACGTTGTAGTCGCATGCGCCTGATGTGGGTGACCAAGGAACCGCATCTTCGCTCCAAACAGCATCCTCACTCGAATACGGGTCGATTCGTTCATACGAGGGGATATTGACGGACAGATGCTGGATCACAACCTCCCAATCCGACTGGTCAACTTGTGAATCTTGATTCAAGTCGTACTCCATCGGACGGGCTTCGGACGGAAGCTGGTTCAAAGCATTTGCGATCAACAAGCTATCAAGCGTTGTCAGTGATCCGTCGCCGTTGACATCTCCGAGAACGACGTTGCCAGACATGCCGGCGTCGTTCGCCGCAAACTGCTCGCCCTCTTCGTTATCGCTCTCACCGGGTGAAGCAATTTCGGCGGGCACGGTCGCACCAGCGGTGTACTGCATTGCGGAAGCGGAGTCCCCTGCCAGCATTTCTCGCGGCTGAAGCGTTTCCATCCGGAGGGAACGTTGCTTGGGAATCAAGTCTCGATTGCCGCTTCGTTCAGCGGTGGCGGACGCGGTCAGGTTTCGGAGAGAAACTGCAACCCGCTTCCAGCCGGTTTGACCTGAGGACCATCGAGAGTGACTGTCGGCATTCATGTCATTTCCACCTGCGAGTAAGATTCTCAGGGAACGCATGTCTCCGCTCATTCGAACGGCGATCTACCCACAGTAGGGGGCTCAAGGGGGCCCGTCAAGTTTTTTTGGGCAGGCGGTTCGTTCCGATCGAGGTGATCTCGGGCGTTCGACGGCCCCCGGAGGGGCCGTTGAACTGGAGCGGCATCGATCTCTGCAGTCGCAGTTTTCTGACGACCGAATGGTGTTGGAGATCGACCTTGGTTTTCGAGTCCACAAAGAGCGAGAGCAGGTAGATAGTGTCAGCGTTCGATGAGGAGCGATCGCCAGCAATCCCGAAGCCAGGAGCAAGGCTCTCTCTGTCCTGGCGGAGACATTGGCGGACGGTGCTCAGTGGGAGCGACTGCAAGCCGCGATCGTGCTCGACGAGATCGATGAGAAGGCGTTGCCGGTCATCAATTCGATGCAAGAAGCACTCGAGCCAAGGCAAGAGTTCTACGCCGATGGCAAGTACACCGTCCGCGTGATCAACCGCGCTCTCAATGAACTCAACGGCACCAATCACACGGTCAAATAGCCGGCGAGATCGAAGGGCAGGGCGGGACGAACAACGGTCTCGGGGCTTCCACCCCGAGCTACTGATGCCGGCCCCATCCGGGGCGAACGTGCCTGCATGGCTCCGGAGGAGTCCGCGTTCTTAGCTCGGGGTGGAAGCCCCGAGAACATTGGCGGAGATCACAACGCCGCCCCGGATGGGGCCGTCGAAATGCATCTCACGTCAGGTGGGTTGCGGTCGCGTTGCTCTCGCGAGAGTTCCACCCACGTATCCCATTGGCAGGCACGCTGCTCGCGCTCACCTGGTCCTTTCACCGCTCCGCGGTGGCTTTGATGCGGCGATCCTGAAGGGGGTGTGAGCAGGTAGCCGTGGGGCGCGTCACGCACCGACGGATCGCGGTTGGGTTATCATTCGGCGGACGAGTTCTTTCCTGTTGGGGCCGATGTTCTTCCACCGTCGAGAGTTGAATCATGAAACGCCGCCGAGTTCTTCAAGCCGGACTGGGCTTGGCCATGGGGACACCCTTGTTTGCTGCCTTCCGAGAGGGCCGTTTCGATGTTGCCGCGGACGTACTGGAACAAGCGACTGCCTCTGGGCTCGTTGAGTCCGCAACGTTTTGTGTGCGTCGAAAAAACGATGCTGTTTCGCAAGCTTTTGGAGAGCGGGCATCGGTGGACGCCAGCTTTTTGCTGGGGTCGATTTCCAAGCCTATTTCGGTGGCGGCGATCCTCTCTTTGCTCGATGCGGGTGAATTCAAACTGGATGATCATACCGTCAAATTTCTGCCTGAGTTCAAAGGGAATGGCCGAGAATCGATCACGATGCGGCAACTCTTGACGCATGTTTCTGGACTGCCCGATCAGTTGCCCGAGAACGCGAAACTGAGAGCGGCTCATGCGTCTTTGTCGGATTTCATTGCTGCCGCGATTCGAACCCCGTTGCTGTTCCAACCTGGGGCAAGATACAGCTATTCCAGCATGGCCATTTTGGTGGCATCTGAAGTGGCTCAGCGGATCTCGCAAAAGCCCATTGCCACCTTGGTGGACGAAGTGGTCTGTCAGCCGTTGGGGCTCGAACAGACCGCTTTGGGGATCGGTCAACTGGACAAAGACTCCTTGATGCGGAGTCAGGTCGAACATGCGGCACCGGAATCGGGCGCGGGAGACCCCACCACCAAGAATTGGGATTGGAATAGCGATTTTTGGCGTCAGCTGGGAGCTCCTTGGGGCACCGTCTTCGCATCGGCAGGGGATGTCGCTGAATTTCTCAATGCGTTCCTGCATCCGGAAGGAAAGATGCTGCAAGCCGAGACAGCACGCACCATGATTGCAAACCACAATCCGCCCAACATCAAACCGCGGGGGTTGGGATTTGATTTGGGGAGCGATTTGAAGGGCCCCGACCGTAGCGACGTTTTCGGGCACACCGGTTCGACCGGCACCATTTGCTGGGCCGATCCCACCACCGAAACCATCTGCGTCGTGCTGACAACGCTTCCTGGCCGAGCGATCACGCCGCACCCTCGTGAACGGGTGTCCCGCTGCGTCACTGAAACGCTGCCGTCCTGATCCGTTTGAAATTCGTTTCGCTCTTTGGGCCAAGCCATTTGGGTGGAGTGTGAGCGAGTGGGCCGAACCGTTGGCGAGAACGGACCTTGGGATGGTGTCATCCATCATCAGGGAACGATCGCCGGCCATGCGAATCGCAGCGTCGCGGCGAGAAAGAGAAAGAGAAGGCGATTCGGGGCGGGGCAGGGCAGGGCAGGCAAGGCGTGTGACCAGACGTGTCACGGGTGAGGGCGATGATGGATGGGTTATCTTGCGCCCGCCGGGAAGAAAAGGAGCTCACACGTTATGTTGTCTGAATCATCGTTGTCCAATCTGGGCGATCCGACTCTGAACTTGCCTCCTTTTGCCGCCGCTTCCGTGCCCGCTGACTCGTCCTCGTCCGAACCGACCCAGAACGAATTGTTCGAAACCGATCCTCCCCCGTGGGAGTTGACGGTTGGCGAAGACGTTCAGCTTGCGTCGATCGTGTTCGCTCGATCGCCACACGGGCCTTACGACTACCGAATCCCGGATGACTTGCTGGATGTCCTCCGCCCGGGGATGCGTGTGGGCGTGCCACTGGGGCATCGTAAAAAGCCAACCCCCGGTTGGTGCGTGTCGATCAAGACGGGCAACGCGGCGCAGCAAAAACTTCGGGACGTGGCCGAGGTCATCGATGACGAACCGCTGTGCGATGCGGCGCTGGTTCGGTTGGTGATGTTCATCGCTCATTACTACCAGGTCCCCGCTGGCCAGGTCTTTGACACGTTGATCCCTGCCAGCGTTCGCGACAACGCGGGCACGCGGAAAACGACTTACTTCCGACCGGCACCGGGGCTGACCGAAGAGCAAATTGCCAAGCTGCCATCCAAGCAGCAATCGGCGATGCGGTTCTTGATCGCTCAAGATCGACCGATGACCGCGGCAGAACTCGCGATCATGGCCGAGTGCACCGAAGACCCCATTCGGCGGTTGCGAAAGAAGGAGTTGTTGGTGACCGAGGTGCGACGAGAGCTCAGTCAGAACATCCGCATTCGGGCCCAGTCCAACGATGGCGAAACCAAAAAATTGCATGAGCTGACAGCCCAGCAAGAGAACGCGTTGTCTCGCATCAATTCAGCGGTCGACAGCGGACGCGGTCGGACGTTGTTGCTGCACGGGGTGACCGGCAGCGGCAAGACGGAGGTCTACATTCAGGCGATCGAGCATGTTGTCAAGCAAGCGGGATCGGCGATCGTGTTGGTGCCCGAGATCAGCCTCACGCCTCAGACCCGAGGACGGTTCGAGGATCGTTTCGAGAACGTTGCGGTGCTGCACAGTCAAATGTCCGCTTCGGAACGTCACTTCCACTGGCAGCGGATTCGTCGAGGGGAAGTTCAAGTTGTCATCGGGCCTCGCAGTGCCGTCTTTGCACCGCTGCCGAACCTGGGACTGATCGTGATCGACGAAGAACACGACACCTCCTTCAAGCAAGACAAACAGCCTCGCTATCACGCGCGCAAGGTGGCGCATGCCCGAGCGATGGCGCTGGGCATTCCGTTGGTGCTGGGGTCGGCCACGCCGTCGATGGAAGCTTGGCATGCGACGCAAACCGGGCATGCGGAACTGGTCACGATGTCGGAGCGGGTCGGCAATCGTCCGATGCCTGATGTTCAGTTGGTCGATTTGCGAGTCAAAGAAGAACGCGGCAAAGGCGGCGCGATCAGCCGTCCCTTGCACGCTGCCGTGGTGGAAACGTTGAAGGAAAAAGGCCAGGCGATTCTGTTGCTCAACCGACGTGGTTACGCGACGACGATCCAGTGTCCCGCGTGCGGCACCGTGTGCGCCTGCCCAGATTGCGACATGCCCCTGACCCACCACCGTGACGGTGGCAAGGCGATGTGTCACTACTGCGATTACACGATTCCCACGCCGCCTTGGTGTCCCGCGTGTCGTTTCGATGGCATTCGTTACGGCGGCCTGGGCACGCAACGATTGGAAATGGAAGCGAAGGCCCGCTTCCCTGATGCTCGCATCGCTCGAATGGACAGTGACACGATGAAGCGTGCCGGCAGTCACCAGCGGGTGCTGTCGGAGTTTCGGGCCGGTGAAATTGACGTGTTGCTTGGCACGCAGATGATCGCGAAAGGGTTGGACTTTCCCAACGTGTTGTTGGTCGGTGTGATCAACGCGGACTCGGCGTTGCACTTCCCTGACTTCCGGGCCGCGGAACGAACGTTCCAGTTGGTCACCCAGGTCGCTGGTCGAACCGGACGTGGCGATCGCGGTGGGCGGGTGATTGTGCAGACGTTCACGCCGGAGCACCCCGCGATCCAAGCCGCGGCGAGGCACGATTATTTGAAGTTCGTCGAAGACGAAATGGTCAACCGCAAGAAGTTCAACTACCCGCCGCTGGGCAGTGTGGCTCGGATCATCATTCGCGGTCCCCTGGAAGACAAAACCGAGTCCGTGGCCGACGCGATTGTCGACCGCTTGGAAAAGGCCCGTGATCTACTCCAAGCGGAGGTCCGCATTCTCGGTCCCGCACCTCCACCGATCGTGAAAATCAGCGGCAAGTATCGTTTTCACTTGTTGTTGCAAGCCACCGAAGCCGCGGTTGTCGGGGAAGTCATCCGGCGTGGTTTGGCCGATTTCAAAGTCGACCCCAAAGAAGAAATTGAGTTCCTTGTCGACATCGACCCCGTCAATTTGATGTGATCGAGTTCGGTCTGCGCGCGACTCGGTGAGGGCTCGAAGGTGCGAGCCGCGTTCCCGTTCTCAAGGGGCTCCAATGCCCGCTGGAAACCGGACGCTTGAACGAGGTCCCAAACCGAATTCCTACGACGGCCCCATCCATCGCGATGATTGCCCACGGATCATGCACCCGCGATCTTTTAGCCCGCCCCCATTTTGAAATTTGCACTTTGAAATTCGCAATTTGCAATCCTCCCAGCTCATCGCTCGCCACCTGTCGCCGCTCCGCGGCTGGACGAGCGGAAGGGGTGACGACCGAGACCTCGGGTTGAAAACCCGAGGCTGACGGATGTCACCGCTCCGCGGTTGTTGGTTCAGCCGGACACACGCAACCAGTCGCGGAGCGACGGAAGCCTTGGGTTTTCAATCCAAGGCCATGCTTCCTTTGGGGGGGGGCAGCGCGTTTTCAAGGAGGGGGTTCGGTGGAGCCCATGCTGGGACCTCCTGTTGCTTGCGAAGACACTTGGCGAGAAAGTTGGGGGGACTCCATCCGGATGCGCAAATGAGTGGTGACAAATTTTCACGTTGCTGGATCCGTCCCAGGGTTGTTAGTGACACACGATCGGATGACTTTCTTCGCCTGTGAGGGAAGGGCCGTCGCTCACTTTGAAAATGTTGGAATCGACACATGGATGTGTTGCATTGTTTGGGAACAACCGATCCGTTGTTCGACGTGATTCAGGAGATCCGTCGAGATGGATCCGAGCAGACCGTTTATGGCTACGACGAATACAGCCATCACTACCTTTTGAAATGGCAAGGTCAGTCGCTCGGGGCGCTGACGGTTCAGGCAGCCGCGAATGGTCGGCTGGATTGTGAGGATCACTATCCCGCGGTCTTGTTGGAACAGCATTGCGACGAGCTGATCGCGACTTGCAAGTTGCGGATTCGACGTGGGCCGAGCACACCGATTCAAGCTCTTCGGACGCTGGTCCGTCGTGCTTGGGAAGATCAGCTGAGCATGGGGAAACGGATCTCGATCGTCAACGCGGACGTGCGCATGCAAGCGTTTTACCGCCGCATCGGGTTCACGTATCTGCCTGGGTTTGACTTCGTTCATCCCGAATTGCAAACGCCAAGCAACGTGTTGTTGATGGCCGTGGATGCGAGTCAGCGTTCGTATTGCCAGGATCTGTTCGATGGCATTCCCAAACAAGTGAATCAACAATCGCTTGTGGAGCTGTGCTGTGGATCGTTTGCCCAAACCGGTGCGGTCGCCAAAGTTGGCTCGCTGGGATTGGAGGCGGTGGCATGAACGGAAAAATCCTCTCTTACTCTGCCGGGTCCACGTCGCTGGACCCTTACAAGTTTCGGGTCATCGACAGTGGGCAGCCGGCTGAAAAGATGCAGCGACTGGTGAGCACCTTTCCGTCGCTGCAACCGTTTTTCGTCGATCCATCGCAGTCGTTGGTGGTGGACGCTTACCCGGCATCCTTGGGTGGCATGGAGTCGATGACTCGCGTGATCACCTACCTGCATCCGCCCACCTGCACTCGCGCCTTGCGACTGGCGGCAGCGGAGAATCGACGGGTGGTGTTTGTCGCTCAACCGTTGGCCGGGGCGGATCTGTTGATCCAAGCTCTGAGAACCCAAATGGATTGGCCTAGCGAATTGCTTTGGGCGACGGGCGGGTACCCATTGCCTGCCTCTTTGCAGCGAAGCGTGGATGGATGGTTGGCTGAGCGAGGTTGTCGCCTGTCGGTGCTGCAAGCTTACGGGGTGGCGGAACTGGATCACACGCTGATGGCGTCGATGCATCGCGATCAGGAGTCACGGCCGATTTACCAATTGGTCGATCCGAGATTGGAATTGGATGCGGCGCAGAACCGGTTCGGCGGAGATTCCGGGGCGAGCGACCAGGTTCGCTTTCGCGGAGAGAAACGAAAGAACCACGATCGCATTGAATCGTTCGGCACCGGGTATCACATTCACGGCAACCCGTCGCTGTACGGCGAGGGGGCTCTGCAGTGGCTCGAACAATGGCAACCGGAAGACTGGATGAACCACACCGGATTCTGGCGTGAGTGTGGTCGAGCCATTGAGCTTCAGCAGCGGAGCGGACGGTCGTCGAGTGCGCCGGTTTCGGTGAACAGCTTGAGTTGGTCGGCGATGACGTCGTTGCCAACCGGAGTTCGTTGCCAGCCGGTCGAGCACTATGAATTCATGTCGCGAAGCGGCATGTCATGGATGGAAAAGCCGAAGTGGAACGCGGCAGCGTTCACGCAGCCCGGCGAACAAGCGAACGTTTCGCTGGCCGCTGCAGCCGCTTGACCATCGACAGAAGATTTTGAAACATCCGTCGGCGAAGGGACGCCTTGTCAACGGATTTGATCAATGTCGTGAAGTGCTTGAACGTGGACCAATTCGAATACTCTTCCTTCGTCAAAATTCGCGAATCTTCCCCGAACCAAAAGAGAGGGTAGTCGAACTCTGGTTCAGCGGCTGGTTCGGCGACGAAGCCAATCGTGCTCAGCCTTCGCTCGTTCAGAGGGCTTGCTGAAAACGAGACCATTTCGAAGTCAGACCGATTGGGATGCTCTGCCAGCGCCGCGACCTGCGTGAACGCGACAAGACTGAGTGACTCTGTGACCTGATACCAGGGACGACGACACTGGTTGGTGAACTCCGTGACGGAATCGAGCAACAAGTATTGCGATTGATCCACCAGGTCGTCCGCCGAGATGTCCAGCCAGGCTAATTCTCCGGCCCGGAACGCGCGAAAGGACTCCGCCGTCAACGGCAGCGTGATGCTGACTCCACCGACGGTCTCGTCATAGCGATCCAAGCGAATGCAGGCTGGATTCCTTCGCCACAATTCGACGTACCTTTGTTCGTAGCGAAAGTACACCTCGTCAATCGCTTTGTCACGCAACAGTGCGTGATGCTGGCTTTGCGTCGAACCCCATTTTTGAATTTGAATGCTGAAGTTCTCTCGCAATTGTCGAACGATCTCGATGACCTCGGCTTCGTTGCGGCACAGGCTGCCCTGATCGAAGCGGCGATGGGTTCGGAAGCGGTCGGCAATGGACCAGGGCAAATCCGCGAACGCATCTTGGCCGGTGCCGGGGTCGATGCGAATCAATTGGTCCGATTCCATCCCCAGTGCAGTGGCGATTCGGCGCATGGTACCGAGAGAAACATTTTGACCGGATTCTGCGAACTGGACGGTCCGCGAGGACACGCCTGCCCGCATCGCGAGTTGCAGCTGCGACCACCCTAAACTTTGGCGAACCTGCTTGAGCTGAGCGTTGGCGTGAGCCATTCAAAAACCTGTCTTTTTCGTTGAAATGGAACCCGTTTGCGCCTCTTTTGCGCACCCGGGATTCTGCCGCTCGCTATTTTTTCGCCAGCCAGTCGCTCCTTCCGAGGCGAATCGTCATTCGCTATGCGATAACGGGGCATTGTCTCGCATGCGAGCGACTGGCTTTTGCTTTTGGCTCCCCCCCCTTCCGATTCACCTGGAGAAGGTTGAGGCGTGCCGCCTGGCTCACGTGCGAACGAGCCAGTGTAGCTGGGTGGGCCAGGCATTCGAAGCCTGCTCGAGTTGTCTTGTTCAGGGGAGGCTCCCTGAATCTCCGAGTCCGCTTCCGATTTTGGGGCGCAGGCGAGATGGATTGGCAGAGCATGGGCAAGGAGGGGGTGGTCGATCTCTGAAGGGGGGGGGCGGCGAGCGTGGCCCGTCTGGGAACCAAACTGAGTTAGGATGTGCCGCGTCGTTACGCCTGTCACTCCCAAGGGATAACTCACCATGCCTGCTTTTCATGTTCAGCGGTCCCAGACGATTGACGCTGATATTCGCGATGTTTACGACGCGGTCAGGGACTATTCGACCTGGACCCGTTGGTCGCCTTGGTTGCAGGTGGATCCCGATGCGGAGGTGACCGTCAGCGAGCCATCAAACGAAGTCGGTGCGACTTATCGCTGGAAAGGCGAATTGGTCGGGGAGGGCTCGATGGTGCATCGTGACCTTCAGCCGCCGAAGAACTCGTCGGCGAACGCTTCGGTTCAAGCCGACCTGGCTTTCATCAAACCGTTCAAGTCGCGATCCAAGGTGGAGTTCAAGATCGAACCGGTCGCGACGGATGGTCGACCGGGATCCAAGATCACCTGGCACATGCGAGGCAAGTTGCCTTGGTTTTTGTTCTGGATGCGATCGATGATGGAAATGTTCGTGGGGATGGACTACGAGCGAGGGTTGTTGATGTTCAAGCAGTTTGTCGAAACCGGCGAAGTGCTTTCGAAGCTTGAGATCAAAGGTGTGGTCAACGAACCCGATCGCAGGATCATTGGCCAACGAGGTGGCTGCACGATGGATGACATCGGTCGCCACATGACCGCGACGCTGGAACGCGTCAAACCACACTGTCGCGCCGATGACGAACGCGTGCAAGAGTGGGCCAGCCTGTATCACACGACCTCGGACCTGCGCAAACGATGGTTCGATTACACGGCAGGTTACTTGGCCGATGCGGGCACGCCCGTTCCGACGGACTGCGTGGCTGACACCGTGCCGGCAGGGAAGTTTCTGTTGGTCCGGCACGTGGGGGACTACGCGCATCTCGGCAACGCTTGGTCCGGCGGAATCCAGTTCATCCGGTACAAGAAAATGAAGATGGCCAAGGCGATTGGCTGTGAGGTCTATCGCAACGACCCGGAAACCACCGAAACCAAAGATCTGATCACCGATGTTTACATCGCCTTGAAGTGATTCAGTAGCTTGGGGACTTCAACGCTGGCGGACCCACGAATGGTTTCGTCGAAGGCATTCGACGCGGGTGTGTCGTCCAGGTTGACTTCGATTCGGCGGCATTCTGGGGACGTTTGAGCGACGATACCGGCGGCGGGATACACAACGCCCGATGTTCCAATCGCGAGGAACAAATCAGCTTGTGTGGCGGCTTTCTCGATGCGTGTCAGCCCGATCGGCATCTCGCCGAACCAGACAACATTGGGCCGCAAGCAACCTCGCAGGGCATCGTTGTCAGGATCTTCTGGGTGCGGTGTGTCAGCGGTCAGGTCTGCGGTCCAGTCAAAGACCTCTTCGGTGTAGGTGCATCGGGCTTGCAGCAATTGCCCGTGCATGGCCAGCACGTTCTGGCTGCCGGCGCGTTGGTGCAGGTTGTCGATGTTCTGGGTCACCAACAGGAAATCACCCCGTCCATGTTCGAGGTGGTCGCGTTCGAATTCCGCCAGTGCGACATGCGCTGCGTTGGGGCGGATCTCAGGGTTCAACAACGCTCGGCGACGTTGGTTGTAGAACTCTTGTACCAACTCAGGATTGCGAGCGAATCCCTGTGGCGTGGCGACTTCTTCGAACGCGTGGCCTTCCCACAATCCGTTGGCGTCTCGGAAGGTTGGGATGCCGGACTCCGCGGAGATCCCGGCACCGGTGAGGATGAGAACGTTCATGGCAACGATGGAAGTGATACAAAACCTGTGGCACGGTGTCCCCACCGTGATTTCAAGTGTTCGGCCACATGGTGACCAACCACCACTGACCTAGCGACGACGGCGTTTTTTCTTGTCGCGTCGGTCGGACTTTTTCTGGTGCCTGAGAGGCGAGGTCTTCGACTTGCTGCCGGCTGGACCGCGTGGATCGCTTTTACCTGCCGAGTGGTTCTTCACCACATCGAGGTACAGTTGCCGGTCTTGCAAATCGACTTTGCCGATTCGGACCGTCAGGTGATCTCCCAACCGGAAGCGGTTGCCTTCTTTGAACCCCGTCAGGACTTGCCCGCGCCGTTCGAATCGATATTGATCGCCGGGGAGTTCTGTGACGGGGATGAAACCGTCAACGGGAAGCTTCAGGCAGCGGGCGTGAATGCCATCAGCGAAGACCCGGCTGATCACGGCTTCGAGTGTTTCTCCCTGTTTCTTTTTCAGGAAGTGAAGCAGTTTCAACTGGATCAATTCGCGTTCGGCTTGGGCGGCATTGCGTTCAGCATCGCTGCACTCGTGCCCGAGTTTGACCAACTCCGCGAAGGATTCATCGGGGGTGGGTTTCTTCTCGATCAGTCGCTGCACCAAGCGGTGAACGCTGAGGTCGGGGTACCGGCGGATGGGGCTGGTGAAGTGACAGTAGTGTTCTTTGTCGAGTGCGTAATGGCCTTCGCGGTGCGGCCCGTAGACCGCTTTGCTCATGCTTTTCAACACTGCAAAGTTGACAGCGTTTTCGAGCGTGGTTCCGGCGACCTTGTCCAGGACCGCTTGGATTTCGAAGCGACTTTCGACGTTGTCAATTCCCAAGCCGAGGTCTTTGACGAAGCTGGTCAGTTGCCGTAGTTTCCGGCGTTCAGGTGGCGCGTGAATGCGATGCAGGAAATTGAGTTCCTGGTCATCCAACCAAGTCGCAACGGCTTCGTTGCCGAGCAGCATGAACTCCTCGATGATCTGGTGGCTCTCGGTGTTCTCGGTTTGGTAGGCGCCTTTGACCTTGCCCATTCGATCCAGCTCGAGCTTGATGTCAGGCATGTCCATCGACAGCGAACCGGCTTGGAAGCGACGCTTGCGAATTTGCATCGCGAGCTGATGCATTTGGGTCAGCAGTTCGCAGATCGGTCCTCCCCACTCTTTCTGGAACGCGGCGGGCGATGCGAGGAACTGATCGATTTGCTCGTAGTTGAACCGTTTGTCGCTGCGGATGGCGGCGTTGTGAACCTCGCTGTGAGTGATTGTCAGGTCATCCAGCATTTCGATCTCGACGGTCTTCACCAGTCGCATGCGTTCCGGCTGAAGCGAGGCCAGGTGATTGCTGATGATCTCGGGGATCATCGGAATCACACGGTCGGGCAGGTAAACGCTGGTCCCGCGACGACGCGCTTCGACGTCCAGTTTGCCTCCAGGTGGAACAAAGTGACTGACGTCGGCGATGTGCACCCACAACCGCCATCGACCCTCTTCACGTTGCAATGAGATCGCGTCGTCAAAGTCACGTGCATCGAAAGGGTCGATTGTGATCGTCAGCATGTCCGTCAGGTCATTGCGGCCTGCCGGCACGATGTCGTCGTCGAATGCATCGGCTTGATCGCGAGCCTCGTCGAGGACCTCTTCGGGGAACTCATCGGGCAGCGCGTATTGCCGCATGATCGTCAGGGTGTCGATCGCCGGGTTCTTGCTGCTTCCCAGACGTTCCAGGATGACGGCTTCGCCGCCGCCCGTTTCTTCATCGGGGAAGTCCACAATCTCGACAAAGATCTTGTCGCCATCTTGCAGGGGCAGCCCTCGCACGTCGCCGACGCTGACCGGCGCTTCGTAATGAACGCCGTCCAAGTAAACGACGGGACCTTCGATTGTGTCGGCACCGGGTTGGTCAGGTTGTGGGGAGGAGAAAAAGGTGCCGGTGAATTGGCGACGTGCGCGCTGCAGCACCTCGACCACCTTGCCTTCGATCCCGCCCCGGCGGCTGGGTTCGATCGTCACGGCGACCAGGTCACCTTCGAGGGCACCGGCGGTCATGCCTGGGGGAACGAAAACGTCCTCGGGAACATCCGCGTCGGCACTGCCACCGCCGCTGGAGGGGCGAACGAAACCAAAGCCGCCGCCCATCGCACGGCGAAACGTGCCACGAATTTGGTCGGTGGGACCACCGACGGCCGCAGCGGCGACGACCAAGTGGTTGCCACCGTAGATCAGTCGGCCTTCGAGGACCAATTGTTTGATCACCCGGCGGACTTCGCGGTAACCGTCCGCGTCGAGTTCCAGCAGGGTAGCGATTTGTTTGGGTTTGCTGGGGCGGTATTCCGCCGCGTGAACGAGTCGCAGAACACGATCGATCAATTCTTGTGAGACTTGCATGGCCCCAGAATAGTCGACCGAGGCTTGTCCGGGGTAGGACGTGTTGCTCGCTGGCAACAACGCTTCCCCTGGATGGCTCAACGTTCCGATTGACGGGGTTCGTTGGAATCCAGCAGGGGAAGTTCGTCTTCGGAGCGTTGGTAGATCGCTTCTTTGAAATGGCGGCGACAAACCGTTTGGTATCGCTCGTTGCCCCCGATCTGGACCTGTTCGCCGTCGCGGATCACTTGGCCGGATTCACTCACTCGCAGCACCATCGTGGCTTTGCGACCGCAGTGGCAGATCGTTTTGAGTTCCGTCAGCGTGTCGGCCCAGGCCAGCAGATGTTCGCTGCCCTCGAACAGATTGCCCTGGAAATCCGTTCGCAATCCATAGGCCAGCACGGGGATGTCCAGGTCGTCGCAAACGTCGCTGAGTTGTCTCACCTGGGTTCGGGTCAAAAACTGAGCCTCGTCGACGAGCACGCAGTGAAGCGGATGGGATCGTGTTTCTTCCCGGGCGATTTCCAGCAGGTTGTCCGAGGTGTTGAACGAAACGGATTCCGATTCAATGCCAATTCGCGAGGCGACTTTGCCGCTGCCGAACCGGGTGTCGATCTCCGGGGACAGGATCAGCGTGTTCATCCCCCGTTCGCGATAGTTGTAACTGGATTGCAATAAAACCGTGGATTTCCCGGCGTTCATCGTGGAATAGTAGAAATACAGCTTCGCCATGGCAGTGCGTTGGAAATCAGGGGCGAGAATCGGCGGCGGTGGGTCTGTGCCGGATGATTGGACAGTTTGCTAAAGTGCAGGCATGAGCACCACCAAACTCGAGCCGGCCGCTTTTGATTTGCACCAGCCGTTCCCACCGTCGGGGGACCAGCCAGCGGCGATTGCCAAGTTGATTGAAGGCATCCAAAGCGGCAAGACCGCGCAGACATTGCTGGGAGCGACCGGGACCGGGAAAACCTACACGATGGCCAACGTGATCGCGGCCGTCCAGCGTCCCGCGTTGATCCTCAGCCACAATAAAACGCTGGCCGCGCAGTTGTATGGGGAGTTCAAGGAGTTCTTTCCCAACAATGCGGTCCATTATTTCGTCAGCTACTACGACTACTACCAACCCGAAGCCTACATTCCTCAGCGCGATGTTTACATCGAGAAAGACTCTTCGATCAACGAGGAAATCGATCGACTGCGATTAGCAACCACCAGTTCCCTGGTCAGCCGCCGCGATGTCGTCATTGTGGCCTCGGTCAGCAGCATCTACGGTCTGGGATCCCCGGACGATTACCGGCAATTGGTCGTCGATCTGCATCAAGGTGAACAAACCCGCCGCGATCACTTGCTGTTGAAGTTTGTCGATCTGCAATACCAACGCAACGACATCCAATTTGAACGCGGGAAATTTCGTGTGCGTGGGGACTCGATCGAGCTGTGGCCCAGCTACGAGGAGTTTGCTTATCGGATCGAGATGTGGGGCGATGAGATCGAGAAAATCTCGCTGATCAATCCGACGTCGGGCGAGACCATCAAAACGGTCGAGCACCTTTACATTTATCCGTGCAAGCACTTTGTGATGCCGGAAGATCGCATCCAACGGGCGATCCGAAGTCTGCGAGAAGAACTGGCGCAGCAACTCGAGATCTTTCAGTCGCAAGGGAAATTGCTGGAGGCGCAGCGATTGTCGGCGCGTACCAAGTTCGATCTGGAAATGCTGGCCGAAGTCGGGCATTGTCCCGGCATCGAAAATTACTCGCGTCCGCTCTCAGGCAAAGAACCCGGTGCGACCCCGGACACGTTGTATGACTTTTTCCCCAAGGACTTCATCACCTTCGTCGACGAGTCGCATGTGACCGTGCCTCAGGTTCGGGCGATGTACGCCGGTGACCGAAGTCGAAAAATCACGTTGGTTGAACACGGGTTCCGGCTTCCGTGTGCGCTCGACAACCGGCCGCTGAAGTTCAATGAATGGGAAGAACGCACCGGACAGATTTGCTTCGTCAGTGCAACGCCCAGCGACTATGAACTCGAACGCACCGGCGGCGAAGTGGTGGAGCAAATCATTCGCCCCACAGGCTTGCTCGATCCCGAGGTCGAGATCGTATCGGCGCACGGGCAAGTGACACACTTGTTGGAACAAGTGCGCATTCGTGCGGAACGCAATGAACGAGTTCTGGTCACAGCGCTGACGAAACGTTTGGCGGAGGACTTGGCCAATTATTTCCAAGAACAAGGTGTTCGTTGCCGATGGTTGCACAGTGAACTGAACGCTTTCGAACGAGTGGATTTGTTGCAGGAACTGCGGGCCGGCCAGTTCGATTGCTTGGTCGGTGTGAACTTGCTTCGAGAGGGCCTCGACCTTCCTGAGGTGTCATTGGTGGCCATCTTGGATGCGGACAAAGAAGGCTTCTTGCGCAGCGAAACCAGTTTGATCCAAACGATTGGACGTGCGGCTCGGAATGCGAACTCACGTGTGATCCTGTATGCCGACAAGGTCACCAATTCGATGCAGATGGCGATCGACGAAACCGAGCGTCGCCGTGTGATCCAGATGGAATACAACACCAAGCATGGAATCGTGCCGAAGACCGTTCTCAAAGCGATTCGCAAAGGCATCAACACCGACGCGGCCAACCACAAAGATTCGACCCGCAAGGCGCAGGACAGCGGCGAACCCACCTACATCACGATCGAGTACGTCGACAAGCTCGAGCAGGAGATGTTGTCCGCGGCGGAGGACCTGGAGTTCGAGCGTGCAGCAAGATTGCGAGACCGGGTGTTGCAGCTCAAAGAGCACATTGGAAAACCACTTTCCGACGTGGAAATCGTCGACGAGAAATCGGCTGGCAAATCAGGCGGCCGCGGACGCGGTCGTCGCGGGGCCAAGAAAACGGGGGCCAGCAAAGGCACCAAGATTCCGCGGCCAAAACGCGGTTGATGGTCGTCGTGGGGGCAAGTCGCTGGTTTTCTTCCACAAGCAAACGCAGCGTGACGAACTGAAAGCACGCTTGGACCAAGCGGGGAACCGCGAATTCGGGGAGCGATTTTGACGCGTTTTTCGTGCCCAGCGACGATGGGCTGCCAGCTCAGAGCCGAAATTGACGCAAGTGCCGAAGGGTTCCGAAGATGCGAAGATCAGTCTGGTCGTGGCAGGTGGTGTTCGCTAATCTCCGCGGGAAACACATCGTTCTCGTTCTTTTGACGGGAACTCTTCCCCCCCATTTCTCACCAAGGAAGGCGAGACCATGGCGACGGTTGTCTGCACTCGCTGGCTGGACGCATTCCCAGCATCGTATGTCACGGTGTTGCGAAATGCTGTGGCGGCCAATTTGAACCGTCCTCACCGTTTTGTTTGCGTCACAGACAATGTGGCTGGATTAACCGATGGGGTCGAAGGAATTCAGATGCCTGACTTGGGCATTCCTTTGGAGCGTCAGCAAAAAGGTTGTTGGCCCAAGTTGTCGATTCTGGCACCGGGGGTTTTGCCTGCCGACGAGCCAACGCTGTATTTGGACCTTGACGTGATGGTCAATCAGAACCTGGATGGGTTCTTTGATCGTTTGGAAGCCAAACGAGGTTTCCACGCGTTGCGAGAATGGAATCCAACGCTTTGGAGTTTGGCTCCCTTGATGATGCGTCCTGACCGTGGCGTTCAGGGATCCATTCTGGGGTTCTATCCTGGTGAACAAGCCGAGTTGTTTCGACGATTCAACGAGCACCAACAAGAGTGTTTTGAACGCTTTCACCTCGACCAAGATTTCCTGACCGAGAATGTCGATGACGTCAGCTACTGGCCGTTTGCCTGGACGGCGAGCTTCAAGTGGCATTGCCTGAAGTACTACCCCATCAACCAGGTTTTTCCCAAGATCAAGCGTCCTGCGAAGGCCAAGGTGGTGGTCTTCCACGGCAATCCTCGGCCGATTGATGTCGTGCCAGAAGGCGACTATCGCTGGGGAACCAAACGCAAATTTGGTCACGGTCCCGTGGATTGGGTTCGTGATTACTGGTTGAGCCACGATCCAAGTTGGAGCGCTGACGCAACGGTTCCCGAAGAAGTCGCGTCCGAGCGGACCGCGGCCTGAGACGTCCCGCTCCAAATGGTGAGCGGATCACGTCCAATCACTTGGTAACGCATTCTCGAAATCACGACCACGCACTCGAATGGATTTCCCACGAGGTCGAAAACATGAACGTGTCTCAAGCTCTCGTTGTGACGTTGCGGCGAGCGACCGCACGGCAACCGCAGGTTCAGCGGATTCTGCAAACCTGCCCGGTGCCCTGCGCGGTTCATGAAGCCGTTGACGGCAAGCTGTTGCCCGCCGAAGAACTGCAGCGTTGGGTCGAGCCGCGATTGCATTCGCCTTCGTATCCGTTTTCACTGAACGTCGGTGAAGTCGGGTGCTTCCTCAGTCATCGAGGCATCTGGCAACGGATCGTTGACGAGGGCTGGGAGCAAACGTTGATCGTCGAGGACGACATCGAATTCGAACCGGGCTTTGAAGAGTCGCTGGCTTTCGCCAGTGACCATGCCAAACCGGGGGACTACGTGCAATTTCAAGTGCGTCCGTTTTCCACTCCGCATCGAGTGATGGCACGGCAGTCAAAGTGGTCGCTGCTGTGTCCCGATGTGATTCCGCTGCGGACATCGGCCCAACTGGTGACACGCGCGGCAGCCGAAAAGTTACTGGCCGCTTCGGAGCAGATTGATCGTCCAGTGGACGCCTTCATTCAAATGCGATGGGTCACCGGAGTTCGCGTGGTGGTGATGCAGCCCTCATGCGTGCAGGAGGTTTCCGCGAATTTGGGTGGCAGCACGATCGGTGGCGGACGCAAGAAGATGGCGGTGACCGATCGTTTCAAGCGGGAGGTTTTGCGTCCGATTTACCGTTTTCAAATCGCCACGCGTTCCCGCAAGGACGCTGCTTGAACCAGAAATTGACATTGAATTTGTTGCAAGTCGTTTCCTACAAGAACCTTCAGTCGTTTGAAACATGGACGGTTTGGACGACCTTGGAACTCAAGACGAAATCGTGCCCGAAGAAAAAGGATTTTCAGTGCGGCAAGACGAACCGATATGGATCACCGGTGCCGCGGGCATGGTTGGTGCCGCTCTAACGAAGCACCTGCAAACCGAGGGTTACACCAACCTGTTGACACCTGCGCGAAGCGAGCTGGATCTTTGCTCGGCTGACGCGGTCCAGGATTATGTTTCGCAGCATCGCCCCAAACACGCGTTTCTGCTGGCTGCGAAGGTCGGCGGGATTGTCGCGAATATCAACGACCCGGTTGGTTTCTTGGATGAGAACCTTCGCTTGGTTGTCAACCAACTCAGCGCTTGTGCCAAAGCGGGTGTGGAGCGAGTGCTGTTGCTTGGCAGCACTTGCATCTATCCACGCGAATGTGCGCAGCCGATGGTCGAAGATTCGCTTTTGACTGGTCCCTTGGAACCAACCAACGAAGGCTATGCCCTCGCGAAAATCGCTGGCCTGCGATTGGCACAGAGCTATCAGAAACAGATGGGAATGAAATGTGTCCTGCCGATGCCGTGCAACATTTATGGGACCGGTGATCACTTTGACCTGGCTCGCTGTCATGTGCTCAGTGCATTGGTCAAACGATTTTGTGACGCGGTGGACCAGAACGCAGAGTCGGTAACGCTTTGGGGCACCGGTTCCGCCAAACGCGAGTTCATTCATGTCGAGGACGTGGTTCGCGGCATGTTGCATCTCTTCGATGCGGAGACCGATGGTCAGATCATCAACCTTGGTCCTGGCCGCGACGTCAGCATTGCCGAGTTGGCGGGCATGATCGCGGAGCAGACAGGGTTTCAGGGTCAGATTTGTTGGGACACGACCCGGCCTGACGGGATGCCTCGCAAGTGCACTGACAACACCAGACTCAAGCAACTGGGGTTTGAGCCCCGCGTTTCGCTGAATGACGGGATCGCCAGAACGATTCAAGAATACCGGCAAACACTCAGCAACAACCCTTCTACGGCGAACGCGGCATGACCCCGGAATCTCTGCAAGCCTTTGAATTGTGGATGGACGACCATCTCGAACCCGCCTCCAGCGAATTCGGCCGATACTGGTACCCGTTGACGGTGCCCACGTTCGGACGGGATGAAATCGCCGCAGCCATGAACTGTTTGGTCAATTACCGAACATCGATGGGCGAGCTGACTCGTGAGTTTGAAACACAGTTCGCTCAGTACATCGGTTGTCACGACGCGGTGATGGTCAACAGCGGTTCGTCCGCTGATTTGTTGTTGGCTTACAACCTGGTCAATCCATCCAACCCACGGTTGTCCGCGGGCGATGAAGTCTTGGTTCCTGCCGTGACTTGGCCGACTCAGATCTGGTCGCCTTTGATGGCTGGATTGAAGGTCACCTTGGTCGACGTGGACCCGCAAACGCTGAACGTGGATTTCGATGACATGCGTCGGCGTCTGACTTCGAAATCCAAGTGCGTATTTGCTGTGCATTTGATGGGCAACCCCATCGACATGACGAGGATGAAGCAGTTCTGCGAAGAGCACGACCTGATTTTGATCGAAGACTGCTGTGAGTCACTCGGCGCCAAGTATGACGATCAACATGTCGGGAACTTTGGGTTGGGTGGAAGCTTCAGTTTCTTCTTTTCCCATCACATGACCACGATGGAAGGTGGCATGGTGACTTGCCACAATGAAGAGGACGCCGACGCGCTTCGTGTTTTGCGAGCCCACGGTTGGTCACGAGGATTGAAGACGCCCGCCGGTGGGACTCCATCTGGTTCTGCGAACGCGGCCAATCCCACGGTGGTGGATGATCGCTATCGATTCATCAACTGGGGATTCAATCTCCGACCCACTGAATTGCAAGCCGCGTTTGGTTTGGAACAGCTCAAGAAACTGGACGGCATGAACGATCGCCGTCGTGAATTGGCGGGGCGTTTTGCGACGTACGCTGACAGTCAGTCTTGGTTCGAATGCTTTGAAACGCCCGCCGCCGGCCAAGCCAGCCCGTTTGCTTTGCCAATGCTGTTGAAGGGTGACGCGGTCGGTTCGCGAACCGAGTTGTTGGCGCACTTGGAAAGAGCGGGGGTGGAGACTCGGCCCGTGGTGACAGGCAACTTTGCTCGTCAACCTGCGGCCCGTTTGCTTGGCGATGTCAATCCAAAGGACTATCCCGGTGCCGAATGGATCCATGAACAAGGCTTCTATCTGGGACTCAGTCCGATGATGGATGACCTCAAACTCGAACGTCTGATTCGCACGCTCGATGAAGCGTACGCTGCGGTTGTGCGGCCGACTCAGATTCGCAAGGTGGCTTAATCGATGATCGTGACACGTTTGATCGGCGGACTTGGCAATCAATTGTTTCAGTATGCGTTTGGGCATTCCCTGGCTCGACGCACCTATCAAACGTTGCTGATCGATGACTCCGCGTTTGAGGAGTATCGCTTGCATCCACTGGCGATCGACCATTTCAACATCTCTGCATCACGCTTGTCAGACGCTGATCGTTCCCGGGTGCCGGGCAAGTTTCGTCGGACTCCGGTCGGACGGGCCTTGGATCAATTCGGCCGACGGATTGTCCCCGGTTATGTGGGAGCACTTCCGGTTCGTCGCGAAAAGCCTTTTGGGTTTCGGGAGTCGATGCGGACGTCAGAACGCGATCTCTACTTGGATGGTTACTGGCAGAGCGAGAAGTTCTTTCCCGGGTTGCGAGACAGCCTGCGTGAGGAGTTTCGGTTGCGGGAACAGCCTTCCGAGACGACCCTGCGGTTGTCGGAGCAGATGAACAACGAAAACAGCGTCGCGATTCATGTTCGTCGCGGTGACTATGTGACCTCGAGCAAAGCGAAGCAGATCTACCGGACGTTGGATGCGGATTACTACCGCAGCTGCTTGCTGGATTTGGCAGCGCGAGAAACCGATTTGAAACTCTACTTGTTTTCAAATGACGTTCCGTGGTGTGAATCCAATTTGGACGTTGGCATCCCGTTCACGCCGGTGCAGCACACCGACGGACAAACGGCTCACGAGGATTTGCATTTGATCGCTCAGTGCCGGCATGTGGTGATCGCCAACAGCACCTTCAGTTGGTGGGGAGCGTATCTCGGACGACCTCACGATTCTCGGCGGGTCTATTATCCGGAGCCGTGGTTCCATCCAGGGACGCTGGATGGATCCGCGATGGGATGTGAGGATTGGATTTCGGAAGCGAGCCTCGCGGAACGATCGTCGCGGGAAATTTCCCGTCGGGCTGCTTGAGCGGACGAGCATCTTGGCTCTGTCCTTCCGCTCCTTCGTTCTGAACGCAAGCCTTGGCTTTCTCTGAGATCGGCGGGCGGCTACAACAGCAGCAACGACTCGTTCCTTCTAGAGAAACAGACATGATTGGTCAAATGATTGCCGATTCTGCTCGGCTGAGCGTCGGCTATACGGATCGGATGATGGCAGGGGTTTCCCCCGAACAATTCGCTCGCTTTGCCACCGTGGGCGGGCAGACAATCGAATCGAATCACCCCGCGTTTATCCTCGGGCACTTGAGTTTGTACCCTTCGCGGGTTGTCAGCGAATTGGGGTGCGATGCCACCGCGATTGCTCCGACGGAGAAGTACGAGGCATTGTTTTCGCCTCAAGCGACGTGTTTGGACGATCCGGAGGGGAAGTTGTACCCGGCGATGGAGGAGATCCTTGCCAAGTTCACCACGGCTCACGCAGCCGCGATTGAAACGCTGCTGAAGGCGGATGATTCCGCGTTTGCCCCTGAAAACCCGAACGAAAGAATGAGAGCCAAGTTCGGGACGATCGGTGCGATGCACGCCTTTTATCTGGGCGGCCACATGATGATGCACCTGGGCCAATTCAGTGCGTGGCGACGAGCGATGGGCCTCGGCGCGGCGTAACGTTCGCAACCCGGGAGGCCTGGCCTCTCGTGGGCCGCTTGTTTGTCTTGTTCAAACGTTGCGAAGCGGCCGCTGAAATCATTCTCAACAGCCTGAGAAGGCCACCGTGTACGCGATTGGGACTAGCCTGGGCTGTTCAAAAGTGGGTGTTGACACAGCGTTTTCGTGGACAGTTTCTTGGCTGTTACCTCTCCCCCGACGAAGTTGGGGGAGAGCGAGCGTTCAGCGAGATCCGGGTGAGGGGGCACGCGATGTGAAACGAGGCCCCAAAGCCGGTTTGCTGTGAATCGCCCCCTCACCCGAACAGGGCCTCCATCGGCCTGTTCGACCTCTCCCCCAGCAAAGCTGAGGGAGAGGTGACAAAAGTCGCACCGTGTTCGCGACCTGCAATCTCAAACATTTCGCAGTCCAGGGTTAGCTTAGCGGGCGCACGTCCCAAATGTCGTCCGCGTATTGCTGGATCGTCCGGTCACTGCTGAACCAACCGCTGCCGGCCGTGTTCAGGATACTCATCTGATTCCAGTGATCGACGTTCTGGTACGCCTTGCCCACTTCGGCTTGAGAGTCCAAGTAAGCTCGCAAGTCAGCGATCGTGACCCAAGGGTCTTGTGGGCTTCGCAAGCCGCTGGTCAACAGATCAAACAAACCTGGGTTGTCCGGGTTGAAGTGGCCGCTTTCCAGGAGGTTCATCACCCGGGCGATGTCGTCATCGGCAGCGATGATGTCGTTGGGGCGATAGTCCTTCTTCAGTTCGGTGACTTCGGGAGCATCCAAACCGAACAGGAAGAAGTTCTCCGCACCCGCGTTTTCGCGAATTTCGATGTTGGCACCGTCCAGCGTTCCGATTGTCAACGCACCATTCATCATGAATTTCATGTTGCCGGTGCCGGAGGCTTCTTTGCCCGCGGTTGAAATTTGCTCCGAAAGCTCGGTTGCCGGGCAGATCACTTCCATGGAAGAGACGCGGTAGTTCGGGAAGAAGACCACTTTCAACAAGTCGTTGGCGGCGGGGTGGTTGTTGACTTTCTTGGCAACGTCGTTGATCAGCTTCACGATCAGCTTGGCAACGTGATAACCCGGTGCCGCTTTGCCACCGATCAACACGCAACGTGGCACCATGCCGGCTGTTTCGCCACGCAAGATGCGATCGTACAGGTGCACGATGTGCAGGACGTTGAGCAGTTGACGTTTGTATTCGTGAATCCGTTTGACTTGAACGTCGAACATGAAGGACGTGTCAAAGCGAACCCCGGTTTCGGCAACCACCAAATCGGACAAGCGAGCCTTGTTTTGTTGCTTGACGTCGATCCACTTTTTGCGGAACTCGGCATCGGTAGCAAACGGAGCCAACTCTTTGATCTTGGTCAGGTCTTTTTGCCAACCTTCACCAATGGTTTCGTTGAGTAGATCCCGCAGGCCTGGGTTGCAGTGCGACAACCATCGACGCTGGGTCACGCCATTGGTTTTGTTGTTGAACTTGCGAGGCCACAATGTGTTGAAGTGTTTGAACAGTCCTGATTCCAGCAACTGCGTGTGCAGTCCGGCTACCCCGTTGACAGAGAAACTGCCGACGATGGCGAGGTAGGCCATGCGGATGTGCGGGTTGTCACCTTCTTCGATCAGCGACATTTCGCGACGCATGGCGACATCGCCCGGCCATTGTTGGTCGACCAATTTCAGGAAGCGAGCGTTGATCTCGTAGATGATGTCGAGCAGACGTGGCAGCAGGCGACTGAACAGTGCCACCGACCATCGTTCCAAGGCTTCGGGAAGCAGCGTGTGGTTGGTGTACGCCATGCAACGTGCGACCACGTCCCAGGCGTCGTCCCATTCCAAGCCATGTTCGTCCATCAGCAACCGCATCAGCTCGGGGACGGCACAGGCGGGGTGAGTGTCATTGAGTTGGAAGCAGTTTTTGCGTCCAAAATCGCTGAAGTCTTCGCCGTGCTGTTCGACCCAACGGGCGATCACGTCTTGCAGCGAAGCCGAGACGAGGAAGTACTGCTGTTTCAGACGCAGTTCCTTGCCGTTTTCGCTGGCGTCATTGGGATACAACACCATCGAGATTTGTTCGGCATCATTCTTTGCCGCGACGGCTTCGGGGTACGAGCCCGCGTTGAATTCGCTGAGGTTGAAGACGTCGGTCGTCGACGCTTTCCACAGTCGCAGGGTGTTGACGGTGTCGTTGCGATAGCCTGGGACAGGCATGTCGAAAGGGACGGCCAAGACATCGTGAGAATCGACCAAACGAGGACGCAGGGTTCCGTGTTCGTCGTAGTAGTTTTCGGTGCGACCGTAGAAACGAACTCGCCGAGTATCTTCGGGGCGTTTGATTTCCCAAGGGTTGCCGTCTCGCAGCCAACGATCGGGGTCTTCGACTTGGCGTCCATCTTCGATGTGTTGATGGAACATGCCGTATTCGTAGCGGATGCCGTAACCGACCACGGGCAGTTGCAGGTTGGCACAGCTGTCCAGGAAGCAAGCGGCCAGACGACCGAGGCCACCATTGCCCAAGCCGGCGTCGAGTTCTTTGTCGGCGACTTCTTCCATTCCGACGCTGTAAGCTCGCAGGGCTTTGCGAACGTCTTCGTCCAGGTCGAGGTTTTCAACTGCGTTGGTGAGTGAGCGGCCGATCAAGAATTCCAGCGACAGGTAATAAACCTTGCGGTCCTCACTCAGGCAAGTTTTCTTCCATGTTTCCAGCCAGATCGGTACCAGACGATCTCGGACGGTGATCGCCAGTGCCTGGTACAGGTACTCGCTGTTTTGTTTGTCAGTGGAGTCGCCCGTGAAATCGTGTCCTAGCGTGATCGTCAAGTGACGGGCTAGTTCCGATGAAAGCTCAAGACATGGAAACGAGGTGTCGCTCGGAGAAGCATTCGGCGAAGCGGAAAGCGTATTGGACATCGATTTTCAACGTTTCAAGGATGAGACTAGAAGACCGCGGGAGTATATCGGTGCGATAAAGCAGAGCCAATCTTGATCGGCACCCCGTCCGCTTCACTTGAGTGCCCCCTCTGACCCGTTGCGGAAAGGCGAGATAGGAAAGATGGGAGGTTTTCGTCGGGGTAGAGGGGCAGATCACTCCCCTGTTTTCTCTCAATGTCTTTGCTGTGAGCCGCTGACTTGGAGGTCTTGGGGCGTGTTTTCGGGTGAACCGTGAAGCAAAACTTTTTCGACTTTTTGAGATTCCTCCGAGGTGCCCGTCACTTTGAAGCGGTTTCGAAACCCCTGGGTGATTTCAACCGGAAGCGGACCGGCAGGCGCTTTCCGCTGGCGCACCGGGCAGTGGCGCACTGGGAAGTGACTTCCCGAAAAATGGCGTCCAGGGAAGTGACGCACTGAGTGACTGGGGGCGTTCGATCGGCGGAGGCGATGTCTGGGGCAATCCGCTGGGGTCGATTGCTGGCCGAATTGCCTGAGCCAGCCGCTGGGTCAGGGCTTTCGGCGACGGATGTGAGGCAATCGTCGGCCTTGCGTTTGGGCGGTCGCGAGTTGCGTTTGCAGTTCGTCCAGCGAGAGCGGGCTGACCGGGATCGTCATCAGTTCCTGCGGGTCGATTTCGCTGATCAGATTTCGCTTGCCGATCTTTTCCACTTCGTCTTCCAGAGCGCTCAGCCATGGCGGAAGGTCCAGGCCGACGCCGACGGGAGTCCGTGAAAGTTCATTGGCTTCCGCTTCGAGTTGTTCAAATGCGGCGCTGTGGCGGTCCGCTTCGGCATCGCTCATGGCGGGTTCGACCAGCGATCGCATGCGGTCGATGGTCATCGGTTGAACAAAGCGTTCTTCGATGCGGTCGGCGATGGTGGGCATTCGCATGGAATGTCGCCGTTGCAATTCTCGAAGCTTTTGGACATACAGTTCGGCTTCGGCGGCGATGCGTTCGTTCAGGCTTTCGCGCCAACCCAGTGACGCTTGGTCGAGTCCCATTCGGACCAGGACTTCGTGGGTCCACATGATCGGTTTCAGGTTCCAGGCGACGCGTTCGTAACGGGTTCGAAGTCGCAAGAAGTCCAGGAACGTGTAGATCAGTTCGCCGCGATCGCTTTGGGTCGTTGTGCTGTTGTAGTCTTGGTATTCAGCGTGGTGATCGAGCAGCGATTCGAACACCAGCGTGATCCAGCGAGAGGCTTCGTTGATCTTGATCTTGCCGAGTTCGAGATCGCGGAAGAGCTGCGTGTCTTCCAGCAAGTCGTCTCCATCGGTCATGGCTCGTTCCAACCAGGACGAGACATCTTGGTGCAGCACCGCGCGGACGTTGCTGAGTTGCAGAAAACCTTGGGTGAAGATTGGATCGCCGTAACGCTGGATGAACTCAACCAAGCGTTCCCATTTGGCCGGGTCGCTGACAGCTTCGAGTGGTGACAAGCGAAGCGTTTGGCTGTGGGCCAGCCAGCTGCCCAGCATCGTTTCGGTCAATCGTTCCAGCAGGGGAATCAAGCGATCAGCGATCGCATCTTGGTCGGTGACACTGAGTTCACGCGAGGCGGATGAAGATTCGGTGGGGGCAGGGGAGGGCGGTTCGCCAGCGGTGGCGTGCAGCACGGCTTCGGCGATGGAGCAGACCAGTGATCGGTAGCCAGCGCGGTACAGGCCATCGAATTCCGTCACGGCCCCGGCACCGATTGGATGCCGTTGTTCCATCTGGCGAGCGGTTTCGATCAGGCGACAGGTTTCAGCGAACAGGCCACGTCTGGGGAGCCAGTGCAGCAGGTGCCTGAGCACACGTTCTCGCAGTCGGGTGACATAGATTTTGACCGGGTCGCCGCCGCGGGACAGCGGAATGTACAGCAGGCTGCGGTGGAGGATTGCTTCGATGAAGACAGGGAAACGCTCGCGTGCTCGTTCCGAATCGCCCGCGATCAGTGCCGAGAACAGCTCAATGGCACCTGCGTCATCTTCGGCAAACTCTTCTCCGACGTCCTCGGGAAGTTTGCCTTGAAGGGCCCCCAGAGCACTGGCGATCAAGCGTCTGGCATCGGCCATTTCCACCGCGGTGGTGATGACCCGTTCCATGAGGCTGTCGCGGAGAACGCGGCGACGATCATAGATCCGCATCGAATCTTTGTCGGTGCCGGCGGGCTTGATCTTGTAAGCACGAACATCGCTCAGCAGTTCGAGCAGGCCGATGCGGTTGGCAACCGCGCGACGCGCCCATGCTGACAACGCTTCGATCTGTTGTTGGCGACGAACGGGATCCGAGGAGTCCGCTGGTTTGACTTGGATTCCCGCTTCGGTCGCAGAGTGGATCTCGGTCAGAGCGACGTCCGCACCGACAGCCCACATGCGAGCGAGCGACTGCAGGAAATCCAACCGGCTGGCCAGGCGTTTCACTTCGGATTCCAGTTCATCGACACTGCTGCTGTCGCTGCTGGTGTCAAAGATCGAGCCTTCGTTGCCATCATCGGTGGTGTCGCGATAGCTGACATTTTCGTACGCCGCATCGAACAGTCCGGACTCTTCGTCGTCCTCCGACAAATCAGAGGGGTCGTCATTGGCATTCGCCAATTCTTGTTCCCAGTTGTCACGGCGTCGATCGCGAGGTTCTTCGTCACCGACTTCAAAGCAGGGTGCTGACCAAAAGGATTCCGCGTTGGCTTCGAGGTAGTCAAAGAATTTGTTGACTCGCGGCCATAGCTCGTGCGGGGTCTCGCGCATGTGATCGCGGAGTTGCAGCAGCCAGCGCTCGGCCAGTCGAGGCAGCGAGTTGGCGCCGCTGCGAAGTCCGACCCGGTCGGCTTGGCAAAGCCAGTGGATCAACAGGGCTTGAGCGGGAATGAAATCCTTGCGTTCCAGCAGAGCCGAGATCACCAGCATGTAGGCTCGTGGTGAATCGAACAGGTCGGCGTGAGGAGCCCAGAATGCGATGTCGCCTCGTTGGGCGCCGCCACGGTGCCACAAACGCAGGGCTTGGGCGACCAGGCGAGCCGATTCGTACGACTCCCAGGGATCGGTTGCTTCGACGGACTCGACCGTGTGCGCGGCGAAGGTTCGCCACCACTGGGCGACTTCGCGGTACTGACGGTCCATTCGTTCGTAGGCGACTTCGTCATCGCGTGCGGCCGCTTCGCTCCAAACACGAGCGATGTAACCAAACAGGTTTTCGATGATGTACAGCAACTCATCGAGTCGACTGTCGTGGATTGAGTTTTCAATCCCGGGGTACAAGCTGAAGTTGCCGGTGAATCCCAGGATGTCCCAGGGGTCCATCAGAGCGCCGCATTCGATCGCGCGGCGGATCAGATCAAAGGTTTGTTCGGGGACTTCCACCGCATCGGGGAAGTGATCGGTCCGCAGGGCTCGCAGTCCCAGTGTCATCCCGCAATCGATGCGGCACATCAAACGAGCGGAGGTGGCGGGGACCACGTCGGCTTGCTTGGTCGCGGAATCGGGGTATCCCAAGCGGGCGTAGATGCGAGCCAGTTGGACGTGTTGCAACTGGATGGCGCGACGACGTGCCAGAGCCGCATTCAAATTTTGGCGAGCGGCACCGAACGCTTGATGGCGGGTTTTGACTTCGTCGAGCAAGCGTTGGCCGTGTGAGCCACCAATCCTCGAGATTCGCCAGTTGTAGAACTCGTCGCGGAAATTGGCGATCGGCACCATCAGTGATCGAAGGGTCACATCGCTGCTGTAACAACCCGGTCCCCAACCGGAAATGCCGGATGCCATCAGCATCGTTCCGGCCAGCACCGAGGCGGCTTCTTCGAGCAGTTCATCGCGAGGCAAGTCGGGCGTTTCGTTGACTCGTGCGAGGAGCGAATCGAGGGTCACGCTTCGAAGGATGAAGCGATCGTAACGTCCATCGGAATCGATCGCGTGTTCGTCCCATCCGCCGAAGTGATAATTGGGCCGACGATTGACGGGGTGATCGAAATCATAGGCCCGCGGGTCCAGGCAGAGCTCTCGCAGTTGCTGGGGATCCATTGCGGCGGCACGCAGGATGTCCTCGGGGGCTTCGTTGATCGCGAGCACCGCTCGTTCGATCAATTCGCGGTAAGGGCCGGCGGTGATGCCAGCTCCCTGGATCATCTGCGGGATCGGGCGAACGAACTCGTGGGCGTAGGGTTGGCAGGCACGGTTTTCCAGCACAGCGACCGGGCGGTAGCCAACGTAATCATTGAGCGTGCTGATGATTTGTCCCAGCCGCTCGGATTCATCTTGGACGCTGCCGATGGTTTCGTCTTCGCGAATCTGTTGCACCATGACTTCGGCGCAGCGACCCAGGAAGAAACCGTTGAAGATCAGTTCGGGCGGTTGGTGAAACAGCAGGTCACGGTGAAAGTCCAGGTAGGCGGGCAGCAGTCCGGACCAGAGCAAATTGGTCAGGCCGAGAACGCGATCGACGTTGGAGAACGCGGGCGAGCTGGCTTTCAACGACAGAGCGGTTTCTTCCAGCCAATCTCGGATGGTCAAGAAGGGCGGTGGTCCGTTCAGAACGTCCCCACCGGAAGCTTCGTCGTGAACTTGGTTCCAAGCCAAGAAGGCCGCGGTGGGAGCGGGGCCGGACGAGAAGTTCAGGTATCCAACGAGAGCCTGGAGTGCTTTTTGAACATCCTGCGAGGGCGGCGACCAGGCTGCGGCGGCCAATTGATGGTCGGGCAGGTTGCCATTGGGTTCGCGGGACGGTGAGGCAGGCATCAAGGGAACCGAAGGAAGTTGGAAGGCGGGATGCTTGGCGGGGGCGACATCATTGTGGAGGACGTGCCTGTTGTGTCGAGGGGCACGGGAAAACGCTTGGTTTTCCCGGCCGCTCTCCGGGGTGCATTCAGCTCTTCTTCTTGGTCTTCTTGACTGATTTCTTCGTCGATTTTTTGACGGACTTTTTAGCGGGCTTTTTGACCGATTTCTTGGCGGCCTTCTGGACTGATTTCTTGACCGACTTTTTGGTGGCGGCCTTGGCTTTGACTGCCTTTTTGACGCTCTTTTTAGCCGCTTTCTTGACGGACTTTTTAGCGGCCTTTTTCTTCGACAGAGCAGGCTGAGTCCGGGCTTTTTTCGTTGCCTTTTTGGTCGCTTTCTTCGCGGTTTTTTTCGAGGCGGAGGATCCGCCACCGAAAGCGGCTGCATAGCCGTCGGCGTACTTTTCGTTGGTGCCTGTGCGCAGAATCGTCATGAATTTGAAAAGGTGGAAAGGAAACAGATGGGTGAATGAAGAGAGTGCCTCCGCGAGTGTCGCGGAGGCTGCGATCGCGGAGCTGGATCAGCCCGCGTGAATGCTTTTGTATCGGGATTTGGGCGAGTCGTCGTCGGCGTCTTCGCCCATGCGTTCACGACGATTGCGTTCGTAGGTGTCGAAGTTGCCTTCGCACCAAACCACTTTTCCGTCGCCTTCAAACGCAAGGATATGGGTTGCAAGGCGATCGAGGAACCAGCGGTCGTGCGACGTCACGACAACGCAGCCCGCAAAGTTCGCGATCGCTTCTTCGAGGGCACGCAGGGTGTCCACGTCGAGGTCGTTCGTTGGTTCGTCGAGCAGCAAGACGTTGCAGCCTTTGCGAAGCAGCGATGCCAAGTGAACTCGGTTGCGTTCTCCACCGGAGAGCACACCGACTTTCTTTTCCTGGTCGGGGCCTTTGAAGTTGAATCGCGAAACGTAGGTGCGAGCGTGCATGACGCGGCCACCCATTTCAAACGAATCGTGACCGCCACTGATCTCTTGGAAGATCGTTTTGTTGGGATCCAGTTTGTCGCGAGATTGATCGACGTAACCGAGGTCGACGGTTTCACCGATTTTGATTTCGCCGCCATCGACGGGTTCACTTCCGGTCAGCATCTTGAACAGCGTGGTCTTGCCCACCCCGTTGGGGCCGATGATGCCGACGATCCCGCCGGGTGGCAAGCGAAAGTTCATGTCCGTCATCAAGGTCTTGTCGCCAAACGCTTTGTTGACGTGGTGAGCTTCGATGACCAGCGAGCCGAGGTGTTTGCCCGAAGGGATTTGGATTTCCAAGTCGTCGGGACGATCTTCGAACTGTTCGGCGGACATTTGCTCGTACGATTTGATCCGCGCCTTGGACTTGGCTTGGCGAGCCTTGGGGCTCATCCGGATCCATTCCAGTTCGCGAGCCAAGTTCTTCTCGCGAGCCTTTTGTTGACGCTCTTCCAGGGCCATTCGTTTGGCGCGGTTTTCCAACCATGCGCTGTAGTTGCCTTCGAATGGCATGCCGCGACCGCGGTCCACTTCGAGGATCCACTGCGCGACGTTGTCCAGGAAGTAACGATCGTGGGTGACGGCCACGACGGTGCCTTGGTAGTTGGCCAAGTGTTGTTCCAACCACGAAACGGATTCGGCATCGAGGTGGTTGGTGGGTTCGTCGAGCAGCAGCAAGTCGGGTTGGCGAATGAGCAACTGGCAGAGTGCGACGCGGCGTTTTTCACCACCGGACAGGTTGGTGATCTCGGCGTCTTTGGGGGGCAGGTTCATCACCGCCATCGACATTTCGACGAAGCGATCAAGTTCCCACAGGTTGTTGGCGTCGATGATGTCTTGCAACGTCGCCATTTCGTCGCAGAGTTTTTGCATCTCGTCGTCGTCGGTGACTTCGCCGAGCAGACCGCTGATCTCGTTGTAGCGATCGACGATGGCCTGGCGTTCAGCGACGGCTTCCTGAACGTTTTCAAAAACCGTCTTGGTCGGGTCCAGGGGTGGCTCTTGTTCGAGGTAGCCGACCGTGAATCCTTTGCCCAAGCGCGCGGTGCCTTCGAACTCGGTGTCCATGCCTGCCATGATTTTCAGCAGGGTGGATTTACCGGCACCGTTGGGGCCGAGCACACCGATTTTGGCGCCAGGGTAAAAGGCGAGGTTGACGTTCTCGAGGATCTTCCGTTGACCGTGTTTCTTGGTCAGGTCGGTGATTTGGTAAATGAATTGACCGGCCATGTTTTCGCTTGGAGGGCTGAAGGTGGAGGCGGAGAATACGGTTGCAGTTGTTTCAATTGCAAAGTGACAGAATTAGTGGTGGGATGCCGTGGCGTGCATCACTCCCATTCGATCGTCGCGGGCGGTTTGCTGCTGATGTCGTAACAAACTCGGTTGACGCCTTTGACTTCGTTGATGATTCGGGTGCTGATGCGAGCCAGCAGTTCGTACGGCAGGTGACTCCAGTCCGCGGTCATGAAGTCGTCTGTGTTGACGCAGCGAACCGCGACGGCGTTGTCGTAGGTGCGGGCATCGCCCATCACACCGACGCTTTGGACCGGCAGCAAAACGGCGAACGCTTGGCTGGTTTCTCGGTACAGTCCCGCGTTTTCGATTTCTTCGACCACGATCGCGTCGGCTTCTCGTAGCACGACCAGTTTGTCTCGGGTGATCTCACCCAAGCAACGCACGGCCAATCCGGGACCGGGGAAGGGGTGACGCCAAACGAGTTGTTCGGGCAGTCCCAGTTCCAAACCGAGTCGACGCACTTCGTCTTTGAATAAGTCTCGCAGAGGTTCGATCAATTCAAACCCCAATTCTTCAGGAAGTCCGCCGACATTGTGGTGCAACTTGATGGTGGCGGCGGGGCCGTCCTTGTCCGCTCCGCTTTCGATCACGTCGGGGTACAGCGTGCCCTGTGCCAGGAAGTGGGCGCCGTCGATTTTGGCGGCTTCGTCTTTGAAGCATTCGATGAAGGCGTGGCCGATGCGGCGACGTTTCTCTTGTGGTTCATCAATGCCCGCCAAATCGTTCAAGAATCGATCTTCGGCTTCGACGATGTGCAGGTCGGTCTTGAAGTGGTTGCTGAACTCTTCCAGCACGATCTGTTGTTCGTTCTTACGCAGCAGTCCGTTGTCGACCAGGATGCAGGAGAGTTGAGGCCCGATGGCTTTGTAGAGCAACGCGGCGACGACCGAGGAGTCCACTCCACCGGACAGCCCGCAGATGACTCGTTTGTCGCCGACCTGTTTGCGAATCGATTCAATCGCGGCATTCGCAAAGTCACCCAGTTTCCAACTGCCATCGCAGCCGCAGACATCGATGACAAAGTTGCGAAGGATTTGGCCGCCGTGTGGTGTGTGGGTGACTTCGGGGTGGAACTGCATTCCGAACACTGGACGCTCGTTGTGGCGAATCGCGGCGTAGGGGCAGGTCGATGTCTTGGCCATCGCGGTGAACTGATCGGCGATCTGTGACACCTGGTCACCGTGGCTCATCCAGACCTGTTCGGACTCTTGCATGCCCCGGAAGATCGAATCGCGATCGACGAAGTCGCACATCGCTCGGCCGTATTCGCGGCTGGGTGTGTTGTCGACTTTGCCGCCCAGGGCTTGGCAGGCCAATTGCATTCCGTAGCAAATGCCGAGGACGGGGATCCCCAGATCGAACAGCCCTTCGTCGCACTTTGGGGCGCCCTCTTCGTAAACGCTGCTGGGGCCGCCCGAGAGGATGATGCCTTTGGGAGCCAGTTCCGCGATTCGTTCAGCGGAGATGTCGTGGCGAACAATTTGGCAATAGACGTTTTGTTCGCGAACGCGGCGGGCGATCAGTTGCGCGTATTGCGAACCAAAATCGAGTACCAGGATGCGTTGCTCGGTGAGCCAAGTCGTTTCAGCGATGGCGGGCGAGGTGGTGTTCGCAGAAGAGGTCATCGTGTTCTTGCCGGAAATTGCGGGAAAGGCCAATGCGGCAGTGTAAAAGAGCAAGGGGGAAACGGGGAAGGGCCAAGCGAGGCAGGCGGCGTGTTCGAACGCGAAGATTGGGGCAGGGCAGGGCGGGGGAGGCCCCACTGGGGAAAACTGTGTGCCGGCGGAGCGACTGGGAAGGCGAACGGGACGCCATGGGATGAGTGAGTCTTTTTCGGGAAGAACTGCGTTTGTGGTCTATGATGGAGTGATTGGCAAATACTCGAACAATGATGTTGGTGACGATGATTCAGCTCGTTTCGAAAGAGATTCAGATCGTTTCGAATGGGAACGTTGGCCGTTCGGCTCTTCGCGTTTTCGCCGCGGCGACGTTGATCGCCGGGACGCTGCTGGCGACGTTTTCCGGCCGGGGGTCGACGGCGGACGCTCAAGAAACCAATTCGCGAGCGGGCGCCAAACCGCTCGATGCGCGATCGCGAACAATTGTTCAGTCGGTCGAATTGCAGGTGAAGCGTGCCGGGGCCGCGTACTCCAAGGGCGACTACGACACCTCGGGGGAGGCTCTGCGAAAGGCGATCGGGCAAATCGATGTGGCGGGCAACGCGGCGTCGCCCGCGCTGCACGATGCGTTGCTGCCGACAATGCGCCGAATCATCAACGCTCGGGCGATGCTGGAACTGGAAGGCGTGACGCTGCCACCGTTTCGAATCCCTGCTCCTCCCACAGCGACGGCGGATCCGATGGCCGAAACGCCTGGATCGGATGCCTCGAGTGAGTTAGCAACGGATGGCGTCAGTTTCGTGTCGGACGTCGCGCCGATCTTGGTCGGCAAGTGCGGCGGCTGTCACATTCGCGGCAACAAGGGCGGGTTCACGTTGCAGACCTTTGCCAAGTTGATGGAAGGCCCCTCTGAAGGTGTGGTGGTTTTCCCCGGTGATGTGATTGCCAGTCGCTTGATTGAAACCATCGAAACGGGGGACATGCCTCGTGGCGGCGGAAAAGTCAGCCAGGAACAGTTGGACACGCTGAAGCAATGGGTGATCCAGGGGGCCAAGTTTGACGGTCCGGATCCCACCGCGATGCTCACCAGTTTGAAGGGGGAAGGATCGGCTGCTGCCTCACTCGTCCCACCGGAACCCGCTCAGCCGACGATGGTTGGCAAGCCAACCGGCAACGAATCCGTCTCGTTTTCAAAGGATGTGGCGCCGCTGTTGGTTGAGAATTGCACCGGGTGTCACTTGGATGCGATGCAGACCCGTGGTGGTTTGCGAATGGACACGTTGGCTCAGATGCTTCGCGGTGGCGACAGTGGTTCGGTGATGCAGCCCGGCGACGGCGAGGCCAGTTTGTTGGTTCAAAAGCTCCGCGGCAGTGCTGGCGATCGCATGCCCGCCGGCGGTCGCCCGCCACTTTCGGACAGTGACATCCAGTTGATTTCGACTTGGATCAGCGAAGGTGCCAAGGTGGATGAGGCTTTGGTGCAAACCCCGATGAAGGTGGTCACGGCTCAGGCTTGGTTGTCCGCGGCGGCTTCCCCTGAGGTCAGTGCGCGTCGGGCCGAGATCGCGGAATCCGATTTCCGGTTGGCCGGTGCCGACATGAGCAGGTTGCAGAAACAGGTCACCGACCACTTTGCCGTTTGGGGCGATGTTTCGCCAGCAACGCTGGAGGCGGTGGCGGAGTCCGCAGAGGCCGCGTTGGTGCAGGCTCAGAAGTTTTTGCCCCCCGCCGATGGGACATCCGAGGACTTTTTCCATGGCAAGGCGTCGATCTACGTGTTGGCCAAGCGATATGACTACAGCGAGTTTGCCAAGATGGTCGAGGGCCGAAGCGTGCCGGCTCAGTGGCAATCGCACTGGAAATACGACGGAATCCGGGCCTACGTCGCGGTCGTGGCATCGGAGCGTGCGACCGAAGAAGAAATCGCCCAGCGGATGCTGGCGACAATCGCCAGTCTCGCCGTGGTCAGTCGCGGGGAGGCGGTGCCGCGATGGTTTGCCCAAGGTTTGGGGACCGCGATTTCCGGCGGCGAGACCAAACGGGATCGAAATGAGAATCTGCGGCGGCAGGCGGAGTTGGTCACCGCGGTGGGGAGTTTGAAGTCGGGGAAAGACTTTTTAAACGGCAAGTTGCCACCCGAGCGAGCGGACCGGATGGCAGTTGCGATTGCCGAGTCCTTGTTGTCTCGGCAAAATCGGAGAGGGTTGGATGCCGTGCTGCGAAATCTGCAATCGGGCCAACCGTTTTCGCAAGCGTTTCAGACGGGCATGAACACGACACCGATTGCTTATGTGGACGCTTGGCTGCAATGGGTTCAATGAATGGGTAAGTTTTCGGCCATGACCGAATCAAACGTTTCCTCTGCTCTCTCTGATTCCGCTGACCAAGCTGGTGCGGCCGATTTGCCGGTGGCCGTTGCGGCTTTGTACTGCTTCACGCCATTGCCGCAGTTTGAATCGCTGCGAGAACCGTTACGCCGGCGCATGTCTGGCGATGGCATTCGCGGTTCGTTGTTGTTGGCGGGGGAAGGGATCAATGGGACTCTCGCCGGCCCGCGAGAGTTGATGGAACCGTTCATCGATTGGCTGCGGTCCATGGAACTGGACGACCAGGCGACGCCTTTGCGTGGGATGGACGTCAAATGGTCGTACTGCGAGCAGGTTCCGTTTCGAAAAACCAAGGTCCGGTTGAAACGCGAGATCGTGACGATGGGGGTGGAGGGCATCAATCCACTGCGATCCGTCGGCACCTACGTCGAACCGCAGGATTGGAACGCGTTGGTGGACGATCCCGAGGTCACCCTGATCGACACGCGAAACGACTACGAGATCGAAATTGGGACCTTTCAAGGGGCCGTCAATCCTGGCACGGATTCCTTTCGAGAGTTTCCCCAGTTTGTGGAACAGAACTTGGATCCGGAAAAACACCCCAAAGTGGCGATGTTTTGCACGGGGGGGATCCGGTGCGAGAAGTCGACCGCCTATTTGAAGGAACGCGGGTTTGAAGAGGTTTATCACCTGCGTGGCGGGATTTTGAATTATTTGGAGAAGATGCCCGAGGAAGAATCTCGTTGGCAGGGCGAATGTTTTGTGTTCGACAATCGCGTGGCGGTCGATCACCAATTGCGGGCCGGGGCTTACGAATTGTGCCATGGCTGTGGTTGGCCCCTGACCGCCGAAATGAAGCAGCATCCCGACTATGAGCGTGGGGTCGCTTGTTCGCGTTGTGCGGCGGAGGTGACCGAAGACCAGCGAAAACGTCGGCGGATGCGACAACAACAGCTCGACCAGGGCGTATAATCAGGCGGCTGATTCGGCTCCACGCTCCAGGCGTTGTTTGTTTTGCTGGTCGGTCGACCGATGGGGCTGGTTCGGTGGCGGTTGCCGCCTGTGGATTGGCTCTTCTTTTTTCTCTTGCATCTTGTGAGTTCATTTTGTCGCGTTCACTGATTGGCTCGATTGCCGCCTTGGTTTTTGCCGTTCCTGTTTCGGCGCATCCCGGTCATGGCAGCACGGAAGGTGTGGCTCACTACGCCACCGAACCGGCGCATGTCGTTCCGATGTTGGCTTCGTTCGCTGCCAGTGGTTTGCTGTTGGCTGTCGGGTGGTTTGCTGTGAGCCGACTGAATCAGTCGCAGTCGAGCGCCGCCGCCCAGCCAATTCGCGTGGACGATGACACGACTCGCCGTGCCCGTCGCACGCGATGAGTCTCCTGTCACGCGGGGGGTGAGTACGCCCAACGCTCTGGCAATGAACCAATCTCACGCAAGGAATGCGGGCTTTTGCAATGAATACGAAACGAACGGATGCCTCCCAGTGGGCGGCCATGGATGAATCAGCTGCCCTGGATCGCTATCTCGAACTGACGCGAATTCCTGGCAAGAGCGGTGATGAAGCCGCGGTTTCCAGTTCAATCCAAGCAATGTTGTTGCAGGCAGGAGTGGATCCGGCCTGGATTCAATCCGACGATGCCGGCACCAAGACGCGTTTGAGTGGCAACGCGGGGAATCTCATCGTGTCGTTGCCGGGCGATGAATCGCTGCCTCGAACTTTGCTGTCCGCTCACATGGACACGGTTCCGATCTGTGTTGGATCCAATCCCGTGGTTCGCGACGACGAAGAGTTAGGCCGGATTGTGGTCTCGGATGGTCCGACGGGCCTGGGGGCCGATGACCGGAGTGGTTGCGCGGTGATCCTCAGTGCCATCTTCGAACGCTTGGCTCGCCAGGCCAAACAGCCGGATCTGCGGTTGGCTCCGGCCGTGATTCTGTTCCTGATCCAGGAAGAAGTTGGGTTGGAGGGGGCTCGTCACCTGGAAGTGTCCAAGGTGGGGCGGGTCGACCGGGCGTTCAATTTCGATGGTGGCGGGCTCGACAAAATTCGTCATGGGGCGATTGGTGGCGAGCGAGTGCAGATAACGGTTCGAGGGCATGCGGCTCACGCCGGCGTGGCACCTGAGAAGGGGGTGAGTGCGATCGTGATTGCCTCCGAAGCGATCAGCAGTCTGCATCGCAATGGATGGCTAGGGTTGGTCGAGAAAGATGGCCGCCGAGGGACCGCCAACGTGGGCGTTTTTGAAGGCGGAGACGCCACCAACGTGATCACTCCGGAGGTTCAGTTGCGAGCCGAGGCTCGGAGTCACGATTCGGAGTTTCGAGCTGAAATCGTCTCGCAAATGAAAGCGGCGTTCGAAAAGGCGGCTCAATCAGTGACAGATGTTCAGGGGCGGGCGGGCAGCGTGGAATTCAGCAGTCGCGTGGATTACGAGGCGTTTCGATTGGCGGAAGATCATCCGTCGGTGTTGGCAGCGACTCAGTTGATCTCGCAATTGGGGCGTTCGCCGGAGTGCGAGGTTGCCAACGGCGGCTTGGATGCCAACTGGCTGATGTTGCATGGGATCGAAGCCGTCACGCTCGGTTGCGGTCAGGCGTCCATTCATACCGTTGACGAGTATCTGCTGGTCGACGAGTACTTGGCCGCCTGCCGATTGGCGGCGGAACTGATCGCTCCAGTTTGAGCTGATTTCTCGGGTTGAGCAGCCCGTTTGGAGGACTGGCGGGGGTGGTGTTGTCCACGCCTCGCGGTCTTCTGTGACGAAGGTCGCTAAAATCGTGGCCCAAGAGCGTTCAATACACTAGGTTCACGGCGCGCGGGGACTTACAATTTGCCAAGCAGTCTCTGTGAGGCCGTGCAAGTTAGTCGGTTGTATGTGTTCTCGGTCACAAGTTCTCGGTCACAAATCGTTTGTCAGGTTCATGGCACCCCGGAGTGAAGTTCGCTGAGCAAACCCATGTGGGGATGCGGCGTGCGAACAATCAAGATTCATTGGCGATTTTAATCGCCGAGTCCGCGGAACGTCTGAACAAACGGGGACACTTGTTTGTGGTCGCGGACGGGATGGGTGCCCACGCGGCGGGTGAGTTGGCGTCGAAAATTGCCAGCGATCGCATTTCGATGCACTACTACCAATCGCGGGAAGAAGCCCCCGAGCACGCCATTTCTGAGGCAGTGCATCTGGCCAATGCCGCCATTTATGAGCGTGGTCAAAGCAACCCCGAGTTCCTCAACATGGGGACGACCGCCAGTTCACTGGTTTTGGTCAATGGCGAGGCCTACGTGGCTCATGTTGGCGATTCGCGTGTCTATCGGTTGCGGCGTGGGGTGTTGGAGCAGTTGACGTTTGATCACTCGTTGGTTTGGGAGATGCAAGCCAGCGGCAAAGTTCACAGTGACAGTGTCTTCAGCAAATCCATTCCCAAGAACGTGATCACTCGATCGTTGGGGCCCTCTCCAGAAGTCTTGGTGGACTTGGAAGGCCCGTTTGATCTCGAAGTGGGGGACCGTTTTCTCGTCTGCAGTGATGGGCTGACTGGGCAGATCGAAGACGACGAGCTCGCTGTTCTGCTTGATTCGTTGGAAGTCGACAAAGCCGCTCAGGTGATGATTGACTTGGCCAACCTGCGGGGAGGTCCCGACAACATCACGGTGATCGTGGTTGAGGTCGACGATGAGCATCTGACTCAGAATGACGGGTCGCAGAAAAAGCGTCGCTCGATGGGCGCGGACGAGGTTTCCTCGCGTGCTTTGATCGGAACCACCGCGTTTTGTTGGACGGGGGCGGTCGGGTTTGGGTTGGCATCGGCCTTGGTGAGTCCTCGGTTTGTGGGCTCAGCGATTGTCGCGTTCATCCTGGGAGCCATTTCCGCAGCGGTATGGGGCAGTGGTGTTTTCAAACCCAACGAGCGCCGGCGTCCGTTGAAAACGCGGCGGGTGCGAGGTCAGGAGGCCGGGTCAGGCTCTTCACCGGTTTCGAGCGTGCCTGGCAATCAGGCGGCAGGGCAGGGGGCGATCGACACGGACTGGAGTACGGGAGCACCGCTGGATATCGGCAGTGGTGAGACCGCCCTGGGGACCGGCCCTTATCGCCGGTACAGGGCGGATTCGCACGAAGCCTTCCTTCTTCGCATGGATGACGTGATCACCCAGTTGCGGCAAACGTCAGAAGAGCGAAACTGGATGTTGGACTGGCAAAATGTTGACCAGTTGTTGCAGCAAGCTCGCCAGGCCACGAAGGAAGAGGCTTGGGGGACCGCCGTGTCGTCGTATTGCGATGCGACTTTGGCAGCGATGGAGCAGTTGCGAAAACATCAAGATGATTCGGCGAGCGATACGGTCGTCGATCTTTAAGTGAGTGAAATCAGGGATCATGGATAGCCCCAAGCATGTTGGCAATTGGTCAGGGAAGGAAGTTCCTGCCGGGGAACAGCGGAGCATTCACCTGGCAGTCAGTGAGTCGTACTCCGGGATCTCATTGCGGATTCCAATCTTTGTTCAGCGGGCGGTGAATCCGGGCCCGGTCGTGTTTGTGACTGCGGCGCTGCACGGGGACGAGTTGAATGGGACGGGGGCAGTTCGCCAACTGATCCAGGATGAGAATCTGGAGCTCAAAGCTGGGGCCCTGATTCTGGTTCCAGTCTTGAATTTGCTCGCTTTTGAGCGGCACTCACGGTATTTGCCCGACCGTCGCGATTTGAATCGCTGTTTTCCTGGTTCCTTCTCGGGGTCATTGGCGGGTCGCGTGGCGAGAACGATCTTTGATGAGATCGTGGGCCGTTCCGATTACGGGATCGATTTGCACACCGCTTCGGTTCGCCGGACGAATTACCCCAACGTTCGTGGTGATCTGAGTGATCCCAAGGTCAGTATGCTGGCGGAATCCTTCGGCACGGACGTGATCATGAATGGTCCGGGGCCCGCGGGGGCGCTGCGTCGCGAGGCCTGCTTGGCGGGCTGTCCAACAATCGTGATGGAGGGCGGCGAAGTCTGGAAGGCAGAGCCTCGGATCGTGGAGATTGCCGTTCGTGGCGTCCGAAACGTGCTCGCGAAGTTGGAAATGATCGATGGTGAGGCGGAGGTTCCCGAGGCTCGGTTCCATGTTGAAACGGCCAAGTGGGTCCGGGCGGAGAAGGGTGGCTTCCTTCAATTTCACGTCGGTCCCGGGGATTTCGTTGAAAAGGGGCAACCGCTGGCGACCAACACAACGTTGTTGGGGTTCGAACGCAGTGTCTTGATTTCGCCGTTTGACAGCGTCGTCATTGGCATGACAACGTTGCCTGCCGTTTCGCCTGGCGAGCCCGTTTTTCACTTGGGGCGTTTGCCAGCGGGGGTCAAACCCAAGACCGTGGATCGTCAGCGAGTGTCCGACGATGGGCTGGAATCACGCGTGGTCGAAGATTTGGCCAGCAATCTGGTGGTTGTCGATCGGCCAGAGGAAGAGGCCTCGTGAGAGTGCGGCGTGGGTGTGGTCAGGTCCAGCGGGCCTGACCTGGCCGGGGCAGGTTGATTGATCGGGCACCGCGGCCGGTAGGTTGGGGCGGCGCAGCAAAAACGGTTCGCGAATTCATTCCAACGGAATTTTCGCGAACTGCTTGGGCCGGAGTCATTTCTTGGAAGAAGTGTTTCCCAGGACGGGAGGTACCAAGAACGTGCCATCTTGGGAGGCGGGCGCGGTTCGCGTCGCCACCTCGGCTGACAGGCTTTGGTCTGGCGTGTCGTCCCGAAATCGGTTTTCGACATCCAGCGCACTGGTCATCGGCTCGACACCTGAGGTGTCGAGTTCAGACAATTGTTCCACGAAACCGAGGATGTCCGCGATTTGCGGACCGAAATCGGTTTGCTCTTGTTCCGTTAGCTGAAGGCGAGCCAGTCGAGCCAATTTTTGGATATCGACTGACGCACCGTTGCCAGAACCGGACATCAGGACTTTTTACCGCCGCTGACGTCAAACGGTTTTGTTTTCACGGTTTTGCGTACGACACCGCTGCGAATGCACTGAGTGCAAATCCGCAGTGATTTGTTGGTGCCGTTGGGCAAGGTCACGTGAACTTTTTGCAAGTTGGGGACAAATTTACGGCGTGTGCAACCAGTGATTTTGGTACCGACTCCGCCCAGGTACTTCGCTTTACCCCGGGTTTCAATACGGTTGCCCATTTGGACTTTCTTGCCGCACGCTTCGCATTGTCGTGCCATCTGATTCTCCGCCACCGCTTGCGGTGATTGTCATGTGTGTGGTTTTAAACGCTCAAAATCCCTGATTCCAGGGAGAAGCCCCGCAGGATAGCGGGTGGAACGTTTTATTGAAAGCAGGATTTTCACATCTACCGAGCGTCTTCGGTCCTGAATCATCACATTTTACCTAAATGGCATCAGGGGAACGACCGGCAGATGAGGAGTAACAGGTGCGTTGCGCACCCCGGCGGCGGTTTCTGAGTGGATTTGAGGACGGGTTGGGGACGGACTCGGCAAATGCACCGATGAATTCCTCCGACGACATGATGGATTGCTTTCAACTCACTCGAAAACTTTCGAGGTGATTGATTCGAATTTCGAAACGATTGCTTGGGAATTTCGATGTGCCTTCGGCGGCAGGCAGCGTGTGCGTTGAAAAAGCGATGGACTGCGTTTGTTTCATCGTTCAAGAGCGAGAGAACGGCCCTCCCCAAATGTGGGGGCACAGCTTCTGGTTCTGACGGCATCCATTTTGAATCTTGGTGACACGAAACGGCCCAATTGGATTGGGACTTCAACGGAGAAAGCAATGAAGCTTAGTAAACTAGCTCTGATCGCAGCGGTTGCATGCGGCGTTAACGCCACAAATCTGACCAGCGCTTCAGCAAACGATATTGGATTGGTCTCTTGCACCTCGTCGCTTTGCGATTGTGGTGAGCCCGTGTGTGGTTGCGAGCCTGTTGGCGGATGCAACAACGAAGCGACTTGCGGTTGCGAAACTGTCGGTTGCTTGGGCGACTGCGGCTGCAACACAGGTTGCGACAGCGGCTGCGATTCGCTCTGCGGCGGTGGCCTTGGTAGCTGCTTGCCCGGACTGGGCGACTGCTGCTTGGACGACCCTTACACGCTGTTCGGCGATGTCTGCGGCATCGAAGTGGGCGGATGGGCGTCGATCGGCTACCACACAAAGGCGTTGCCTTTGTTCAACAGCCGTCCCGACAACGTTCAGCTGCACCAAGCATGGTTGTACGCTGAAAAAGCCATCGACACTTCGTGTGGCTTCGACATCGGTGGACGGATCGATTACGTCTACGGTACCGACGGACCCGACACGCAAGCGTTCGGAATCGACAACGGTCACTGGGACAATCAGTGGGACAACGGTGGAGACTACGGTCACGCCATTCCTCAGCTGTACACCGAAATGGGCTACGGCGACCTGTCGGTCAAAGTTGGTAAATTCTTCACGACGATTGGTTACGAAGTTGTTGCCGCTCCTGACAACTTCTTCTACAGCCACGCTTACACGATGTACAACAGCGAGCCTTTCACCCACACCGGTGCATTGGCAACGTACAACGTGTCTGACGACCTGAGCGTGTTCGGTGGATACACCGTGGGTTGGGACAGTGGTTTCGAGGACAACGGCGACAACTACCTCGGTGGTTTCTCGGCCGGTGTGACCGACGACCTCACGTTGACCTACTCCACCACCATTGGTCGATTCAACGAGCGTCAAGGCGTGGCGGGTGGTGCCGAACGAGGATACATGCACTCGATCGTTGCTGATTACGCTGTCAGCAACAACTTGCAGTACATCTTCCAGTCGGACGTGCTGGACAGTGAAGATGCTGTTGGTGCAACCGTTCGTGACACGTTCGGCATCAACCAGTACTTGATCTACAACATCAATGACTGCTTGTCCTTGGGTGGCCGCTTCGAGTGGTACCAAAGCGAAGGTGTGTTCAACGATGGTGCCAACGTCGACAGCGACGTGTACGCTCTGACGACTGGTATCAACTACCGTCCTCACTCGAACGTCTTGATTCGTCCCGAAGTTCGTTGGGACTGGGTCGATGGCGACTACACCGGGATCTTGGAAAACAATGACGACGATCAAACCACCTTCGGTTTCGATACGATCTTCATGTTCTAAGCTGCCCCGAACGACGATTTCGTGAGACCCAAGAGGCCGGTTCACCGCAGAAATGCGATGGGCCGGCTTTTTTTCGTTTCCGCTCAAGATTTCAGCGGTCCCGGTCGAAGGCTGGAAACTCGCCGGACCAACCGCCTAACCCGCAAAGTTTAACGCTGGTCCGGATTTTCCGGTGTTTTGGGCTGGGGTTTCTATGGCGTTGGTCTCAATTGCATCGCGCCGCGGGGACGATACCTCCCAACAAGGAATCGCCTCTACTTGGCGGTCGACACGGTTGACTGGTTTGCTGCCATGGAAGGCGGCAGTCACTGTGGACGCGGCGAATCCATTTGAAATCGATCAGGGACGAGCAAGATGAAATCGAAACGAGCTGCTTTGTGGTTGGCCCTCGGTGGCTTGGTTGGATTGGGAAGCCTCAATGGCGTTTCTGCCGCCGACCGATTCGTGGCCGACGCAAGTTACCAAGGCGGAATGCCCACCAGCCAGACGGAAGTTCTCCCGGTGGGACACTTTGACGCCAGCTGTGATGAATCGTGCGACACGTTTCCTGCAATGGAATGTGGCTGCGGTGAGTTGGCCTGCGACGGTGGTTGCGGCGACATGAGCTGTGGCGACATGGGAGGCGGCCTGTTCGATGACGGCGGATGCGGGTTGCTGGAATGCAACCTCGGCGATCCGTTCACACTCTTCGGTGAAGCCTGTGGCTACTCCGTCGGTGGTTGGGTTCAAATGGGGTACCACGACAAAGCATTGCCTTTGTTCAACAATCGCCCCGACGAATACAACCTGCACCAAGCCTGGTTCTACGCCGAGAAGGCCATCGACACGTCGAATGGTTTCGACTTCGGTGGACGCATCGATTACGTCTACGGCATCGATGCTCAAGACACCCAGGCGTTTGGCATCGACAACGGCCACTGGGACACCGGTTGGGATCACGGGCAGTACGGCAGTGCACTGCCACAGGTCTACGGTGAAGTTGGCTACGGCGACCTGTCGGTGAAATTCGGACACTTCTTCACGATCATTGGTTACGAAGTCGTTGCCGCTCCTGACAACTTTTTCTACAGCCATGCGTACACGATGGTGAACAGCGAGCCCTTCACCCACACCGGTGCTTTGGCGACCTACAACGCTGGCGATGACCTGACCTTGTATGGTGGCTACACCATGGGTTGGGACAGCGGATTCGAAGACAACGGCGACTCGTTCTTGGGCGGTGCTTCGCTGGCCATGAGTGACGATGTCACCGTCACCTACGCAACCGTTGTGGGGCGTTTCGGTGACCAGCCCGGTGGGACCACTTCGCAAGGCTACATGCACTCGATCGTCACCGACATCTCGCTGACCGATCAATTGCAATACGTTTTGCAGTCGGACTACATGGACGCCGAAGACGGCAACGGTGGGAACTTCAAAGAGACCTACGGCCTGAACAACTACCTGATCTACACGGTCAGCGATTGCTTGGCCTTGGGCAGTCGTTTCGAGTGGTACGACGCGGACGCAGGTGTCTACAACGGCAATGTCGATGTCTACGCCATGACCTTGGGTGCCAACGTCAAACCGCACGCCAATGTCTTGATCCGCCCCGAAGTTCGCTGGGATTGGGTCGACGGGGACAATGTGACGGGCATCTTGGAAAACGACCAAGACGACCAGACCACCTTTGGCATCGACACGATCTTCTTGTTCTAAGAACAGATGATCCGGAAGCAGCATTCGATCTCGCCGGCTCGCTCTTTTGCCGGCGAGATCACTGTCATTGCAAACAATTGATCGTCGAGATCAGACCGTGACTTCGACACTCAGATCGCTCCCACCAGAATATCTCTGGCGAATGGGGGCGATGATCGTTTCCATGAACTCGTCGACTTGTTGGGGAGCTCGCCCCACGTAAGCGTGTGGGTCGATCGCGGCTTCCAAGTCGATTCCGGCGAAGTTTTCGTCGCCTTTGAGACGTTCCAGCAGGTCGTTGTCGCCAGCGTTCTGTTTGACTTCGAGCGCCGCCGCTTGACTGTGCACGCGAATTTGTTCGTGCAAATCTTGACGGTCACCGCCCGCGGCCACCGCTTGCATCAAGATGTTCTCGGTCGCCATGAACGGGAGTTCGGCGCCCAAGTTTTTCGCGATCGTGGCCGGGTAGACAACCATCCCGTCGGCCACATTTTGCATCAGCACGAGTGCTGCATCGATTGCCAGGAAGGCTTGTGGGATGACCAGGCGACGGTTGGCGCTGTCGTCCAGGGTGCGTTCCATCCACTGCGTCGCGGCGGTCATCGCGGGACTGCTTTGCAGGCTCATGACGAACCGACCGAGCGCACAGATCCGCTCGCTCCGCATTGGGTTGCGTTTGTAGGCCATCGCCGAGCTGCCGATTTGATTCTTCTCAAATGGCTCTTCGACTTCTTTGCGACCGGCGAGCAAGCGGATGTCGGTGGCAATTTTGTGCAGGCTCTGGCCGATGCCGGACAGGGCGTCGAGCAATTGAGCGTCGACTTTGCGGGGGTAGGTTTGCCCGGTGACGGCGTAGACGGAATCGAACGAGAGTTTTTCAGCGATTCGTTTTTCGAGGGACCGGACTTTGTCGTGGTCGCCGGAAAACAGTTCCAAGAAGCTCGCTTGAGTTCCCGTCGTGCCCTTGGCCGAACGTGCTCGCAATGTTTCGAGTCGATGTTCAACCGCTTCGAGGTCCAGCACCAAGTCGTAGATCCACAGACAAGCTCGTTTGCCGACGGTGGTCGGTTGGGCTGGTTGAAAGTGGGTGAAGGCGAGGCAGGGCAGGTCGCGGTGCTGGGCGGCGAACTGGGCCATCTGGTCGATTGTGGCTGCCAAGCGTTTGGCCGTCAGTTGCAGGGCTTCGCGAATCAGCAGCAGGTCCGCGTTGTCGGTCACGAAACAGCTGGTCGCACCGAGGTGAATGATCCCGCGGGCATCCGGGCACTGATCACCATAGGCGTGGACGTGAGCCATCACATCGTGGCGCAGTTTTCGCTCGTATTTGGCAGCTTCGTCCAAATTCAATTTTGTTTCGAACGCTTTCAGCTGTTCGATTTGGGCGTCGGTGATCGCGATTCCGAGTTCCTGTTCGGCCTCTGCCAGGGCGATCCAGACCTTTCGCCAGGATGCAAACCGCCGCTGCGGTCCCCAGTGAAACGCCATTTCTCGTGACGCGTAACGCTCAATCAGGGGGTTTTGGTACGGTGTTTCCTGCGTTTCGGTCATTTTGGTCTCTTGCAAGGGCACAAATCAGGCGATGGATGGTGACATCGGCATTTCGGCCCGAAATGGAAGGGTTTACGATATCGGCCGGCTGAGCCAGTCTCGCAGAGACGCGGGCTCGGATGGTTCCGACGATTTCAGACGGATCTTGAATGAATTTTCAACGGGTGCAAGTGGCGGACAAACGAGTGATCAATCTCACACGAACATATTTTTGCAACTTCGACGGTCGACCACGGGCTCGCCGCGTCGCGATGCTCCATGCAATGACAGCCGTTCTGGCGGTGTGTTTGTCTGGATCGCAGGCGCTCGCTCAAGACGCCGCGCCTGCAAAAGCCGCCGGGGCAGGGCAGGGTGCCGCGAAGCCTGTCTTGATGACGGCATTGAAATTACTGCCTGACACGGCCGCTGGCGTGGTTCGGATTCCCGATCTCACCGTGCTGTGCGATTCGTGGCAGCAAACAACGTTGTCGGGCATCACCGATGACCCGGCGATGAAGCCGCTGATCGATGCCAATTTTGGCAGCCAAGGCGCTGTGTGGGAAAAATTGGGCGACAAGGTTGGAGTGCGACCCAAAGAGTTGTACGAGATTGCGACCGGAGAAGTGATCGCGGTGTGGTTGCCCTTTGAAAATGACAACCGCCGTCCTTCCTCGGTTTGCGTCGTTGCTGACATCCGAGGGAAGCACGAGGCAGCGGAAGCCGTCTTGGAGCGAGTGGACCAAGATCTGAAGGCTGACGGCGCGACTCGCGCCGATGTCACTCACGCCGGCGAAACCGTTCGTGTGTACAGTCCGAAGACTCGCCCGGGGCAGCTCAAGATCGAACAGGTGGTGGTTTCGCTCACTCAAGATCGTGTGATCGCGTCGGATCGCGATTCGGTGGTGTTTGGAATCTTGGACGCGATTGCAAACGAGGGCCGCGAAGATTCCTTGGACAAGGCACCGTTGTTGCGAACCGTTTGGAAGCAGGCTCTCTCTCGCAGCGAAATCGAAACGGAAGGCTCGCAAGTCGAATGGTTCGTCAAACCGCTGACGATGGGCCGGATCATTCGCGACGTGGCCAAAGTTGACCGCGGCAACAAAGTTCGTATTTTGAATTTGCTGGAAAACCAAGGCTTCGACGCCGTGCAAGCTGCTGGCGGAATCGCCGTCGTGGGGCAGGGCAAGTTTGATTTGCTGCACCGAGGTTATGTGCACGCTCCTCCCGTCACCGAAGAACCCAGTCGCTACCGTTTGGCTGCTCGGATCTTGCAGTTCCCCAACACCCCGCTGGACGAGATCCCGGCTTGGGTTCCTGCCAACACGGCCAGCCTGACACGGGTGAACTGGAAAATCGAAGAAGCGTTTTGGGCGCTCGAGACCTTGGTCGACGAAGCCTTCGACAATGAGATCTTTCGGCCCAGCATCGAGGGGATCCGTGACGACGAAGAAGGGCCGCAGATCGACATCGAAAAGAACGTGTTGCCAAATCTCTCGGAACACCTGTTGTTGTTGACCGACAACACACTGCCCGCGACGGTGGATTCGGAACGCGTGTTGGTCGCGATCGGAGTTCGCAATGCCGATGCGATTGGAACGGCAGTCCGCAAAGCGATGGAAGTCGAACCAGATGTGTTCAAGGTCGACACGGTTCCTGGTGTCGAGATTTGGCAGGTCAAGCACGGCAGCGGTGATGACGAACTGGATGACGAGTTCTTTGATGATCTCGGCTTCGAGGAGGAAATCGATGAAGAGCAAACACCACTCTTGAACACGTGGGCCATTGCGATGGTGCCCGCTGGCAAGGGTTCCGAGAAGGCGCACCTGGTCTTCAGCAGCCATGTCGAATGGTTGGTCGACGTGGCGAAGCGAATGCAAACGGGGGAAGGCGAGAAGTTAGCCGACTTGGAGGAGGTCAAAGACCTGCTGAAGCTGACCAGCGAGATGGGAGCTGGCAAAGTGGCTTTCCAACGCGTCGTGCGGCTGCGTCAATCGCTGCGAGCAAAGTACGAACTGCAACGCCAAGGCGAATTGAAAAACAGCGATTCGGTCATGGCTTCGTTGGTTCGGCGGATGTTCGAAGGCGATGAGCCTGAAGCTGAAGAACCCATCGAGCGTCTCAACGTGAGCAAATGGCCTGCGTTCAGTGAGGTCGAGAAGTACTTCCGCAACGCGTTCGGTTTCGTTGAAACCACCGAAACCGGTTGGAACCTCAACGGATTCCTGTTGAAGTAGGGAACACCTGCGGGGTGCGAGAGTAGAACAGTTGTCCTCAACTGTTCCGTCGGGCAGGCTTCACGGCCAAGCCTCATCGCATCCAAGCCCATTTCATCCGCTGGCGTCGTGCTGTTCAACGATGCGGGAATGCCCACGACGGCCCCATCCGGGGCGACCTGTTGTTCTTTTGACTCGGTCTCGGGGCTTCCGCCCCGAGCTAAGGACGGCGGCCCCTGCCGGGGCGATGTGACGTGATTGCGATGTCAGGCGGGGTGATCGCAAATTGCAAGCTGGACATTGCAAATTGGCAATTGCAGGTCGGTGAAATCACGCGACTTGCCGGGCCGGAAACACTTTGCAATTTGCAGGGATCCATTTGCACTTTGCAATCCACTCACCGAATCCTCAACCGGGGCCATGTCGGTGAATTGCGACCGCGTTGAAATGCCCCGCGTTGAAATGCACAGCACCAGAGTAGAACAGTTGTCCTCAACTGTTTCGTCGGGCAGGCTTCACGGCCAAGCCTCGTCGCAACCAAGTCCACTTCATCCGCTGGTGTCACGCTGTTCAACGATGCGGGAATGCCCACGACGGCCCCATCCGGGGCGACCTGTTGTTCTTTTCGACTCGGTCTCGGGGCTTCCGCCCCGAGCTAAGGACGGCGGCCCCTGCCGGGGCGAGGTGGCGTGATTGCGATGTCAGACGGGGCGATCGAAAATTGCAAACTGGACATTGCAAATTGGCAATTGCAGGTCGGTGAAATCACGCGACTTGCCGGGCCGGAAACACTTTGCAATTTGCAGGGATCCATTTGCACTTTGCCATCCACTCACCGAATCCTCAACCGGGGCCATGTCGGTGAACTGCGACCGCGCTGAAATGCCCGGCGTTGAAATGCACAGCACCAGAGTAGAACAGTTGTCCTCAACTGTTCCGTCGGGCAGGCTTCACGGCCAAGCCTCGTCGCATCCAAGTCCACTTCATCCGCTGGCGTCGTGCTGTTCAACCATGCGGGAATGCCCACGACGGCCCCATCCGGGGCGACCTGTTGTTCTTTTCGACTCGGTTTCGGGGCTTCCGCCCCGAGCTAAGGACGGCGGCCCCTGCCGGGGCGATGTGACGTGATTGCGATGTCAGACGGGGCGATCGCAAATTGCAAACTGGACATTGCAAATTGGCAATTGCAGGTCGGTGAAATCACGCGACTTGCCGGGCCGGAAACACTTTGCAATTTGCAGGGATCCATTTGCACTTTGCCATCCACTCACCGAATCCTCAACCGGGGCCATGTCGGTGAACTGCGACCGCGCTGAAATGCCCGGCGTTGAAATGCACAGCACCAGAGTAGAACAGTTGTCCTCAACTGTTCCGTCGGGCAGGCTTCACGGCCAAGCCTCGTCGCATCCAAGTCCACTTCATCCGCTGGCGTCGTGCTGTTCAACCATGCGGGAATGCCCACGACGGCCCCATCCGGGGCGACCTGTTGTTCTTTTCGACTCGGTTTCGGGGCTTCCGCCCCGAGCTAAGGACGGCGGCCCATTCAGGGGCGAGGTGGCGTGATTGCGATGTCAGACGGGGCGATTGCGGGATCGGCGATTTCGTTTTCGGCGAACCCTTTGGCTCTCAGCAAACACGCGTCGCACTGACCGCAGGGGCGCATTTCGACGCTGCTGCCTTGCGGGTCGTAACAGGACAGCGTTTGCGAGTAGTCCACGCCGAGTTCGATTCCACGCTGGATGATTTCGGCCTTGGTCCAGTGCAGCAGCGGCGTGTGAATCGTGAGCGAGTGTTCGTCTTCCACCCCGGCTTTGGTGGCCAAGCGTGCCATCGTTTGAAACGCGTCGATGAATTCCGGACGGCAATCCGGGTAGCCGCTGTAGTCGAGAGCGTTGACGCCGATGAAGATGTCTCGCGAACCGAGCGTTTCGGCAACCGCCAGCGCGTAGGACAAAAAGATCGTGTTGCGAGCCGGGACATACGTCACCGGAATGTCGCCTGTGATCTTGTCGACATGATCGGATTTGGGGACAGCGATGGACGAGTCCACCAGGGCGGATCCACCGAGCTGAGCGAGGTCGATGTCGATCACGCGGTGAGACGCGACGCTCATCAAACTGGCTTGCTTTGCCGCGCGGTCCAGTTCGCCGTCATGACGTTGGCCGTAGCGGAAACTGATCGCGTGGACTTCGAATCCTTGGTCGCGAGCAATGGCGACGCACGTGGCGCTGTCCAGTCCACCGGACAGCAGCACCACGGCGCGTTCTGCATTCGCTGGGGCGGATTCGTCTTTGGGTTGCGAGGTTGAGTTCATGAGTCGCCCTTCCAAAGTTTGCGTCCGATCGAGGGGGTGTAGTTCGTCCAGTTTCCATCCGCAGCGATGTCGGCATCGATGATCGAGGAATACGAGGCGAGCTTGGCATCCAGGTTATCGATGTGGTGCAGGGCGACGGCTTCGAGTGTGACTGGAATCTTGGGGCTGCCGTATTCCAGCACGCCGTGATGACTGACGATCAAGTGTTCCAGTTGGTGTCGCAGACCGGTGGAAAACTTTTGTCCGGTGGTGGCTTCGGTTTCGGCAATTTTTTCGCCCAGACGCTGAACGCCGATGACGATGTGGCCGACGAATTGGCCGCGGTCGGTGTAGCTGATTTCGCCGCCGGCCCGCAGTTCATCGATCTTCCCCAGGTCGTGCAGGAAGGCGCCCATCAACAACAGGTCCGTGTCGACCTTGGCGTAACGCGGTGAAATCAGTCGGACCAGTTCCATCATGTTGACGGTGTGTTCGAGCAGTCCGCCGGGGTAAGCGTGGTGGTTGGAAACCGCTGCCGCGGCCTGGCGAAACGATTGAACGAACGAATCGTCGTTCAGGTAGGACTGAGCCAGGGCGTGCAGAGCGGGTTGTGAGATCGTCGCCAGCAATTCTCGCAGGCGATCGAAATTGCTGTCCGCTTGGTTGGCGTCGAAGCGGTCAAAGTCACTTTGGTCGACTTCCGCTGGGTCCATGCGTTGGATCTCAGCGAGGATCACTTGCAGGGAACCGTTGTGGACCTGTGTTCGACCGCTGCAATGGATGTAGTCGCCGCGATCGAACGTATCGAAGGTGGTTTCGTCCGCGTTCCACATCATTCCGACGATCGTGCCGGATCGATCGGACAGTTTCAGCAAGATGTATTTGCCGCCCTGACGATTGACTCGCAGTTGTTTGTCGGCAGCTTGGAACGGCTGGGCCAACGTCATTCCGTCGGTCAGATCTTGGATAGCGGTTCGTGACACGGGCTCGTCGCGGGTAGAAGGCGAATAGATGTTCGGAGCAGGGCAGGGCGGTATTCAGCGGCCAATCGTATCAAGACCCGGCATGGATTCCATGGGGACAGATTTCTGCGGGGAGAGTTGTTGCACGATGTGCCAGTGTTTACCCTGCAAGGTCGGATTCTGCTCGACGGGGTGGTCGTGTCGACATTTGGGTCGGCAAAACGCTCCGGGGCGAGTGGGATTCATCGGATTTCCATCGCAACCCGGCATGTCATGACTGATTCCTCGTCCGAACCCGATTCACCGCCTGAGTTTCTGGATCCGCCAGAATCCGCGGACGAATTGGGCCGACTGGGCCCTTATCGGGTGATTGAGTTGTTGGGCAGCGGCGGCATGGGGCATGTCTACCGAGCGCAGGACACGCGGTTGCAACGCACCGTGGCGCTCAAGGTGATGAACCAGCGGTTCGCGAAATCGCCGAACAGTCGCAAGCGGATCGTCGAAGAAGCCCGCTCGATGGCCGCCGTTCACCACGACAATGTCGCGACCTTGTTCGAAGTGGGCCAACGCAATGGCACGCCGTTCCTGGCAATGGAATTGCTGCAGGGAGCAACGCTGGAACAGCTGCTGCAATCCGGGCGTCGATTCACATCGGAAGAGATCATCTCGATCGCCGATCAAGTCGCCTTGGGGCTGGAAGCGGCTCATGACCGAGGGATCATTCACCGGGATATCAAACCCGCGAATTTGTGGATTCAGTCACCCAGCGAACGGGTCAAAATTCTGGATTTCGGATTGGCGGTCGCCGGATCGGCGGTGCAAGGGTTGGCCAGAGGCGACAGCGTCGTCGGGACGCCGGGATACCTGTCGCCCGAACAGGCACGCAACGAAACGGTCGATGAACGCACCGACCTCTATTCGCTCGGCGTGGTGCTGTATGAAATGTTTGCTGGCAAAGTGCCGTTGCTGGCGCCCAACACACCGACTCAGCTCGTCAACATTCTGTGCCGTGAACCGTTGCCGCTTTCGCAGCGACAGCGTGATGGTGTTCGGGTGGACGTGCCCGAGCCGCTTGAGCGACTGATCATGAGGCTGTTGTCCAAGGAACCCGGGCAGCGATACGAGACCGCGGGCCATTTTCGCAAGGCGTTGCGGGCCGTTTCCGAAGAGATACAACACGCTCAACGGGCCGAATTGGCAATCCAAATCGACCCGGGTGCCGGTGCATCCAGTGGGGTGTCTGCCGCCGGCGATTCCAGTTCGAATGCCACGGTCAAGTCGGTGGGGGGGCACTCCAAGTGGCTGTTCGTGGCTGGCGGTCTGGCGGCCCTGGCGTTGATTGGCGGTGGCGTGTGGTGGACGCTTCGCGATGCATCGCCGGAGAAACCGACGGCGGTGGCGTCGGCTGCGGAAAAGGCTCCTGCTGTGTTGGCCGCTGGGTTGGGAGCGTTGCAATTGACGGGCAAGGTGATTTCCGACCCCGAAGTACCGGTGGGGCAGATGGCTCGGTTCCGGCTTCAGTTGACCAACCAAGCCGAGTCGCCCGAGACCGATCCGCGAGTCTGGTATTCGCAAGCCGGCCAGGTCGCACGCATCACGACCTATCTGCAACAGGAAGGCCAGCTCAAACGCAAGGCTCCCGCGTTCCCGCGATCTTTCTCGCCGAGGCAGTTGCCGGCACCTGGCGAGACGCAGTCGATCGAGATTCAGTTTTTGACCACTAACATGGCTCAGGAACGATTTGACGTGATCTTTGAATTGCAATCGCCTGCGGGTGCTAGTGTGGATTCGCTGGCCTCTCAATTTGAAGTCGTCGAGAATTTGCGATCCGGAGACCTGTTGGGGTTCCGCACGATTCGCACTCGAGCAGGAAAGGGAGCCGACACGTTTGTGCGTCGCGGCAGCACCGAAGACTTTGGCAAACAACCCGCTCTGGTTGTGCATCGTGCCGGCGAAAAGCAAGGCAATGTGTGGGCGATCTCGTTCCTGAGGTTTGACCTGTCGCAATTGGATCCGCCTTCAGGAATGGAATCCGATTCGGTGAGTTCCGTGCTCGAGCGGATGGATCGTTCGGCGTTGTTGTTGAGCATGGCTCCTGATTCGCATCCCGGTGCGGGGCGAATCACCGTTCATGGTTGGCCGTCGGACTTGCCGACGCCAGACGGGATCGGAGCGTTGGAATGGAAAGAATCCGGCGAAGGCCATCTGACGTTCGAGACCAGCCCAGCTGCCGAGGACCTGGAGGGTTTGGTGCCGCTGGGGGAATTGGAGTTCAACAATTCAGGGGAAGGATTGAAGGACCAGCCGGACGGCATTCGTTTCATTTCCAAGGCATTGGATGATTTCCTGCGTTCGTCGACGGGAGTCGTGACCTTGGTTTTGTCGCAGGAAGGCTGGTTGGACGATCCCACTCAATTCCATTCTCGAGACCGTTCGCCTGAACTGGCCCCCGGATTGGCGGTTCGCTGGAAAACGGATGAAGGCGAGCCGGGTTTCTGAGGCCGTCGATTTTCCGCCGGACGCCGAATCGGGGCGTTTTGAGCAGGTTCGTTTCAACCTGATGACACGACTGAGTTAGAATACGGGGATGAATCCTCCGGCCGTTTCCAACCCCAGTGCTTCGTCCGACGCTGAAATGTCGTCGCGTGAAGGGCAATCTCACCCCGCGAACTCGGGCGATCTGACATCGTCTTCGATCCGTTCGTCGGCGTTGAGTACTTCGTCCGAAGTTCGGCTCAGTCGATCTCAGCAAACATGGACTGGGGCGGGCAGTGCGGCGGGGTTTGTGCTTCGGTACCTTCCACCGATGCGGCGATTGTTGACCGATGTGTTGGGCAGCGAGTCCGATGCGGATCGGGCGCTGGCGATTTTGATTTCGCACTTGGTCAAATCCGGGTATTCCGGGCATGCGAAAGGCCGACTGCGAGATTTCATGATCCTGGGACTTCGTTCGGCGGCCAAAGCCCGAGCGTCGGAAATTGAATCCAAGGCAAAAATGTCCAGCGAAGGAACGGCTCTCGAATCGCCGCCAGAGTTGGATCTGGATTCTGCCAAAACGGAATCCCGCCCCTGGCTGAGCTATTGGCGGGACGGATTGCTGCAACGGGCTTGGCGAGCGCTGGAACGCGAGCAGCATTGCGAGCGAACACGGGCCAACCGGACCGGGGACGCTGCTTCGGGGTCCCTCTCAGGGAACGCGGAAGCCAACGATCTCCCCCATGATTTGGTCCATGATGTCTTGCGGGTGGTGACGGATCACTCGGGGGAATCGTCGGAGGTCATTGCGGGACGAATTGCTGAATTGGCCGAGCGAAGTGTTTCCGCCGCCGAAGTGAAGCGTCAGTTGCCGATCGCGCGGTCACTGTTCGCTCAATTGTTGGCGGATGAGGTCTCGCTGACCTTGGAAGCCGCTGACGCGGAAGCGATTCAGGCGGAGATTCGCAAACTGGGGCTGCAAAAGGCGTTCGCTGGTTTGCAGGTCAAGGCTTAGGAACGCTCGAATCCGCGAGGTAGCGAAGCTCGCTGTGCCGCTTGGAACAGGCTGGCAGGGGGTGGGGGCGGTCGTTGTCGGCTGATGAGCCGGCTGACTTGAACCGAATTCTTCACTTTCGACGAAAAAAAAGTTCTGATACCGTCGGGCTGGGGTGGCACCGGGATGGTGCCGCCATGAAATGAGTTCGCTCAAGCCCGAGGAACGACCGTCGATGCAGTTCTTGATGCGCTACCGAGATTTGGTTTTGCCGATTGGCATCATCATGTGTTTGGTGGTGATCCTCGTGCCGCTGCCGCCGTTCTTGATGGACTTGTTGCTGGCAGCCAACATCACCGTCGGTGTGATTGTGCTGCTGACCACGGTCTATGTGACCACGCCGCTCGATTTCAGCATTTTCCCGTCGTTGTTGCTGGCCACAACGCTCGCTCGATTGGTGCTCAACGTCGCCACGACGCGGTTGATTTTGACCAGCACCGAATCTGGCAGCGGGGGTGCCGCCGGCGGTGTGATCCAGGGGTTTGGCGAATTTGTCGCTGGGGACCGGATCGAAATCGGGATCATTATCTTTGTGATCATCGTGTTGATTCAGTTCATCGTGATCACCAAGGGTGCGACTCGCATCAGTGAAGTCGCCGCCCGATTCGCGTTGGACGGGATGCCAGGTCGCCAGATGGCGATCGACGCGGACATGAACGCGGGTTTGATCGATGAAAAAGAAGCTCAACGTCGGCGGGAAGAAATCGCCAACCAAGCTGACTTTTACGGGGCAATGGACGGTGCCAGTAAGTTTGTCCGCGGGGATGCCATTGCCGGCATCGTGATCACGCTGGTCAACGTGGCCGGTGGTCTCTACATCGGTGTGATGCGATATGGCATGACCGTGTCCGAGGCCGCGGAGTTGTTCACCAAGCTGACCATCGGCGACGGTCTGGTCAGCCAGGTGCCGGCGTTGTTGATCTCGCTGGCCGCTGGTTTGTTGGTCACGCGGAGTGCTCGCAAAGCCAGTTTGCCCGAACAGTTTTTGCAGCAGTTGTTCAGCAATCCAAAGGCACTGGCGGTCGCTGGTGGCTTTCTATCGATGTTGATCCTGACCAACTTGCCCGCGATTCCCATGGCAACCTTGGGTGCAAGCTGTATCGGGTTGGCCGTCGTGATGAATCGGCAGAACAAACAAATCGAACGAGATGAGTTGGATGCCGAAGAGGCGGAGCAAGCCGCCGCCTCCGCACCGGCTGAGAAACGAGTCGAGGACTACTTGAATGTGGACCCGATGGAGTTGGCGATTGGCTTGGGGTTGTTGTCTTTGGCAGACCCCAACCGTGGCGGCGACTTGATGCAGCGAATCACGGGGGTTCGTCACTCGATCGCGGGCGACATTGGCGTCGTGCTCCCCAAGGTCCGGATTCGCGACGACATGAATTTGCACGATTACGAATACGAGATTCGGATTGCCGGGAACCCACTGACCAAACAACGCGTGTTGCCGGATCGTTTGTTGGCGATCGACAGCGGCCACACCACGGGCGTGATCGATGGTGAACCGACCAAGGATCCAACCTTCGGCGAACCTGCCGTTTGGATCGATCCGATCCGTCGCGAACAAGCTGCAATTTATGGATACACAACCGTGGAACCAGGGGCGGTTTTGGCGACCCACTTGCAAGAGCTGGCTCGCCGTCATGCGGACGAATTGTTGAATCGTGACGCAACCAAGCATTTGATCGACGAGTTGAAGACAGCCGCACCGGCTGTGGTCGACGAACTGATCCCAGGGATGTTGAAGATCAGCGACGTTCAGCAGGTCCTGCAAACACTGCTTCGCGAAGATGTGCCGATTCGACAATTGGCGATCATCTTGGAGACGCTGGGCGATCATGCCGGGCGAACGAAGGATCCGATTTGGCTCAGCGAATACGTCCGTCATCGTTTGGCTCGCACGATCAGCACACGCTACCGGGACGAGATGGGCCAGCTGCACGTGGTGGCGCTGGATCCTGCCATGGAAGATCGCATTGCGGCGGGAATCGAACATACCGAGCGAGGACTTTTTGTCCGGATGAGCCCACAAGCGGTGGACTCGACTTGCGACAAAATCTCCCAAGCAGTTAAGAAACTAATCACGCTGGGCCACACCCCTGTGATTTTGGTCAGCCCGCGGATTCGTCCCGGACTTCGCCAGATCATTGCTGGTTCTATGCCCCGCGTTCGTGTGCTGTCGTACAACGAAATCACACAGGACACAAAAATCCAGTCACACGGCGTGGTGAGTGATTGATGCATATACGAACTTTTCGAGCAGCGAATCTGCAAGCGGCTCTTGCCGACATCCGAAATCAAATGGGCCCGGAGGCTTCCGTGCTTCATACGCGGCAGGTCCGCAATGGCTGGATGGGCTGGCTTGGCCGGACCCATGTGGAAGTCACCGCGGGGTTGCACGGTGGTCCTGTTGAAGGGGCCATGAACGGCAACGCGGGCCATCATGTTCCAGCGAATTATGCGGAGGAGCCGTTGTTACCAGCGGATGTTCGCTCCGTCAATTCGGTGGCAGCGTCGTCCGGCTACGGTGCGTCGCCGACTGGCATCCCAGGGGGCTCGGCCGGTCGAAATCCAGTGGAAGCGACTTATCAGAAATTTGACGCGGCCCATCCACTTCGCTCGGGTTCCGTGACGGGATCCGAGGCAGGGCAGGGCGGTTTTTATGGTTCGGGGTATTCTTCCTCCGAGCTGACTCCGGCCGATTCCTTGTCGTTGCGGTTGTTGCAGGCTGGGGTGGATGAGTCCACGGCTCGCCGCTGGATGGCTTCGGCATCCAGCTTCGCCGCCGGGATCGCCGATTCGGAGTCCGCGGTCCAGAACGACCAACGTTGGATGGAGCATTTGCAACGCGCAGTCGCGAGGGAATTGAACCTTTGCGGTCCGATTCGAACTCAGCCCGGTGACCGTCACATTGTTGCGTTGGTCGGCCCGACGGGCGTTGGCAAGACGACGACGGTCGCCAAGTTAGCGGCCGGGTTTCGGATTGAAGCTCGCCGGCGTGTGGGATTGCTGACGATCGACACGTACCGAATCGCGGCGGTCCAACAACTCAAGGCTTACGCCGAGATCATGGACCTGCCCATGCAGGTCGTGGAAAAACCCGAACAGATGGAAACGGCGCTCAGTGCGTTGGGGGATGTCGACCTTGTCTTGATTGACACGGCTGGACGCAGTCCCCGCAGTGACGCCCGCATCGAACAGCTCTCCGAGTTCTTGCGAGCGGCGCACCCTGATGAAACACACTTGGTTCTCAGTGCGACCAGTTCGGGTGAAAACATCCGCACGACGTTGGAAGGTTTCGCCCCGGTGCGAGCCAACGCGGTCACGCTGACCAAACTGGACGAGACGCCTTGCACCGCCGCTGTGTTGGCCGCGTTGACGGGGCGTGATCGCGGCGCAGCGCCGCCACTGAGCTATTTGACCAACGGTCAACAGGTCCCGGATGACATCGCCGTGGCGGATGCCTCTGGCTTGGTGGCACAATTGTTGCCACAGATGCCTACCGCTGGTTTGGGGGAGATGGGTTTTGAGACAATGGACGGGTACGAATCCTTGCACTATGGCGAGGCGGCCTGATTTTAAGAATTTTGACTGAAGTAAGAATGAGAAGTTGGCCGATACTCTGAACTGTGACGGCACGCGATCGACGAAAGTCACTTGAGACTTTTTTTGAAGTGTCCGTTTAACGAGTTTGGGATCGAAGAAATCGACCTGTTTTTATTTTGTGGCCTGCCTCCATGGTTTGGACCCTGACGTGATCCGATCATTGGCTCTTTCGCTTGGTTCATTCGCAATGGGACTGGTTGTCCTTCGCGGAATCTGGCATGGAGAGATGGCGGAAGACGTTGCGACGGAAGCGATCGGAACTCTGATTGTCTTCATGGGCATCGGAGGTTTGGCAGGTGCCATCGCGGATCAGTTGATTCGAGACGGAGTGGAAGACTTATATCGCAAACGAGTGAAGTGGTTTCAGGAAGGTGTTGAGAAATCAGCATTGGAAGAGGCCGACGACCAAGACAAGTGACGGCGAACCGTTGACGGCACGGATGCTGATTGACTCGCACGTTCAAACACACCAAGACTTATTTCATTGCTAGTGACCGACACGCAGCGGATTTCCGCTGTGCAGACGAAGTTAGCAATCAGTGATCATCACGGAGGATTCGATGCCGGCTACCGCAACTGCAGACGACCCGATCTTGAAGGTATGGACTTCTTTCAAATCCACCACCAAAGATTCGCCGGACTATGAGCCGCTGCGGAACCAGTTGGTCGAACGCTACATGCAATTGGTTCGCTACAACGGCGAACGCATCTGGCAGCGACTGCCTGATGGTGTCGAGCTGGATGACTTGATCAGTGCCGGCATGTTCGGCTTGATGGACGCCATCGATGCTTACGACACTGAACGCGGTGTGAAGTTCGAGACGTTCTGCGTGCCGCGAATTCGTGGAGCAATGCTCGACGAACTTCGCAAAATGGACTGGGTGCCACGCTTGGTTCGCAGCAAAGCGAGCAAGTTGGCCACCGCCACCAAGACCTTGGAAGCTCGTTTCGGTCGTGCACCGACCGTCCAAGAGTTGTCGGCTCACATGGAGATCGACATCAAGGAAGTGGAAAAGATGCAAAGCGAAGCCAACGCCGTCGGCGTCGTCTCGCTGAACAAGAAGTGGTACGAAACGGACAGCTACAAAGATGTCCGCGAGATTGACATCTTGGAAGACAAGAAGGGCGAAGACCCCACCCGCCGCGTTCAGAAAAACGATCTGATGCGTTTGGTCACCAAAGGGTTGAATCGCAACGAACGTCTGATCATCATCCTGTACTACTACGAAGAGCTGACGATGAAAGAGATCGGGGCCACCTTGGACCTGTCGGAATCTCGCGTCAGCCAAATGCACACTGCCATCGTCAATCGTTTGCAACAGCAACTCGGCGTTCGTCGCCTTGAGTTCGGGGCCTAAGACCTTTCATGCGTATCGCCCATGTGATCACCCGAATGATCATTGGCGGTGCGCAAGAGAACACGCTGCACAACTGCCAGGACCTCGTTCACCTTCATGGGGACGAGGTCTTGCTCGTGACGGGGCCGGCGGTTGGTCCAGAAGGTGACTTGTTGGCCGCTCGAGTTCGCCCGGACGGGGTCGCCGTTGGCCGTCCGGAGGTGGATGCAGAGGGCAGGGCAGGGCGGTTCGAACTGGACGGTCTGCCAATCGAGTTGGTCGATTCTTTACGGCGTGCGATTCATCCTGTCAACGATTGGCGCGCCGCTCGTGATTTGCGGCGGACGTTGCGGGCCTTTGATCCCGATGTTGTCCACACGCACAGTGCCAAAGGCGGTTTGCTCGGCCGGCATGTGGGCTGGGGCCTGAAACGAAGTTCCACTGGCAAACGTCCGGTGGTCGTTCACACTGTCCATGGCGCGCCCTTTCATGATTACCAGTCCCGGCTGGCTCATGATTTCTTTGTGCGGTGTGAACGCTGGGCCGCGTCACGCTGTCACAAATTGATCTCGGTCGCCGATGCGATGACGGACCTGATGGTGGACGCAGGGGTCGCGTCACGCGAA